>NZ_JBWKPE010000003.1:392706-492239 GCF_059418085.1 Pseudomonas sp. GW821-FHT09C10
CCCGAAGGTCGTCGGTTCAAATCCGGCTCCCGCAACCAAACATCAAAAAAGGCTACTCGAAAGAGTGGCCTTTTTTGTTTTAGCGAGCGGGCTTGCCCCGCGCTGAGCTGTGAAGCAGCCCCACACAAGATAGTGTGCACTTCACCACGGACTGCTCCGCAGCCCGGCGCGGGGCAAGCCCGCTCACTACAAAAAGCGTTTTCAATCGCGAACTTAGGTTGCATGTCAGCTATTTCACACTTATTTGACCCATCGGCTCATTAACGGTTGACACCTCGCCATCTGGCTGTAGAATGCCGCCCACAGACGCGGGATGGAGCAGTCTGGTAGCTCGTCGGGCTCATAACCCGAAGGTCGTCGGTTCAAATCCGGCTCCCGCAACCAAACATCAAAAAAGGCTACTCGAAAGAGTGGCCTTTTTTGTATCCGATGAAAAAGTTCTTCTGAAACAATGGTATGGCATCTTTCATGAAACCGTACGCGGTTTGTTGAGTCCATCTCATTGCACGCTATGCTTACGCCTCTACGACCAATGGCCGCAGTCGCCGCACCCGGTGATCCGCGTTAATATTTGTAATTATTTTGTCCATAGGGATTGGTAACTTGGCTGGATACCTCCATCCTGTCGCGCACAATCCACGAGGTGATTGATGCGCGCCAACTCGTCTGAACCACAAGACACCGTCACAGCAGAACAACCTATCGCCCCCACCCGCTTGCGCTGGCTGGATCTGTTGAGCAAATACCGGCAACCCATCGGGCTGGCCGTGACCTTGTTGCTGTTCGCAATCGCCCTGATCGCCTGTCGGCACCTGCTATTGGAGCTGGACCTCTACGCCCTCCACGACTCGATCCTGGAAGTGCCCAAACCTGCATTGCTCGGTGCGTTCGCCGCCGCCGTCGCGGGGTTCGTCATTCTGTTGGGCTATGAGTTTTCCGGCGCACGTTATGCCGGGGTGAGCCTGCCGGCCAAGACCTTGGCCCTTGGCGGCTTTACTGCCTTTGCGATCGGCAATGCCATTGGCCTGTCGATGCTCTCGGGCGGCTCGGTACGCTACCGTTTATATGCACGCCATGGCATCGGGGCTTCGGAAGTCGCCCACATGACCGTGTTCGCCAGCCTGGCACTGGGCTGCGCCCTGCCCCCGCTGGCTGCATTGGCCACGCTGAGCAACTTGCCAGCAGCGTCGACCTACCTGCATTTGCCACAAACGGTGCTCGGCGGCGTTGCCGGCGCAGTGCTGTTGCTGTCGGCCATGTTGTGCATCGGCATCTACCGCCGCCGCCTGCCGGAACAGCCCTACCCGGACAACCTGCTGGTAAAAGCCGGGCGTCGGACCCTGCGTCTGCCCGGTCGCCGCCTGACATTCCTTCAACTGATCATCACCGCACTGGACGTGGCCGCCGCCGCTACCGTCCTTTATCTGCTGCTGCCGGAAGCACCGCCTTTCGGCCCGTTCCTGCTGGTGTACCTGCTGGCGCTGGCCGCGGGTGTGCTCAGCCATGTGCCAGGGGGCGTAGGCGTATTCGAAGCCATACTGCTCGCCGCATTCGCCGACAAGCTCGGCGCCGCGCCCTTGGCCGCCGCCCTGCTGCTGTACCGCATGATCTACGTGGTCCTGCCGCTGCTGATCGCCTGTGTGTTCCTGCTGGTCAACGAGGCCCAGCGCCTGTTCCAGACTCAGCAAAGCCTGCGGGTAGCCTCGGGTTTGGCGGCGCCGGTGCTGGCCGTACTGGTTTTTTTGTCCGGCGTGGTCCTGCTGTTTTCCGGCGCCACGCCAGAAATCGACTCACGCCTGGAAAACATCGGCTTCCTGATCCCCCACCGCCTGATTGACGCCTCGCACTTCGGTGCCAGCCTGATCGGCGTGCTGTGCCTGTTGCTGGCCCAGGGCCTGCGTCGTCGCCTGTCGGCTGCGTGGATGCTGACCATGGTGCTGCTGCTGGTGGGCGCCCTGCTCTCGCTGCTCAAGGGGTTCGATTGGGAAGAAGCCAGCCTGATGACCATGACGGCGATACTGCTGGCGATCTTCCGCCGCTCGTTCTATCGCGCCAGCCGCCTGACCGAGCTGCCTTTTTCACCGCTATACCTGGTAGCCAGCGTCTGTGTGCTGGGGGCTTCTATCTGGCTGCTGCTGTTCGCGTATCAAGATGTACCGTACAGCCATCAACTGTGGTGGCAGTTCACCCTTGATGCCAACGCCCCGCGCGGCCTGCGTTCGCTGCTGGGTGCCGCCGTGCTGCTGGTCATCGTCTCGCTGACCTGGCTGCTGCGCACCGCACGCCCGGTGATCCACCTGCCGACACCCGATGAACTGGAACGCGCCAGCAAGATCCTGATGGCGTCGTCGCAACCCGACGGCGGCCTGGCGCTGACCGGCGACAAAGCATTGCTGTTCCACCCGAATGACGAAGCGTTCCTGATGTATGCCCGTCGCGGCCGCAGCCTGGTGGCCTTGTATGACCCGATCGGTCCGACCCAGCCCCGTGCCGAAATGATCTGGCAGTTCCGCGACCTGTGCGACATCCATCATGCGCGCCCGGTGTTCTATCAGGTACGCGCCGAGAACCTGCCCTATTACATGGACATCGGCCTCACCGCGATCAAGCTGGGCGAGGAAGCCCGCGTCGACCTGAAACGCTTTGACCTGGAAGCCAAGGGCAAAGAGATGAAGGACCTGCGCTACACCTGGAACCGTGGCACCCGGGATGGCCTGTCCCTGGAGATCTTTGAACCCGGCACGGCACCGATGGATGAATTAAAAGTCATCTCGGACGCCTGGCTTACCGGTAAGAATGTGCGGGAAAAAGGCTTTTCCCTCGGACGCTTCAGCGACGACTACCTCAAGCACTTTCGTATCGCGATCATTCGCTTCGAAGGCCGCCCGGTGGCCTTCGCCAACCTGCTCGAGACCTACAACCATGACCTGGCCAGCCTCGACCTGATGCGCGCCCACCCGGATGCGCCCAAGCTGACCATGGAATTCATGATGGTCGGCCTGATTCAACACTATAAGAATCACGGCTACGCCCGCTTCAGCCTCGGCATGGTGCCGTTGTCGGGCCTGCAACCGCGACGCGGCGCACCACTGACCCAGCGCCTGGGCTCGATGGTGTTCCGTCGCGGCGAGCAACTGTATAACTTCCAAGGCTTGCGCCGCTTCAAAGACAAGTTCCAGCCTGACTGGGAACCCCGTTACATGGCTGTGCCCGCGGGACTTGACCCGCTGGTGGCACTGGCCGATACCGCCGCCCTGATCGCGGGCGGCTTGACTGGATTGGTGAAACGCTGATGATTCGACGCTCCTGGCGGTATGTATTGGCCTTTGTAGTGCTGCTCGCCCTGGTCCTGGGTGGCGGCTTTTGGTTCTGGAACCGCCCTGCCCCACAGCCGACCCTGGAGCAACTGCCCCAGGCCGACGGCTCGGTGATGACCCGCGTGACCCCGGCCGGCACCCCGAAAGCCCGCGTCGCAGTGGCGGTGATGGCTGACGAAACGCTGACGGATAGCCAGTTGATTA
This sequence comes from Pseudomonas sp. GW821-FHT09C10, assembly GCF_059418085.1. Taxonomy (NCBI): domain Bacteria; kingdom Pseudomonadati; phylum Pseudomonadota; class Gammaproteobacteria; order Pseudomonadales; family Pseudomonadaceae; genus Pseudomonas; species Pseudomonas sp. GW821-FHT09C10. Next base: position 396,228 of record NZ_JBWKPE010000003.1, read on the forward strand.
CCCTGAGCCAGGGCGGCAAGGCGCAGATCGTCCAGGTGATCCTGCCAAAGGATGACTGCAAGCTGCAGGAACAAGCGCTGCAAAGCGCCCTGGGCCAGCTCAAGGGCCCCGCGACCCTGGTCAGCGGCATCGGCCCTGGCGCCGCCCTCGCCTGGCGCTGGCTGGCCACTCAGAGCGACGACAAGGCCAACGCCATCTCCGTCGGCTTCGCGTTGGTGCAGGAAGGGTGCAAGGACCCACTGCCGAAAACCGCAGCACACGGTAATTGGCTGGTGGCCTGGAACGACAACCCTGACGATGAAAGCGCCAGTTTCGTACGTGACACCCCGCGCGCCACCACCAGCATCAGCGACTACGACATTCACTATCCGCAAGTGCTGAACAACGAACTGCGCAAGCAACTGGTGGGTTCGGACAACGGCGGCCTGGCGATTCCCGTGGTGGAAGTGCCGGCTGGCCAGGCCAAGGACACCGTGACGCTGTTCCTTTCCGGTGATGGCGGCTGGCGTGACCTCGATCGCGACGTGGCCGGCGAAATGGCCAAGATAGGCTACCCGGTGGTCGGCATCGACACCCTGCGCTACTACTGGCAGCACAAGACCCCGGAACAAAGCGCCAAGGACCTCACCGAGCTGATGCAGCACTACCGGCAGAAATGGGGCACCAAGCGCTTCGTGCTGACCGGTTACTCCTTCGGCGCGGACGTCCTGCCGGCGATCTACAACCGCCTGCCGGAAAACGAACAGCAGCGTGTGGACGTCATCATCCTGCTGGCCTTCGCCCGCACCGGCAGCTTTGAAATCGAAGTGGAAGGTTGGCTGGGCAACGCCGGCAAAGAAGCCGCGACCGGCCCGGAAATGGCCAAGCTGCCGGCTGACAAGGTGGTGTGCATCTACGGTGCCGAAGAAGTCGACGAGAGTGGCTGCACCGACAAGACCGCCGTGGGCGAGGCGGTGAAACTGCCGGGCGGGCATCACTTCGATGAGAACTATCCGGCACTGGCCAAGCGGTTGGTGGATATCATCGTGAAGCACCAGGCCAAAACCGAATAAACCCGAGCCTTACACAAATCAAACTGTGGGAGGGGGCTTGCCCCCGATAGCTGAGCATCAGTCAACAATGCTGTGACTGACCCAACGCTATCGGGAGCAAGCCCCCTCCCACAGTTTTTTGCGGCGTGGGTAAGATCTAGCGCGGTTCGATGTGGGCAATCATCAGTTGCACAGTTTCATTGCCACGAAACTCGTTCACATCCAGCTTGTAGGCCAATTCCACCCAACGTACGGTCGGGTTCGGCCAGACTTCCCGGTCGACGCCGAAGGCAATGCCATCGAGCTTCACCGACCCGCATTCGCTCTTGAGCACCACTTTCAGGTGCCGCTCCCCCACCACCCGCTGCTCGACCAGCTGGAACACGCCATGGAACAACGGCTCGGGAAAGTGCTGGCCCCACGGCCCGGCATGCCGCAATGCGCGCGCCAGTTCCAGGTGAAACTCTTCCACCGCCAGGGTTCCGTCGGACAGCAGGCGCCCGGTGAGGTCTTCTTCGCGCAGCTGCCGACGCACTTCGGCGTCAAAGGCCTCGGCAAACAGTGGGAAATTTTCCTCGGGCAAGGTCAACCCCGCCGCCATGGCGTGGCCGCCATATTTGCTGATCAGGTTGGGATGCTGGCTCGCAACCACCGCCAGGGCATCGCGGATGTGAAAGCCTTGCACAGAGCGCCCTGAGCCCTTGAGCAGGCCATCGCCGGCATCGGCGAAGGCAATGGTGGGGCGGAAGTACCGCTCCTTCATGCGCGACGCAAGAATGCCGATCACACCTTGGTGCCAGTCCGGATCAAACAGGCACAAGCCGTAGGGCATTGAGTCCACCGGCAAGTCCTTGAGCTGAGCCAGGGCCTCGCGCTGCATGCCTTGTTCGATGGATTTGCGGTCCTGGTTCATGCCATCCAGTTGCGCAGCCATTTCCCGTGCCGCGGCGAAATCCGTGGTGAGCAGGCATTCGATGCCCAGGCTCATATCGTCCAGGCGCCCGGCGGCGTTCAAGCGTGGCCCGAGGATAAAGCCGAGGTCGGTGGAGGTGATGCGCGCTGCATCCCGCTTGGCCACTTCGAGGATCGCCTTGATCCCCGGCCGTGCGCGACCGGCACGAATACGCTCCAGGCCCTGATGTACGAGTATGCGGTTATTGGCGTCCAGGGGTACCACGTCGGCGACGCTGCCCAGGGCGACCAGGTCGAGCAGCTCGCCGATGTTGGGTTGAGGCTTGTTTTCATACCAGCCCAAACTGCGCAAACGCGCGCGCAGGGCCATCAGCACGTAGAAGATCACGCCCACGCCGGCCAGGGCCTTGCTCGGGAACTCACAGCCCGGCTGGTTCGGGTTGACGATGGCATCCGCCGCCGGCAGCTCATCCCCGGGCAAGTGGTGATCGGTCACCAATACCTGCAACCCCGCCGCTTTCGCCGCCGCCACGCCTTCGACACTGGAAATGCCATTGTCCACGGTGATCAGCAACTGCGGCTCGCGCTGCAGGGCCACCGCGACGATTTCCGGGGTCAGGCCATAGCCGTATTCGAAGCGGTTGGGCACCAGGTAATCGACATGGGCCGCACCGAGCAAACGCAGGCCCAGGGTGCCTACGGTGCTGGCGGTGGCACCATCGGCGTCGAAGTCACCGACGATGAGGATGCGCTGGCGTTGCTCCAATGCCGTCACCAGCAAGTCCACCGCCGCGTCGATGCCCTTGAGCTGCTGATAGGGAATCAACCGCGCCAGGCTCTTGTCCAGCTCGGCCTCGGACTGCACGCCACGTGCGGCGTAGAGACGGGTCAACAGCGGTGGCAATTCCCCCAGGAAGGGCAGGACGGCGGGCAACGGGCGGGGATCGATACGCATGGGTGACGGGAGCTTCTCTTGAATACAACGGTTAAACGACAACTCTGAAGGGAACACAGATCAAATGTGGGAGGGGGCAAGCCCCCTCCCACATTTTCAACCGCGTTCGCCGACCAGCCATTGCAGTTGCACTTCGTGCTGGCCACGGTCGTCGGTGACGAAGATCGTGCCTTCACTGATCATCAAGTCCCACTTGATCACGCGGGGCATGTCCTTGGCCAGGACCTCCAGAATCTCCTGGGGCACTGCTGCGATGTGGACATTCTTCAGGGTGTTCGCCACCGGCACCACTTTGCCTTCCCAAACGCGCAAGCTGCCGTATGCCAGCAGGCTGGTACGCTCAGTGCGACGCGAGCACCAGGTCAGGCGGTCGGCATCCGGCTGGCCGACTTCGATCCAATGCAAAACCCGATCATCCAGGCTTTTTTCCCACAGGGCTGGCTCGTCTACATCTGACAGGCCACGACCGAACGCCAACTGTTCGTTGTAAAAAAGGGCGTAGGCCAGCAGGCGCACGGTCATGCGTTCTTCAGTTTCCGAGGGGTGGCGAGCGATAGTCTGCTTGACGCTCTCGTACACCGAACGGTCGAGGTCGGTGAGGTTGAGTTCGAATTTGTAGGTCGTGGACGGCTGGGCCATGAACGGGCTTCTAGAGACAGGGAAAGGCGGCCAGTCTAACCGATGGCGAGGTCATTCAACGAATCCTGCACTGCATCATCCTTATCCCTGGGCTGCTCGCCTATGTTAAAAGGCTTCACACCACCGTTCCGCGCAGACAAGGATCCCCATGTCGTTTAATGCCAAACCGCTTGCCGGCCTGAAAGTCATCGAACTCGGCACCCTGATCGCCGGCCCCTTCGCCTCACGCATTTGTGCTGAATTCGGTGCCGAGGTGGTCAAGGTCGAGTCCCCGGACGGCGGCGATCCGCTGCGTAAATGGCGCAAGCTGTACGAAGGCACCTCGTTGTGGTGGTTTGTGCAGGCGCGCAACAAAAAGTCCCTGACGTTGAACCTCAAGCACCCGGACGGGCTGGCGATTCTCAAGCAACTGCTGGCAGACGCCGACATCCTGATCGAAAACTTCCGCCCCGGCGTGTTGGAGAAGCTTGGCCTGAGCTGGGAAACCCTGCATGGGCTGAACCCGAAACTGGTGATGGTGCGCCTCTCGGGTTTTGGCCAGACCGGACCGATGAAAGACCAGCCCGGATTTGGCGCAGTGGGCGAGTCCATGGGCGGGCTGCGCTATATCACCGGTTTCGAAGATCGCCCGCCGGTGCGCACGGGAATCTCCATTGGCGACTCCATCGCCGCGCTGTGGGCGGTCATCGGTGCCTTGATGGCGCTGCGTCATCGCGAGGTCAACGGCGGTGTGGGCCAGGTGGTGGATGTAGCGCTGTATGAAGCCATCTTCGCCATGATGGAAAGCATGATCCCCGAGTTCGACGTATTCGGGTTTATTCGCGAACGTACCGGCAACATCATGCCCGGCATCACGCCATCGTCGATCCACACCAGCGCGGACGGCAAGCACGTACAGATCGGTGCCAACGGTGATGCCATCTTCAAACGTTTCATGAGCGCCATCGGCCGTGACGACCTGGCGAACGATCCACAATTGGCCAGCAATGACGGGCGCGACAGCCGTCGCGATGAACTCTATGGCGTGATTGATCGCTGGGTGAACTCGCTGCCGCTGGAGCAGGTGGTGGAGCAACTCAACAAGGCCGAGGTACCCGCCAGCCGGATCTACAGTGCCGAAGACATGCTGGGCGACCCGCAATTCCTCGCGCGCGAGATGTTCCTCGAGGCCCGGCTTCCCGGCGGCAAGGACTTCAAGATGCCGGGCATCGTGCCCAAGCTGTCGGACACACCGGGCAGTTGCGAATGGGTGGGGCCGCAGCTGGGTGAACACAACGGCGTGGTGCTGGGCGAGTTGGGATACGACGCCGCCGCCATTGTCCGCCTGCGTGAGCAAGGCGCCATCTGATGTCCCACGGTTGCAGGCACTGGTTCAGTGCGCTGTCCCTGGCCGTCATGCTGGCCGGCGGCTGGCCCGTGCCGGCGAGTGCCGAGGGCACGTTGATCTGGTTGCTGCGCGACTTGCCGCCGCTGACCATCTTCGAAGGGCCAGGCAAAGGCCAGGGCGCCCTGGACCAGTTGCTGCCGATACTGATCGAGCACTTGCCGGAATATCGCCACCAGGTAATGCACGTCAATCGCGCGCGCGGCATGCAGATGCTGCGCGAGCCCACGCTCACCTGCGATCCATCCTTGCTGTGGACGGCCGAGCGGGCCAGGTACATCGTATTTTCCAGGCAGGCGTTTGTGGTCGCCAGTAATGGCGTCACGATCCGACGCAGCCAGCAGGGCGCCCTGGCGGCGTTTATCGTAGACGGCCAGTTCGACCTGCAGGCCTTCTTCGACGCCCATGAGGCAAGGGTCGGCGCGATCGCGGAACGCAGCTACGGCGCCGTTATCGATGAGCGACTGAAACAGGCCGACACACACAAACTGGCACTGCACTACGGCAACGATGCCCTTGGCAGCTTGCTGCAGATGCAGCGCCTGGGCCGGCTGGAGGCAGTGCTGGGCTATTGGCCGGAAATCCGCTACCACGCGATGCAACAGGGGATCGCGGCCGAAGACCTGAGTTTCTACCCCATCAAGGGCACAGCGCCTTACCAGCGCACGCATATCGGCTGCTCGGATACACCTGAGGGGCGCGAGGCCATGGAACGGATCAACCAGGTTCTGCTCAGCCTCCCGCTGGAACACGTACAGCAGTCCTATGCCGCCTGGCTGGACCCTGCCATGCGTGAACACTACCTGCGAGACAACCCGAGCTTTTTCCAGGACTCGCCAGCGCCGTGACAAATCCCAGGCAAAAAGAAACCCCGAAGAGTGGGGAGACACTTCGGGGTTAAACGTGGCCTACAAAGACCAGTACAGCAAGGCACAAACACCGGAGCACAATGTTTGCTCTTGCTGTTACAAAATCTGACCGGCCATGACGTGGGAAGTTTCCATCTATAAACAATTCTTCATGCAACGGCAGCGCCGCGGGTCTGCGCGGCGTTGCGCAAGGCCGCGATGACCGAGGGTTCCAGGCGTCCTTCAGCGATCTTGAGGTCGCGCAAAAGGCAATCCACCACATCCACCAATACGCGCTTATCGAGCAATTGCGCCCGGTCGACTTCACGCTCGACCACGATCGCACCGGCTGGGTTCTTCACGGTTACCAGGCACTCTTCCTGCACACCTGCGGTGGTCAACGTCACCTGATAAGGGCTCAGTGCTTCTTCGAGCAATAGGCTGATACTTTCCATCTCGATCACCACTCAATAGTTCGCAAACATTCTTGTAAACGGGAGCTGCATCTATCCTAAGTGACTGGTTGTGACGTAGGAAAGTTCGCTTTTTCGTTTATGCGGGGTTGTCGGGGGATGACGTTTCCAGCATGCGCTTGCAACATGACAGGCAAAAAACGGCGGCACATAAATGCTTACGCAATGGGCGGCTGTTCTGGGCTTCCCCTGCCGCGCAGGCCATCGGTGAATCCTATACTCGATGAGCGCTGATCACAGTGCCACGTGGGGAAAGCGTATGCCAAAGGCCCTTATTGCGAAGGAGGAATGCGATGGTGGAAAACGATGAGCGAATGGCGACGATGGAGAGAATGCATGCCGATGTAAGGCGCATCTACGCAGAAATATCACGCATGCAGGCTGAGCAAGACAAGCTCAGATCGGAATCCCTGAAAATAAACTGTGAAACTTTCTGGTACCCCATGGGCGTAGCAATGGCCGTGGTCGCAACGATTGCTTCGATTACTGGAGTAGCGATTAAGTTGCTCTTGTAACCGGCACGCTATCGGGCCTGCCAGAAACAAAAAACGCCGCTGCCCCAAGGAAGGGAAAGCGGCGTTTTTGTCTTCGTGACCTGCCTTACAAAGGCTTGCCACGATTGCCATGCTGGCTGACAAACGCCTGCATCGCCTTCAAGTCATTCGGCAGCACCGTGCAACGTTCTTCACGCTCGAACAGGTCGGTCAGATGCACCGGCAGTTCCAGCGCCTTGCCGACACCCGCCTTCTCCACCGCTTCCGGGAATTTCACTGGATGGGCGGTGCCGAGGATCACCATCGGGATATCCAGGCTGCGACGGCATTCGCGGGCGGCCTTCACCCCAATGGCGGTGTGCGGGTCGAGCAACTCGCCGGTCTGGGCGTAGACCTCGGCGATGGTTTCGCAGGTCTGCGCGTCGTCCACGGCCAGGGAGTCGAACAGCTTGCGGGTTTCGGTCCAGCGCTCTTCATCAACGCTGAAACCGCCGCCGCTCTTGAAGGTGTCCATCAAGCCGGCGATGGCTGCGCCGTTGCGACCGTGCATGTCGAACAGCAGGCGTTCGAAGTTCGACGACACCATGATATCCATGGACGGCGACAAGGTGGCGTGCAGGGTTTCCTTGACGTATTGGTTGCCGCTCATGAAGCGGTGCAGGATGTCGTTACGGTTGGTGGCGACGATCAACTGGTTGATCGGCAGGCCCATGTTACGGGCCAGGTAGCCGGCGAAGATGTCGCCGAAATTGCCGGTCGGCACCGAGAACGACACCGAGCGCGCCGGGCCACCCAACTGCAGCGAGGCGTGGAAGTAGTAGACGATCTGGGCCATGATCCGCGCCCAGTTGATCGAGTTCACCGCCACCAGGCGTGTGCCTTTGAGGAAGCCCTGGTCGGCGAAGCTGTTCTTGACCATTTCCTGGCAGTCGTCGAAGTTGCCTTCGATGGCGATGTTATGGATGTTCTCGCCGAAGATGGTGGTCATCTGGCGGCGCTGCACTTCCGACACACGCTTGTGCGGGTGCAGGATGAAGATGTCGACGTTTTCGCAGTGCTTGCAGCCTTCGATGGCGGCCGAACCGGTATCACCGGAGGTGGCGCCGATGATCACCACGCGCTCGCCGCGCTTCTCCAGCACGTAGTCCAGCAGGCGACCCAGCAGTTGCAGGGCGAAGTCCTTGAACGCCAGGGTCGGGCCATGGAACAGCTCGAGCACCCATTCGTTGCCGTTGAGCTGGCGCAGAGGCGCGATGGCGCTGTGGGAAAACACGCCGTAGGTCTCTTCCAGAATCTTTTTGAAATCCGCATCGGGGATGCTGCCGGTGACGAATGGGCGCATCACCCGGAACGCCAGCTCGTGGTACGGCAGGCCGGCCCACGAAGCGATTTCTTCCTGGGTAAAGCGTGGCAGGTTTTCCGGCACGTACAGGCCGCCGTCGGTGGCAAGGCCTGCCAGCAAGACGTCTTCGAAATTCAGGGCCGGTGCCTGGCCGCGGGTGCTGATGTAACGCATGACTGGCTCCTCTAAAACATTCTCGAACAGAGGCCGCCGCACACACGGGGCCTCTGGAACAGATCGGTTAGTTCAGGTGTTCGACGCGAATCCGCACCACCGGGCCCACGACGCCTTGCAAGGCTTCCAGCGCGGTGATGGCATCGTTGATGTGCTGCTCGAGCACCCGGTGGGTCAGCAGGATCATCGGCACCTGGCCGTTCTGTTCCTCGACTTCCTTCTGCATGATCGACTCGATGTTGATACCGCGCTCCGACAGGATGCTGGCCACCTGGGCCAACACGCCCGGGTGATCCTTGGCCTGGATGCGCAGGTAGTAGGCGCTTTCGCAGGCCTCGATCGGCAGGATCGGGTGGGCCGACAGCGAATCCGGCTGGAAGGCCAGGTGCGGCACGCGGTTTTCCGGGTCGCTGGTCATGGCGCGAACCACGTCCACCAGGTCGGCGATCACCGACGAAGCGGTCGGCTCCATGCCGGCACCGGCGCCGTAGAACAGGGTGGAACCGGCAGCGTCACCGTTGACCATCACGGCGTTCATCACGCCATTGACGTTAGCGATCAGGCGATCGGCCGGGATCAGCGTCGGGTGCACACGCAACTCGATACCCGCCGGGGTGCTGCGCGCGACACCGAGGTGCTTGATGCGGTAGCCCAGGGCTTCGGCGTAGTTCACGTCGGCAGTGGTCAGCTTGGTGATGCCTTCGGTGTAGGCCTTGTCGAACTGCAGCGGGATACCAAAGGCGATGGATGCCAGGATGGTCAGCTTGTGCGCCGCGTCGATGCCTTCCACGTCGAATGTCGGGTCGGCTTCGGCATACCCCAGGGCCTGGGCTTCGGCCAGTACGTCTTCGAAGGTACGGCCCTTCTCGCGCATTTCGGTGAGGATGAAGTTACCGGTGCCGTTGATGATGCCAGCCACCCAGTTGATGCGGTTGGCGGACAGGCCTTCACGGATCGCCTTGATCACCGGGATACCGCCGGCAACCGCGGCTTCGAACGCCACGATCACGCCTTTCTCGCGGGCCTTGGCGAAGATCTCGTTGCCGTGTACGGCGATCAGCGCTTTGTTGGCGGTGACCACGTGCTTGCCGTTTTCGATAGCCTTGAGCACCAGCTCGCGGGCCACGGTGTAACCGCCCACCAGCTCGATGACGATATCGATTTCAGGGTTGGTGGCCACGGCGAAGACATCGTTGGTAATCGCAATACCGGTCGTTTGGAACTGAGGCTTTGGCGAACGCGTGGCAATTTGCGCCACTTCAATCCCGCGCCCTGCACGGCGGGAAATTTCTTCAGCATTACGCTGAAGTACGTTGAAGGTGCCGCCACCGACGGTCCCTAACCCACAGATGCCTACTTTGACCGGTTTCACTGAAGAACTCCCCATGAAACGGCCGACGCTAGGTCGGCCGTGGAAAACAGCCGCACAACTGCGGCTTTCAATTAATGACCCGTCGACTTATCCACAGGCCATGATCGCCAAAGGTTCGACGATGCTGGTTTATTTGGCACCCAGCGCCAGTTTGGCAACTTGTGGTGCCGGCTGGTAGCCCGGAATCACCTGGCCGTCAGCCAAAACGATGGCCGGTGTACCGTTGACGCCGATGGACTGGCCCAGGGCAAATTGCTTCGACACCGGGTTGGCGCACTTGGCGGCCTTGATTTCCTTGCCATCGACCATCTTGTCCATGGCCGCTTTCTTGTCGGCCGAGCACCATACGGCCTGCAACTGCTCGTCGCCCGGCGAACCCAGGCCCTGGCGCGGGAACGCTACGTAGCGGACTTCCACACCCAGCTTGTTCAGCGCAGGCACTTCGGCATGCAACTTATGGCAGTACGGGCACGTGGTGTCGGTAAACACGGTGATATGGGTCTTGGTCTCGCCGATGGCCGGGTAAACCACGGTTTCAGCCACCGGGATGCCGTTGATCAGCTTGGACACGCCCAGGCGCTCGGCTTTCTCGGTCAGGTTGACCGGCTTGCCGTCCTTGAGCTGGAACAGGTAGCCCTGGACGATGTACTGACCGTCCGCACTGGCGTACAGCACGCGGCTGCCCTTGAGCTTGACTTCATACAGGCCGGCCATCGGGCTGGCGCTGATGCTTTCGATTGGGGTATCGAGCTGCAGGTTGGCCAGGCTCTTGCGGATGGTCTGCTCGGCAGCGTCATCGGCGACGGCAAAGGTGGAAACCAACGCAATGGCTGCGGCGGCAATAATCTGGGTCAAGCGCATGGAAACTCCTGAAGGCAGATGCAGGGACGGGTGCAGGCGCGCCAATACGGAAACACGGGTGCGGGCGGTCCCCTTTGCTAACCGGCAAAGCCTACCACAGTTGGGCCGCAGGGCAGCCCGTGGCGGCATAAATTGGCGCTTTTCAGCCTCGCGGGTGGTGCTTGGCATGCATATCCTGCAAGCGCGCACGCGCCACATGGGTGTAGATCTGGGTGGTGGATAAGTCGCTGTGCCCGAGCAGCATTTGCACCACGCGCAAATCCGCACCGTGGTTAAGCAAATGGGTGGCGAATGCATGGCGCAAGGTGTGGGGCGACAGGCTCTTGCCGATCCCCGCGACCTTGGCCTGGTGTTTGATGCGATGCCAGAACGTCTGGCGGGTCATCTGTTCGCCACGCTGGCTGGGAAACAGCACATCGCTGGGCCGCCCGCCCAGCAGCTCGCTGCGGGCATCGCGCATATAACGCTCGACCCACACAATCGCCTCCTCCCCCATCGGCACCAGCCGTTCCTTGCTGCCCTTGCCCATTACCCGCAGCACCCCCTGGCGCAGATTGACCTGCTCCAGGGTCAGGCTGATCAGCTCCGTGACCCGCAGGCCACAGGCATACAACACTTCCAGCATGGCGCGGTCACGCTGGCCGATGGGTTCGCTGAGGTCGGGCGCAGCGAGCAAGGCATCGACGTCGGCTTCCGACAGGGATTTGGGCAACGGCCTGCCCAGTTGCGGCATATCGATTTGCAGGGTCGGATCGAGGGCGATCAGTTTTTCCCTGAGCAAATAACGATAAAAGCCACGTACACCGGAGAGAAACCGTGCAGTGGAACGGGGTTTGTAGTTCTGCTCCAGGCGCCAGGCCAGGTGATCTAGGATCAGCTCGCGACCGGCATTGATCAGTTCCAGGTTTTTTTCCTGCAGCCAGCCGTTGAACAGCGCCAGGTCGCTGCGGTAGGCCTGGCGGGTGTTATCTGACAGGCCTTTCTCCAGCCATAGGGCATCGAGGAAACGGTCGATCAAAGGGTGGTCGATGGCAGGCATAGGGACTCGAACAGAAAAGTGGCGGAATCAGGTAGATCCTATCCCGGACCTCAAATCGCGGGCACAAAAAAGCAGCCCGTAGGCTGCTTTTTTCTGCATCGGGAAGCTGGACTTAAGCCAGTTTTTCCTTGATGCGAGCTGCTTTACCGGACAGGTCACGCAGGTAGTACAGCTTGGCTTTACGTACGTCACCGCGACGCTTAACGGCCATGCTGTCGATTTGCGGGCTGTAGGTCTGGAAAGTACGCTCTACGCCAACACCGTTGGAGATTTTACGAACAGTGAAAGCACTGTTCACACCACGGTTACGCTTGGCGATTACCACGCCTTCGAACGCTTGCAGACGCGAACGGTCGCCTTCCTTCACTTTCACCTGAACGACAATGGTGTCGCCCGGGGCAAAGGTAGGGATCTCTTTGGTCATCTGCTCTGCTTCGAGTGCAAGGATGATTTTGTTAGTCATGCTGTGCTCCTAAGGTAAGTCAATGGACCTACCATCGATACGTTGTTAACTATCGTCCCGCGCGAGGATGTATTCCTCGAGCAGCTTCTTCTCTTCTCCAGAAAGCGAGCGGCTTTCCAGAAGATCGGCGCGTCGTTCATAGGTCCGACCAAGGGACTGCTGTAAACGCCAACGCCGGATGTGTGCGTGATTGCCACTTAGCAATACGTCGGGAACACGCTGATCCGCATACACCTCCGGTCGGGTGTAGTGCGGGCAATCCAGCAAACCGTCCGTGAAGGAATCTTCCTCCGCGGAGTCCGCATGCCCTAAAGCTCCAGGCAGCAGTCGTGTAACCGCATCTATCAGGACCATCGCCGGCAGCTCGCCGCCAGACAGGACATAGTCCCCAATCGACCACTCTTCATCGACATGAGCTTCAATAAACCGCTCGTCAATGCCTTCATAGCGACCGGCAATCAGGATCAGTGCTTCCTCATTCGCCAGTTCGCGGACCCCAGCCTGCTTCAGCTGACGGCCTTGAGGGGACAGGTAAATTACCTTCGCCTTCTCCCCGGCGGCTGCCTTGGCCTGAACCAACGCATCTTCCAGGGGCTTGATCTTCATCACCATGCCCGGGCCACCGCCAAATGGGCGATCGTCCACAGTGTGATGTCGATCCGTCGTGTAGTCTCGCGGGTTCCAACAGGTGAGCTGCAACAGCCCCTGTTTCACCGCCCGACTGGTGATGCCGTACTCGCTGATGGCGGAAAACATCTCGGGAAACAAACTGATCACTTCAATGCGCAAATTAGCCACGCTTAGAAGTCCGCGTCCCATTCCACCTTCATCTCGCCCGCCGCCAGGTCGACAGCCAACACGCATTGCTCGGTATAGGGCAACAGGCGTTCGCGATCATCCAGGCTGCCAGCGCAAGGCTTGACCACCATTACATCATTGGCGCCGGTTTCCAGAAGATGATCGATTTTCCCGAACAATTGCCCGAGTTGATCAATAACCTTCAGACCTTCCAGCTGGTACCAGTAGTACTCGCCGTCGGTCAATTCAGGGAACAGGTTGCGCGGCACGCAGATCTCATAACCGGCCAGAAGACGAGCTTCTTCACGATCATCAAGACCCTTGAGCTTTGCGACCAGGAACTTATCGCTCCCGCGTCCACTGACCAGCTCGACCTGTTTCACACTACCTTCGCGCTTGAGCGTCCAGGTCTTGTACTGCAACAGGTTTTCAGTCGGATCAGTAAAGGAATACACCTTCACTTCGCCGCGAACGCCATGAACAGAATAAATCTTGCCGATAACGATCAAATCATCAGCAACAGTTGGCGTCGCGTTCATATTGCTCAGGCTGCGGCCTTAGCCGAGTCCTTCAACAACTTGGCAACACGCTCAGACGGTTGTGCACCAACGCTCAGCCAGTAGGCTACGCGCTCTTGGTTCACGGACAGGCGGACTTCTTGACCACGAGCGATCGGGTTGAAGAAACCTACTTGTTCCTTGTGAGAGCCGTCACGTGGGTTGCGGCTGTCAGTTACGGTCAAGTGGTAAAACGGGCGCTTTTTGGAGCCGCCAAGGGCAAGACGGATTGTTAGCATGTGAACATCGTTCCTGTAGTCGGTGCTGCAAATCTAAATGCACAGCGGGCATAGGTGCCCGAAAGGCCGCATATTCTAAGGAATATCCGGACTTTTGCAAATGTCTTTTTCTGGCGCCTATCAGCGTGCCATTCAGATCTGCTAGAGAGCCGTCGGTTAAAACGGCAGGTCAGCCCCCGCCAACGGCGGGTTTGCTGGAGATCCCACATCCCTGTGGGTCGGAGCAGGAGTGAACTCCCGCTCGAATACTTTACATTTTCGGCATGCCGCCGCCGGGCAACATACCGCCCATGCCGCGCATCATCTTGGCCATTCCGCCCTTGGCGGAGAATTTCTTCATCATCTTCTGCATCTGCTTGTGCTGCTTGATCAAGCGCCCGATGTCCTGCACCTGGGTGCCGGAACCCATGGCGATCCGACGCTTGCGCGAACCGCTGATCAGCTCAGGGTCGCGGCGCTCGGCCGGGGTCATGGAGTTGATGATGGCTTCCATCTGCTTGAATTGCTTCTCTGCCGCGCCCTGGGCATTGCCCATTTGCGCCAGGTTCACGCCGCCGATGTTCGGCAGCTTGTCCATCAGGCCGCCGAGGCCGCCCATGTTCTTCATTTGTTGCAGCTGGTCACGGAAGTCTTCGAGGTCGAAGCCCTTGCCCTTCTTCAACTTTTTCGCAAGCTTATCGGCTTTGTCCTTGTCGAGCGTCGCTTCGGCCTGCTCGATCAGGCTGAGCACGTCACCCATGCCGAGGATACGCGAGGCGATACGCTCAGGGTGGAACGGCTCGAGCGCTTCGCTCTTCTCGCCCATACCGATGAACTTGATCGGCTTGCCGGTGATGGCACGCACCGACAGCGCGGCACCGCCACGGGCGTCGCCGTCGACCTTGGTGAGGATCACGCCGGTCAGCGGCAGCGCGTCGCCGAAGGCCTTGGCGGTGTTGGCCGCATCCTGGCCGGTCATGGCGTCGACCACGAACAGCGTCTCGACCGGGTTGATCGCGGCATGCAGCGCCTTGATCTCGCCCATCATCTCTTCATCGATGTGCAGGCGACCGGCGGTATCGACGATGACCACGTCGATGAACTTGAGCCTTGCTTCTTTAATAGCAGCGTTGGCGATGTCGACCGGCTTCTGGCTCAGGTCGGACGGGAAGAAGGTCACGCCCACTTCGCCCGCGAGCATTTCCAGCTGCTTGATGGCCGCCGGACGGTACACGTCGGCCGATACCACCATCACGGACTTCTTCTTGCGCTCTTTAAGGAAGCGCGCCAGCTTGCCGGCGGTGGTGGTCTTGCCCGCACCTTGCAGACCGGCCATCAGCACCACGGCCGGTGGCACGGCACTGAGGTTCAAATCTTCGTTGGCCGCGCCCATCAGGCTTTCGAGCTCGGCCTGGACGATCTTCACAAAGGCCTGGCCCGGGGTCAGGCTGCGGGACACTTCAGTGCCGACCGCGCGCTCCTTGACCGAGTTGACGAAGTCCTTGACCACAGGCAAGGCGACGTCGGCTTCCAGCAACGCCATGCGCACTTCGCGCAGGGTGTCTTTAATATTGTCCTCGGTCAGCTTGGCCTTGCCGGTTACATGGCGCAGCGTCTGCGAGAGACGGTCAGTCAGGTTTTCAAACATGCGCGATCCTTTCAGGCCCTATTCATCGAAATGCATTGGTAGACCGAGGTAATGGCGGCCCAGGCTGTGGTAAATCGCTATTAAACACAGCGTTCGGCGAGCCTGCGGCGTGGGCAGGTCGCGGATTATAGCGAAGACTGCGCCCATGCACACCCGCTGTCTGGCCCTGGAGTCTTTCGTGGAACGCAGGTGTATGCCAAACTCAGCGCCTTTCGGGCTTGTCTATCAGGATTTATGCTCCCCTTGTCACCCAGTTTGCTACCCAGCCTCGCCGCCGCCATCTTGTATGCCGCTGCGACCCTCTATCAGGGCTCTCGTCTGGCCCAAGGCGCCAAGGCGGACAAACGCCTGCTGGTCGGCCTGGGCGTCCTCGCCCTGCTGGCCCATGCCGCGAGCCTGTTC
Organism: Pseudomonas sp. GW821-FHT09C10; assembly: GCF_059418085.1. Classification (NCBI taxonomy): domain Bacteria; kingdom Pseudomonadati; phylum Pseudomonadota; class Gammaproteobacteria; order Pseudomonadales; family Pseudomonadaceae; genus Pseudomonas; species Pseudomonas sp. GW821-FHT09C10. Next base: position 411,838 of record NZ_JBWKPE010000003.1, read on the forward strand.
ACCCACCTGATGACGCCGGTTGGCCTGGGCCTGGACTTCTTCAGCGCCGCCAGCCTGATCGCCGCGGCGGTGATTGCGCTGACGCTGATGGCCTGTTATCGGATTCCTGTCGAGAACCTGCTGGTCCTGCTCTTCCCATTGGGCGTGCTGACGGTGCTGCTCGCGCAGTTCGCCCCCACCGGCACGGTGCAGGTGATCGATGAAGAGCCAGGCATCCTCGCCCATATCCTGCTGTCGATCCTGGCCTACGGCATGTTCACCATCGCGGTGTTCCAGGCCTTGCTCCTGCTGTTGCAGGACCACCAGCTCAAGCACAAGCACCCTTCCGGACTGATCAAGAACTTCCCGCCGCTGCAAACCATGGAAAGCCTGCTGTTCGGTTTCCTGTGGGCCGGCTGGACGCTGCTGTCGCTGTCGCTGATTTCCGGTTGGCTGTTCGTCGAAAACCTGTTTGCCCAGCACCTGGTGCACAAGACCCTGCTGGCGTGCCTGGCCTGGGTAGTGTTCAGCGTATTGCTGTGGGGCCGCAACCGCCTTGGCTGGCGCGGGCACAAAGCGATTCGCTGGACCCTGGCCGGTTTCTGCCTGCTGATGCTGGCCTATTTCGGCAGCAAGCTGGTTCGCGAATACATCCTGCATATCTGACGGGCAGCCAAAATGGACAACTTGCCCCTGGGGCCGATGCTCGCGGTAATCGCCCTGCTGGTGTTATGGGCGGCGCTGTTTACCGCCATCGAAGCCGCACAACAACACCTCCTGGCCCTGCGCCCCGGTACACGCCAGGGCGACAAGGCTGCCGCCCGCCTGAGCTTCCCGCGCCACAGCCTGATCCTGTGCAACAGCCTGTGCCGTGCGGCCGTGGTCATCCTCTGCACCCTGCTGGCGATTTATGCCTGGGCACAGAACGGCCCGTGGCTCGGCTGGCTGATCTCCTGCGCCGTCCTGCTGATCCTGGCCGACTACCTGCCCCGCGCCCTGGCAACCCGGCATCCGCACGCGGTGCTGGGCTTCGGCAACACGCTGCTGGGCGTGCCGTTGAAAATCCTCTACCCCGTTGCCTGGCTGCTCAATGGCATCAGCCTGTTGCTGTTGCGCCCGTTTGCCCGAAAGCCCGGCGTGGTGAAAAACAGCGACGAGCCACTGCCCGACCACGACGATGAAGCGCAGCCCGAGGCCGACGACAGCCGTACCCCAGGCATGCCGGGCATCCACGCCCTGGACAACATCACCGTCAATGACATCCTGGTGCCCCGCAGCGAAGTGGACGGTATCAACCTGGATGACTCGATCGAAGAAATCATCGAGCAACTGCGCACCTCCCCGCGCACTCGCCTGCCGGTGTTCCACAGTGACATCAACCAGGTCGAAGCCGTACTGAACACCCGGCTGATCCAGCATCTGCTGCCGGACGCCAGCCTGACCAAGGAAGCCTTGCTCGCGGCCTCCTACGAACCCTACTTCGTCCCGGAAAGCACGCCCCTGCAACTGCAATTGCTGAACTTCCACAAGCAGCAGCGCCGCCTGGGCATGGTGGTGGATGAATACGGCGAAGTCCTGGGTATCGTCACCTTGGAAGATATTCTCGAAGAAATCGTCGGCGAATTCGAAAACGAGCAAAGTGCGGACAACCCGCATATCGAAGCGCAGCCCGATGGCCGCTATATCATCGACGGCGCCGCGTCGATCCGCGAATTGAACAAGAGCCTGGGCTGGCACCTGCCCAGCGATGGCCCCAAGACCCTCAACGGCCTGGTCACCGAAGCCCTGGAAACCATTCCGGATTGCGCGGTGTGCCTGAAGATCGGCCGCTACCGCCTGGAAATCCTCGAGACCGAGGACAACCGCGTCAGCAAGGTGCTGATCTGGCATACCAGCCACATGCCTGTGGCCGCATAGCTTTCTGATAATCCCGTGTGGGAAGGGGCAAGCCCCGCCCACATTTTGATTTGCGGCACGCCAGTCACTTGTTGTAATTCCAAACCCCTTCCTATAATCCCTGCGGCTTACCCAAGCCCCCGCCCGACCGCGTGCTACCCGCACTCAGCGCGTCCAGGCACCGCTTTACCATGTCCGACCGGTGTTCGCTCCCATCCCGAGCCGCCCCGCGCACAACCCTGATCCAAGGGTGTTCGACCCAATAATAATCCGCGTCCAAACGCGCAATGACCGTCAGGGATACCGCCATGAGCACCACCTATAACGAGGCCGCGACCGCCGCCCCGACCAACTCGACCGCACGTGTCGCCACCGCGAGCATCGTCGGCACCGCCATCGAGTTCTACGACTTCTATATCTATGCCACGGCTGCCGCGCTGGTGATCGGGCCGGTGTTCTTTCCGCAGACTTCCGGTACCGCGCAGATGCTGGCGTCGTTCCTGACCTTCGGTATCGCCTTTATCGCGCGCCCGCTGGGCTCGGCGCTGTTCGGCCACTTCGGCGACCGCATCGGCCGCAAATCGACCCTGGTGGCCTCGCTGCTGCTGATGGGTGTGTGCACCACGCTGATCGGCTTGCTGCCCGGTTATGACAGCATCGGTGCCTGGGCACCTATCCTGTTGTGTGTGCTGCGCTTCGGCCAAGGCCTGGGGCTTGGCGGGGAATGGGGCGGTGCAGCGTTGCTGGCCACCGAGAACGCGCCGAAAGGCAAGCGCGCCTGGTTCGGCATGTTCCCGCAACTGGGCCCATCGATCGGATTCCTGGCGGCCAACGGTTTGTTCCTGATCCTGGCGATGAGCCTGAATGACGAGCAGTTCCGCAGTTGGGGCTGGCGCATCCCGTTCATCCTCAGCGCAGCCTTGGTGATGGTCGGCCTGTATGCGCGCCTGAAGCTGCATGAAACCCCGGTGTTCGCCAATGCCGTGGCGAAGGAAGCCCCGGTGAAAGTGCCGCTGGTGGAGCTGTTCAGCCAGCATTGGTTGCCGGTCCTGCTGGGCGCCGCGTCGATGGTAGTGTGCTACGCGCTGTTCTACATCACCACGGCCTTTTCCCTGAGCTACGGCGTTTCGACCCTGGGCTACAGCCGCGAGACGTTTCTGGGGTTGCTGTGCTTTGCAGTGCTGTTCATGGGCCTGGCCACACCGTTGGCGGCCTTGGCCAGTGATCGCTACGGGCGCAAGCCGGTGCTGATCGTCGGCGCGATCCTGGCGATTCTGTCGGGCTTCACCATGGAGCCATTGCTGACCCACGGCTCTACCTGGGCCGTGGCACTGTTTTTGGCCCTGGAGCTGTTCCTGATGGGCGTGACCTTCGCGCCGATGGGCGCGCTGTTGCCGGAATTGTTCCCGACCCGCGTGCGTTATACCGGGGCTTCGGCGGCGTATAACCTGGGTGGGATCGTGGGCGCTTCGGCCGCACCGTTCTTCGCGACCAAGCTGGTGGCGATGGGTGGGCTGAGTTATGTCGGTGGGTATGTGTCGGCGGCGGCGTTGCTCAGCTTGATTGCGGTGCTGTGCCTGAAAGAGACGCGGAATAATGATTTGAACAGGGTTGCCTGATAAACAGCTATCGGGGCAAGCGCCCTCCTACATTCGAGTGTGGGAGGGGGCTTGTCCCCGATGCTTTTAGAGCTCTACCACAACCGCTTGGGAAGCACGGGTCGCCTTGGCACGAGCCGCTTCAATCGACTCATCCCGCGCCAACGCCACGCCCATGCGGCGCTGGCCATTCACTTCTGGCTTGCCAAACAGACGCAACGCCGTGTCCGGCTCGCTCAAGGCCGCGCCGAGGTTGGCGAATGCGGTCTGGGTCGACTGCCCTTCCACCAAAATCACCGCCGAAGCCGAAGGCCCGAACTGACGGATCAACGGGATCGGCAGGCCGAGGATGGCGCGCGCATGCAGGGCAAACTGTGACAGGTCCTGGGAAATCAGGGTCACCAGGCCGGTGTCATGGGGGCGCGGCGACACTTCGCTGAACCACACCTGATCGCCTTTGATGAACAGCTCCACGCCAAACAAACCACGACCGCCCAAAGCCTCGGTCACCGCCTTGGCCACGCGCTCGGACTCGGCCAGGGCAACCGGGCTCATGGCTTGCGGCTGCCAGGATTCCTGGTAGTCGCCCTTCTCCTGACGGTGGCCGACCGGCGCGCAGAAGGTGGTGCCGCCGATGTGACGGACGGTCAGCAGGGTGATTTCGTAGTCGAAGTCGATAAAGCCTTCGATGATCACCCGGCCTTTACCGGCACGCCCGCCTTCCTGGGCGTAGTCCCAGGCTCTCTGCACGTCGTCGACGCTGCGCAGCAGGCTCTGGCCCTTGCCCGACGAGCTCATCACCGGCTTGACCACGCAGGGGAAGCCCAGGTCCTGGACGGCCTTGCTGTAGTCTTCGAAAGTGTCGGCGAAGTGGTACGGCGAGGTCGGCAGGTCCAGCTCTTCGGCGGCCAGGCGACGGATGCCCTCACGGTTCATGGTCAGCGACGTGGCGCGGGCGGTCGGGATCACGGTGAAGCCTTCGGCCTCCAGCTCCACCAGGGTCGCGGTGGCGATGGCTTCGATTTCCGGCACGATGAAGTGCGGTTTTTCCGCTTCGATCACCGCACGCAGGGCGGCGCCGTCGAGCATATTGATCACATGGCTGCGATGGGCAACCTGCATGGCCGGCGCGTTGGCGTAGCGATCCACGGCAATCACTTCAACGCCCAGGCGTTGCAGTTCAATCACCACTTCCTTGCCCAGCTCACCGCAGCCACACAGCAAAACGCGGGTCGCGGTTGGCGACAATGGAGTTCCGATTCGGGTCATCTCAGGTCCTCAGGGGAGCGGATCATGGGGAGAAAGGCCGGCATTTTACATGAACTGTAAAAATTGGCCTCAGTTGGCGACGGCCCGCTTGCGGATGCGCCAGGCCATGATCAGCCACACCGCCGTGACCCCGGCGAACTTCGACGCCAAGGCGGTGCCCACCACGGCAGGGGTGAGCGCACCGATCAGGCCGAAGAAGATAAAGGTATCAAGGGGAATGCTCAGCGCCGAACTTATCCACAGGCGGTCGTGGAGCGGGCGCTTGGTGATGCTGAACACCAGCCAGTCGATGCATTCCGACACCGCGAATGCCGTGGCGCTGGCCAGGGCGATGGACGGGTCCGAAGTGATATACGACAACACCAGCGCCGCCAGCATGGCGATGATCGCCCCGTGGCCGAAGCGGGTTTGCACCATGTCGCGCAGGATAAACACTAGGCCACCCCAGGCTGACCAGATGACATCCAGGTGCGGGGCGGTGGAGAAGGCGAAGTTGATCAGCACGACGCTGCTGATGTAGGCGATCAGGAAGAGCATGAGGCGAAGGACCTGTGAACAAGGGGCACAGGGTACTTCACATTTGGAAATATGTCGTCTGGGTGGACCTCATCGGGGGCAAGCCCCCTCCCACACTTAACCGCGTTTAATCTGTAGGAATGCGGTCAAAATGTGGGAGGGGGCTTGCCCCCGATGGCGATCCATCAGGCGCCGGATTTACCAGAAGCCATAAACACCAACCCATTCGCCAAAGCCCGCTCATGACACAAGCCCAACACCACCCGGCGCTCGGCGTTGTCCATGCGGCTCCAACGCGTAATCTCATCCACTGTGCGCTGGCAGCCGGTGCAGATATCGTCATCATCCAGCGCACAAATACTCACGCAGGGCGAGGCAACAGGTCGTTCAACTGCACTCATTCTTCCTGCTCTGCCAGATCCCGCGCGTAACGCTGGGCGTTATGCACATAGTGCGCAGCGCTGGCTTCCAGCATCCGCTTCTGTGCGTCGGTCAATTCACGCACCACTTTGCCCGGCGAGCCCATCACCAGGGAGCCATCGGGAATTTCCTTGCCTTCGCCGATCAGCGAGTTGGCGCCGATGATGCAGTGCTTGCCGATCTTGGCGCCGTTGAGGATCACCGCATTGATACCGATCAGGCTGTAATCGTCGACCGTGCAGCCGTGCAGCATGGCGTTATGGCCGATGGTCACGCCGGTGCCCAGGGTCAGCGGGTAGCCCATGTCGGTGTGCATCACGCTGCCGTCCTGGACGTTGCTGTTCTTGCCGATCAGGATCAGCTCGTTGTCGCCACGCAGCACTGCGTTGAACCAGACATTGGCGCCCTCCTCCAGCTTGACCTTGCCCACCAGCGTGGCATTCGGCGCCACCCAGCTGTGTGGATGGGTCTCGACGCGGGCGTCGCCCAGGCGGTATTTCATGGTTTTCCCTCACGGCTGGCCGTTCAAACGACGGCTTAGGTATTGATGAAGCTCTTGGGCGGCTGGTGCAGGCTGATCTGGGCGTCGTCATAAAGCAGGTTGATCAACTCGACGATCATGATTGCCGTCAGGCCCCAGATCTTGTATTCGCCGAAGCGATAACTGGGCACGTACCAACTGCGGCCCTGGTAATCGATGCGGTGGGTATGTTCGCGCGGGTCCTGTCGGAAAAAATCCAAAGGCACGCTGAAGACGGCGGCAATCTCGGCATCGTTGGCCAGGTACTCGACGTAGTCGGGGATCACCCCCACATAGGGCGTGACCCGGATGCCGTGCAGGGAGATCAGCGGGCTCAGCGGGCCGATGACTTCCACCAGGCCGGGGGGCAGGCCGATTTCTTCTTCGGCTTCACGCAGGGCGGTGAAGATAAGGTCTGGGTCTTCGGGGTCGCGGCGCCCGCCGGGAAAGGCCACTTCGCCACCATGGGTCGACAGGCCGCTGGCGCGCAGGGTCAGGATCAGCTCAGGTTCGTCACTGCGGGTAATCGGCACCAGCACCGCGGCCTCGGGGAAACGCCCATCGGTTTCCAGCGTGTGGGGGGTGTGATTGCTTACCCGGCGAAGTAGCTCGTCCAGCATGAGTCATCTCGGTCTGTTGGCTACCTTGCATCATGCACCAAAGCCGCCGGGCGCCCAACCCCAAAACCCGGAGCATGTCGCTAAACGACAACTTGCAGGCCCCTGCCAGCCAAGCCAAGATAGACGCACTTTCCAGGAACCCCAGCATGAATTTCTGCAGCCAGTGCGGTAAACCGGTTACCCAGCGCATTCCCGAAGGCGACGCTCGCCTGCGTTTCGTGTGTGATCACTGCTCGACCATTCACTATCAAAACCCCAATATCGTCGCCGGCACCCTGCCGGTATGGGGCGATAAAGTGCTGCTGTGCCGCCGCGCCATCGAGCCGCGCCTGGGTTACTGGACCCTGCCCGCAGGTTTCATGGAAAACGGCGAGACCGTGGAACAGGCCGCCATGCGCGAAACCCTGGAAGAGGCCTGCGCCCGGGTGCGCAACCTGAGCATTTACACCCTGATCGATGTGCCGCACATCAGCCAGGTGCATATCTTCTACCGTGCCGAACTGGTCGACCTGGACTTCGCCGCAGGCCCCGAAAGCCTCGAAGTGCAGCTGTTCGACGAGGCGGACATCCCTTGGTCCGAGCTGGCTTTCCGCACGGTCGGGCGTACCCTAGAATACTTTTTCGCTGACCGCCGCCAGCAGTCGTTCCCGGTGCGCAGCGAAGCCGTGCCACCTCTTTCCAAGCCCGCCCAATAACCATTCGGCAGCTCGTCGCCACAGGGATACCGTTTTAATGCGTTGGTTGCTTGCTCTGATCTGCCTGTGGTTCGCCACGCTTTCGCCGGCCTCTACCGTGGAAACCCTGGGCGGCAAGACGGTCGAAAAAGTCCTGGTGCTCAAGTCCGCCCACCAATTGCAGTTGATCAACGACGGCAAGCCCCTCAAGACCTATCGTATTTCCCTGGGCAAGAACCCCAAGGGCCACAAGCTGATCGAGGGCGACCGCCGCACGCCGGAAGGCCTGTACTGGATCGACTGGCGCAAGACCAGCGACCGCTACTACCTGTCCATGCACATCTCCTACCCGAATATCAGCGATGCCGCCCGCGCTCGCCGCGAAGGGGTGAAGCCCGGCAGCATGATCATGATCCACGGCACGCCCGACACCGAAGAGTACCCGGAGCAGTGGTTTCACACCCTGGACTGGACCGACGGCTGCATCGGCATGCGCAACGTCGACATGCGCGAAGTCTGGAACCTGGTCAAGGACGGCACGCTGATCGAGATCCGCCCGTAAATCTTCGACCGTTCGTAATTTAATTAAAAAATCTTTCCCTCCTCCGCCCAGGCCTGCCGGTGAATACCAATTCATCGCGCGGGCTGCGCACTTCTGCGCGCGATAAAGACCTCTCTAATACCACTTGATACCAGGCACCATTAAGGCGCCCTGAAACCGGTACTCGCACCGTTTTGGCAGCATTGACATGGTATTTAAGTGGTATTAGCTTCCGACCAATACCGGGCGACAACACTCCAATAACCGCATCGGAAACCTCATAGATGAACCCCATCCTGACGCTGCGTCCCGACGACAAACAATCCACGCCGCTGTACCTGCAATTGGCCCGCAACCTGGAAGCGGCGATCCATGCCGGCCAGTGGAAATCCGAACAGGCCCTGCCCTCGGAGCGCGCCCTCAGCGAACAGCTGAGCATTTCGCGGGTGACCGCCCGCAAAGCGTTGGAAGTGTTGTTCGCCCAAGGCCTGATCCGCCGTAGCCAGGGCTCCGGCACCTTTATCACGCCACGCCTGGAGCAGCCGCTGTCGCGCTTGTCGGGGTTCAGCGAGATGTTGCGCCTCAAGGGCTTTGTGCCCAGCTCCCAATGGCTGGAGCGCGAGATCACCCCGCCGACCCACGAAGAACTGATCCGCCTGTGCCTGTCGCCGACCGACAAGGTGGCGCGCCTCAAACGCCTGCGTAAAGCCGATGACACGGTAATGGCCATCGAGATGACCGCCATGCCCGCCTCGGTACTGCCGCAGCCGCAAGCCATCGGCCATTCGCTGTACGAATACCTGGAAGGCATCGGCAAACCTATCGTTCGCGCCCTGCAACACATCCAGGCGATCAACGCCTCGGACGAATTCGCCCGGCTGGTGGGCATCGCCCCCGGCACCGCCATGCTGCTGATGACCCGGGTCGGCTACACCGCCGACAACACGCCGATCGAAATCACCGACACCTACTGCCGCAACGACTACTACGACTTTGTCGCAGAGCTTCGCCGGTATGACTTTGCCGCCGAGTTGCGGCCTTAGAGAACTGCCCATGTCCGAAGACAATATCCTCACGCCCCACGGCTGGATGCGCGGCCGCCTGGTGCACCAGCACGGCAAGGTCATCGCCATTGAAGGCGAGCCTTGCGACCCGGCGCAAAACAATTTGCCGTACCTGCTGCCGGGTTTTATCGACCTGCATGTCCACGGCGGCGGCGGTAAAGACATCATGGAAGGCGCCGACGCCTTCGAGACCATCACCCGCACCCATGTGCGTTTTGGTACGACGTCGCTGTTGGCCACCACCATGACCGCGCCGGTGGACGAAATCTCCAGCGTGCTCGGCCAACTCGGCCGCTTCTGCGAGCAGCGTCCTACGGGCAGCGCCCGGGTACTCGGCGTGCACCTGGAAGGCCCCTACATCAACCCGGGAAAACTCGGCGCGCAGCCCAACTTCGCCCACACCGCATTGATGGCTGAAGTCGAAGCCTACCTGCGCCTGGCGCCGATCCGGGTGATCACCATCGCCCCGGAAATCGCCGGCCACGACGCCCTGATCCGCGCCCTCAGCGAACGCGGCGTGCGCATGCAGATCGGCCACACCCTGGGCAGCTATGAAGAAGGCGTCGCCGCCCTCGCCGCCGGCGCCACCAGCTTCACCCATTTGTACAACGCCATGAGCCCGTTGCATCACCGCGAACCGGGCATCGTCGGCGCAGCACTGGCCCACGCCAAGTACGCCGAGCTGATCCCGGATCTGCTCCACGTGCACCCCGGCGCCATGCGCGTGGCCCTGCGCGCGATCCCGTGCCTGTACTGCGTCACCGATTCCACCGCCGCCGCCGGCATGCCCGACGGCGAGTACAAACTGGGCAGCCACACCGTGACCAAATGCCTGGGCGGCGTGCGCCTGGCCGACGGCACCCTGGCCGGCAGCACCCTGACCATGGATCAGGCGCTGCGCAACCTGGTGAAAATCGGCCTGCCCATCAGCGAAGCCTCACAACGCCTGTCGCAATTTCCGGCGGACTACCTGGGCCTGGAACAACGCGGTCGCCTGCAACCCGGCAGCTTTGCCGATTGCGTGCGCCTGGACCGCTCCCTGCACCTCACCGACGTCATGGTCGAAGGAGAAACCATTGTCTTCAAAAATGCTTGAAGAGGCCTTGGCCTCCGGTGACGCCGTCGCGGCGCAACTGCAACGCCTGGAACCGTTGCTGGAAGAAGTCGCCGGCCGCCTGCGCCGCCAGCCGCCGCAAGTGGCGATGACCATTGCGCGGGGCAGCTCGGACCACGCCGCCAGCTATTTCGCCTACCTGGCCATGCAGCATGTCGGCATTCCGGTGGCGTCGTTGCCGATGTCGGTGGTGACTTTGTTGCAAGCACCCATGAAAGTCAGCGGCCAGGTAGCGTTCGGTTTCTCCCAGTCGGGGCAAAGCCCGGACCTGGTCAACAGCCTGCGCCTGCTGCGCAAGCGCGGCGCCTTGAGCATCTCGCTGGTCAACGCCGAAGACTCGCCGCTGGAAGCCGCCTGCGAATTCCATGTGCCCCTGTGCGCCGGGCCGGAACTCAGCGTGGCCGCGACCAAGAGCTTTATTGCCACCCTCAGCGCCAGCGCGCTGTTGATCGGCCACTGGAACCAGGAGCCCGACTTGCTGCAGGCCTGCCAGGCCCTGCCCGAAGGCCTGCGCGAAGCCGCCGGGCAAGACTGGACGCCCGCCATCGAGGCGCTGCGCGGCTGCCAGCAACTGATGGTGATCGGCCGTGGCGCCGGGTTTGCCATCGCCCAGGAAGCGGCGCTCAAGCTCAAGGAAACCTCGGCGATCCAGGCCGAAGCCTTCAGCAGTGCCGAGGTCCGTCACGGGCCGATGGCCTTGATCAATGAAAACTACCCACTGCTGGTGTTCGCCCCGCGCGGTGCCGAACAAGCCGGCCTGTTGAGCCTGGCCGCCGATATGCGCCAACGCGGTGCCCGCGTGCTGCTCGCAGCACCGGACGATATCGCCGAACGCGACCTGACCCTGAGCCGCGCCGAACACCCGAGCCTGGACCCGATCCTGGCGATCCAGAGTTTCTATGTCATGGCGGCCGGCCTGTCCGTCGCCCGAGGCCTGGACCCGGACCAGCCGCGCCACCTGAGCAAAGTTACCCGCACTCACTGAGTCGCGCTTTCCTGATGAGTACCGTGCCCATGCCCAACAACAATAATGAACTGACCCTCAACGCCCCCCTCAGCGGGCCGTTACTGGCCCTGGGCAATGTGCCTGACGACGTGTTCGCCAGCGGCGCCCTGGGCGACGGCATGGCTATCGACCCGCTCAACGATTGCCTGCATGCGCCGTGCGATGGTGTGGTCATCCATGTCGCCCGCACCGGCCACGCCTTGACGATACGCGCTGACAACGGCGCCGAAGTGCTGCTGCACATCGGCATCGACACGGTCGAATTGAACGGCGAAGGGTTTGCCCTGCTGGTCAAGGAAGGCGCACGGGTCAGCAATGGCCAGGCGCTGGTGCGCTTTGACCTGGACCGTATCGCCCGCCAGTGCAAAAGCCTGGTCAGCCTGATCATCCTCACCAATGGCGAACACTTTGAACTGCGCCCGCTGGCCGCGAAAACCGTCAGGCTGGGCGACCCCCTGGTGCAGGTTGTGCCGCGTGCGAACGCAGCGCAGCAAACGGCTGTGGATAACGCCGTCGCCGAAGCCAGCGCCAGCGTGCGCGTGACTCACCGTGGCGGCCTGCACGCACGGCCGGCGGCGTTGATTCGCAAGACCGCCCAGGGTTTCAGCAGCCAGGCGTTGGTGCACTTCGGCGCCAGGTCGGCCGCCTGCGACAGCCTGATCGGCCTCATGGGGCTGGGCATTGGCGAAGGCGACGAGGTGCGCGTGACCTGTCGCGGCAAGGACGCCGAGGCCGCGCTGCAGGCGCTGGTCGCGGCCTTGTCCGCCGCCGTCAAGGCAGAACACCACGCACCGGTCGTCGCCATGCCGCGCCGGGCAACCACGGAAGTTGATGTGTTGCAGGGCGTGTGCGCGGCACCGGGACTGGTCTGCGGGCCGTTGTTTCGGCTGGCGGGTATCGAGTTGCCGTCGGACCCCGGCCATCACGTCACTGACGAACAACTGCAACGCCTGGACGCAGCCCTGGAGCAGGTTCGCGGTGAAATCCGCAGCACCCTGGACCAGGCGCGCCAACGCAAGGCCGTCGAAGAAGAAGAGATCTTCGCCGCCCACCTGGCCCTGCTCGAAGACCCCGCCCTGCTGGACGCCGCCACCGAAGCTATCGAACACGGCAGCGCCGCTACCCATGCCTGGCGCGATGCTATCCAGGCGCAGTGCGCGGTATTGCTGGCCCTGGGCAAGCCGCTGTTCGCCGAACGCGCCAACGACCTGCGCGACCTGCAGCAACGGGTCCTGCGCGCACTGTTGGGTGAAGCCTGGCATTTCGAATTGCCTGCGGGAGCGATTGTCAGCGCCCATGAACTGACTCCTTCGGATTTGCTGCAACTGAGCGCACAACAGGCTGCCGGGATCTGCATGGCCGAGGGGGGCGCCACGTCCCATGTCGCCATCCTGGCGCGGGGCAAAGGCTTGCCATGTGTCGTCGCGTTGGGCGCTGAGGTGCTCGATGTGCCGCACGGCCAGCGCGTGGTGCTCGACGCCGGCAACGGCCGCCTGGAACTGGCCCCCAGCGCGGCGCGTCATGCCGAAGTCCACCGGATCCGCGACGCGCAGACACTGCGTCGCCGGCAGCAACAGGCCCAGGCCCAACAACCGGCGCAAACCCGCGATGGCGTGAACATCGAAGTGGCCGCCAATGTCGCCTCCAGCGCCGAGGCCCAGGTGGCCTTTGAAAACGGCGCTGACGGCGTCGGCCTGCTGCGCACCGAATTCCTCTTCGTCGACCGCCGCACCGCGCCGGATGAACAGGAACAATGCCACGCTTATCAAGCCGTGCTGGATGCCATGGGCGACAAGTCGGTGATCATCCGCACCATCGACGTCGGTGGCGACAAGCAGCTCGATTACCTGCCGCTGCCCGTCGAAGCCAACCCGGTGCTGGGCCTGCGCGGTATTCGCATGGCCCAGGTGCGCCCTGAACTGCTCGATCAGCAATTGCGCGCCCTCCTGCAAGTCAGCCCCTTGCAACGCTGCCGCATCCTGTTGCCGATGGTCAGCGAAGTCGACGAACTGCTGCAGATTCGCCAGCGCCTGGATGAGTTGTGTACAGAGCTGGAACTGAGCCAACGTCCCCAGCTGGGGGTGATGATCGAAGTGCCCGCCGCGGCGCTGATGGCCGAACAATTGGCCGAGCACGCGGACTTCCTGTCCATCGGCACCAATGACCTGTCCCAGTACACCCTGGCCATGGACCGCGACCATGCCGGCCTCGCCGCGCGTGTCGATGCGCTGCACCCGGCGCTGTTGCGGCTGATCGCCCAGACCTGCGCCGGTGCGGCGAAACACAAACGTTGGGTCGGCGTGTGCGGCGCCCTGGCGTCCGACCCACTGGCCACGCCGGTGCTGGTCGGCCTGGGGGTCAGCGAACTGTCCGTCAGCCCGCCGCAAATCGCAGAAATCAAGGATCGCGTCCGCCACCTGGACGCGGCGCAATGCCGGCAACTGAGCCTTGGCCTGCTTGACCTGAGCAGCGCCAAGGCGGTTCGCCAAGCCTGTCAACACCACTGGCCGCTGAGCTGACAACAACAAGAAAAAGGAGACCCGCCATGCACCAATTATTCATCGAAGGCCTGCAACGCCTGGGCCGCGCGCTGATGCTGCCCATCGCCATCCTGCCGATTGCCGGCCTGCTGCTGCGATTGGGTGACACCGACCTGTTGAACATCGCGGTGATGCACGACGCCGGGCAGGCGATTTTCGCCAACCTGGCACTGATCTTCGCCATCGGCATCGCCGTGGGCTTTGCCCGTGACAATAACGGCACGGCGGGACTGGCCGGGGCGATTGGTTACCTGGTGATGGTCTCCACCCTCAAGGTGATGGACAGCAGCATCAACATGGGCATGCTCGCCGGTATCGCCAGCGGCCTGATGGCCGGTGCGCTGTATAACCGCTTCAAGGACATCAAGCTGCCGGAATACCTGGCGTTCTTCGGCGGGCGGCGGTTTGTGCCGATTGTCACCGGGTTCTCGGCCGTTGCATTGGGAGTGATCTTTGGCCTGATCTGGCCGCCGATCCAGCACGGTATCAACAGCTTCGGCGTATTGCTGATGGAGAGCGGCAGCTTCGGCGCGTTCGTATTTGGCGTGTTCAACCGCCTGCTGATCGTCACCGGTTTGCACCATATCCTCAACAATATGGCGTGGTTTGTGTTCGGTACCTTCACCGACCCGGTGACGGGTGCAGTGGTGACCGGCGACCTGACCCGCTATTTTGCCGGCGACCCCAAAGGTGGCCAGTTCATGACCGGCATGTTCCCGGTAATGCTGTTCGGCCTGCCCGCCGCCTGCCTGGCGATGTACCGCAACGCCCTGCCGGAGCGGCGCAAGGTGATGGGCGGGATCTTCCTGTCCATGGCCTTGACGTCGTTCCTCACCGGGGTGACCGAGCCGATTGAATTCGCCTTCATGTTCCTCGCGCCGTTCCTGTACCTGATCCATGCACTGCTCACCGGCCTGTCGATGGCGGTGACCAATATGCTGAACATCCACCTGGGCTTTACCTTCTCCGGTGGGTTTATCGACATGGTGCTGGGCTGGGGCAAATCCACCAATGGCTGGCTGGTGATCCCGGTGGGCCTGGCATACGCGGCGATCTACTACAGCGTGTTCAGCTACTGCATCCGCCGCTTCAACCTGAAAACCCCGGGTCGTGAGGATATCCAGGTGGCACAGGCTGAAGCGATGACTGATAACCAGCGCGCCACGGCTTATATCCGGGCCTTGGGCGGTGCGGCCAATTTGCTCAGTGTGGGCGCCTGCACCACGCGCCTGCGGTTGGACATGGTCGACCGCAACAAAGCCGTGGATGCCGAGTTGAAAGTCCTGGGCGCCATGGCCGTGGTGCGGCCTGGCAATGGGGGAAGTTTGCAGGTGGTGGTCGGGCCGTTGGCGGACAGCATTGCTGATGAGATTCGGTTGGCGATGCCAGGGTTTGTGGCCTCCGCTCCCGTAACGGCTGCGCCTGTGGATAAGCCGGCTGAGGTGAATGTGCAGGAGGCCGAACAATGGCTGGCCGCACTGGGAGGTCGAGGCAATGTGCGCCAGCTGGAAGCGGTGGCGATGACCCGGCTGAGGGTGGAGTTGGGCGATGATTCGGTGGTGTCCGAAGCTCAACTGACGGCGTTGGGTTGCCAGGGTGTGCGCCAGTTGGATAGCGGGGTCTGGCACCTGTTGATGGGTGACAAGGCATCGGGGTTGGGAGAAGCATTGGAGCGCTTGGTTGGTGGTCGTGAGGTAGGCGCCGGGGTATAGAGCGGCGGTGACCGTACTGGCCAATCGCGAGCAAGCCCGCTCCCACATTTGATCGTATTGCCAAGTCGGGCACCGATCAAAATGTGTGCGGGCTTGCTCGCGAATGGGCCTCATCGGCGCCGAATTACTGCTGCGCAGGCACCTCGGATAAATCCAGCACTCGATCCACCATCAACTGGATCCCCTCCACCATCCGATGAATCCCCAGCACCGCATCACGCTGCGAGCCGTCGATGTCAAACGCCAGATGGGCCGCCAGCGCCTGCACGGACGCCAGGTCCTGGGATGCATTGGCAAGCAAGGTTTCGCTGTTCAGATGGGGACGTACGGTGAAGAGTTGGTCGGTGGGTGGAGAGGCGGATGGGGGATTTGGACTGTCTTTGATCATGGTAAACCTCTGGTGTGAAGTAAGAGCTACCAGCATCACTTGCAGTTGATGGGTGGCAGCTGTGTGCAGGCCTGCAAGACCGAGAATCACCAGTAAATCTCGGTAGACCCGAAGGTCTCCCGCACACAGCCACCATTGGATGACCATGAAAAAGCGCCGCAATTATAAAGGCGCTTGTGACTAACTGGTGAGGTTTCGGCGGGCTTGCAGTCCCGGTCGCTGAATAAGCAGCGACTGGCGAAGGTTAGTGAGGGGAGTTCCGAGGGACAACCTGAACAGCTTGTGGGAAATCTCCGAGAGCTGAAGATATCGAAGACAATAAAAAACCGGCCTAAGCCGGGTCCTTTGATCGCGACCAACGCTTAGGTAGATGCTGCTGCACGTTGTTGCGCCTCGTAATGGCGGGTCTGAAAAGGTATCAACGCCTGGGCCTTCAAACCCAGCCCTTCACTCAACCCCCAAGACACTGCCAGCTCATCACGACGACGGCGAAGCGCAACAGTACCTTGTGGTTTCACGTTTTGTCTGGAAGCAGAAAACAACTCAAGCGCTTTCAACGCTTCCATTACCCGACTGTCTGTCGCACACGAAAAACGCGTGAATCGCTCAAGCAAGTAGCCTGCGCGACGAAGTTCCACCTCACTGGAGTGTTCCTCCAGAAAAGCTTTCACCTCGCCCACAAGGTTCGCTTCCGAGTACCAAACCGCTTTCGCTGCACTGACAAGAGCAGTGTCATCAGCCTGACTCAAAGGTTCTTTGACCAGAGTCCCCAAGGCGCAAGAGAGGACTGGACCATCAAAAGGCTTCGTCAACTTCAGTGTCCAGATAATCGTGCAAAATATTGGTCAGAATGGATATAGGTGGCTCTTTATTACCAACCTACATATCAATCGCCCCGATCACTGAATTGTCAGCGACCGGCGAAGGTTATTGAGGCAGGTTCCTAGGGACAACCTGAAAGGGTTGTAGGAAACATGCAGGTTGTCGCCGGTTAGATTTATTCCCACCAATCAAAAAACCTACTTATCTACCTCCCTGCCAATGGCCCGCCTGCGCATGCTCAAGGTTCTTATCCCCGCATGGAGAGCGTACCCGTGAGCACAACATCCCAGACCTTTGAAGGTATCAAAGGCCACCTCAATCAGATCGGGCACCACCTGCTCCAGATCGAAAAGCCGCTGGTGCCCGAACACACACCGTCTACCGAACTGGCCTACCTGGAAAAAACCAATGGCATCCTGAAGCGTTACCGCCAGCAGTTCCTGGCCAAGAGCCGCGCGCTCTATCAGGACATCACCCAGGGCGATCTGCTCGCACGAGTCGAAGCACTCAAGTCCAGCTTGAATACCTATCTGCTGGCACTCGATCGCAACGAGCAAATCGACGGCAAGCCGCGCAAATCCTTCATGACCTTTGAAGCCGGCTACACCGCCCTGGCCAATGAAACGACGGTCAGTGCCCAGGACCGCCTGCTGCATCCGCAGCAACAGGCCATGCTTGCGCGTGTACCGCTGGGCGCTACGTTGCGCCCAGGCCTGTATGCGCTGAGCTTTCGTTATCAGGACCGGACGGTGGAGCTGGCCGGCGCCTTTGTGCTGACCGAAACGTCCAGCCCCGTGGTCACCGACCTGAGCGCTGTGCCGGTAGGGGAAGTGATGCTGTTCACGCCTTCGCGCGGGATCGAGGCATTCGGCTCGCTGACGCAACTCAATACGCACGTGCTCCAGGGCCTGGAGGATGCCGGGCAACGACGCGACTTCATGGCACTGTTGCCCGTGCGTTATCGCGATGTGACGCCCGGTGCCATCTGGCCGCTGCAACTGACGCCGATCACCGACAAACCGCTGTTCGAACACACCTACAACGCCCTGCTCGACAAGCGCACCGAGGACATCGAGCGCGCCTTGAGCCTGGTAGACAATCCGGCCCACAAGGCCGCTGTGCTGATCGACGCCCTGGACCAGGCCATCGCGGCGGCCTTGCCGGACTTAGAAGCACGCCTGCAGTGGCGCAGCCGACGCCTGCTGGAGCGCCACCTGCGCCACAGCGCACCGGACTGGTATCGCAGCGCCAGCGAACCCCGCCGGGCCGCGCTCGCCGCTCACCTGGCGAGCTATAACGCGGCCCGCCAGGATCTGCTCGACGTGCTGGGCCCGGTCGCTACCCCTGAGGCCCTGGCCCGCTATCGACTGCTCGAACGCTTGAGCGATGAGCTGGACATCCACGACCTGGCGCCGGAACACCTGCTGGTCAACACCCGGCGCTACGTCGACCCCATCGGTGAATACGAACACGACCGCAACCTGATTGACCTGACCCTGCGCGGGCTGCAGGCCGGTGATGCCGAGCCGGGTTCGGACTTCCTGAACAAAACCACGCTGACCTACCACGAGGCACCGCTGCCGCCGGCCTATCAGGACCTGACCCCCGCCTGGCTGGCACAGGTATTGACCACCCTGCAGCCGCGTATCGAGTTCGGTGAGCTGCAACAGCAGATGCATGCCAAGCCTGCGCTCAGCCGCGCGATCGAACAGATGCTCGACCAGCGGATCAACGCGCTGGCCTATACCGCCATGCTCCAGGGTCATCTCAGTGAAGAGGACTTTCAGTTGGTGCAGAATCTGCGCCAGGGCACCGACACGCGCCTGAGCGCCGCCACCCTGTCGCTGCACGAGGCCCAGTTGCAGGACATATGGGTATTGCGCCAAACCGACGCCAGCGGCACGGTCACCCGCCTGCTGCTGTGCACGCCCGAGGCACCACGGGAGCAGCAATTCCAGGCCTTCGACACTGAGCTTGCGTGCCAGCAGCACATCCTCGGCTGGAGCCTGGACAACGGTGCAAAACACCCGCCTGGCAGCCTGACCGACTACCTGATCAAGCGGGTCGCCCTGCGTTTTCGCGCAGCGATGAAGCGGGTGCTGAGCGGCTTGAGCTTCAAGTTTCAAGACCGCGAGTACACAGCGATCAGCTTTGGCAACGTCGGCAGCCACGCCGACTGCCTCAAGGCGATGTCCGCCCATGTGCTGGCGACCCGCGTCGACGACTACGAATTCAGCACCCCAAACTGGTACCGCTCCACCCACGCCGACAACCGCCGCAAGCTGTTGAAACTGGCCGAGGACAGTGAAGGCGCGTTGCTCACCTACGAGGATTTTCCGCTGTCTGACGCGCAGTTTCCCAGCTTCGCTGACTACCTGCATGACCAGGCAAAAAAACGCCTGAACCTGCTGCTGGGACGTCCTCAGAACGATGTCGACCCCGACACCCTCTGGGCATTTTCACCGCCGGCGCTGCTCGGTTCATTGACCCCGCCGCCCCTGACCTACACCCAGCTGTACCGCGACGGTTATGCCGACGGTGTGGGGTTCCTCGACGAGAAGTTCTCCCGCGCCGCCCAGTTCAAAGGCCCCAAGGGGATTGACCTGAGCGCATTGACCGCCGAGAAAGTCGCCCGCTCGGTCACCGGCACCTGGGTCGGCGCGCGCTATATCAGCGAAGTGCGGAGCCGATTGCTGAATGTCGGCAGCGCGGACTATGACCTGCGGCGCAATGCAACGCTGAGTATCACCCAGCGCCAGATGCAGAACGCCGCCCTGGAGTGTCGGCTCGAGGGCCACATCGCCGGGGTCGACTGGGACTGGCTGGAGCGCAGTATCGCCAGCATGGGTGAAACGGCCACCGAGACACGCGGCACCTACGCCATTCATCGCCTGCTGATCAATGGCGAATGGGTGATGGGCACTTTCCTCTTCAGCCATGCTGATTTTCCGACGCTGCTCTATACCCCCAACGCACCGGATGGCATCAGCTTTCGCGAGGCCAGGCAGTTCAACTACCTGCTGAAAAAGGTGCCCGGCATGGTCGCCTATTTCACCCTGCGGGTCGGTGCCCAATCCCAGGTTAAAGTGCGTACCTTTCTGGAAACCGCCAAGGCGCAGTTGCCCGAGGACCTGAACAAAACCGACACCAGCCCGGCACGCTATGACGCAACCCGTGCACAGCCGCCCCTGCTGGATCTGCGTCGGGCCCTGTACGATATGAAGCTGCAGCGCAGGATCGACGACGTTGAAGGCACCACGGCCAATCGCACCCAGGTGATCACGGGCATCCTCTGGACCTGCGTGGAATGGGTCACCGCCATTGCTACCGCACCGTTTCCCATCGTCAGCCTGAGCCTGGGCATGCTGCTGGCGTTCAAGGACGGCATGCTGGCCCTGAACGCCTATCAACAAGGCGATACAAGTGCCGCCGTGGAACACCTGATCGGTTATGTGCTGAACAGCGCCGGCGCGGCGTTCACCGACCTGCGTCCGGCATTGGTTTCCCTTAAACAGCTGGCAAGACCGGCCCTGCGCGAGGCCGCCCAGAGCGCCACCGCGACCAGCGAGACCCTGAAGCTGGTGCATCCCCTGCAACCCCCGGTACTTGCGCCGGCAGACATGCAGGCGGTGCTGTTCGACGGCGAGTTGCTTTGGGCAAAAAACACCCCGGACCCGATCGGACGTTATTTGCTGTACCGACTCGATCCGCCTACCGGCAAACTGATCTCCACGACTCGCGTGGCCGCGCCCGATGCACAAGGCGTCTGGCGCCGCACCGGCGTCACCGGTGGCGCGCCCAAGTATGAAAAATTGCCCGACACACCAGAGCCGCTCAAGCCTTATGAGATGCCGGCAAAGTACGCCAACAAACTGGAACTGGTGCTCGACCCGGATGTGCGCACCGGGATACTGCTGCGGTCGGAGTGGGATTTCGGCTCGCAAGACGTGATCCTGGGAAGCGCCGCCATTGAACTCAAATCCCTTCGTACCGCTTACCTGCAACAGGCCGAACGCCTGGCCACCGACGCCCAGGACTTTTTCAAGACCCTTGACCCGTTGCCGGCCCGCGCCGAGCTTCCGGCCCTGGACGCCAGCACGTCGTTTGCACAACTGATCGCCAGCGATGCCTTCAGCGGTAACAAGAACCTGGTCATTGGCGCGGTGCCCGGCTCCATTGCCAGTAAACAGCTGCTGGTCACACACATGGACGCGTTGATCAGCAAGGGTTTCAAACACCTTTATATCGAGTACCTGCCCGGTGATGTATTTCGTCCAAAACTGGAGAAGCTCAACAGCGGAAAATCCTGGCAGCACATCGAGCGGCACCTGAAGACCGTCGACAAAGCCTTTGGCTTGGCCGAGAACGCCGAGTACTCCTACGTCGCCCTGGTACGCAAGGCTCAGGAAAAGGGCGTGAAGATCAAGGCCCTGGATGCCTCAACCTCGTACTTGCTGGACGACGCCCTGCAAATGGGCGACACCCCACCGACGACGCCACGCGGCAACAGCATCAGAAACTATTACTCCCACAAAGCCATTCAGACCGATGCCCTCGACGAGCAGGATGAACGCTGGGTGGCCCTGGTGGATCATTCCCGGCTGCGTACTTTCGAGCAAACGCCTGGCCTGGCGGACCTGCAGGACGCGGTCGCGCTGCGCGTGGTGGATGTGGGTACGGACCAACCCGTGGGCGTGTGGATCGACACCCCCTTGGCGGGTGAAGCGCTGGCCAGAGGCGATTACCAATTGACCATGCGCACCCCGTACAAAGCCCCCGAACCGGCAACATCGCCCAGCGCTGTGCCTGTGGCCGCAGCGCATTACAGCGAGTACGACATTGCCGTCCCGCTCCGGGAGAGCATCGTCCGACAGACCAGCACACGGCATGGCCTGGACACGCGCTACTTCCCGCAGAACCCGGAGCATCAGGAAGCCTTCAGGGCATTTGTGGATACCCGCGCGCGCCTGAGTGCGGATGCCGACACGTACCTGGCCAGCCACGTGCCGCCAGCCCGGCCCGAGCCATCCGTACTGGGCCTGCCGAACACCCCCGAGGCATTGCTGGAGAAAATCCGTCACAGCGAGTTTTCGGGGCTGGTGATCGGTGAAGGGCACAATGCGCAATCGAGCAAACGCCTGCTGCGCGATTACATGGGAAAGCTCAAGGAACTGGAGTTCAAGACGCTGTACGTGGAGCATCTGCTGACCGATTTGCACCAGCACGAGCTGGATATTTTTCTGCAGACCCAACGGCTGCCGGACAACCTCAAGCGCTACCTCTCCCAGCTGGATCGGGGCCATATGCCGGGCTACAAAGGCAGCGATACCTACACCGAAGTGATCCAGATCGCGGCAAGACACGGCATGCGCATCCGCGCCCTGGACTGCACCGCCAGTTACCACATCAAGGGGTTGGGGGACGCGGACGTCTCACGCAACCAGCTGTTCAGTTACTTCGCCTCCAAGGTCATCGACGCCGACCAGGCCGCACACGGGCCCCACAAGTGGGTGGCCTTCGTGGGCAGCGCGCACACCAACACCCACCTGAGCGTGCCTGGCCTCGCGGAACTCCAGGGCGCGGTCAGCCTGCATGTGCGGGACACCGCCCCGGCGCTGGCGCAAAACATTCGAGCGGGGGCCTGGGAGACCGTCTCCGAAGGCATCAGCCCTTACACCAGGGCCTTGCGCAGCGACTTCATTCTCGACGCAGGGGTTGCCGGCACCAAAGCCCCGACGCCTTTCGCAGCGGTAGACAGGACACGCCTGAACCGGCCCGGCCTGTTCCTGATCGAACGCCCGTCGCCCTCGCAGAACATCCTGCTGCATCGTTCGCGCACCGGGGAAATCGTGTCGACGCCGATCAAGGTCGACCACAATGGCCTGTTTTATGTCGACCGCTGGGAGCCGATGCAGGGCAAGCGGTTCAGCTACGAAAACATGTTGATCAGTGCATTGAAGGCAGAAGTCGGGTTGACCCCCGCACCCTGAGCCATTGAGGCTTTGACACCGGGTTCATGACCACCCACAAAAAACCCGCTGGCCAAACCGGCCCAGCGGGTTTCTTGTTTCTACAGCGGGCGGATCAGAAATCCGCCAACGGCCACACTTCATAAGCCGGTGTCTCATAGGGGTGACTGAGTTTCAACGCGGCGACCACCGCGTTGATCAACTCATCGGCCACCACCAGCTCGACCTTCCATTCTTCAACCACTTCAACCTGGCCAACCTGCCCGATAAACGGCTGGCTGCCGTCCAACGCGCGAAACTGGCCCTGGCCCAGCACTTGCCAGGCGCAGCGGTCGTAGTCGCCGATGCGCCCACCGCCAGCAGCGAAGACGGCGGCTTTCACCGTCTCCACATGGCTGTCGGGCACAAAGAAGGCAAGCTTGTACACCGCCTTAGTTCACCCACACGCGGGCGTTGCGGAACATGCGCATCCACGCACCGTCTTCGTTCCACTCTTCCGGGCGCCAGGAGTTCTGCACGGCGCGGAACACGCGCTCCGGGTGCGGCATCATGATGGTCACGCGACCGTCGCGGCTGGTGAGGCCGGTGATCCCACGCGGCGAGCCGTTCGGGTTGGCCGGGTAGCTTTCGGTGACCTTGCCGTGGTTGTCGACGAAACGCATGGCCACGCAACCGGACAAGTCGGCCTCGAGCAACGCCTCTTCGCTTTCGAACTCGGCATGGCCTTCACCGTGGGCGATGGCGATCGGCATGCGCGAACCGGCCATGCCTTGCAGGAAGATCGAGTTGGATTCCTGCACCTGCACCATGGCGACACGGGCTTCGAACTGCTCCGAGCGGTTACGCACGAAGTGCGGCCAGAACTCGCTGCCCGGGATCAGCTCGTGGAGGTTGGACATCATCTGGCAACCGTTGCACACACCCAGGGTGAAGCTGTCGTTGCGCTCGAAGAAGCCCTGGAACGCGTCGCGGGCACGGCTGTTGAACAGGGCCGATTTGGCCCAGCCTTCGCCGGCACCCAGTACGTCGCCGTAGGAGAAACCGCCGCAGGCCACCAGGCCTTTGAACTCGTTGAGGTCAACGCGACCGGCGAGGATGTCGCTCATGTGCACGTCGATCGCATTAAAGCCGGCGCGGTCGAACGCGGCCGCCATTTCCACCTGGCCGTTGACGCCCTGCTCACGCAGCACGGCAACTTGTGGGCGGATGCCTTTCTTGATGTACGGCGCGGCGATGTCCTGGTTGACGTCGAAGCTGAGCTTGGTGCTCAGGCCCGGGTTGTCTTCTTCCAGGATCACGTCGAATTCCTGCTCGGCGCAGTCGGCGTTGTCACGCAGGCGTTGGATCTGGTAGCTGGTCTCGGCCCACTGGCGTTGCAGCAAGCGGCGCTGGCCGGCAAACACGGTGTCGCCGTTGAAGGAGATATTGATTTCACCGTTGTTGATCGGCTGGCCGATCACCGCGACGCAGTCGTCCAGGCCAGCGGCGCTGAACTGTGCGAGTACGTCCGGGGTTGCGTCCTGGCGAACCTGGATCACCGCACCCAACTCTTCGTTGAAGAGGATGCCGTTGATTTCGGACGCATCCTCGGCAACGCTGTCGAGCACGATGTTCAGGCCACAGTGACCGGCAAAGGCCATCTCGACCACGCTGGTCAGCAGGCCACCGTCGGAACGGTCGTGGTAGGCCAGCAGGTGGCCGTCGGCGTTGAGGCCCTGGATCACGGCGAAGAAGGCTTTCAGGTCTTCGGCGTCATCCACGTCCGGCGCCTGTTTGCCAAGCTTGCCGTGGGTTTGCGCGAGGATCGAGGCGCCCATGCGGTTCTGGCCACGGCCGAGGTCGATCAGGATCAGGTCGGTGGTGCCCTTGTCCATGCGCAGTTGCGGGGTCAGGGTCTGGCGGATGTCGGTGACCGGCGCAAAGCCGGTGACGATCAACGACAGCGGCGAGGTGACGCTCTTGTCCACGCCTTCATCGTTCCAACGGGTGGCCATGGACATGGAGTCCTTGCCCACCGGAATGGTGATGCCCAGCTCCGGGCACAGCTCCATGCCGAC
Organism: Pseudomonas sp. GW821-FHT09C10; assembly: GCF_059418085.1. NCBI lineage: Bacteria > Pseudomonadati > Pseudomonadota > Gammaproteobacteria > Pseudomonadales > Pseudomonadaceae > Pseudomonas > Pseudomonas sp. GW821-FHT09C10. The sequence goes on from NZ_JBWKPE010000003.1 coordinate 436,543, forward strand.
CGCTTTCACGGTGTCGTACAGACGCGCATCTTCACCGGGGTGACCGGCAGCGGACATCCAGTTGGCCGACAATTTGATGTCGGACAGCTTGCCGATGCGCGACGCGGCGATGTTGGTGAGGGTTTCACCAATGGCCATGCGGCCCGACGCCGGGGCGTCCAGCAGGGCCAGCGGCGTACGCTCGCCCATGGCCATGGCTTCGCCGGTGTAGACGTCGAAGCTGGTGGCGGTGACGGCAACGTCGGCCACCGGCACCTGCCATGGGCCGACCATTTGGTCACGGGCCACCAGGCCGGTGATGGTGCGGTCGCCGATGGTGATCAGGAAGCTTTTGCTCGCCACGGCCGGGTGGTGCAGCACGCGTTCAATGCTGTCAGTCAGGTCCAGCGTGCTTGGGTCGAAATCATCGCCCAGCTCGGTTTCACGAACCGCCGAACGGTGCATGCGCGGGGCCTTGCCCAGCAGCACTTCGAGGGGCATGTCCACCGGGCTGTTGCCGAAGTGGCTGTCGGTGACCGTAAGTTGCGGCTCGGCAGTGGCTTCGCCGACCACGGCAAACGGGCAACGCTCGCGTTCGCAGATGGCCTGGAAGCGCGCGAAGTCTTCAGGGCCGACCGCCAGTACGTAACGTTCCTGGGATTCGTTGCTCCAGATTTCGTGCGGGGCCATGCCCGGCTCGTCGTTTGGAATGTTGCGCAGTTCGAAGCGGCCCCCGCGGTCGCCATCGTTGACCAGCTCCGGGAAGGCGTTGGACAAACCGCCGGCACCGACGTCGTGGATAAAGCTGATGGGGTTCTTGTCACCCAACTGCCAGCAACGGTCGATGACTTCCTGGCAGCGGCGTTCCATCTCAGGGTTTTCGCGCTGTACGGAGGCGAAGTCGAGGTCTGCCGAGCTGGTGCCGGTGGCCATGGAGGAAGCAGCGCCGCCGCCCAGGCCGATCAGCATCGCCGGGCCGCCGAGCACGATCAGCTTGGAGCCGACCAGGATCTCGCCTTTCTTGACGTGTTCTTCACGGATGTTGCCCATGCCGCCGGCCAGCATGATTGGCTTGTGGTAGCCGCGCACTTCATCGCCACGGGGGGTGGTGATGGACTGTTCGAAGGTACGGAAATAACCGGTCAGCGCCGGACGGCCGAACTCGTTGTTGAACGCGGCGCCGCCCAGCGGGCCTTCGATCATGATGTCCAGCGCCGTCACGATGCGCTCAGGCTTGCCGTACGGCACTTCCCATGGCTGTTCGAAGCCCGGGATCTGCAGGTTGGACACGGTGAAACCGGTCAGGCCGGCCTTTGGCTTGGCGCCACGGCCGGTGGCACCTTCGTCGCGGATCTCACCGCCGGAACCGGTGGCTGCACCCGGGAACGGGGCAATCGCGGTCGGGTGGTTGTGGGTCTCGACCTTCATCAGGATGTGCACCGGCTCCTGCACCGCGCCGTACTGGCGGGTTTCAGGGTCCGGGAAGAAACGGCCGGCGACCGAACCGACGATCACCGAGGCGTTGTCCTTATAAGCCGACAGAACACCTTCGCTGTGCATCACGTAGGTGTTCTTGATCATGCCGAACAGGCTTTTTTCCTGGCTTTCGCCGTCGATGTCCCAACTGGCGTTGAAGATCTTGTGACGGCAGTGCTCGGAGTTGGCCTGGGCGAACATCATCAGTTCGATGTCGTGGGGGTTGCGCTTGAGACCGTTGAAGGCGTTGACCAGGTAGTCGATCTCGTCTTCGGCCAGGGCCAGGCCCAGCTCGGTGTTGGCCTTCTCCAGCGCAGCGCGGCCACCGCCCAGCACGTCAATCGCGGTCAGCGGCTTGGGTTCGGCGTGGCTGAACAGGCCGGCAGCCTGTTCCAGCTGGCTGACGATGATCTGGGTCATGCGGTCGTGCAGGCTGCTGGCGATCAGCTCGGCCTCGGCGTCGCTGAAACCACCTTCGACGTAGAACGCGATACCACGCTCCAGGCGCTGGATCTTCTCCAGGCCGCAGTTGCGGGCGATATCGCTGGCCTTGCTCGACCAGGGCGAGATGGTGCCGAACCGCGGCAGGACCAGGAACAAGCGGCCGGTCGGCTCTTGAACGGGAACGCTTGGGCCGTACTTCAGAAGGCGTGCGAGCACTTGCTGTTCGTCGGCGGTCAAGACGCCGGTAACGTCGGCGAAGTGAGCAAATTCAGCATACAGGCCTGTAACCGCTGGAACCTTCTGGCTCAGTTGTTCAAGGAGTTTGCTGTGGCGAAAGGCAGAAAGGGCAGGAGCGCCGCGCAGGATCAACATCTTCGGGACAGCCTCGGGAAGGGGTGTGCTTTGAGGCCGTGCATTCTAGCGTAAACCATCGCCAACGGCACCCGAAACGGCACCGCTGGCGGCTGCCGAACGTCAGTTAACACGGTTTGCACGCTATCGGGGCGTTATCCAAGGCATTCCGCGCAGTTATTTTAACCGTCACAATCGGGCGCCAAGCCACGTTTCTGCGGGCTGCAGCACAGTTTTGGCGGCGCTAGCAGACAAGTCCGCCGCTGTCGAGATATGGCGCCGTGGGCCGTTTGCGTATACTGCGCAGATGTTCTCCCCAACTGCTTTGCGCCCGCGATGCGCCAGATGGCTCATCGTCACCGGACTCTTCCTGATGCTCAGCGCCTGTGTTGATAAACCCAGCACGCTCGAGCGAATCAAGGAGGATGGCGTATTGCGGGTGATTACCCGAAACAGCCCGGCGACTTACTTCCAGGACCGCAACGGTGAAACCGGTTTCGAATACGAACTGGTCAAGCGTTTTGCCGATGACCTGGGCGTGAAGCTGGAAATCGAGACCGCCGACAACCTTGACGACCTGTTCGGCCAGTTGGGCAAACCCAACGGCCCGGTGCTCGCCGCCGCCGGCCTGGTCAGCAGCGAGCAGCGCCAGCAACAGGTGCGTTTCTCCCATCCTTACCTGGAAGTCACCCCGCAGATCATCTACCGCAACGGCCAGTCACGCCCGACGAACGCGGCGGACCTGGTGGGCAAGAAGATCATGGTGCTCAAGGGCAGTACCCACGCCGAACAACTGGCGGCGCTTAAGAAGCAGAACCCGGCCATCGAATACGAAGAATCCGATGCCGTCGAGGTGGTCGACCTGCTGCGCATGGTGGACGAGGGGCAAATCGACCTGACCCTGGTGGACTCCAACGAAGTGGCGATGAACCAGGTGTACTTCCCCAACGTACGGGTGGCGTTCGACCTCGGCAATGCCAGCAACCAGAGCTGGGCCGTGGCCGCCGGCGACGACAACAGCCTGCTCAACGAGATCAACAGCTACCTGGACAAGGTGGAAAAGAACGGCACCCTGCAACGCCTTAAAGACCGCTATTACGGGCACGTCGATGTACTCGGCTATGTCGGCGCCTACACCTTCGCCCAGCATTTGCAGCAGCGGCTGCCCAAATACGAGAAACACTTTCGCGCCTACGCCAAGGAAGAAAAAGTCGATTGGCGCCTGCTTGCGGCTATCGGCTATCAGGAATCGCTGTGGCAACCGGCGGTCACCTCAAAGACCGGCGTGCGCGGCCTGATGATGCTGACCCAGAACACTGCCCAGGCGATGGGCGTGTCCAATCGCCTGGATGCCAGGCAAAGCATCATGGGCGGCGCCAAGTACCTGGCCAAGATCAAGGACGAGCTGGACGACAAGATCGCCGAGCCCGACCGCACCTGGTTCGCCCTCGCTGCTTATAACGTCGGCACCGGCCATCTGGACGACGCGCGCATCCTGGCGAAGAAGGAAGGCCTGAACCCGAACAAGTGGCTGGACGTGAAGAAGATGCTGCCGCGCCTGTCGCAGAAGCAGTGGTACAGCAAGACCCGCTACGGCTACGCCCGGGGCGGCGAGCCGGTGCACTTCGTGGCGAACATCCGGCGCTACTACGACATCCTGACCTGGGTGACCCAGCCGCAGTTGGAGGGTAACCAGGTGGTGGAAGGTAATCTGCATGTGCCGGGTGTGGATAAAACCAAGCCGCCGGAGGACACCCCGCAACTCTGACCGCAACATTTCAGACACCACCTTTTGATCGCTACATGGATCAGAGGCCGGTGATCAGGTGGACCACTCCTCCCGCCAACACCATCACGCCCGCCACCCCCGCCGCTTTCAACGCCGCCTCATCCAACCGCCCCGCATCCTGCAATTGCACCCGCACCCGCGTCAGCGCCACACGCTGCTGCGACCTGAGGTTATTCGCACCGCCCAGCGCACTCAGCACATCGGCCGACAACAGCCCCTGTGTCGGCACCGCCACCGTCTCGGCAATCAAATCCGGGGTCAGGGCTTTCCAGAACGCCCGCTGCAATTTCTCGAACATGCTCAGTGCTCCATGACAGGTGAGGTTTCAACGGTGGCCGCGTGGTACAGGCGCATGGCCTCGCGCACCTGGGCGGCCTCTTCCAGGCCCAGTACCTGACGGGCGATGGTCTGGCAGCCGGCCAGGTCCAGCCCGCGCACGGTGGCCTTGATGGTGGGGATCAGCGGCACACTGACCGACAGTTCATCCACCCCCAGCCCGATCAACACCGGCACCGCCAGGGCTTCGGACGCCAGTGCGCCGCATACACCCACCCACTTGCCATGGGCATGGGCGGCCGTGACGGTGGTGGCGATCAGGCGCAATACCGCCGGGTGAAAGCTGTCGGCCTGGCTGGCCAGGCGCGGGTGATCACGGTCCATGGCGAGGGTGTATTGGGTCAGGTCGTTGGTGCCGATGGAGAAGAAATCCACATGGGGCGCAAACACATCCGCCATCAGGGCCGCCGACGGCACCTCGATCATGATGCCCAGTTTGGGCAAAGCGCTGAGCCCAAGGGCCTGGGCTTCTTCCTCCATAATCTGGCGGGCCAGGTGCAGCTCCGACAGCAGGCTGACCATCGGCAACATGATATGCAGGCGTGCCAGCCCGGCACTGGCGAGGATCGCGCGCAACTGTTCACGCAACAGCTCCGGGCGCTCCAGGCACAGGCGTATACCGCGCAGGCCCAGGAACGGGTTGGTTTCACTGTCCATCGGCACGTAAGCCAGGGGTTTATCGCCGCCGACGTCCAGGGTGCGCACCACCAGATTGCGCTCGGTGCCCAGGGCACGGGCGATGGCGCTGTAGGTGGCGGCCTGCTCATCCACGCTTGGGGCGCGATTGCGATCCAGGTACAAAAACTCCGAGCGCAGCAGGCCGACGCCTTCGCCCCCGAGGGCCAGGGATTGCTCCACTTCCTGCAACGAAGCGACGTTGGCGCTCACCTCGACGTGATGGCCGTCGCGGGTAATCGCCGGCACTGACGCCTGCGCCACATCACGCTGACGTCGCAGCACGTGCTGCTTACGCGCAGCTTCCAGCTGTTCGATCTCGGCCAGGTTGGGGTCCAGGTGCAACTCGCCCTTGTCGGCGTCGAGCAGGACCTGTTTGCCGTTGGCCAGCGCCAGCACTTCAGGCCCGACCCCGCACAGGGCAGGCAGGCCAAGGGCCCGCGCCAGGATCGCGACATGGCTGGTCGCCCCGCCGCCGACGGTGACAAACCCCAGCACCTTTTTGGGATCGAGGCTGGCGGTTTGCGAAGGCGTCAGTTGTTCGGCGACCAGGATCGCGCGGTCGGGCAGGTCCCAGGCGCGGTCTTGAATACCGAGGATCAGCTTCAGCACACGCCGGCCGACATCCGCCAGGTCCGCTGCACGTTCGGCCAACAGGGCATTGCCCAGGTTCTGGAACAGCTGGGCAGTGGCGACCGTGGCGCTGTTCCAGGCAAACGCGGCGCTCTTGCCTTCGGCCAGCAGGCTATCGGCTTGTTCCAGCAGCGTCGGGTCTTCGAGCAACTCCTGATGGGCGCGGAAAATCTGCGCCTGGGCACTGCCTGCCGCCTGGGTTTGCAGGGCTTGCAGCGCTTCGGTTGCAGCCAACAGGCCACGCGCCAAAGCGGCGCGTTCGAACGCCTCGCCAGCGCCCTGTTCAATCACCTTCAGCTCGGGCTCAGCAACCTGGACCACTTGGCCAAACGCCGACCCTGGCGATGCGCAAACGCCTCGCAGCAGCGTCGCCGACGATACCGGCACCGGCGCTTCAAGCTGTGCAGCCGGTGCCGCGATGGCCTCGCCGCAACCTTCAAGCAACAGCGCGACCAGCGCCTGGATCGCCGCCTCGGCGTCGTCACCGGCCGCACTCACTTGCAAGGTATCGCCCTGTACGGTTTGCAGCGCCATGATCGCCACCAGCGACTTGGCGTTGGCACTCTGGGTTTGCTTGTGCAGGTAAATGCTCGCGTTAAAACCTTTCGCCGCTTGTGCCAATACGGCGGCCGGGCGCGCGTGCAAACCGTTGGCGTTGGGCAAGGTCAACGGCTTGGAGAAGCGTGCATCGCCTTCCTCCTCACCGGCCTCCTCTACCCGGTTGCCAGGCACTACCTGCAACACCGGTTGGCCCAACTCCACCAGGCCGCTTGCCAATGGCGTGAACGGCTCGCCGCTGACCACCAGCATCAAGGTCAGCAAACTGCGTGCGTGGAGTGCCACATAGTCGGCATCGAACTCGATCAAGGCTTGCCCGGCCTCCACCCGCTGGCCTTCCTCGACCAGGCGGGTGAAGCCCTTGCCGGCCAGGCTCACGGTGTCCAGGCCGATATGCATCAGCACCTGCACGCCGTTGTCGTCGGTGACGCTGACCGCATGCCCGCTGTCCTGAATATTGCTGATCACCCCGGCCAGGGGCGCGCACAGGGTCTGCGAGGTGGGATCGATGCACAGGCCGTCGCCGATCATGCGGCTGGCGAATACCGGGTCAGGCACCTTGTCCAGTGCCAGCAGCACGCCGGACAAGGGCGCCAGCAGTTCCAGGGGTTGAGTTGCGGTCATGACGTCACCTGCTGTTTTGTTCTGTAAAAATCCTTGGGTGGATGCCTATCCCGTGGATAACTTATTTCCACCAGTATTCAACCTGCACGCCCACATTCGACCCATGCCGCGCGGTGCCATAGGCGCCGGTGTCGGACAACGCCGAGCCCGCCGCCAGTTCATTCGCTGCACGCTTGGCCGCTTCGTTCCAGGTTGCATAGGTGTAGTACAACCGCACTTCCGGCCGCGCCCAGAAATCCGGGCCGTTGGGCGACCAGGTCGGGGCGAAGGTAAATTTGCTCAGCTTGCGCGTGCCGCCGGTGGCATCGACCTGATCATGCCCAAGCTCGGTGACCAACTTGAATTGTTCGCTGATCGCGTACGCAGGGCGCACGCCGATGGACATCCAGGTCTGGTCCTGGCTGCCGGGGCGAATATCCTTCTGGTACACCGCCTCGATCTGCCCACCAAAACGCGGGGTCACTTGCCAGTCGAAGAACTCCACGGCGCGATAACTTTTGCTGCTGTTATCCAGGAAGGTATTGCCGGTGTAGCCCAGGCCGGTGCCGGGGCCTTCGCCGTACTGCAAAGCGAATTTGTTCTTGCCGCCCAGGAAGGGTTTTTGCACATGCTGCGCGGTGAGCGCCCAGCCGCTGTGGGTGTCGCGCCCGCCGGCCTTTTCGATATGGCTCAAGCCCAGCTCCAGCTCGCCGCCGGGGTTGGTCTTGAAGCCCGCGACGTTGAAGTCGTGACGGGTGGCGTATTCCTTCTGGTACAGGTTGTCCTTGCGCGAAATGGCGTAGCTGTACTTGAGGTCGCCGATCAGCACGTCCTCGATACCGCCGCCGGTGGCGCTCTGGTTCCAGTAGTAGAAGTCGGAAATATGAATGTCATTGCGTTTGTAGTAACGCCGACCGGCCCACAGCGAACCGCCATTGAGGGCAGGCAGGTTCGACCACTGCGCATACATCTGCGGCATGCGCGCCGAGCCGTTGTCTTCGCCCTGGAATTTAAGAGCGCGGTCGTATTGGTTGTACAGCGATGCCATGGCGTCGACGCTGAGCACTGAGCCATCGTCGAGGGTCAGCAGGTCCTGACGCAGTTCCAGCTCGGCGTACTGCTCGCATTCGTTGCCCAGCCGGTATTTGGTTTGCGCCCCCGGCAACTGGAAACACTGCTGCTTGCCACTGCCTGTCGACGTCCCCGCGCCGCTGCGCAAGTAACCGGCAAATTCCAGGGCCTGCGCGCCGAATGGCAGGCTCAGGCAGGATGCAACGAGGCCCAGCTTTATTGTTGTTTTCATGAAGCACTCCGATATTTTTATTATGTTTTTTGAAGCACCCCGCGCTCTCCGTAGCAGCTGCGGGAGTTCCGGGTTCAGTCCTTCAGGTGCAGCACAAAGGATTCGTACGGGCGCAAAATCACCGTGGCCGTGCGTGGCGGGCAGTCGTGATAGTTGCTGATCAGCAGGCGTTGCTCGGTCGCTGCGCCGATCACGTCGCCAGGCAGTTGGATTTCACAGGGCTGGCCATAGAAGTTGTTCAGCACCAGCAGGCGCTCGCCGTGGCCTTCGCGCAGGTACGCCCAGACCTGCAAATGGTCTTGCAGCAGTTGGCGGTAAACCCCTTCTTGAATCAGCGGTTCGTGACGACGCAGGGCGATTAGCGCGCGGTAGTGATGCAGCACGGAGTCGGGATCGTCGCGCTGGTGTTCAACGTTGATCTGCGCGGCATTCGCCGGGAGGCCGATCCAGGGCTCGCCGGTGCTGAAACCCGCATTCGGCTGCGCGTTCCACTGCATGGGCGTACGGCCGTTGTCGCGGGATTTCTGCATGATCGCCGCCATGCTCGCCGCTTCGGATTCACCGGCATCGCGCTTGAGGCGGAAGATGTTCAGGGTCTCCACATCGCGGTACTGGTCGATGCTGTCGAAGCCCGGATTGGTCATGCCCAGTTCTTCGCCCTGGTACACGAACGGCGTGCCCTGGAGGAAGTGCAGCGCGGTGGCGAGCATCTTGGCCGAGACCACGCGATGCTCGCCGTCGTCACCAAACCGCGAGACCACCCGGGGTTGATCGTGGTTACACCAGAACAGCGCGTTCCAGCCGCCACCGGCCTGCATGCCCAGTTGCCAGTCGGAGAGGATCTGCTTGAGTTGCAGGAAGTCGAAGTCAGCCTTCACCCACTTCTGCAGGTTCGGGTAATCGACTTTCAGGTGATGAAAGTTGAAGGTCATCGACAGCTCTTTCGACTCTGGCCGCGAGTAGCGAATGCAATGCTCAAGGCTGGTGGACGACATCTCGCCGACGTTGATCAGGTCATGGCCTGCGAAGACTTCGCGGTGCATCTCCTGCAGGTATTCATGCACGTTCGGGCCGTCGGTGTAGAAGCGGCGGCCGTCGCTGTTGTCTTCGGGGAAATCGGCGGGCTTGGAGATCAGGTTGATCACGTCCAGGCGGAAACCGCCCACGCCCTTGTCACGCCAGAAGCGCATCAGCTTGAACACCTCGGCACGCACCTGGGGGTTGTCCCAATTGAGGTCGGCCTGGGTGTGGTCGAACAGGTGCAGGAAGTACTGGCCGGTTTGCGCCTCGTATTCCCAGGCCGACCCGCCGAACTTGGATTCCCAGTTGTTCGGCTGGTCGCGCCAGATGTAGAAGTCGCGGTAGGGGTTGTCGAGGCTGCTGCGCGCCTGCTGGAACCACTCATGCTCGATGGAGGTGTGGTTGACCACAATGTCGAGCATCAGCTTGATGCCACGCTTGGCCGCTTCGCTGATCAACAGGTCGCAGTCGGCCATGGTCCCGTAGCTGGGGTCGATGGCGTAGTAGTCGCTGATGTCGTAGCCGTTGTCGCGTTGCGGCGAGCGCAGGAACGGGGTGATCCACAAGCAATCCACGCCCAGCCATTGGAGGTAGTCGAGTTTGTCCACGATACCCAGCAGGTCACCGGTGGCGTTACCCGCGTGGCTGTGGAAGCTCTTGGGGTAGATCTGGTAGATCACCGAGTGTTGCCAGTCTTGCATGGTGGGTTCCTTCAGTAGAATTGTGAGCGCGGTCAAATGTGGGAGGGGGCTTGCCCCCGATAGCGGTCGATCAGGCGACGCGATAACCCGGCCGAACAATCTTCATGCTCAACGCACAGGTCAGAACAAACGGCACCACCATCGCGACCACCATCCCAATCACAAACATCGGAATGGCACTCGGCACGATCGAAATAAACCCAGGCAAGCCACCCACCCCAATGGCCGAGGCCTGCACCTTGTTCAGCGACAGGAAAATGCTGCCCAGCGCCGAGCCCACCAGGGCCGCATAAAACGGAAACTTGAAGCGCAGGTTCACCCCGAACATTGCCGGTTCCGTGATGCCGAAGTAGGCGGAAATCGCCGAGGTCGAAGCCATGCTTTTATCCCGCGCATTGCGGGTGGTGTAGAACACCGCGAGCGCGGCGCTGCCCTGGGCCAGGTTGGACATCACGATCATCGGCCAGATAAAGGTGCCGCCCTGGGTGGAGATCAGTTGCAGGTCCACGGCGAGGAACATGTGGTGCATGCCGGTGATCACCAGCGGCGCATACAGCAGGCCGAAAATCGCTCCGCCAACCATCGGCGCCAGGTCAAACAGGGTGACCACACCTTCGGTGATCAGGATGCCGAGGTGGCGGGTGACCGGGCCGATGATCGCCAACGCCAGCACGCCGGTGACGACGATGGTGGTGATCGGCACGACCAGCAATTGAATGGCGTTGGGCACGCGAGCGCGCAGCCATTTCTCGATGACGCTCATCACATACGCCGCCATCAGGATCGGCAGGATCTGCCCCTGGTAGCCGACTTTCTCGATCTTGAACCAACCGAAAATATCGAAGTAAGGCAGGCTCTGGCCGTCGAGCCCGGCGACCGCCTTGCCGTAGTTCCAGGCATTGAGCAGATCGGGATGCACCAGCATCAGGCCGAGCACGATGCCGAGGATTTCACTGCCGCCAAAGCGCTTGGCCGCCGACCAGCCCACCAACGCCGGCAGGAACACGAACGAGGTGTTGGCCATCAGGTTGATCAGGCTCCACAGGCCATCCAGGTTCGGATACGCCTCCAGCAGCGTCTGGCCCTCGATGAACATGCCCTTGGCGCCCATCAGGTTGTTCACGCCCATCAGCAGGCCGGCGATGATCAGCGCAGGCAGGATCGGCATGAACACATCGGAGAACACCCGTACCAGGCGCTGCATGGCGTTGGTCTTGTCGGCGCCCTTCTTCTTCACATCGGCGATGGTGGCGGCGGCGAGGCCGGTCTGTTCGCGCAGGGCGGCGTAGACCTTTTCCACTTCGCCGGGGCCGATCACCACCTGGAACAAACCGCCGGTGAAGAACGAGCCCTTGACCAGATCGACCTGGTTCAACGCGCTGCCGTTGACCAGGCTCGGATCCTTGAGCGCCAGGCGCAGGCGGGTCACGCAGTGGGCAGCTTGCTCAAGGTTGTCGCGGCCCCCGAGGTGCTCGAGGATCTCGCGGGCAATGTTGGAATAGTCGTGGCTCATGCTTGGTTTCCACTTTGATTTTTTTATTTGGGGGGCAGTCATTGGCAGCACGCCGAAGGCAAAAGTACTCGTACAGACGAGTTAAAGCAACAACTCGTCTGTACGAGTTTGATTTTGTTTACTCCCCGTAGGACACCGCTGCGCTGCAAGCCGCAGAAATCCTAGGGTCTAATGGACAAACCGCCGCTCTGCCTCTAAGGTTCCTGCCTTGAACGCCAACGCGGCACAGAGCCCTACCCATGAGCAAATACAACCAGATCTATACCGATCTGCTTGCCAGCATCACCACCGAACGCCTGCAACGCGGCACGCGCCTGCCTTCCGAAACCGAATTGATGGACAGCTACCAGGCCAGCCGAGGCACCGTGCGTCGCGCCATCGAGCAGTTGCAGGAGCGAGGGTTTGCGCAAAAGATCCACGGCAAGGGCACCTTCGTGCTCTCGCCCAACCCGATTGAGTTCCAACTCGGCGGCATCGTCAGCTTCCACGAAACCCACGCCGACCTGGGCGATGACGTACGCACCGAAGTGGTCGAATTCACCCATCTCCCCCTGGAAGGCCCGCTGTTGCAACACATCGAGGCCGAACCCGGCAGCCTCATCACACGCATCAAACGGGTACGGCGCATCGGCGGCAAACGGGTGATCCTCGACATCAACCACTTCGTCGCCGACCTGATCCCCGGCCTGGACCAGGCGATTGCCGAACAGTCGATCTACGCCTTCATCGAGCAGACCTTGCAACTGCAGATCAGCTACGCCCAGCGCACCATCGAAGCCCTGCCGCGCAGCAAGGACGACCAGACGCACCTGGACCTCGAAGGTCAGAGCCATGTGATCGTGGTGAGCAATCAGACGTTTTTGCAGGACGGGCGGCAGTTCGAGTACACCGAGTCGCGGCATACGTTGGATAAGTTTTACTTCTCCGATATCGCCAGGCGCTAACTATCTACCCAACGCCCGTCTAAACGGCTTGGCATGCTCGGCTCTTCCCCCTTAAGGAGAGCAGCATGCCGCTTGCCGACACCTCCCCCGCCGCTCAGCAACAACTCAGGGCCCTGGCGCCCATCGTGCTGGATGCGTGCCCGAACATGCAGAGGATGGCCATCGAGGCCGCCCGCGAGATTCTCGCAAAATACGATCTGGCGAACCTGGATCCCGATCACGTGTACTGGCACCGCTTCAACGGCGGCGTCGGTGACCCGGCGACGTTTACGGGCTGGAGCCACAACGAAAAACCCCAGGCGTCGATGACGCTGACGCAGTTGGTCATTCACCGCTTCGAGGTACATGACCAGGACAATGCCGACCTGCTCGACGGTGATGGTGGCTTTTATCGCGAGGGTGCCGAGGCGCGGTTATTCGATCAGCATAACGAAGTGCCGCTGTCCGCCAGTACGGTGCTCAAGGACTTCTGGGCGATCAATTTCAGCGATCGCTACACCACGCGCATGGATGCATTCTGGAGCGCTCACTTCGATGATTTTCGCACCCTGGCCAAAGTCAACTGCCTGGCCGAGGCCCTGCAAGCACAACAGGCCGGGCATCTCAGCAAGTCGCAGTTGCAGACGGTGATTCGAGCCCTGGCCAGCAATCTGTGCTGGCCCCCAACCCTGTCCAACCTGCAAGCCAAGGCCACTTCAGCCGGCGGACTGCGTGTGGCGGCGCTGGATATTGGTGGACATACCGCCACGGATATCCTGCGCATCGTCGACGGCGATGGCCGGCAAATTCTCTACGTTCCGGGTGAGTCCCAGGCCTTCCACTGTTTCGAGACCGCAGCTGACCTGCATTTCTGGCTGCTGAACCAGACCAGCCACCCGGATAATCGCGCACGCTTCATGGCTCACTTTCCACTGTCGGCCCAGGTGCAGCAGGACGACACCGATGCCGTGACGTGGAAACAGATGCTGCTCACCCCCGTGCTGATCTATCGCACCGCCCAGGCCCTGGCGGGTACCCTGCCGCCGGACTGGGTGGACAAGGGCCTGTCCCACCAACTCGACCAGTTGTTTGTCGACTGGGGCACCTGGGACCACCGCCTGATCAATCAAGCCGACCAGACCATCGAGGACGATGCCTTTACCTGGCTGGCGCAATCGAGTCAGACGCGCATGCGCAACGACGCGGATTTTTCCCTGCGCAGCAATGGCGACCTGCGCAAGAAACTCTGGATTGGCTACCTCAACGCCTTTGGCAAAACCTTCGGCCCGATGGCCGTGGTCGGTTGGCCGGTGGCGTTGGTGGTCGTGGGGGCCAGTGCGGCAAATCTTGGCCTGAACATCGACCAGGCCATCAACGGCAAGACCCCGGCCGAACGCCACGCCGGGGAGCTGGGCGCGGTATTCAGTGCCATCGATACGCTGTTTAACCTGGCACTGTTGAAAGCCGACGGGGTCATGCCCGATATCGCCGAAGCAGCCGACACCCTCGCAACGGAGCCCATTGAGCTGACGCCGCCCACAGCGCCCACCAGCGCACCGTCGGTGCCTGAGCCTGCGGTACCTGCCACCTACCAGGCCAACCTGATACTGGAAGGAGAGCACCTGGATACCGCCCCCGGAAAATTCCAGCAGGTCTATAGCCTGCGGACCTCCGACGGCATGCCTCAGCAAGCCATCCTGATGAACGACCAAGCCTATTACGTGCGCTACGAAGCCGACCCCAACGGCCGTGGGCATTGGGCGATTGTCGACCCGAACAACCCCCATGGCTTTTCCGGCGCGCTGCCGGTGCGCCTGAACGAACTCAACGAATGGGAACCTGTGCCCCACGGCAACGGTTTGAAAGGCGGCGGGGGAAACTCCAGCAAAAGCGCCCGGAGGCCGGCCCCCTCGCAGGTTCCGCCACCGCCACAAGCGATGACCACGCCACCCCACTCGCTGCGCAGGGTGACCAGCCCCTTCGATACCCCGCCATCCACCCGCCCGGAAGTGAAACGCTGGGCAATGGGCCTCAATGAAACCCATGTTCACAGCCGCTTCGGCCGCATTGACCGCTTCACCTACTACTTCGGCGAAACTCAGCGCAAACTGCTGCAATCAGCACAAGACTTCTACAAGGAACTGTCCTGGACCCGCCTGCCACCTCGTCAGGACATCCCCGCCTTTGAACCGACAACGGCCTTCGAAGAAGTCCTCGAACGCCTGCCCGAAGACCTACCGGGCTACGTCATCGGCGAAACCCTGGACCGCATCACCAGCACCCGCCTGGTGATCAACAACATGCCGCTCTTCGCGCGCAAGGGCGTGAAAACCTTGTATGTGCGGCGCCTGCTCAACGACTTCGCCCAGGATGATCTGAACCACTACTTCCAGACCGGCGAGATGCCGGAGGACCTGGAAAGCTACCTTGGCAAGCTGGGCACCGATCCATCCGGGCGGTTCAACGAACTGGAACTGGTCAAGACCGCCAGGGCCAATGGCATACGCGTGCAGGCTATCGACTGCGCAGCCCATTACAAATACCCCACCCCTATCGCCGATCTTTCAGAGCAGGTGATGAGCAATTACCTCGCCCACATCCTTGTTCAAGCCGACAGAGCGCTGAACGGCGGCGGTAAATGGCTGGTACTGACCGGCGCCAGAAACATCAACACCTTCAATGGGTTCGCCGGTCTCAGTGAACTGGAAGGAGGTATCGGGCTGCGTATAGAAGAGGTCTTTCCGGGGCAAGGCAACGAGGTGCGTATCGACCCCGGCATCGCCATTGATCGCGACAGCGCCCCCAGTCATGAAAGCATCGGTGACAGCTTCGACACCTTGCATGCCGACCTGCGCGTACAAGTGGAAGCACCGCCGGTGCACAGGACATTGGAGCAACAGCAGAGGCTGCTGTTTCGCAAGGGCATGTACCTGATCGACGAAAACCAGGGCAACTACACCCTGCGGCACCACAGCAGAGACAGGGGCATCGTTGCGACCGCCATCAATCGGCTGGCCGACGGCAGCTTTTACATCGACCGCCCGGCCTGGGCAGGCGTGCATGACATACGGTTCCCCACGCTGGAACAGCTGTCCAGCGCCCTTACCAATATGGGCATGAGTTTGCAAAGTCGGCTTCCTGCCTGACAGGCAATAAAAAACCTGGCCGAGGCCAGGTTTTTTACTCACTCTAGCGGAGGATGTCGACGCCCCCGCCATCAGACTCAGACTTTGCCTTTCCTATGAATAAACACTTTCCCTGTCGTCGGACATTGGCCTGCCTCTATAAAGCCTGGATGGTGATGGTCAGCGCGCTTCTCATCGCCTGCCAATCGCCGCGCGAGGCACTGCAACAACTGGCTGAAGAGCATGGACGACAATTGGAAGTCCTGCCGGGACACGCCTTCCCCCTCTTCATACTTGCGCCGCGCACGGCAGAAAAGATGACTCGCCTGCGTGTCTACCTGGAAGGCGATGGCCATTCCTGGGCGACGGCCACTCAACCCAGCCTGGATCCGAGCCCGCACAATCTGTTAGTGCCACGGCTGGCGGTCGATGATCCGACACCGAATGCGTACCTGGCACGCCCCTGCCAGTTCGTCATGACCGCAGCCTGTCAGCCAGCACTCTGGACCAACCGACGATTTTCCCAGGAAGTGGTCACCCGCCTCAGCCAGGCGTTGGACCAACTAAAACAGCGATATGGCAATAGTGAGTTCGAACTGGTGGGGTATTCAGGTGGTGCCGCTCTCGCATTATTGTTAGCGGCGCAGCGCAATGATGTTACCCAGGTGCAGACCCTTGCTGGCAATCTCAGTCCACGCCTGTGGGCGACGATGAAAGGGCTGTCACCGCTCGACGGCTCACTGGATCCGTTGGACTACCGTGATCGACTCGCCTTAGTACCCCAGCGTCATCTCGTCGGAGAAGCAGACCTGATTATTCCAACTGGTTTAGCTGACAGGTACCAACAGGTGCTTGGCTCGCCCCTCTCCCAATGCATCCATGTACCAGGGGTGAGCCATGATAGGGGGTGGGAAGTGATATGGAGCCAATGGGTTAAAACTCCTTTGGCACATTAGAATCCTGAAATTCAGGGTGGGCAGGTCCGTTTAAAAACATCCAAATATTCTCCCCACCTAGTGCCTGATCCGGACGCGGCCGCAACGACGCCCCCAAAGTTTCTTTTATTGCTGAATACCTCCAAAAATCTTCAAAAAACATCTGTAGCGTCGCATTTTTTAGCTTTTTTTTCGCCACTGCGTCTTTTTATGATGAATTGTCCTACAAGCATCGTGTAAATTCGCACGCGCTTGAATCAGCAATTCACTGACAAGCTGGCAGGGAAGCCAAAAAAAGACGCTGACGCGTAGGTGCTCCCCTGTCAGTTTCTGCCCTGTAAGGATACTGCCTTGAACATTTCCCACCTGCGCCGCTCGTTGTTGGCGCTGTCCGTCGCGGCTGCCACTGCCACGGCCCATGCTGCACCCGCACCCGACCTTAACTACGACCTGAGCACAGGGGCATACAGCAGCTCCGATGAGGTTTTCAATAACGCCACCTTCACCGGGACGTCGCAAAACGCAGGTGTAAATCTGATGAATGTGACCCTGGCGGGCAACTTGGTCAACCAGGGCAAAATCAACCTGACGGCTGCGACCCCCACCGACTTCCCGTCCGGTATCGCCATGACCCTCAATTCCAACGTCGGTGGCGACTTGGTAAATAATGGCGACATTACGGTGAACGGCAACGCCGGCGTCGGGCTGGACCTGTATCTGGCAAAGATCGCTGGTGAAGTGAACAACAACGGCAACATCACTGTGACTGGCAAAAATGCCGAAGGCATGCTGATCACCTCGACCCAGGCGCGCATCAATAACTCGGGCACTATCACCGCGCGTGGCATCGACTCTGTGGGTATCGACATAGAGAAAGCACGCTTTACCGGCCAGATGGCAGGCGCTCCCTTCAAGAGTGATATCAACAACAGCGGGACTATCTCCGCTGACGGGGTCGGTATCCGCTTTCGCAGCCTCGACACCTCCGGCGGTTTCGACATGCTCTCCATCAGGCAGACAGGTGGCCTCATCGAAGGCGGCACCGCAGCCATTATGGTGGACGACAATGCCTCCCCTTCGTATTTCTACTGGCAGGGTGGTCAGGTCAAGGGTGACCTGCTGGGCCTGAGTGGTGTGCTGGTGCGAGGGGACGCGATGTTCGATGGCTCGACCATCCGCGCCGGTTACGTCGATATCGACGGTGGCCGCCTGACTCTGCTTCGCCCGCAGACCACGATTGTGGGCGACCTCGACATGGACAGCGACACTGCGCGCCTGCGCCTGCTGCTGGATAACAACACGCAGCCCAACACGCCGATCCTGAAAGTCACCGGCAATACCTTCTTCTCTCCAGGCAGCCAGGTCGAACTGCAGGCTCGCTCCGACGACTTCCGCACGTCGGCCCAGGGCACCCGCTACACCCTCATTAACTCTGGCACTTGGGAAGACCCGCAGAACCTGTCCGTGGTTTCCTCCTCAGCGCTGCTTGAAGTGAGGAACTTCGGCATCGAAGGCCAGGACGTGAAAGCACTGGTTGCCACTCGCAGTGATGAGGTGATCACACAAGACCTGCTGGGTGCCCGTGGTTCGCGCAATGCGGTGAACGCCATCACGCCGCTCAAGAACACGGCCCTGGGCCAGATGGACGAAAACGACCCGGTATTCCAGCGTTTCGCCAGCGCCGCCACCAGTGAAGAGCTGGCCAAGCTTGCCGAAACCCTGGCCCCGGACGTCAGCCGTGGGGCGATCAACGCCGCTACCAACAGCCAGAACCTGGTCGCAAGTGCCATCAACCGCCGCGCCAGCAAAGCACGTAGCGGCCTGTCCTCCGGTGACGTCCTGGCAGAACAAGGCGTATGGCTGCAAGCGCTGTCCAGCGATGCCAACCAGGACAGCCGCCACGGTGTCGACGGCTACGACGCCAACACCAACGGCATCGCCGTGGGTGCCGACGGCAAACTCAACACCGATACCACCGTGGGCTTGGCTTACAGCTACCTGACCAGCGACGTCAAATCCGACCTGGGCAACAAAACCGACGTCAGCGGCCATGCACTGACCCTGTATGGCAACTGGGCCCGTGACAACTTCTTCGTCGACACCTCGCTGATGTATGTCTGGAACGACAACGAGTCCAAACGCTACATCGCCGGCACCCGCGCCAAGGCCGAGTACGACAGCGAGACCTTCGGCGTCAACGCACTGGCAGGCTACACGTTCCAGCTCGACAAGCAGTGGCTGCTGGAACCACAGGTCGGTGCGCGCTATGCCAACGTATCGATTGATTCGTACCGTGAAAAAGGCAGCTCAGCCGCCCTCAACGTCGGCAGCCAGCGTTATGAAATCGGCGAAATGGGCCTGGGCGCTCGCCTGGCGGCCGCCTTTGACGTAGGCGTGGGCAGCCTGGAACCGGAAGCCAAGCTGATGGCCTGGCACGATTTCATCGGCGACAAGGCCGGTACCACCTCCACCTTCGTGCTCGGCGGCACCCCGTTCACCACCACCGGTGCGACACCCGCGCGCGACAGCTACGAGCTGGGACTGGGCGCGAACTACCGCGTGGGCGCGTGGAGCGTGGGAGGGATGTACAACTACCTGACCAGCAGCGGTTTCGACGCCGACACCTTCACTGCGAACGTGCGTTACGACTTCTGATTAACGTGTTCGTCTGAAACAACAAAGCCCGCCAATGCGGGCTTTGTTGTTTGAGACGAGACCCGCACCACGCACCATGAACCGAGCCATTGATGACGTGGAAAAATCGCAGCCACCTGATTTTTTACCTATGAATCAGGTGGTTGCGGATCAGCCTTACTCCCACTCAATCGTCGCCGGCGGCTTGCTCGACACGTCATAAGTAACGCGCGAAATACCTTCGATCTCATTGATGATACGGCCGCTGACAGTCTCCAGCAGTTCGTACGGCAGGTGTGCCCAACGGGCGGTCATGAAGTCGATGGTTTCTACCGCACGCAGGGCCACAACCCAGGCGTAACGACGGCCATCGCCTACAACGCCTACGGACTTAACCGGCTGGAACACCACGAACGCCTGGCTGACCTTGTGGTACCAGTCGGCCTTGCGCAGTTCTTCGATGAAGATGTGGTCGGCACGACGCAGCAGGTCGGCGTATTCCTTCTTCACTTCACCGAGGATGCGCACGCCCAGGCCCGGGCCTGGGAATGGGTGGCGGTAGACCATGTCGTACGGCAGGCCGAGTTCCAGGCCCAGACGACGGACTTCGTCCTTGAACAGTTCGCGCAGCGGTTCTACCAGCTTGAGGTTCATTTCCTCAGGCAGGCCACCCACGTTGTGGTGGGACTTGATCACGTGGGCCTTGCCGCTCTTGGCGCCGGCCGACTCGATCACATCGGGGTAGATGGTGCCTTGGGCGAGGTATTTGATGTTGTCCAGCTTGTTGGACTGGGCATCGAATACGTCGATGAAAGTGCGGCCGATGATCTTGCGCTTCTTCTCCGGGTCGGACTCGCCGGCCAGGTTGTTCAAGAACTGCTCTTCGGCGTTGGCGCGGATCACCTTGACGCCCATGTTCTCGGCGAACATGGCCATCACTTGCTCACCTTCGTGCAGACGCAGCAGGCCGTTGTCGACGAACACGCAGGTCAGTTGGTCGCCGATGGCCTTGTGCAGCAGCGCAGCAACCACGGAGGAGTCAACGCCGCCGGACAGGCCGAGCAGCACGTTGTCGGTGCCGACCTGGGCGCGCACGTTGGCGATCGCGTCTTCAGCGATTTTCGACGGGGTCCACAGGGCTTCACACTCGCAGATGTCGAGGATGAAGCGCGACAGGATGCGCCCGCCTTGCTTGGTGTGGGTCACTTCCGGGTGGAACTGCACGCCGTAGTAGCGACGCTCGTCGCTGAACATGCCGGCGATCGGGCAGCTCGGGGTGCTGGCCAGGATGTGGAAGTCTTCCGGCATCCTGGTGACCTTGTCACCGTGGCTCATCCACACGTCGAGGCCGAACAGGCCGTCGGCGTCGATGTGGTCTTCGATGCCGTCCAGCAGGCGGCTCTTGCCGACCACGTCGACACGGGCATAACCGAATTCACGCAGCTCGGAACCTTCAACCTTGCCGCCCAGTTGCTCGGCCATGGTCTGCATGCCGTAGCAGATACCAAAGACAGGAACACCCAGGTCGAACACGGCTTGCGGGCAACGCGGGCTGTTGGCTTCGTGCACGGACTCGGGGCCACCGGCGAGGATGACGCCTTTCGGTGCGAATTCGCGGATCGCTTCGTCATCCATGTCGAACGGGTGCAGTTCGCAGTACACGCCGATTTCACGCACGCGGCGGGCGATCAGCTGGGTGTACTGGGAACCGAAGTCGAGGATCAGGATGCGGTGGGCGTGAATGTCGAGGGCCATGAAGTCAGTCTCGTCTAATGAATCAGAAACAACTCGGGGCTGAAAGAACAGCCCCGGTTACTTAACGTTTTGCTGGAAGCTTCAACCTACGCGGTAGTTTGGCGCTTCCTTGGTGATCTGCACGTCGTGGACATGGGATTCAGCCATGCCGGCGCCGGTGATCCGTACGAACTCTGGCTTGGTGCGCATTTCTTCGATGTCGGCGCTGCCGGTGTAGCCCATCGAGGAGCGCAGGCCACCCATCAGTTGATGGATGATGGCGCTCAGGGTGCCCTTGTACGGCACACGGCCTTCGATGCCTTCCGGTACGAGCTTCTCGGCGCCTGCCGAAGAGTCCTGGAAGTAACGGTCGGAAGAGCCTTGCGCCTGGGACATGGCGCCCAGCGAACCCATGCCGCGGTAAGCCTTGTAGGAACGGCCCTGGAACAGTTCGATCTCGCCCGGCGCTTCTTCGGTACCGGCGAACATCGAGCCCATCATTACGCAGGAAGCACCGGCAACGATGGCCTTGGACAGGTCACCGGAGAAACGAATGCCGCCGTCGGCGATCAACGGTACGCCAGTGCCTTCAAGGGCAGCGGCGACGTTGGCGATGGCGCTGATTTGCGGCACGCCCACACCGGCGACGATACGCGTGGTGCAGATAGAGCCAGGGCCGATACCGACCTTGACCGCATCGGCACCGGCTTCGGCCAGGGCCTTGGCGGCCGCGCCGGTGGCAATGTTGCCGCCGATCACCTGCACCTCAGGGAAGTTCTGCTTGACCCAGCGAACGCGGTCGATCACGCCTTTGGAGTGACCGTGGGCGGTGTCGACCACCACCACGTCAACACCGGCAGCCACCAGGGCCGAAACGCGATCACCGGTGTCTTTGCCGGTACCGACGGCAGCGCCGACGCGCAGACGACCTTGGTCATCCTTGCTGGCCAGCGGGTAAGCCTTGGCTTTTTCGATGTCGTTGACGGTCATCATGCCCTTGAGGGCGAATTTGTCGTCGACGATCAGCACGCGCTCGATACGGTGCTTGTGCAGCAGTTCGCGCACGTCGTTCTTGTCGGCGCCTTCCTTGACAGTCACGAGGCGCTCTTTAGGCGTCATCACTTCGCGGACGGTGACTTCAAGACGGTTCTCGAAACGCACGTCACGGGAAGTGACGATGCCGACCAGGTCGCCATCGTGCAGTACCGGAACGCCGGAGATGTTGTGCAGGCGAGTCAGGTCGAACAGGTCACGCACGGTAGCGTCGGCTTCGATGGTGATCGGATCCTTCACCACACCGGCTTCGTAACGCTTGACCTTGCGCACTTCGGCAGCTTGCTGCTCGATGGTCATGTTCTTGTGGATGATGCCGATGCCGCCTTCCTGAGCCATGGCGATTGCCAAACGGGCTTCGGTGACGGTGTCCATGGCAGCGGAAACCAGGGGAATATTCAGCTCGATGCCACGGGTTAGGCGGGTCTTGAGACTGACTTCGTTAGGAAGCACCTCGGAATAACCGGGCACTAGGAGAATGTCGTCGAATGTCAGAGCTTCTTGGCTGATACGCAGCATCGCGGGGGCTCCCGAGCGGGAAAATGGAAGCGCGCCATTATACTCAGACACCCCCCAGGTCTCAATGTAAAACTCTGACATATTTGGGAATAGTGATAGAAGGACTACAGCTCGACTTTGACCCAGCTGATCTTCTGGTCCAGCCAATCGGCGAATTCGTCGATAAAGCTCTGCTTGAACCCCGCCTCCGCCCAGTTGTTGAAGATGAATCCCAGGTTGGAAAACCCGCACGCCTGCAGGAACAGGAAACCGTTGATGTCATCTTCATGCCCACACAGCGGGCAGGTGAAGTTGTCGGTGTGGCCGGGCATCCAGTCCTCCAGGCTTTCGAACAGCGCCTCGCCGACTTCCTTGAGGCATTCCGGGCAGCCGGCTTCTTCGAGAAAGCCCTTGGCCGGGGTATAGATGCAGCGCTTGTAGATGATCTCCAGGCCATTGATCGGCTCGTTGAACGGCAGCGCCTCGGGGTGCAGCACAACGGCGCGGGCGCCGTCGGCCAGGGCATAGGCCATGCGGTTGCCGGTGCGGCCACAGGTGGTCAGTTCTTCCTTGATGATGTTCTTGCGCACCAGCCACCGCACGATCGCCCGGGCGCGGGGTTCGTGGACGGGCAAGGTGGAGATTTTCGGGACAAGGATGCTTTGGGAATTCATGGGGGACCTGCGGCGTGGCTTCTGGCCTCATCGCGGACAAGCCCGCGATGAGGCCCGGGAGGACGGCAGCTTAATCCCTGAAGAAATCAGGTCAAGTGCTCAAGTACCGCCCAATCAACGCAATGCCACTGGCCAGCACCAACCACGTCACCAGCCGGACGAAGGCCTCACGGGACATGCGCATGGTCAGCCTGCGCCCACACCACAGCCCCAGGGCCATCGCCGGCAGCAGGCACAGCGCCAACATCAGCAGCGGCCAGTCAGCATACACCCCGGCGATCAGGAACAGGCTCAAGCGCACCACCGTGCTGCAGCTGATCAACGCGCTTTGGGTGGCGCGCGCCGCGTCCTTGGGCAAGCGGCTGTTGAGGTAGATTGCATATAAAAAGCCACCACTGCCGAACAACGCACCGAACAACCCGCCTACGGTGCCCATGGGGATCGACCAGCCAGCGGCCAGCTGCGTTGGCCGGGTTTTCACCGCCAGGCTGTAGATCGCATAGGCGCTGATAAACAGCCCCATCAGCAGCAGCAACAGGTCCGAATGCAGGTTGAGCAGAAACACCACGCCCAGGGTGCAGCCGATGGCCATGCACGGCAGCAGGCGCAGCAACTCAGCCTTGTTCACGTCACGCCGCGTTTGCAGCAGGCCGCCGAAGGCAGCGACGAAATCCAGCAGCACCAACAGCGGGATGATCTTCGACAGTGGCATAAACACAAGTAGGATCGGCCCCGCCACCAGCGCCGTACCGAAGCCAGCGATGCCAAATACGATATAGGCCACGACGATGCCCAGGCCGATCACCAGCCAATCCACACCACCAAATGACCACTGACTCATCAGCTCAACCGGGCTCATGGGGAATTCCTTATTGAAGATGACCATCACTTTAGCCATCGGTGAGGGATGCGACTAATATCTTCAAAGCCCTCCACCCATCTCGAAAAGGCATGACGTGTGATCTCCACTCGCCAACTGCGTTACTTCGTCGAAATCGCCGACAGCGGCAGCTTCAGTGCGGCCGCCGAACGTTTGTTCGTGGCGCAATCGGCCCTGAGCCGGCAGATCAAGGAGCTGGAAAACCAACTGCAAACCCCGCTGTTCGAACGCACCGCGCGCCAGCCGCGGCTGACCGCTGCCGGTGAAGCCTTCTATCCACGGGCGCGCAACCTGCTGAGCGAATTGCTCAAGGCCAGCGAGATGGCGACCCAAGTGGGCAATGGCGAATTGGGCACGCTGCGCCTCAGCCATTCGAGCACCGTGCCGATGAGCGGGCCTTTACTGCAAGGCATCAGCACCTGGCTGGAGCGCTGCCCTGGGGTGTCGATGGATATCGGCAAACTGTCCTCCGAAGCGCAGTTGGAAGAAATCGCCGACGGTCGCCTGGAAGTCGGGGTGCTGCGTTTACCCGTGCTGCGCCAGCGCGAAGGTGTACGGGTCATGCCTTTATACAGCGAACCCCTGCTGCTGGCCGTGCCTGCGAATCATGCGCTGGCACGCAACCAGGCGCCCATCGAACTGGAGCAACTGAAAGACCAGGCGTTTATCTCGATCCCCCATCCCCAGCGTGGCGGCCTGAGTTATCTGTCGGCCGAACTGTGCATGCGCGCGGGATTTTTCCCCAAGGCCGCGCGAGTGATGTCACGCAAGACCACCCAGTTACAGTTGATCCAGGCCGGTTTCGGTATAGCCTTGCTGCCAAAGTCCATGCAGGACATCGCCCCCGCCAACGTGCACTTTTTGCCCCTGGCCGACCCGGACTGCCTGAGCACCGTCGCCCTGGCCTGCCAGCAGTCACCGAGCGCGTTGGTAGAGCAGTTCTGTCAAACCCTGCGCGAATGCCTATAAACTGCCGCCCATGATTAAAGATCCCTTTGCCCGCTTGGGCCTGGACCGCGAAGTCCTGACTGTCAGCCAGCTCAACGGCCGCGCGCGGGTGTTGCTGGAAGACGTATTCACCAATATCTGGGTCGAAGGCGAGATCTCCAACCTCGCTCGCCCGGCCTCCGGCCATGTGTACTTCACCCTCAAGGACAGCGGCGCCCAGGTGCGCTGCGCACTGTTCCGCAATAACGCCGCGCGGGTTCGCCAGGCGTTGAAGGATGGCCTGGCGGTGAAGGTGCGCGGCAAGGTCTCGCTGTTCGAGGGCCGTGGCGACTACCAGTTGATCCTCGATACCGTGGAGCCGGCCGGTGATGGTGCGTTGCGCCTGGCCTTCGATGCCCTGAAGGAAAAACTCAGCGCCGAGGGCCTGTTCAGTGCCGAACGCAAGGTGCCGCTGCCGGCGCACCCTCGGCGTATTGGCATTATCAGCTCGCCGACCGGTGCGGTGATACGCGACATCATCAGCGTGTTCCGCCGTCGAGCGCCGAACGTTGAACTGACCTTGATCCCGACGGCCGTGCAAGGCCGCGAAGCGATCCCTCAGATTGTACGTGCGTTGAAACTCGCCGACGCCCGCGGCTTTGACGCGTTGATCCTGGCGCGTGGAGGCGGTTCGCTGGAAGACCTCTGGTGCTTCAACGAAGAAGCCGTGGCGCGGGCGGTGGATGCTTGCGTGACGCCAATCGTCAGTGCCGTCGGCCATGAAACCGATGTGTCGATCAGCGACTTCGTAGCGGACGTGCGCGCCCCCACCCCCTCCGCCGCCGCTGAACTGCTGGCGCCGGACGCCAGCCACCTGGTGCGCCAGGTGGAGAACCTGCACCGCCGCCTGGTGATGCTGATGCGCAATCGCCTGGCCCACGACCGTCTGCGCCTGGAAGGAATGGCCCGACGCCTGCGGCACCCCGGCGAACGCCTGCGCCAACAGGCCCAGCGCCTGGATGATCTGGATATGCGCCTGCGCCGCGCCTTCGAGCGCAGCCTCAATACCCGCCGCGAACGCCTGATCCGCCTGGAAACCCGCCTCGCCGGCCAGCATCCGGGGCGCCAGTTGGCCCTGCTGCGCCAGCGCCTGGACAGCCTTGCCGAACGCCTGCCCCGCGCCATGCGCGAAGGCCTCAAGGCGCGTCGCCTGCAACTGCAAAGCCAGGTGCAGACGTTGCAGGTGGTCAGCCCGCTGGCAACCTTGGGCCGTGGCTACAGCATTTTGCTCGACGAGCGTGGCCAGGCCATCCGCAACGCCGCACAGACCCACACCGGCCAACGCCTCACCGCGCGCCTCGGGGAAGGCCAATTGCAGGTGCGGGTGGAAGATAACCACCTGACCCCCGTCACCCTTTCGTTATTGGATTGATTGATGCCACGTTTCTTTAGTGTGTTGTTGCTGCTATGCCTCGCCGTTAACGCTCATGCCGACAGCTATATCAGCCGTACCTTGAACAAGCCGGTGCCCGGCGGCGTTGCGGTGGTTGAACTCGGCCCTTCGGCTGCCGCGCCGAAAGCCACGTACCAGGGCAAACCCGTGCTGGTGGTGAAGGAGCAGGACAACTGGCTGGCGATTGTCGGCATCCCGCTGACGGTCAAACCGGGCAACGAGCGTATCAGCAGCGGCGGGCGCAGCCTGCCGTTTATCGTTGGTTACAAGAAGTACCCGGAACAGCGCATCACCCTGAAGAACAAAAGCCAGGTCAACCCGGCCCCAGCGCAACTCAAGCGCATCGAGGCGGAACTGGCGGTACAGATCAAGGCCTATCGCAGCTTCAGCCCCAACCTGCCAAGCAATCTGGTGCTGGATAAGCCGGTGAATGGGCCGCTGTCGAGCAAGTTCGGTGTGCGTCGCTTCTTCAACGGTGAAGAACGCAACCCGCATTCGGGCCTGGATTTCGCCGTACCCGCAGGCACGCCGATCAAGACTCCGGCGAACGGCAAGGTGATTCTGGTCGGTAACTACTTCTTCAACGGCAATACCGTGTTTGTCGACCACGGCCAGGGCTTTATCAGCATGTTCTGCCACATGTCGAAGATCGATGTAAAAGTCGGCGATCAACTGGTGCGCGGTACGGTGGTGGGCAAGGTCGGCGCAACCGGCCGCGCCACCGGACCGCATATGCACTGGAATGTGAGCCTGAACGATGCGCGGGTCGACCCAGCGATTTTCATCGGGGCGTTCCAACCGTGAATGAAGCGATTGCGCGCCCGATAACGGTAGCGCAATTTAATCTAGCCCCGGCGCAATTCACAACCATAAAATCCCGTTTCTTACGCAGATAAAAGAACTTATCTCAATTTTTAGCGACTGCTTGCCATCTTTCACCCCGGCGGTTAGGGTTGAGCTTATGAAAACCTCTCACACCCTCATTCAGCTCCGCCAGCACCGCAGCCTGTGTCTTGTCAGCGCACGACTGCCAGGCTGAATCGATCTGCCTCGTCTTTACGTTTTATCCCTAAAAACAGTTCTACGGCAGGCCGCCTTTTCTCGGCCCCTACAACAAAGGATTTCCCGATGAGCATGCTCAAAGACCCGTCTTCGAAGTACCGCGCGTTTCCGACCATCGACATCCCGGATCGCACCTGGCCGTCCAAAACCATCACCACCGCGCCGATCTGGTGCAGCTCCGACCTGCGTGATGGCAACCAGTCGCTGATCGAGCCGATGGACGCGGTGAAAAAACTGCGCTTCTGGAAGACCCTGGTTGCCGTCGGCGTGAAGGAAATCGAGGCTTCGTTCCCTGCCGCCTCGCAAACCGACTTCGACTTCGTGCGCACCCTGATCGAAGACAACCACATCCCCGAGGACACCACCATCCAGGTGCTGACCCAGGGCCGTGAAGACTTGATCGCACGCACCTTCGAATCCCTGCGCGGCGCCAAAAAGGCCATCGTGCACCTGTACAACGCCACCTCGCCGTCGTTCCGCCGCATCGTGTTCAACCAGGACAAGGACGGCATCAAGGCCATCGCGGTCAACGCGGCCAAGCTGTTCGTCAAGTACGCCGCCCAGCAGCCGGAAACCCAGTGGACTTTCGAGTACTCGCCGGAGACCTTCAGCGCTACCGAGCTGGAGTTTGCCAAGGAAGTCTGTGATGCGGTGATCGAGGTCTGGAACCCGACGCCTGAGCACAAGATGATCCTCAACCTGCCGGCCACCGTCGAGTGCGCCACGCCGAACATCTATGCCGACCAGATCGAGTGGTTCGGTCGCCATATCAATCGTCGTGACAGCGTGATCATCAGCCTGCACACCCACAACGACCGTGGCACCGGCGTTGCCGCCACCGAGCTGGGCCTGATGGCTGGCGCCGACCGTGTCGAGGGTTGCCTGTTCGGTAACGGCGAGCGTACCGGTAACGTCGACCTCGTCACCGTGGCCTTGAACATGTACACCCAGGGCCTCGACCCGCAACTGGACTTCTCCGACATCGACGGCGTACGCAAAGTCGTCGAGGAGTGCAACCAGATCCAGGTTCACCCCCGTCATCCGTACGTCGGCGATCTGGTGCACACCGCTTTCTCCGGTTCTCACCAGGACGCGATCCGCAAAGGCTTCTCCCAGCAGAAAGAGGATGCGCTGTGGGAAGTGCCGTACTTGCCGATCGACCCGGCCGATATCGGTCGCAGCTACGAGGCGGTGATTCGGGTGAACAGCCAGTCGGGCAAAGGCGGCATCGCCTACCTGCTGGAGCAGGAATACGACATCAGCTTGCCACGCCGCATGCAGATCGAGTTCAGCCAGGTGGTCCAGGCCGAAACCGACCGCGTGGGCCTGGAGATGACCGCACCGCAGATCTACGCCTTGCTGCAGCGTGAATACCTGCAAGCCAACACCCCGTATGCGCTGGTCAGCCATCGCCTGCAGGAAGAGAACGGCAACAGCTTTGTCGAAGTGGAAGTCTCGGGCAAGGGCCAGGGCGAAACCAACCTGCACTGGAAAGGCAAGGGCAACGGCGCACTGGAAGCGCTGGTGGCCGGCCTGCCAATTGGGGTGGAGATCATGGACTACAACGAACATGCCATCGGCGCAGGCACCAACGCCAAGGCCGCAGCCTACATCGAACTGCGTGTGAACGGTGAACGCCCGGTGCATGGCGTGGGTATTGATGAAAACATCACCACGGCGAGCTTCAAGGCACTGTTCAGTGCGCTGAACCGCTCGTTGAGCCAGCAGGAAGCGAAAGCGGCGTAACCTTCGCCGTCATACAGAAGGCCCCTGGGTGAGAACCCAGGGGCCTTTTTTATTGAGTTTCAGATTTGGGTTGCCCCCGATAACGGCCTGTCAGACAAACTGAAAGCTATCGGCATCCAGGTTCGCCGGAAACCTGGTGCGATACGTCGCCAGTTCAGCTGCACCCAGGCACACCTGGAACACGCCATCGGCCTCCCCCGCACTCAGCAGGCTCTCGCCCTGGAAATCCAGCACCTGGCTATCACCGCTGTAGGCAAAGCCCTTGCCGTCGGTGCCCACTCGATTCACCGCCGCTACGTAGCACAGGTTCTCGATAGCCCGCGCCGGCAACAAGCGGTTCCAGTGCTGGCGCCGCGCCCCCGGCCAATTGGCGGTGTAGAGCAGCAAGTCAGTGTCGTGGGCATCCCGACTCCACACCGGGAAGCGCAGGTCGTAGCAAATCAGCGGCCGAACACGCCAGCCTTTCAATTCGAACTGCACCTGGCGCTCGCCGGGGGTGTAGTGATTGTGCTCACCGGCCATACGAAACAGATGACGCTTGTCGTAGTGCAACACCTCGCCATCCGGCCGCGCCCACAACAGGCGGTTGCGGTGGCTGCCATCAGCGGCCTGGATAATCACGCTGCCGGTGATCACGGCGTTGTACTTCGCAGCCTGGGCCTGGAGCCACTGATGGGTCGGGCCGTTTTCCGGCTCGGCGAGGGTTTGCGACGCCATGGAGAAACCGGTGGTGAACATTTCCGGCAGTACGATCAGGTCGGCGCCGCGGGCCTGCTCCAGCAGCCCCTCGAAATGCTCGAGGTTGGCCTGGCGGTCGTGCCAGGCCAGGGTGGTCTGGACCAGGGCGATATTCAAGTCAGGCAATGCCGTCAGATCACGCATAGTTTTTCAGCCGCTTGCCGCAGCGTCTCCTCGCGTTTGGCAAAACACAGGCGCACCAGGCGCTGGCCTTGCGGTGGGCTCTGGTAGAACACCGAGACCGGGATGGTCGCCACACCATGCTCGCGGGTCATCCACAGGGACATGGCGACGTCATCCAGGTCCGGGCGTATTTGTGAGTAATCGACCAACTGGAAGTAGGTGCCGGCCACTCGGCTAAAACTGAAACTCGACGGTGCCAGCAGGTCGCAGAACAGGTCGCGCTTGGCCTGGTAGAACCCCGGCAGTTCATCGACGTGCTCCGGGTGTTCAGCCATGAAATCGGCCAACGCGAACTGCAACGGGGTCACACCACAGAAATTGACGTATTGATGCACCTTGCGCAGTTCGGCCGTCAGGGCCGGTGGCGCGACCACGTAGCCGGTTTTCCAGCCGGTGACGTGGTAGGTCTTGCCAAAGGAGCTGACCACGAACGCACGCGGGTACAGCTCTTCATGGGCCAGCACGCTGACGTGGGGCACGCCGTCGAATACCAGGTGTTCGTAGACCTCGTCGCTGACCAGGTAGATATCGCGGTCGCGGATCAGTTCGGCCAACTGGTCCAGCTCGGCGTGGCTGATCAGCGCGCCGGTTGGGTTGTGCGGGGTATTGAGGATGATCATGCGCGTACGTGGCGACAGCGCGGCCTTGATCTTCTCGAAGTCCAATGCAAAGCCTTGCAGGCTCAGTTGCACATGCACGCAGCGGCCACCGGCCAGTTCGACCGAGGGCTCATAGCTGTCGTAGCAGGGGTCGAACACAATGACCTCATCGCCAGTGCGAATCACCGCCTGGATCGCGCAGAAGATCGCGGCGGTGGCGCCAGGGGTGATGGTCACTTCACTGTCGGCATTCACCGTGGCGCCATAGCTGCGGGCGATCTTGGTCGCCACTTGCTGGCGCAAGGCCGGCAGGCCGGTCATCGGTGAATATTGGTTGTGCCCGCTGGCAACATGTTTGCCCACGGCATCGAGCAAAGCCTGAGGCCCATTGAAGTCGGGAAACCCCTGGGACAGGTTGAGCGCGCCGGTTTCGGCAGCGAGTTGCGACATGGTGGTGAAAATGGTCGTGCCGACATTTGGCAGCTTGCTGGTGATCATGGGAGCCCCCTTCGGGTGAGCTGCAAGTTTTAAGCTGCAAGCTGCAAGCAGGTCAAGCGACAAACCGCCAGGCACAAAAAAGGGCTCCAAAGGAGCCCTCTCTTGCAGCCTGTAACTTACAACGTGAAGCGGCTGCTATTTCTTGTCGCGACGCTTCTTGTCGGCCTTCTTGTGGTGAGTCATCAAACGACGCTTCTTGTTCACCTGGCGGTCAGTCAGTGTGTTCTTGTTGCCTTCGTACGGGTTCTCGCCCCCCTTGAACTCGATACGGATCGGCGTACCAACCAGTTTCAGGACACGGCGGTAGGTGTTTTCCAGATAACGCACGTAGGACTTGGGCACCTTCTCGATCTGGTTACCGTGGATCACGATAATCGGCGGGTTGGCACCACCCAAGTGGGCGTAACGCAGTTTGATCCGGCGGTTGTTGACCATCGGCGGTGCGTGCTCGCCAACGGCGTCTTCGAGGATCTGGGTCAGACGGTTGGTCGGCCAGCGGGTCACGGCGGACTTGAACGAGTTCTGTACGGAGGCGTAGAGGTTGCCCACACCCGTGCCGTGCAGGGCCGAGATAAAGTGGATATCGGCGAACTCGACGAAGAACAGGCGGCGCTGCAGCTCGATCTTGACGAAATCGCGCTCGCTCGGCGTCATGCCGTCCCACTTGTTGATCGCGATAACCAGCGCCCGACCGGCTTCGAGGGCAAAGCCCAGCAGGTTGAGGTCGTGGTCCACCACGCCTTCGCGGGCGTCCATCACGAAGATCACCACGTTGGCGTCTTTGATCGCCTGCAGGGTTTTCACCACGGAGAACTTTTCAACTTCCTCGTGGATCTTGCCGCGCTTGCGCACACCGGCGGTGTCGATCAGCGTGTACTTCTCGTCGTTACGCTCGAACGGGATGTAGATGCTGTCGCGGGTGGTGCCGGGCTGGTCGTAGACGATTACCCGGTCTTCACCGAGCATGCGGTTGACGAGGGTCGACTTGCCCACGTTCGGGCGGCCGATGATTGCAATCTTGATACCGTCTTTTTCGCTTGGGCCGGGAATGCGCTTGGCTTCCTCGCCTTCGGCAACGATCTCTTCTTCGCCTTCTTCTTCCTCGACGTCATCCTTGGGGAAGTCGCGCAGGGCGATTTCCAGCATCTGGGTGATGCCGCGACCGTGGGCACCGGCGACCGGGATCGCGTCGCCAAGACCCATCGGGCTGAATTCGGCACGGGCCGCCTCAGGGTCGATGTTGTCGATCTTGTTGGCGACCAGATAGGAACGCTTGTTGCGCTTGCGCAGGTGCTCGCCAATCATCTGGTCGGCAGCGGTGTAGCCCGCGCGGGCGTCCACCAGGAACAACACGACATCGGCTTCTTCAATGGCCAGCAGCGACTGCTCGGCCATCTTTTCGTCCATGCCATGCTCATCACCGGAGATACCACCGGTGTCGACAATAATGTAGGAGCGCCCTTGCCACTTTGCCTCACCGTATTGGCGATCACGGGTCAGACCGGACAAGTCGCCGACGATGGCGTCACGAGTCCTGGTCAGGCGGTTGAACAAGGTGGACTTGCCGACGTTAGGTCGGCCCACCAGGGCGATTACGGGAACCATGCGGCTCTCCACTTCGTTATTTCAGAAAATACAAAAGCCGCTGCAAGGCAGCGGCTGGTGCTCGGGGCAGCATATTCAAATGCCGCATGCCCCGCCGAAGCGGGGCCGCCTGGGTTTTACCCCAAGCATAGTCAAACCTTTACTTGATGGTCAGGGCTTCCAGCTTGCCGCTGTTGCCAAACACATAAAGCATGTTACCCACGACCAGCGGACGGGCACGCAGGCCATCGCTGTCGATACGCTCACGACCTACAAAACGACCATCCACTTGGCTCAGCAGGTGCAGGTAGCCTTCGAAGTCGCCGACCGCTACGTAGCTGGAGAACACTTCCGGGGCCGACAGTTGACGACGGACCAGGGAGTCGTTGCTCCACAGTGCAGTGGTGGAACGCTCGTCGACACTTTCAACGGTGCCGGACGACAGGCTTACGTAGACGCTGCCAAACCCTTGGGCGACACCCGCATAACTGGAAGCATCACGCTGCCAGTTGACACGGCCGCTCTGCAGGTCCAGCGCGGCAACACGGCCCTGGTAAGTGGCGACGTAGAGGGTTTCACCCGACAGCAGCAAGCCACCGTCGATGTCCACTACGCGATCCAGCTCGGAACGACCTTGTGGGATGGCCACACGGGTTTCCCAGGCCGGCACGCCGTTCCTGGTGTCCAAGGCGACCACTTTACCGGTCGACAGGCCTGCAACGGCCAGATTGTTGGTCACAACCGGACCACTGGTACCGCGCAAGGTCAGCACCGCCGGGGTGCTGTCGTACAACCAACGCTGTTCGCCGGTGCTGGCGTCCAGGCCGATCACACGGTCATCCTGGGTTTGCACCACGACGATATCGCCGTTGGTGGCAGGCGGTGCGAGGACTTCACTGGTCACGCGAGCGCGCCATTTCTCTTCACCGGTGCTGGAGTCCAGCGCCACGACTTCGCCCTTGAGCGTGCCGAGCATGACCATGCCGTAACCCACGCCTACAGCGCCGGATACAGGCAATTCGAGGTCTTTCTTCCACTTCACGTCGCCGTTCATGCGATCCATGGAGATCACCACGCCGGTTACGTCAGCGGCCACAATGTTGTCACCGTCGATTGCCGGCACCAGCATGTTGTAGGTCTCGCCCTGGCCGTCACCGATGGAGCGGCTCCATTGCTTTTGCAGGACGACTTCTTCCTTGAAGCTGGTCAGCTCGGCCGGAGGCAGTTCTTTTTTACTGTTGCTGCTGCAACCCGCGGCCAGAACGGCCAGAGCCAGCAATGCTGCATGTTTCCAACGGATCACGTCATGCATCCCCTTTGGCCAAGTCGTCCAGCTTGATTTGTAAGCCACCGACCGCCGCTTCATCAGACAGCGCCGCCTTGGCTTTCTTGTACGCAGCATTGGCTTCGTCGGTACGACCCAATTGGACCAACAGGTCGCCCTTGAGCTCTTCGCGAGTGGCTACAAATGCCTTGTCCGCATCGCCGTCGAGCAGTTTGAGTGCTTCGTCAGCCTTGTTCTGTGCCGCCAATACCTGGGCCAGGCGCTGACGCGCGATTTCACCCAGGGTCGGGTTGGTCGGCTTGTCGGCGATGGCCTTGAGTTCTGCGGCGGCGTCATCCAGCTTGCCGGTATCGACCGCGACTTTCGCGACGAACAGGCTGCCGTATTGGGCGTAGGTGCTGCCGCCGAATTCGTTCTTCAGCTTGCCGGCCAGGTCTGCAACCTGCGCGGGGTTGGGCTTGCCGTCCGGCGTCAGGGTGGTTTCCAGCAATTGCTGATAAACGATCGAGGCGCCCTGGGACTGGTTGGCCTGATACTTTGTCCAGGCTTGCCAGCCGAACACCACCACTAAAGCCAGCAGACCGCCAGTAACCAGGGGCTTGCCGTTACGCTGCCACCAGTCCTTGAACTCGGCCAACTGCTCATCATCAGTACTCGACACCCCAATACTCCTTAATCGCTAAATTCGGCTGTTCGACAGCTTCAACCCTGCACGACGCAGGTGGCCAAATGCGCAGCGAGCGCATCAAAGGCAATGTTCTGTTGCTCGCCCTGGCCACGCAGGGGTTTGAAACCTATCACTTGCTGGGCCAACTCGTCATCGCCAAGGATCAGTGCGTACAGCGCACCGCTCCTGTCGGCCTTCTTGAACTGGCTCTTGAAGCTGCCTGCGCCGGCATTGACCTGAAGGCGCAGGTTGGGCAACTGGTCACGTACTTTTTCGCTCAGGGCCAGGGCAGCCAGTTCGGCGGCCTCGCCAAAGGCGCACAGGTACACGTCCACCTGACGGGAGATTTCTTCCGGAACCTTCTCCAGCGTTTCCAGCAGCAGGATCAGCCGCTCGATCCCCATGGCGAAGCCCACGCCGGTGGTCGGCTTGCCGCCCATCTGCTCGACCAGGCCGTCGTAACGGCCACCCGCACACACGGTACCCTGGGCGCCGAGCTTGTCGGTGACCCACTCGAACACGGTCTTGCTGTAGTAATCGAGGCCACGCACCAGCTTGGTATTGATCACGAACGGAATGCCGGCCGCGTCCAGACGAGCCTTGAGGCCTTCGAAGTGAATGCGGGATTCGTCGTCCAGGTAATCGGCCATTTTCGGTGCATTGACCAGCACGGCCTGGGTGTCGGCGTTCTTGGTATCGAGGACGCGCAACGGGTTGGTCTTCAAACGACGCTGGCTGTCTTCATCCAACTTGTCCAGGTGGGCGGACAGGTACTCGACCAGGGCCACTTTATAGCGGCCGCGGGATTCACTGGTGCCCAAGCTGTTGAGCTCAAGCTTGACCGCGTCGCGGATGCCCAGCAGGCCCCATAGGCGCCACGTCAGCACGATCAGCTCCGCGTCGATGTCCGGGCCGTCGATGTTGAACACTTCCAGGCCGATCTGATGAAACTGGCGATAACGGCCTTTCTGTGGACGTTCGTGACGGAACATCGGGCCGATGTACCACAGTTTCTGCGGCTGGCCAGCACCGGTGAGGCCATGCTCAAGCACGGCGCGCACGCACGCGGCGGTACCTTCCGGACGCAAGGTCAGGGAGTCGCCGTTACGGTCTTCAAAGGTGTACATCTCTTTTTCGACGATGTCGGTCACTTCACCGATGGAGCGCTTGAACAGCTCGGTGAACTCGACGATCGGCATGCGGATCTGCTTGTAACCGTAGTTATCCAGCAGGCGCGCGACAGTCCCCTCGAAGTAGCGCCACAGCGGCGTTTGCTCCGGCAGGATGTCGTTCATGCCACGAATGGCTTGCAGAGACTTGCTCACATCAAATCCTTAAATTCGTCCAATCAGCCGCGAGCGATCAGCGCTGCGTCAGCCGCGACCTTTTCGGCCGCTTTCTCGCGGATCAGCTTTTCCAGCTCATCCACCAGATTGTCATTCGTTAACTTCTGCGACGGCTTACCGTCGATGTAAATCAGGTTCGGTGTACCGCCGGTCAAGCCCACATGGGCTTCCTTGGCTTCACCCGGGCCGTTGACCACACAACCGATCACTGCAACATCCAGCGGCACCAGCAGGTCTTCGAGGCGCAACTCAAGGTCGTTCATGGTTTTCACCACGTCGAAGTTCTGCCGCGAGCAACTCGGGCAGGCAATGAAGTTGATACCGCGTGAACGCAAACGCAGGGATTTGAGAATGTCGTAGCCGACTTTCACTTCCTCTACCGGGTCTGCCGCCAACGAGATGCGGATAGTATCGCCAATCCCTTCGGCGAGCAGCATACCGAGACCCACCGCAGATTTCACTGTGCCTGAGCGCAAACCGCCGGCTTCGGTGATCCCCAGGTGCAACGGCTGCACGATTTCCTTGGCCAGCAGGCGGTAGGCTTCCACCGCCATGAACACGTCGGAGGCCTTTACGCTGACCTTGAAGTCCTGGAAGTTCAGGCGTTCGAGGTGTTCAACGTGACGCAGTGCAGACTCGACCAGCGCTGCCGGGGTCGGCTCGCCGTACTTCTTTTGCAGGTCTTTTTCCAGGGAACCGGCGTTGACGCCGATGCGGATCGGGATCCCGCGATCACGAGCAGCGTCCACCACAGCGCGCACACGGTCTTCACGACCGATGTTGCCCGGGTTGATACGCAGGCAATCGACACCCAACTCGGCCACGCGCAGGGCGATCTTGTAGTCGAAGTGAATGTCGGCCACCAGCGGCACCTTGACCAGCTGCTTGATGCGACCGAACGCCTCGGCAGCGTCCATGTCCGGGACGGATACCCGAACGATGTCTACCCCGGCCGCTTCCAGGCGATTGATCTGGGCAACGGTAGCGGCAACGTCATTGGTGTCGCTGTTGGTCATGCTCTGTACCGCGATGGGGGCGTCGCCACCCACCGGCACCGAGCCGACCCAGATCTTGCGCGATACGCGACGTTTGATTGGAGATTCGCCGTGCATGACTATTGTCCCAACTTCAGGCGAGCGGTCTCGCCAGTGGTGAACGGCGCTACGTCTACAGGCTGGCCGTTGTAGGCCACTTGCGCGCCACGGGCGAAGCCCAGACGCAGCGTCAAAGGAGGCTTGCCGCCCAGGTCGAGCGTATCGCCCTTACGCTTGAGACCACTGACCAGCACTTTGCCGTTGCCATCGGTGACTTGCGTCCAGCAGTCAGCGACGAAGGTAATTTGTACACGCCCGTCACCGGCGATCAACGCAGGGGTGGTGGGTGGTGAAATCGCCGGGGCTGCCGGAGCGGTTGGCGCCGTAGTACTCGCTGGCGCCGGGGCCGGAGCAGCCGGTGTATGAGCCTGGGCAACCGGAGCCGCGGGCGTGTGAGTTGGCGCGGTCGGTGTCACTGGGGTCGGTACGGCGGCGGTCGGGGCACTTTCCGGCTCGGACGGTTCAGCGGCGGCCGGGGTTTCGGGGGCAGCCTGGCCTTGGGCTACGGCCTGGTCTTCCGGCTCATCCAGCGGATGAATCTGGGTGGTGCCGTCGGCGCTTTCGACTTCGACGTGCTCCATGGCGTTGCTGGTCAGGTCCTTACTGCGCTGGGACGTCTGGTCTTGCCACCAGACGAAACCGCCGCCGATCACGGCGATCAGCAGCAACAGGCTGACAATACGCAGGATTGTGTGGGAAACCCGCACCGGTTCTTCGATGCGCCCCAGGCCATGCACGTTGCTGCCCTGGGAGTCGGTGCCGGTGAACTGGTCGAACTCCTGGACCAACACGGCCTGGTCGATGCCCAGCAACTTGGCGTAGGCGCGGATATAGCCACGGGCGAAGGTATGCCCAGGCAGCTTGTCGAATGCGCCGGCCTCAAGGTTGCCCAGGGAGGTGGTGGTCAAATTGAGCTTGAGGGCCACTTCCGCCAGCGACCAACCATTGCTTTCGCGGGCCTGACGCAAGGTGTCGCCTGGGTTTACGCGATTAGCTGCTACAACTTCCGGGTGCGCCGCTTTCATCATTGCTCCGACAGGTATTGCTGATATTCCGGCGTACCGGGATAGAGTCGTTCGAGTTGCTGGCCAAAACGTGCGG
This sequence comes from Pseudomonas sp. GW821-FHT09C10, assembly GCF_059418085.1. NCBI lineage: Bacteria > Pseudomonadati > Pseudomonadota > Gammaproteobacteria > Pseudomonadales > Pseudomonadaceae > Pseudomonas > Pseudomonas sp. GW821-FHT09C10. The sequence continues at coordinate 474,663 of NZ_JBWKPE010000003.1, forward strand.
CCGTGTCGTGTTCTTCATGAACCGTCGCCAGGCGCACGCCGAGCAATAGACTACGTGCATTTTGCCCGCTGAGCAGGCTAAAACGCTCGTAATAGTCACGTGCCGGCACATAATGCCTGTCTTCGTAGGACAACTCAGCCATTTCGAGCAGCGCTCGTGGCTGATGGCCGTTCAAGTGCAGGGCTTTTTCCAGCTGCTGGCGTGCGCTGTCGCGCTGGCCGAGGCGCATCGAGGTTACCCCAAGGTTCTCGAACACCCGTGCGCGCTCAGGATAGAGGGTATCGGTACTGGCTTGCTGGAAATAAAGGGCGGCCTGCTCATAACGCTTTTGCTTGAACAGGAAACTGCCGTAATTGTTCAGCAGTTTCGGATCGGCAGGCCGTGCGGCCAGGGCTTTGTTGAAGTACCGGTCAGCCAGTTCAGGCTCGGCCTGGGCGTGGAACACCAGGGCCAGCGCAGCGTTGGCGTCGGCATCGTCGCTGTCCAGTTCAAGGGCTTTTTTCAACGGCACCTTGGCCTGCTCGCTCATGCCTTGTCGCAGGTAACCCAACCCCAGTTGCACATAGGCAACCCGCGCCTCGTCACGGCCCTTGCCGGTTTGCAAAGGGCTGTCATGGCCCGATGAAACACAACCGGCGGCGAGGCCGGTAACCAGCAAAAGCAGCGCAAGGCGCAAGGGCATAGAGATCCTCTCTCAGATTCGATTCACAGCAATTTGCGGCAGATCGTCGGCGGCGTTCAATTCACGCACGGCGATATAGCGCTCGCTGCGGCGGGTACGGTCCATCACCTGCCCGACCAATTGACCACAGGCGGCGTCGATGTCTTCACCACGGGTGGTGCGCACGGTGACGTTGTAGCCGGCCTGGTGCAGTTGATCCTGGAAACGGCGAATGGCGTTGTTGCTTGGCCGCTCGTAACCAGAATGTGGAAACGGGTTAAACGGAATCAGGTTGATCTTGCACGGGGTGTTCTTGAGCAGTTCAATCATCTCGACCGCGTGTTCGACCTTGTCGTTAACATCCTTGAGCATGGTGTACTCAATGGTCAGCACACGCTTCTCGCCCAAGGTCGCCATATAACGCTGGCAGGATTCGAGCAGCATCTTAAGCGGATACTTCTTGTTGATCGGCACCAATTGGTTACGCAATGCGTCATTGGGTGCATGCAGCGACAACGCCAGGGAGACGTCGATGTGCTTGGCCAGCTCATCGATCATCGGGACCACGCCGGAGGTCGACAGGGTCACACGGCGCTTGGAGATGCCGTAGCCCAGGTCGTCCATCATAAGGTGCATGGCTGCGATGACGTTGTCGAAGTTCAGCAGCGGCTCACCCATGCCCATCATCACCACGTTGGTGATGGCACGGTCGACGGTCGCCGGGACGCTGCCAAAGGATTTGTTGGCAATCCACACCTGGCCGATCACTTCGGCGGCAGTGAGGTTGCTATTGAAGCCTTGCTTGCCGGTGGAGCAGAAACTGCAGTCCAGGGCACAGCCTGCCTGGGACGAAACGCACAAGGTGCCGCGCTTGCCCTGGGGAATGTACACGGTCTCGACGCAGCTGCCGGACGCTACGCGCACCACCCACTTACGGGTGCCGTCGCTGGAGATGTCCTCGCTGACCACTTCGGGGCCACGTACTTCAGCAATAGCCTTGAGCTTGTCGCGCAGGGCCTTGCTGACGTTCGTCATGGCGTCGAAATCGTCGACGCCAAAGTGGTGAATCCATTTCATTACCTGACCGGCACGGAAACGCTTCTCCCCGATTGAGTCGAAGAATTTTTCCATTTCCTGTTGAGTCAGACCCAGCAGGTTGGTTTTTACAGTCGATGTCGTCATGGATTCACCCTCACTCTTTAAGCCGATGCTTAGCGAGTGGTTACTTCGGTAGCTGCGAAGAAGTACGAGATTTCGCGAGCAGCAGCGGCTTCGGAGTCCGAACCGTGTACAGCGTTGGCGTCGATGGAGTCAGCGAAGTCAGCACGGATGGTGCCGGCAGCGGCTTCTTTAGGGTTGGTAGCGCCCATCAGCTCACGGTTCAGAGCGATGGCGTTTTCGCCTTCCAGAACCTGAACAACAACAGGACCGGAGATCATGAAGGCAACCAGGTCGCCGAAGAAGCCACGAGCGCTGTGCTCAGCGTAGAAGCCTTCAGCTTCAGCCTTGGACAGTTGCTTGAGTTTCGAAGCTACAACCTTCAGGCCGGCTTTTTCGAAACGAGTGGTGATCTCGCCGATGACGTTTTTTGCAACAGCGTCAGGCTTGATGATGGAGAAAGTACGTTGAACAGCCATGGTGTAACTCCAGAAACGGTAATTTACGAAAAATTAAACCCGCGAATTATACGCGGGTTCTTGGGTATTGCCTAACTGCGTAAGGGAGGCGTCAGTCCTGTTCTTCTTTCCAGGCAGTCTGGATAGCTTCCAGAACCTTTTCGCCGCCGCGATCGCGCTCATCATCAAAGCCTGGCAAGGCCATGACCATGTCACGCAAAGCAACAAAATTCAGGGAATAGGGATCCATATCCGGGTTGCCGTCGGCCAACAGGATAGCGATCTCTTGCACATCAACCCATTTAAGACTCATGCCACTTCCTTGAATCAGTGCGGCGCTTCGGCCGCATGGTTGAGCGAATATTTCGGAATTTCGACGGTAATGTCTTCAGTCCCGACCCTGGCCTGACAGCTTAGGCGAGAAGTGGCTTCCAGGCCCCAGGCGCGATCAAGAAAATCCTCTTCCAACTCATCGGCCTCTTCCAGGCTATTGAAGCCTTCGCGAATGATGCAGTGGCAAGTGGTGCAGGCACACACACCACCACAGGCACTTTCGATCTCGATGTGGTTGTCATGGGCAACTTCGAGGATGGACTTGCCGGTCTCAGCCTCAACAACCATACCGTCCGGGCAATGCTCGGCGTGTGGCAGAAAAATGACCTGCGGCATTAATTATTCCTCGATTTCATTCAGGTTGCGCCCGGCCAGTGCGGCTTTCACCGTCTGATCCATGCGGCGGGCGGCAAAGGCGTCAGTGACCTGCGACAAGCGCTTGGTCTGTTGCTCGATGGCGTAACCATCGTTGCCTTTCATCAGTTCGGCCAGTTCCTGCATCTGCAGGTCGATGACCATGCGCTCTTCGGCATCCAGCAGCCGCTCGCCGTCGGCATCCAGGGCGCCCTGCACCGCTTCGAGCAGGCGCTGGGCATCCACTTGTTGCTCGCGCAGTACGCGCGCGACCTTGTCGTCGCCGGCGTATTGGAACGAATCCTTGAGCATCTTGGCGATTTCACCGTCAGTCAGGCCGTAGGACGGCTTGACCTGGATGCTGGCTTCAACGCCGGACGCCAGTTCGCGCGCGGCGACGCTGAGCAGGCCGTCGGCGTCGACCTGGAAGGTCACGCGAATCTTCGCCGCACCCGCGACCATGGCCGGGATGCCGCGCAATTCAAAGCGGGCCAGGGAGCGGCAGTCGCTGATCAGCTCGCGCTCACCTTGCAGTACATGAATCATCATGGCCGTCTGGCCATCTTTGTAGGTGGTGAAGTCCTGGGCGCGCGCGACGGGGATGGTGGTGTTGCGCGGAATCACCTTCTCCATCAGGCCACCCATGGTCTCCAGCCCCAGGGACAGCGGGATGACGTCGAGCAACAGCAATTCGCCGCCATCACGCTTGTTGCCGGCCAGGGTATCGGCCTGGATGGCGGCGCCGATGGCGACCACCTGGTCCGGGTCGATTTCCGTCAGCGGCTGGCGACCAAAGGCTTCGGCAACGGCTTCGCGAACCCGCGGCACACGGGTTGAACCGCCGACCATGACCACGGCACCGACGTCTTCCAACTCGATGCCGGAGTCACGCACGGCTCGACGGCATGCTTTCAGGCTGCGGGCGATCATCGGTTCGATCAACAAATCGAAGGCTTCGCGAGTCAGCTTGGCGCACCAACTGCCGTAGGAAACGTCAACAGAAGCAGCGTCAGTCAGCGCCTCTTTAGCGGCACAGGCCGTTTGCAGCAAGTTACGCTGCTCGCCCGGATCCAGGTCAGCGGACAAGCCGGCGCTGCTGATGATCCAACCCGCGATGGCGTGGTCGAAGTCATCGCCACCCAGCGCTGTATCGCCACCGGTAGCCAGTACTTCGAACACGCCGCCAGTCAGGCGCAGGATCGAAATATCAAAAGTGCCACCACCCAGGTCGTAAATAGCGACCAAGCCTTCGGCATGCTGGTCCAGGCCATAGGCCACGGCCGCAGCGGTCGGCTCGTTGAGCAGGCGCAACACGTTCAGGCCGGCGAGTTTCGCCGCGTCCTTGGTGGCCTGGCGCTGGGCATCATCGAAATACGCCGGGACGGTGATCACCGCGCCGACCAGTTCGCCACCCAACGTGGTTTCCGCGCGCTGGCGCAGCACCTTGAGGATATCCGCCGACACTTCCACCGGGCTTTTCGGGCCCTGGACGGTGTCGATGAACGGCATATGGGATTCGCCACCGACAAAGCGGTACGGCAACTGGTCGCCCAATTGCTTGACGTCGGACAGACCACGGCCCATCAAGCGCTTGACCGACAGCACGGTGTTCAAAGGATCGGTAGACGCCGCCAACCTGGCTGACTCACCGACTTCGGTGCGATCAGCGTGATAACGCACGGCGGACGGCAGGATCACCTGGCCATCGGCATCGGGCAGCGGCTCGGACAGGCCGCTGCGCAAGGCAGCAACCAGGGAATTGGTGGTACCCAGGTCAATCCCCACCGCCAGGCGACGCTGGTGCGGCTGAGGGCTTTGGCCGGGTTCGGCGATTTGCAGTAGAGCCATGGTAATCAGGTCTTATCTGTCTATCAGGCGCGCATCACGGGCAGCACACTGGGTTAATCGTCGAGGCGCTCTTCCAGCTGGCGCACTTCGTAGGTGAGCTTGTCGAGGAACTGCATGCGCCGCATCAGGCGCTCGGCCTGTTCACGTTGCGCTGCATCGTCCCAACAGGCTGCGAAGCTTTCGTTGAGCTCATCCTGGGCAACTTTCAGACGACGCTTGAAGACCGCGACACCCGCCACATCGGCTTCGTCCTGCAGGTCTTCGAGTTCTTCACGCCATTGCATCTGCTGCATCAGGAAGTCCGGGTCGTGCACGGTCACTTCCAGCGGCAACTCGCCACCGTTCATCGCGAGCAAGTAACGCGCGCGTTTAGGAGGGCTCTTGAGCGTCTGATAGGCTTCGTTGAGGCTGGCCGACTGCTCCAGCGCCAGGCGTTGCTCACGCTCGGAGGCGTCAGCAAAACGGTCCGGATGCACCCCACGCGCCAATTCTCGGTAGCGCGTGGCAAGCTGCTCGAGATCCAGCCGAAAACTCGGCTGCAGCTCGAATAAAGCGAAATGACAAGGAGTACCCACGAATAGCCTCAGATGTTGAAGCTTTCGCCGCAGCCACATTCACCGCGTACGTTGGGGTTGTTGAACTTGAAGCCTTCGTTCAACCCTTCCTTCACGAAATCGAGTTCGGTGCCGTCCAGGTAGGTCAGGCTTTTAGGGTCGATGATCACTTTCTCGCCGTGACTTTCGAACACCTGGTCCTCATCGACCACCTCGTCGACGAACTCCAGCACATAGGCAAGGCCGGAGCAGCCCGTGGTGCGAACACCCAGACGAATCCCCTCACCTTTACCGCGCCCATCCAGGGAGCGTCGCACGTGCCGCGCAGCCGCTTCTGTCATGCTGATAGCCATCGTTGACTCCTTACTCGTCGCCAAATGCTTAGATCAAGCCTTTCTTCTGCTTGTAGTCGCGAACGGCCGCCTTGATGGCGTCTTCAGCGAGCACGGAGCAGTGGATTTTCACTGGCGGCAGGGCCAGTTCTTCGGCCAGCTGGGTATTGCTGATAGTCACAGCCTCATCCAGGGTCTTGCCTTTCATCCATTCGGTCGCCAGGGAGCTGGAGGCGATGGCCGAACCGCAACCGTAAGTCTTGAACTTGGCGTCTTCGATAACGCCGGCGTCGTTGACCTTGATCTGCAGGCGCATCACATCGCCGCACGCCGGAGCGCCGACCATGCCGGTGCCGACATCAGGATCTTCCGCGTTCATCTTGCCGACGTTGCGCGGGTTTTCGTAGTGGTCGATGACCTTTTCGCTGTAAGCCATGGTACTGAATCCTCACTCATCAGGGCCGCTCTGGAACCCTGTAGAAACGCCTGCGTTTTCCGCCACGTTCCTACAGAGCTGGGGTGGCGGCTTCTATAGTTAGTGTGCCGCCCACTCGATCTTGGAAATATCGACACCGTCTTTGTACATGTCCCACAGCGGCGACAGGACGCGCAGCTTGTTGACGGCTTCGCAGACCTTCTGCGCGGCGTAGTCGACTTGCTCTTCGGTGGTGAAACGGCCGAACGTAAAGCGGATGGAGCTGTGAGCCAGTTCGTCGTTGCGGCCCAGGGCGCGCAGTACGTACGAAGGCTCAAGCGAAGCCGAGGTGCAGGCCGAACCGGACGAAACCGCCAGGTCCTTGAGCGCCATGATCAGCGACTCGCCTTCGACATAGTTGAAGCTCAAATTCAGGTTGTGCGGTACACGGGCAGTCATGCTGCCGTTGATGTACAGCTCTTCAAGGTTCTCGACCTGCTTGTAGAAGCGATCGCTCAAGGCCTTGATACGTACGTTTTCGGCTGCCATGTCTTCCTTGGCGACGCGGAAGGCTTCGCCCATGCCGACGATCTGGTGGGTCGCCAGGGTGCCCGAACGCATGCCGCGCTCGTGACCGCCGCCGTGCATGGTGGCTTCGATGCGCACGCGTGGTTTGCGGCTCACGTACAGGGCGCCGATGCCTTTGGGGCCGTAGGTCTTGTGGGCCGAAAACGACATCAGGTCGACTTTCAGCTTGGACAGGTCGATGTCGACCTTGCCGGTGGACTGAGCGGCGTCGACGTGCAGCAGGATGCCTTTGGAGCGAGTCAGCTCGCCGATGGCCGCGATGTCGTTGATGGTGCCGATTTCGTTGTTCACGTGGATCACGGAAACCAGAATGGTGTCTTCACGCAGCGCGGCTTCGATCATCGCCGGGGTGACGATACCGTCGGTGGTTGGCTCGAGGTAAGTGACCTCGAAACCTTCACGCTCCAGTTGGCGCATGGTGTCGAGGACAGCCTTGTGCTCAATCTTGGTGGTGATCAGGTGCTTGCCTTTGGTCGCGTAGAAATGCGCCGCGCCCTTGATAGCCAGGTTGTCGGACTCGGTGGCACCGGAGGTCCAGACGATTTCACGCGGATCGGCGCCAACCAGGTCAGCAACCTGGCGACGAGCGTTCTCGACCGCTTCCTCGGCTTTCCAGCCGAAAACGTGGGAACGGGAGGCCGGGTTGCCGAAGTTTCCGTCGACCAGCAGGCACTCGCTCATCTTTTGCGCGACACGCGGATCAACCGGGGTGGTCGCTGAGTAATCAAGGTAAATCGGCAATTTCATGGACTTTCTCCTAAATCAGGCTGGCTGGCGTGCCGTTAGCTCTTCGGCTGTCACTCGACGGCGGACGCTTCGATCTTGTCCAGACGCGGCGCCTTGGTGTTGCAACGGCGCTGGTCCTGACGCTGGGCTACTTCTTGCACCTCACGGCGAGTCACAAGATCAGCCAAGCTGATACCACTCAAAAACTCATGGATCTGCAGGCTCAAGTCACACCACAAGTGGTGCGTCAGGCAGGTATCGCCGGCGTGGCAGTCACCCAGGCCCTGGCACTTGGTCGCGTCGACGGATTCGTTGACCGCGTCGATCACCTGGGCCACCTGGATGCCCTGCATGTCGCGGGACAGCTGATAGCCGCCGCCCGGCCCACGCACACTGGAGACCAGATTGCTGCGGCGCAACTTGGCGAACAGTTGCTCAAGGTAGGACAGGGAAATGCCTTGGCGCTCGGAGATATCGGCCAGGGACACCGGCCCAGTTTGCGCGTGCAAGGCCAAGTCAAGCATGGCGGTCACCGCGTATCGGCCTTTTGTAGTCAGTCTCATGGACAAGTACCAAGGTGTTTCAGAATGGGAGCAAGTATGCGATTCCCGAGTATTTAAGTCAACTATAAGACCTAGTACTTTAGTCAGGATTACCCGTAAAAAGGGCGCGCGAATCATAGCAGGATGGGGCGAGGACGAACAGCAGCAGCGGGGGTGATGGCTCGATATCAAGACCAATGGAGATCAAATGTGGGAGGGAGCTTGCCCCCGATAGCGGTGGATCAGTCAATATATTGGATGACTGACAGACGGCCATCGGGGGGCAAGCGCCCTCCATCATGGGCCTAGCAGCAAATGCGAGATCTCAGCCAGCCTTGGTTGCGGGCTCACTCTTGATCTCGGCAAAGTCCTCTTCGCGCAGCTCAGGCAGGTCTTTTGCACAGTAGCTGCTGCCCAACTCCTTCAGCGCGCCACACATACCGTCCAGCTTGCCGTCCACCGCTTGCAGGTGGTCAAGCAACTGGCCGATGGCGCGCGCCACCGGGTCGGGCATGTCCTCACTGACACCGTAGGCATCGAAACCGATTTTCTCGGCCATGGCCTTGCGCTTAGCCTCCTGCTCATCGCCCACGTCCGGCTTGACGATGATCCGCCCCGGAATACCCACCACTGTGGCACCGGCCGGCACGGCCTTGGTCACCACGGCGTTAGAGCCGACCTTGGCGCCAGCGCCTACGGTGAACGGACCAAGCACCTTGGCACCCGCGCCCACCACCACGCCATCCTCCAGCGTCGGGTGGCGCTTACCCTTGTTCCAACTGGTGCCGCCCAATGTCACGCCCTGGTAGAGGGTCACGTCGTCACCAATCTCGGCAGTCTCGCCAATGACGATGCCCATACCGTGATCGATAAAGAAGCGACGTCCCACCTTGGCACCTGGGTGAATCTCGATCCCGGTCAACCAGCGGCCGAAGTTCGACACCAGCCGCGCCAGCCATTTCCAGCCCATATTCCACAAGGCGCCGGACAGGCGATGGATCCAGATCGCGTGCATGCCCGGGTAGCAGGTCAGCACTTCAAAGGCGTTGCGCGCCGCCGGATCACGATGGAAAACACTCTGGATATCTTCTCGCAAACGCTCGAACATTTTTAATCCTTCCGCTTAAGAAGCTCGCCACGGGCCGCTTTCTGGGTTTCCGTGAGAATGCCACGCAATATATTCATTTCCGCCCGGCTGACCGAGCTGCGCCCGTACAGGCGGCGCAGGCGCGCCATCAAGTGTCGAGGCTTTTCCGGATCGAGGAATTCGATGGCCACTAGGGTTTGCTCCAGGTGCTCATAGAACCGCTCCAGCTCGTCCATGGTGGCCAGCTCGCCACTCTTGGTCGACGCCACTTCATCCTTCTCTACCTTGCTCGGCTGGCCTTCAGCGGCCAGCCAAGCCATGCGCACTTCGTAACTCAACACCTGCACCGCTGCTCCGAGGTTCAGCGAACTGAACTCAGGGTCTGATGGAATGTGCACGTGATAATGACATCGTTGCAGCTCTTCATTGGTGAGGCCGGAGTCTTCACGGCCGAACACCAGGGCGATTTCAGCACCGCCGGCCGCCTCTTCCACCACCTTGGTACCGCACTCACGCGGATCCAGCAGCGGCCAGGGGATGCGGCGGTCACGGGCACTGGTGCCAAGCACCAGGTTGCAGCCGACCAAGGCGTCTTCCAGAGTGGCGACCACCTGGGCTTTTTCCAGGATGTCATTGGCGCCGGATGCGCGGGCATCGGCCTCGTGGTGCGGGAACACGCGCGGCTCGACCAGCACCAGGCGCGTCAGCCCCATGTTTTTCATGGCTCGCGCCACCCCGCCGATATTGCCGGGATGACTGGTATTGACCAAGACGACACGAATGTTTTGCAGCAAGGTAGGCGCTCTCGGACACGGGAAAGGGGAGCAAATCTTACAGAACAGCCTAAGGTTATGCCATGAAAGCTAACGTCGTCCTTCACCTGAAGAAAGTTTCTGCTAGAATGCTCGGCTTTCTTTAACAACCTTAGGTGACACATCCATGCAGCCCATGCTGAATATCGCGCTGCGCGCCGCCCGCAGCGCCAGTGAATTGATCTTCCGCTCCATCGAGCGCCTGGATACCATCAAGGTCGACGAAAAAGACGCCAAGGATTATGTGTCCGAGGTGGATCGCGCCGCTGAACAGAAGATCATCGACGCGCTGCGCAAGGCCTACCCTACCCACGGCATCCTCGGCGAGGAAACCGGCCTGCACAAAGGCAGCGGCGAAGGCGAAGACTACCTGTGGATCATCGACCCACTGGATGGCACCACCAACTTCCTGCGCGGCATCCCCCACTTTGCCGTCAGCATTGCTTGCAAATACCGTGGCCGCTTGGAACACGCTGTAGTACTCGATCCTGTTCGCCAGGAAGAATTCACCGCCAGCCGTGGCCGTGGCGCCCAACTGAACGGTCGTCGCCTGCGCGTCAGCGGTCGCACCAGCCTGGACGGCGCCCTGCTGGGTACCGGCTTCCCGTTCCGTGACGACCAGATGGACAACCTGGAAAACTACCTGGGTATGTTCCGCGCCCTGGTTGGCCAGACTGCCGGCATCCGTCGCGCTGGCGCGGCCAGCCTGGACCTGGCCTATGTGGCTGCCGGTCGTTTTGATGCGTTCTGGGAGTCAGGCCTGTCCGAGTGGGACATGGCTGCAGGCGCCCTGCTGATCCAAGAGGCCGGCGGCCTGGTGAGCGACTTCACCGGCGGTCATGACTTCCTGGAAAAAGGCCACGTCGTTGCCGGCAACACCAAATGCTTCAAGGCCGTACTGACGGCGATCCAGCCGCACCTGCCGGCCTCGCTGAAGCGCTAAACGAGCGAGCATAAAAAAGCACCCTGCGGGGTGCTTTTTTTATGCCTGTGATTTGTTTGGTATGAGCTTAAATACCAACACCACCACAAATCAAATACAAGAAAAGGCTTACTGCTGGTTCTGGCCCAGGACGAGACGCCCTTCCTTGTCGACTGGAATCTGGCCGCCCGGATCACGATCCATGCGCACCGAACCTTCCTTGCCATCCAAGGTGTAACGCACGTCATAGCCGACGACCTTGTCACTGATGTCGTTGACGGTGTTACAGCGAGTCTGGGTGGTGGTATAGGTATCGCGGTTCTGCATGCCTTCCTGAACCTTGTTACCGGCGTAACCACCACCGACCGCACCGGCCACGGTGGCCAGCTTCTTGCCGTTACCGCCACCGACCTGGTTACCCAACAGACCACCGGCCAGTGCACCCACCACGGTACCGACGATCTGATGTTGATCCTGCACCGGCTTCTGCCGGGTTACTGCGACGTCCTTGCAGACTTCGCGAGGTGTTTTAATCTGGGTTTTCACCGGCTGCACCGCCAGCACTTGCGCATACTCAGGGCCGCTTTTTACCAGGCTGTAGGTGGCAACAGCACCCCCGGCAGTCACACCGACAGCACCCAATACCGCACCAACCAGTAACGACTTGTTCACGTTGAACCTCCTGACCATCACAAACGGACCGAAAGATCCGCGCTATACCCAGCCTTGGAGCAAAAAAAAAGGCACGAGTTCAATACTCGCGCCCTTTTCGTAACAGCAGATCAACAAGCGCCCATCAAGGACGGTCGTCGACCTCCTTGCCAGTGGCGGCAGGAGGGATCAGGTCTTCGCTGTTGAGGTTCAGCCAGATCAGCACCACGTTGGCGATGTAGATCGACGAGTAGGTGCCCGCCAGGACGCCGATGAACAGCGCCAGGGAGAAGCCCCACAGGTTGTCGCCGCCGAAGATCATCAGCGCCGCGATCGCCAGCAAGGTGGAGATCGACGTCGCCATGGTCCGCAACAGGGTCTGGGTGGTGGAGATGTTGATGTTCTCGATCAGCGACGCCTTGCGCAGTACGCGGAAGTTCTCGCGGACCCGGTCGAATACCACGATGGTGTCATTGAGGGAGTAACCAATGATCGCCAGCACGGCCGCCAGCACGGTCAGGTCGAAGGTGACCTGGAAGTACGCCAGGATACCCACGGTCACGATCACGTCGTGGATCAGCGACACAATGGCGCCGACACCGAACTTCCACTGAAAGCGGAAAGCCAGGTAGATCATGATGCCGACCAGCGCCATCAGCATGCCGAGGCCGCCCTGGTCGCGCAGCTCTTCACCCACTTGCGGGCCCACGAACTCGACGCGCTTGACCGACGCCGGGTTGTCGCCACCCACCTTCTGCAAGGCCTCGGCTACCTGGTGACCCAGTTGCGGGTCTTCGCCAGGCATGCGCACCAGCAGGTCGGTGGTCGCACCGAAGCTCTGCACGATGGCTTCGTGATAGCCGGCCTTGACCAGCTCACTGCGCACCAGGGTGACGTCGGCAGGCTTCTCGTAGGTCAGCTCGATGAGCGTACCGCCGGTGAAGTCCAGACCGTAGTTCAGGCCCTTATGGAACCAGCTGAACAACGCCAGAACGGTAAGGAGCACGGTGACGCCGAACGCAATGTTGCGAACGCCCATGAAGTTGATTGTACGTAACATGGCAGCCCCTTAAATCCACAACTTCTTGAAGTCACGCCCGCCAAAGATCAGGTTGACCATTGCGCGGGTCACCATGATGGCCGTGAACATCGAGGTAAAGATACCGAGGGACATGGTTACCGCAAAACCTTTGACCGGGCCGGTGCCCATGGCAAAGAGGATCCCGCCAACCAGCAATGTGGTCAGGTTGGAGTCGAGAATCGCGGTAAATGCCCGGCCGAAGCCTTCGTTGATTGCTCGCTGTACGGTCATGCCGGCGGCGATCTCTTCACGAATCCGCGAGAAGATCAGCACGTTGGCATCTACCGCCATACCCATGGTGAGTACGATACCGGCGATACCTGGCAGGGTCAGCGTGGCGCCCAGCAGCGACATCAGGGCCAGCAGCATCACCATGTTGCCCGCCAGGGCCACGGTGGCAATGATGCCAAAGAAGCGGTAGATGGCGATGATGAACAGCGACACGAACAGCATGCCCCACAAGGCCGCGTCGATACCCTTGGTGATGTTGTCGGCACCCAGGCTCGGACCGATGGTACGTTCTTCAGCGAAGTACATCGGCGCAGCCAGGCCACCGGCACGCAGCAACAGGGCCAGCTCCGAGGATTCGCCCTGGCCGTTCAGGCCGGTGATGCGGAATTGAGCACCCAGCGGCGACTGGATGGTCGCCAGGCTGATGATCTTCTTCTCTTCCTTGAAGGTCTGCACCGGTACGTCTTTCTCGACGCCGTTGACCATTTGCTTGGTGTAGGTGGTCACCGGGCGCTGCTCGATGAAGATCACCGCCATGCTGCGACCAACGTTGCTACGCGTGGCGCGGCTCATCAGTTCGCCGCCGTGGCCATCCAGGCGGATGTTCACTTCAGGGGTACCGTGCTCGCCGAAACCGGCCTTGGCGTCGGTCACCTGGTCACCGGTGATGATCAAGCCACGCTCGATCAGCGCCGGAGGACGATTGCCTTCACGGAACTCGAACTCTTCGGAAGTTGCACGGGAAGCACCCGGCTCAGCCGCGAGACGGAACTCCAGGTTGGCGGTTTTACCCAGGATGCGCTTGGCTTCAGCGGTGTCCTGCACGCCCGGCAGCTCAACCACGATGCGGTTGGCGCCCTGACGCTGAACAATCGGCTCGGCCACACCCAGCTCGTTGACGCGGTTACGTACCGTGGTCAAGTTCTGCTTGATGGAGTATTCGCGGATTTCCGCGATTTTGGCCGGGCTCATCGCCAGACGCAGTACCGCCTGACCATTCAGGTCGGCCGGTACGATGTCGAAATCATTGAAGTTCTTGCGGATCAGCGCACGGGCCTGTTCACGGGAAGCTTCGTCAGAGAAGCCCAGCTGGATGGCACCGTTGAGCTGCGGCAGGCTGCGATAACGCAACTTCTCTTTGCGCAGCAGGCTCTTCACGTCGCCTTCATAGACCTTCAGGCGTGCGTCGAGGGCTTTGTCCATGTCGACTTCCAGCAGGAAGTGCACACCGCCGGACAAGTCCAGACCCAGCTTCATCGGGTGCGCGCCAATGCTGCGCAACCACTGTGGGGTGGTCTGTGCCAGGTTCAGCGCAACGACGTAGTCGTCACCCATGGCCTTGCGTACGACATCTTTTGCCGGCAATTGGTCTTCTTGCTTGGTCAGGCGCAACAACCCGCCCTTCGCACCAGCTGCCAATGTTGCCGCTTTAACCTGGATACCCGCGTCGGCCAGTGCCTTGCTCGCGCGCTCCAGGTCAGCCTGGTTGACCTGCAGCGACGTGCTGGCGCCAGTGATCTGGATCGCCGGGTCATCAGGGTAAAGATTGGGAGCGGAATAAATAAAACCGATCGCCAGCACCGCCAGGATCAGTACGTATTTCCACAGAGGGTATTTGTTCAGCATCACGCCGCCCGCTTATAACGCGGGGCGCCTTGCGCGCCCCGTCGATTGGTAAAGGTTGGAACTTAGATCGCTTTGAGCGTGCCTTTTGGCAGCGTGGCGGCGATGGCGCCCTTCTGGAACTTCATTTCCACGGTGTCGGAGACTTCCAGAACCACGAAAGCATCGGAAACCTTGGTGATCTTGCCCGCGATACCGCCGGTGGTCACGACTTCGTCGCCTTTCTGCAGGCTGCCCAGCAGGTTCTTCTGCTCTTTGGCACGCTTGGCCTGTGGACGCCAGATCATCAGGTAGAAGATGACCAGGAAGCCGACCAGGAAAATCCACTCGAAACCACCGCCCATAGGGCCGGCAGCAGCAGGCGCAGCGGCGTCAGCCATGGCGTTAGAGATAAAAAAGCTCATTTAGCACTCCAGTTGCAAATAGTGAATCTTAGGGTCGGAAAACTCAGTCCAAGGGCGGCACAGGGAGCCCGCGCTTGGCATAGAAGGCATCGACGAAGGCGGCCAATGTACCCTGTTGAATAGCCTCGCGCAAACCAGCCATCAGGACTTGGTAGTGACGCAAATTGTGGATGGTATTCAACATGCTACCCAGCATTTCCCCGCATTTGTCCAGATGGTGCAGATAAGCACGGGAGAAGTTCTGGCAGGTGTAGCAATCACAGGTGGGATCCAGCGGCGAATCATCATGGCGATGGAACGCGTTACGGATCTTGAGCACGCCTGTATCGATGAACAGATGCCCATTGCGGGCATTACGGGTTGGCATCACGCAATCGAACATGTCCACACCGCGGCGCACACCCTCTACGAGATCTTCGGGTTTGCCAACGCCCATAAGGTAACGAGGTTTGTCAGCGGGCATCAGGCCTGGCAGGTAGTCCAGTACCTTGATCATCTCGTGCTTGGGTTCGCCCACCGACAAACCGCCGATGGCCAGGCCGTCAAAACCGATCTTGTCGAGGCCTTCCAGCGAGCGTTTGCGCAGGCTTTCATGCATGCCGCCCTGGACGATACCGAACAGCGCCGCGGTGTTGTCGCCATGGGCATTCTTCGAACGCTGGGCCCAACGCAGGGACAGCTCCATGGAAATCCGCGCGACGTCTTCATCGGCCGGGTACGGCGTGCACTCGTCGAAAATCATCACGATGTCCGAACCCAGGTCGCGTTGCACCTGCATGGACTCTTCCGGGCCCATGAATACCTTGGAACCGTCCACCGGAGAGGCGAAGGTCACGCCCTCCTCCTTGATCTTGCGCATGGCACCCAGGCTGAACACCTGGAAACCACCCGAGTCCGTGAGGATCGGGCCTTGCCACTTCATGAAATCATGCAGGTCGCCATGCTTCTTGATCACTTCAGTGCCTGGACGCAGCCACAGGTGGAAGGTGTTGCCGAGGATGATCTCGGCGCCGGTGGCGACGATGTCACGCGGCAGCATGCCTTTGACGGTGCCGTAGGTGCCCACGGGCATGAATGCCGGGGTCTCTACCGTACCGCGCGGAAACGTCAGGCGGCCGCGACGGGCCTTGCCGTCGGTGGCGAGCAATTCAAACGACATACGACTCATAGTTGTTCCTCTGGGCCGCGCGGCGCCGGATTACGGGTGATAAACATCGCATCACCGTAGCTGAAAAAACGGTATCCATTGTCGATGGCTGCTTTGTACGCCGCCATTGTTTCGGGATAACCCGCGAAGGCCGACACCAGCATCAATAGCGTGGACTCCGGCAAATGGAAGTTGGTCACCAGGCAGTCGACCACATGGAACGGCCGGCCTGGGTAAATAAAGATATCGGTGTCGCCACTGAATGGTTTGAGCACGCCATCACGCGCCGCGCTCTCAAGGGAGCGCACGCTGGTGGTGCCCACCGCAACCACCCGCCCGCCGCGCGCCTTGCAGGCGCTAACTGCGTCCACGACGTCCTGGCTGACTTCCAGCCATTCGCTGTGCATATGGTGGTCTTCAATGTTATCCACACGCACCGGCTGAAACGTGCCGGCCCCCACGTGCAGGGTCACATAGGCTGTCTCGACGCCCTTGGCGGCAATCGCATCCAGCAGCAACTGGTCAAAATGCAGCCCGGCAGTCGGAGCGGCAACCGCACCGAGGCGCTGGGAATAGACCGTTTGATAGCGCTCACGGTCCGAGTCTTCGTCGGGGCGGTCGATATAAGGAGGCAATGGCATATGACCGACGCGCTCCAGCAACGGCAAAACCTCTTCGGCGAACCGGAGTTCGAACAGCGCATCATGACGCGCCACCATCTCGGCTTCACCGCCACCCTCGATGAGGATGCTCGAACCCGGTTTCGGCGACTTGCTGGAGCGTACATGGGCCAGCACACGATGGCTGTCCAACACTCGCTCCACCAGAATTTCCAGCTTGCCGCCGGATGCTTTCTGGCCAAACAGCCGTGCCGGGATGACCCGGGTATTGTTGAACACCATCAGATCGCCCGGATGCAAATGCTCAAGCAAATCAGTGAATTGACGGTGTGCGAGGGTGCCGCTGGCCCCGTCCAGGGTCAGCAGTCGACTGGCGCGACGCTCGGCCAAAGGGTGGCGAGCAATCAGCGAATCAGGGAGTTCAAAAGTAAAGTCAGCAACGCGCATGATGGGGTTCGTCTAGCAGGGCCGGGAAGTCTAGCGGAAATAGTGAAAATAGACCATGAAACGTGATTGACCAACGGTAATCTCATCTCTATACTTCGCCGCCATTGAGCCCTGATGGCGGAATTGGTAGACGCGGCGGATTCAAAATCCGTTTTCGAAAGGAGTGGGAGTTCGAGTCTCCCTCGGGGCACCATCTTAAAGAAAGACCTTGAATTTCAAGGTCTTTTTTTTCGTCTGCAGAAAAGCGCCCTGAGGCCGCGACAGCCCCCAGAGAGCGAGATAGTGCGATCCCCCTCAACCCCCACCATAAAGTCCAGCAGGCCCACTCACAGGCCTTGCGAGAACACTAAAACGACCCTTGGTTACCCCTGGACCCACCCAAAGTACTGCTAGCGCTTCGAGCGGAGATCCTGTTTCACGCAATGGGCGTGGACTTTAGCACTGAAGCCCCTCCCGAGGCGCTTCTTCGCACTTTCCGACCGCCCAAAACAAAACCCCATCTGCTCTCGCAAATGGGGTTTCGGAATTTAATCTTGACGATGACCTACTCTCACATGGGGAAACCCCACACTACCATCGGCGA
>NZ_JBWKPE010000004.1:0-464591 GCF_059418085.1 Pseudomonas sp. GW821-FHT09C10
GCATTTTTCCTGATGAGACCGGTTGGCAGGTTTTGGGGCTGCTTCGCAGCCCAGCGCGGGGCAAGCCCGCTCACCACAACGGCTTGGCGCCCATGAGCCCGGCAATCGCCACAAACCCCACCAGGCTTACCACCGCCAGCACCAGGGTGAAATTCAGGCTGCCGCCCTCGCCTTTGCGCAGCCGGTTAAGCCGTGCCACCAGCCAGAACCAGGCCAGCGCGGCCACGGTATAGAGGATGCTGGAACCGAGGATCCAGGTCTGCCCCAGCGGCCAGCCGACCAGGTGCACCAGCCACCAGCCGGTAAACGGCATGCTGACCATGCAAACGCCCATCAGTAACCACACGAACGCCCACGGGCGCTGCACGGTCACGGCCGGGCCGGCGCTGCGCTTGCGCCAGGCCAGCAGCGCCAGGCCGAGGCCGCTGAGCAGCAGCAACACCGTGGCGGCGATGTGGATAACTTTGAGGGTGGTCAGGGTTTCCATATGTCGTTTTCCTTAAAGGCCGCCCCAATCAGCGTAGTCGCTCAACCGAGAAACAGTTTGTAGGCCGGGTTATCGCTTTCATCCCAATACGGGTAGCCAATAGCCTCTAGGGCTGCCGGGACCAGGTGACGCTCGCTCGCCGGCACTTGCAGGCCAGCAACCACACGGCCGTCAGCGGCACCGTGGTTGCGATAGTGGAACATCGAGATGTTCCAGCGCCCGCCCAATTTGTTAAGAAAGTTGAACAGCGCCCCCGGACGCTCTGGGAATTCGAAGCGAAACACCACTTCATCACTGACCTGGGCCGCATGCCCGCCGACCATATGGCGGATGTGCAACTTGGCCAGTTCGTTCTCGGTCAGGTCCAGCACCGGGAAACCCTGGCCGGTGAGGCTGGCGATCAGCGCACTGCGCGGGTCGTTTTCCGGGTGGGTCTGCACGCCGACAAAGATGTGCGCTTCGCTGCCGGAGTGGTAGCGGTAGTTGAATTCGGTGATCTGGCGCTTGCCCACCGCCTCGCAGAACGCCTTGAAGCTGCCCGGCTTCTCGGGGATGGTCACGGCGATGATGGCTTCGCGGCCTTCACCCAGCTCGGCGCGCTCGGCCACATGGCGCAGGCGGTCGAAGTTGACGTTGGCGCCGGAGTCGATGGCCACCAGGGTTTGCCCGCTGATGCCACGGGTCTCCACGTATTTCTTGATCCCCGCCACACCCAGCGCGCCGGCCGGCTCGGTGATGGAACGGGTGTCGTCGTAGATGTCCTTGATCGCCGCACAGATTTCATCGGTGCTGACGGTGATCACTTCATCCACATAGTGTTTGCAGATGTCGAAGGTGTGCTGGCCGATCTGCGCCACCGCCACGCCATCGGCAAAAATGCCCACGGTGGGCAGCACCACACGCTCGCCGGCAGCCATGGCAGCTTGCAGGCAGTTGGAGTCGTCCGGTTCGACGCCGATGATCCTGATCTCCGGGCGCAGGTATTTCACGTACGCCGCAATGCCCGCGATCAGCCCGCCGCCGCCCACCGGTACGAAAATCGCGTCCAGGGGCCCCGGGTGCTGGCGCAGGATCTCCATCGCCACGGTGCCCTGCCCGGCTATGGTGTGCGGATCATCGTAGGGGTGAATGTAGACGTAGCCTTTTTCGTCGACCAGTTTCAGCGAGTAGGCCAGGGCTTCCGGGAAGGAATCGCCGTGCAGCACCACTTTGCCGCCACGGGAGCGCACACCTTCGACCTTGATCTCCGGAGTGGTCTTGGGCATCACGATCGTGGCCTTGACCCCCAGCACTTTGGCCGCCAGGGCCAGGCCCTGGGCATGGTTGCCCGCCGAGGCCGTGACCACGCCGCGCGCACGCTCTTCAGCCGTCAATTGAGTCAGCTTGTTGTACGCGCCGCGAATCTTGAACGAGAACACCGGCTGCAGGTCTTCACGCTTGAGCCAGACCTTGTTGCCCAACCGCTCGGAGAGCTGGCGGGCGGTCTGCAACGGGGTTTCTACGGCAACGTCATAGACGCGCGAGGTGAGGATCTTTTTGACGTACTGTTCAAGCATCGGCGGAAATCACTGGGCGGGTTGGGCAGGGCCAAGGAGTCTAACCCAGCGTTTGGCCGGGCGACCACACGAATCCGGAGGTTTTGTTGGGTTATACTCGCGCCCCTCTTTACTCCCCGCCCGTTCCGGAGCCCGCATGACCCAGGATCAACTCAAACAGGCAGTGGCCCAGGCCGCCGTCGATTTAATCCTTCCTAAACTCGACGACAAGAGCATCGTCGGTGTCGGCACCGGCTCCACCGCCAACTGCTTTATCGATGCGCTGGCCCGGCACAAAGGCGCGTTCGACGGCGCCGTGGCCAGCTCCGAAGCCACCGCCGCGCGCCTCAAGGGCCATGGCATTCCGGTGTACGAGCTCAACACCGTGAGCGACCTGGAGTTCTACGTCGACGGCGCCGATGAAAGCGACGAACACCTGAACCTGATCAAGGGCGGCGGTGCAGCCCTGACCCGCGAGAAAATCGTCGCGGCGGTGGCCAAGACCTTTATCTGCATCGCCGACGCCAGCAAGCTGGTACCGGTGCTCGGCGCGTTCCCGCTGCCGGTGGAAGTCATCCCGATGGCCCGCAGCCACGTGGCTCGCGAGCTGGTGAAGCTGGGTGGCGATCCGGTGTACCGCGAAGGCGTGTTGACCGACAACGGCAACATCATCCTCGACGTGTTCAATATGCAGATCACCAACCCAGTGGAGCTTGAGACCCAGATCAACGCCATCGTCGGCGTGGTCACCAACGGCCTGTTCGCGGCGCGTCCGGCGGATGTGCTGCTGCTGGGCACTTCCGAAGGCGTGAAAACCCTTAAAGCCTGATGCAAAACCCAATGTGTCTCAGAGATTGGGTTTCTTGAACACGTAGAACAGGTTCGGCTCGCTGACCAGGTACAACGTACCCTCGTCATCCATGGCGATTCCTTCGGCCTGGGGCACCCGTTTTTTCAGGCCATGGCGCCCATTGAGCAGAGACAGGCTGCTCAATGGGCGACCGTCGATGTCCAGCTCCAACACCAGGAACGACTCATCCGACAGCGCCAGCAGATGGCCGCTGCGCTCGTCGTATTGCAGGCTCGACAGGTCGCGCACAAACAACCCGGCATCGCGCTTGGGGTTGTTGATCACGTGCACCGAGTAGGTTTTTTCCGGTTTGAAATGGGGAAAACCGTGGACCTCGTAGATCAGCATCGGGTCGCGCTCCTTGGCCACGAACAGGCGCTTGCCCACCGAGTCATAGGCCAACCCCTCAAACCCCTTGTTGCCCCCGACATGCAGGCCCAGGGTCATCTGTTCCGCATCGGCGGCGTCAAGGAACTGGGTATCGTCGTCCACATGCACCTTGATCAGCCGCTGCTGGCGTTCGTCGGTGATGACATAGATGTTATCGCTGATAAATTCCACCGCCTCGGCATCACCAAACCCCACCAACGGGATGCGTCGCAGGATCTTGCCCTCAAGGGACAGTTCGATCAGCTCGGCATTTTTATTGGTGACGGTAAACAGGCTCTTGCGTACCGGATCGTAGGTGAGGGCTGAGACATCGTCGTCGAGCCCTTCGATAACCTGGGCCTCAAGGGTCACTCGGTAATCCGCCAGGCCGATGGAGCGCTCGTCCGCCGGCTGACGCCAGGCCTGCCAGTTGAACCAGGCGCGCTCGAACAGGCGAAAGTGCTGCGCAACAGCCCCGGCGCTGACCAGGGCGATCAACGCGAGCATCAAGAGAATGGGTTTGGGGCGGGCAAATCGACGCATCAGGCGGTGCTCAAAGTCAAAAGTGGCGAATGAATATCACGCCTGTCTGAATTTAAACTTAAACGCACCCTGGTGTCTGGCGAATGCCGCTAATAGAGAAATATCCGACGTGATTCGTCTGTTATTTCTGCTTTTCGAAACGATAGAACAGGTTTGGCTCACTGACCATGTAGAGCGTGCCGTCCTCATCCATCGTTACCCCCTCCGCACGGGGGATGGTGCTCTTGAGGCCGTTGAAACCACCGAGCAGGGTCATGAAGCTGACTTGTTCACCCTTCTCATCCAACTCCAGCAACAAATGGGAGTCGGCCGATAACACCAGCAGATGGCCGGTGCGCGGGTCGATGGCCAGGGCCGAAAGGTTGCGCATGTCCAGCTCTTTGCTGGCCAGTTTCTGTTTATCGCCGACCAGGGTCTGGCTGCCGTCGCTTTTCCAGGTGAACAACGCTGGCGGCCGCTCTTCACCCAGCACAAATTGCTGATTGCGCTTGTCCCAGGTAAGCCCCTCGAACGCTTTGTTCTGGTCCTTGGACGGGCCCAGGTCATAGCTCGGGAAGTCGGCCTTGTTCAATTGCTGGGTGGCAGCGTCGATCTTGACGATGGTCAGGTTGTGCTGGCGTTCGTCGACCACGGCCATCAGGCCATTTTCCATCACGGTCACGCCTTCCGGGTTGTCCCAGCCATTGAGCGGCATCTTGCGCAATACGTCGCCTTGCAGGCTCAGCTCGACCAGGAACGGGTTTTTACCCATGACGGAAAACAGGGTTTTGGTCTGCGGGTTATAGGAGACGTCCGAGGCTTCGTCTTTCTCCATGCCCGGCAAAACCTTGGCGTCGATGACAACGTGATAGTCAGGCAACCACACACTTTCGCTGCGTTCGGCGGGCGTTTCAAAGCCCTCCAACAGCCACAGCACGCCGCGATCGTCCCAATGCATGGCCCAGGAAATGCCATACACGATGGCACCCGCCAGAAATAGCCAGGAATACCAGCGCAAGGCAAAGCGAGAGCGCGGCTTGGGTGTGGCGGAAGGCAGGGACACGGCCATGGGGTGCTTTTCCGGAAAGTCAGCGGTGGTGATAGCACAGGATCAATGGACCCGCGCGCAGGAGGCTGAGGATTATCCGGATGGGGTGTGAAAAAAATGCAAAAGCCGATGCACGAGATGGACTCGGACCCAATGTGGAAGGGGGCAAGCCCCCTCACACATCGGGTGCTTATCGAACGCTGCTTTCGAAACGATTCACGCCGGTCAATTCCAACACCAGGTCATCACCCACATTCAACGGGCCCACGCCGGCTGGGGTGCCGGTGAGGATCACATCGCCAGCCTGCAGCGAGAAGCAGCCGGCCATGTACTGGATCATCGGCACGATCGGGTTGAGCATGCTCGCGCTGTTGCCGTCCTGGCGCACTTCGCCATTGATGGTCAGGCGAATGCCAATATCGGTCACGTCCGCGAAGGTGCTGCCGACCACGAACGGCGCAATCACCGCCGCGCCGTCGAAGGACTTGGCGATTTCCCACGGCAGGCCCTTGGCCTTCAGCTCGGATTGTTTGTCGCGCAGGGTCAGATCCAGGGCCGGGGCGAAGCCGGAGATGGCGTCCAGCACTTCTTCACGGCTGGGCTTGTTCGACAGCGGCTTGCCGATCAGCACCGCGATTTCCGCCTCGTAGTGCACCGAACCGCGCTCGGTCGGAATGCTGAAACCGCCTTCCAGCGGGACGACGCAACTGCCCGGCTTGATGAACAGCAACGGCTCGGTCGGCACCGGGTTGTCCAGTTCCTTGGCATGTTCGGCGTAGTTACGCCCAATACACACCACTTTACCGACAGGAAAGTGGATATTGGTGCCGTCGACATACTTGTGCTGGTAGCTCATGAAACGACTCCTTCGGGGGCGGTTAAACAGCGAAGATCTTGCCAGGGTTCATGATCCCGTTCGGGTCGAACACCGCCTTCACTGCTTTCATGTATTCGATCTCAACCGGCGAGCGGCTGTAGGTCAGGTAATCGCGCTTGGTCATGCCCACGCCGTGTTCGGCGGAGATCGAACCGTTGTACTTCTGAACGGTTTCGAACACCCACTTGTTCACCGTGGCGCACTTGGCGAAGAACTCATCCTTGCTCAGGTTTTCCGGCTTGAGGATGTTCAGGTGCAGGTTGCCGTCGCCGATATGGCCAAACCAGACGATTTCGAAGTCCGGGTAGTGTTCACCGACGATCGCATCAATTTCCTTCAAGAACCCTGGTACTTTGGAGACGGTGACCGAAATATCGTTCTTGTACGGCGTCCAGTGGGAAATGGTCTCGGAGATGTACTCGCGCAGTTTCCACAGGTTGTGCAACTGGGTTTCGCTCTGGCTCATCACGCCGTCCAGCACCCAGCCCTGCTCGACGCAGTGCTCGAAGGTCTCCAGCGCGTGGTTGGCAACTTCTTCGGTGGTGGCTTCGAATTCCAGCAGCGCGTAGAACGGGCACTCGGTTTCGAACGGCGCCGGCACATCACCACGGCCGAGGAC
Source organism: Pseudomonas sp. GW821-FHT09C10 (assembly GCF_059418085.1). Lineage (NCBI taxonomy): Bacteria > Pseudomonadati > Pseudomonadota > Gammaproteobacteria > Pseudomonadales > Pseudomonadaceae > Pseudomonas > Pseudomonas sp. GW821-FHT09C10. The sequence continues at coordinate 6,308 of NZ_JBWKPE010000004.1, forward strand.
TTTGGCCAAGGCCTTGTCGGAGAAGAACTCGAAGGCGGTCAGGTCCAGCTTGCCCTGGAAGGCGTGCAGCACCGGCATGATCGAGTCGAAATCGGTGGTGCCGAGCACCATCGCGGTGAGGTTTTTCGGCGCACGGTCCAGGCGCATGGTGGCTTCGACCACAAAGCCCAGGGTGCCTTCGGCGCCGATAAACAGTTGGCGCATGTCGTAGCCGGTGGCGTTCTTGATCAGGTCGCGGTTCAGCTCCAGCACATCGCCCTTGCCGGTGACGACTTTCATGCCGGCCACCCAGTTGCGAGTCATACCGTAGCGAATGACCTTGATCCCGCCGGCATTGGTGCCGATATTGCCGCCGATCTGGCTGGAACCGGACGATGCGAAGTCCACCGGGTAGTACAGGCCATTTTCTTCGGCGACGTTCTGCAATTGCTTGGTCACCACGCCCGGCTGGCACACCGCGGTGCGGTCGGTGAGGTTCACGTCGAGGATCTGGTTCATATAGTCGAACGAGACGACCACTTCGCCATTGGCCGCCACGGCAGCAGCCGACAGGCCGGTGCGACCACCGGATGGCACCAGCGCCACCTTGTGCGCATTGGCCCAACGGACAATGGCCTGTACCTGCTCGGTGGTCTTGGGGAACACGATGGCGGTCGGCGCGGGCGCGAAGTGCTTGGTCCAATCCTTGCCGTAAGCCTCCAGGGAGTCGGCGTCGGTCAGCACTTTGCCGGGCTCAACCAGGGTCTTTAGCTCATCAATCAGGGCAGGATGGGTCATCGACAGAACTCTCGAACAATTCATGGTCATCCTGAGAACGCTTCACGTCGCAGGAATAGGTGTTTAGCGGGGCGCGTATGCTAGCATACCGCCCCCGCAGGACAGAGCCCAAGGGCGTTTCTGCGGTGACGGCTTTCCTGCCGTCCGGGTCAGCTTAAGCGATCCGATTCCCTGCCATTTTTCTCCGGGATACAGGTTTACGCAGATGAGCAAGACTTCTCTCGATAAGAGCAAGATCAAGTTCCTTCTTCTGGAAGGCGTCCACCCATCGGCCGTCGACGTACTGAAGGCCGCCGGGTACTCCAGCATTGAGTACATCACCAGTTCTCTGCCGGAAGCCCAGCTCAAGGAAAAGATCGCCGACGCGCACTTTATCGGCATTCGCTCCCGTACTCAGCTGACCGAAGAGATCTTCGATCACGCCAAGAAACTCGTGGCGGTCGGCTGTTTCTGCATCGGCACCAACCAGGTCGACCTCGACGCAGCGCGCGAGCGCGGCATTGCAGTGTTCAACGCCCCGTACTCCAACACCCGTTCCGTCGCGGAGCTGGTGCTGGCCGAGGCCATCCTGCTGTTGCGCGGTATCCCTGAGAAGAACGCTTCCTGCCACCGTGGCGGCTGGATCAAGAGCGCGGCCAACTCCTTCGAAATCCGGGGCAAGAAGCTGGGTATCGTCGGTTACGGCTCGATCGGCACGCAACTGTCGGTACTGGCCGAAGGCCTCGGCATGCAGGTGTTCTTCTACGACACCCTGACCAAGCTGCCATTGGGCAACGCCACCCAGGTGTCGAGCCTGACCGAGCTGCTGGGCATGTCCGACATCGTCACCCTGCACGTTCCGGAAACCGCAGAGACCCAGTGGATGATCGGCGAGAAGGAAATCCGCGCCATCAAGAAAGGCGGCATCCTGATCAACGCTGCACGGGGCACCGTGGTCGAGCTGGACGCCCTGGCCGACGCGATCAAGGACAAGCACCTGATCGGCGCCGCAATCGACGTGTTCCCGGTGGAGCCACGCTCCAACGACGACATCTTCGAAAGCCCGCTGCGTGGCCTGGACAACGTGATCCTGACCCCGCACATCGGTGGTTCCACTGCTGAAGCCCAGGCCAACATCGGCCTGGAAGTGTCGGAGAAGCTGGTCAAGTACAGCGACAACGGTACCTCGGTCTCGTCCGTCAACTTCCCGGAAGTGGCCCTGCCGGCTCACCCTGGCAAGCACCGCCTGCTGCACATCCACCAGAACATCCCGGGCGTGATGATGGAGATCAACAAGGTCTTCGCGGAAAACGGCATCAACATCTCCGGTCAGTTCCTGCAGACCAACGAGAAGGTCGGCTACGTGGTGATCGACGTCGACGCCGAGTACTCGGACCTGGCGCAAGAGAAGCTGCAGCACATCAACGGCACTATCCGTAGCCGCGTGTTGTTCTAACGCTGCAAACGCTGCATAAAAAAATGGGAGACCCGCAGGGGCCTCCCATTTTTTTGTCTGAACAAATCTTACTTGACGTTAACCGTGATCACTTTCGAGGCTACAGTGGGCTCGAATTGGCGATGCACGTTGTCGCCTGCGACCAGTTGCAGGGTGTGCTTGCCTGGAGCCAGGGTCAGTTCGGTTTCAGTCTGCGCCTTACCGAAGTGAATCGACGTGGCGGTGGCTGGGATGGCCTCATCAGCCTTCAGCGACTGTACATCCTGGTCTACCAGCAGATGATGGTGGCCGGCGTTTGGTACTTGCTTGTCGATCGGCTCAAGATCCAGGCCCTTGACGCCGAATTTGACGGTGAAGGTTTTGTCGACGGTCGCGCCATCCTTGGGCGAGACGATAAACACCTCAGCTCCCTTGGGCGCGGGGGTACGCGGAACATCGGCGGCATTCGCCAACATCGAGGCACCCAGCAGCAGGCTGGCAATGGTTGCACGGGACAATAGGGCTTTCATTCGCTTCTCCAGTTTTTCCATGAAATCTGTAGGGTTCTGACAACTTCGCGACAAATTGCTGTCCAAGGCACTCACCACCATAGCAAAGCGATGCTGAACGGCGCCTCGCACATTCGAATTCTTTAGGAGTGACCATGCGCTTTTCGCCTGGCCTGTTACTGTTGCTGCCCCTGCTGAGCCCCCTGGCTCATGCCGAACTGATCGACGATGTAAACGATCGCGGCGAACTCCGCATCGCCCTTGAAGCCAACACACCACCGTACAATTTCAAGGAAGGCGACAAACTCACCGGCTTTGAAGTCGAGCTGGGTGAATTGCTGGCCAAGGAAATGGACGTGCGCCCTTCGTTTATCACCACCGACGACGCCGACATGCTGCCGGGGGTCTCAACCGGCAAATACGATGTAGCCATCAACCATGTCGCTATGACTGCCGAGCTTAAGGATCAGTTCGATTTCAGCGAGGCTTATCACGACAAGCCTGAGCTGGCGATCCCGTTCCAGAAGGGCAACCCGGCCTTCAAGACCAGCCTGGACGGGGCGCTGAAGCGGGTGAAGGACGATGGCCGATTAAAGGCACTGTCCCATAAGTGGTTAGAGGACCAGGCCCCTACAGGCGCGCCAACGCCAGTGCCGCCGCAGGCAACTCCAGCTCACTGAACACCTGCACGCCATGGCGCTTGAGCAGCGCCGCCGTTACGCCCTCGCCACTGACCTTTACACCGGTGAAAGTGCCGTCATAGGTCAGCAGGTTGCCGCAGGACGGGCTATTGGCCTTGAGAATGGCGATGCGGATGTGATGGCGCTGCACCAACGCCAAGGCTTGCCGAGCGCCGTCGAGGAAGGCGGCGCTGAAGTCTTCGCCCTCGGCCGTCAGCACCTGGGCGCGGCCTTCCCAGACATCGATGCCCTGCCCACCTGGAATCTCGGCGGAGGGCCTGGGCGTCGGCAGACCGCCCGACACTTCCGGGCAGATCGCAACCACGCGCCCTTCAGCCTGCCACGCCGCCAGTTGATCGAACGGGCCGCTGGCCCCACCGTCGTAGCGCACCTTGTGGCCAAGCAGGCAGCGGCTGATCAGAATCTTCTGCATGGTTAGAACGGCTCGTTACCGCGCCGACGGAACCACCCGGTGAGGGACAACCGCTCGCGCGTAGCCGGCATGACTTCGTGGGGCACCTCGCCCGACAGGAACACCACCAGGCATCCACCGCTGGGCACCACGTCGTATTCGACGCCGTCCTTGAGGTACATGCGCAACTGGCCACCGTGCTCGGGCAACCAGGCGTCGTTCAAGTAGATCACCGCCGAGACCATGCGCCGATCATCGTCACGGAACCGGTCCAGGTGCCTGAGGTAAAACGCGCCGGGGGGATACATCGCGAAGTGGCTTTCGAAATCCTCAAGGCCGAGGAACAAACCACGGTTCATCGCCAGGCGCAGCGTGTCCATCAACGCCATATAGCTGTCGCAGACCGCCGCGTCGCCCTCCTCCAGCCACTGGATATGGTCGCCGCGAATACCCTCGCGAATCTCCTGGGCCGGCCCGCGCCCCACTGCCGCCGGGGCCAGTTCACCCTCGGCCGCACGTTTACGGCACTCAGCCGCCAGTTCCAGGGTCAGAGCCTGGGGCAGGAAGCCGTTCTGCTGCGACCAGCCTTTTTCGGCCAGGTCATCGACGATGCGTTGCAGCAGGGGGTGATCAAGGGGTATTTGCATGGCGCGCATAGTATCCATACGCCTGTGAATCCGACAGAGCCGCCGAGCGTCTGAATACACTTTAGTCAGCTGACTGATAGGACTTCTCGACAAATCCTACGCCCGACACGGACAATAGTGGCCGACTGACAGGAGTCCATATGCGTCGTTTGTTTTTTTCCTTGCTGATGTTCTGCGTTTTGCCCGCCTGGGCAGACGGCCATGACCAGTTGTACAAGGTCGCCGGCTGGGCCGAACAACGTGCGCATTTCAATGACGCCCTCAGTGCTGCCCAGCAACGCTACCGTAACAGCCTGCCGCCGGCGGTGTACCAGGCGCTGGTGGACAACAGCAACAAGCGCTTTGCCGCCCAGGCCATGGACCAGCGCGCCGAAGCCCAGTTACGCAAGCACCTGGCGGACCCTGCGCCGGCCCTGGCGTTTTTCCAATCGCCCCTGGGCCGCAAGGTCGTTGCAGCCGAGTTACTGGCCACGCGCCGCGACCAGTTGGCAAAAAACGCCCAAGGCCTGCCGCACATCGAGGCTGACGCCACCCGCAGCCTGATCATCGGCCACCTGGCCCAGGCCCTGCCCGCCCGCGAAGCCGGGGCGGAGGTCAGCCTGGCGATCGCCGGCGTGGCCGCCGACAGCTTGAGCCAGATGATCCCCGGCCTGCTGGGTGGCGGCCAGGCCCAAGGCATGTTGAATGGCCAGCGCGAGCGGCTGATGCAACAGATTGGCAATGACCTGAACAACACTCTGCTGTACGTCTATCGGGATCTGTCCGACCCGGAGCTGGAGCAGTTCGCGACGTTTGCGGAGTCACCGGAAGGTAAGGCGTATTACCAGGCGGCGCTGGCGGCGATTCGCGCAGGTCTGGCAGTCGGCCAGAGCACCTCAAGCCTGGCGCAGTAGAACATGTGGGAGGGGGCTTGCCCCCGATGGCAGTGGGTCAGCTACAGATAAGCTGACTGATACACCGCTATCGGGGGCAAGCCCCCTCCCACATTTTATTACCGTGTTATTTGAGATGGTCCGTCAAATACCGGAAGTACTCTTCGCGAATCTGCGGAATCTCATTCGCCAAGTGATGCCGGCCGCGCGGCAGCATCAACACCTCGGGCTGGTCGAACTTGCTCCGCAGCACCTGCAAGTTGTGCTGCCAATCCACCGTCATGTCTTCCTCACCCTGCACAATCACCGGCCGCCGAGGGCTGCGTGGCGCGGCTTCGATGCGTTTGATCCAGCGCGCCAGGGCGCCTACCCAGGCGGTGGGCAGTTGCCGGGGTTGCAGCGGGTCGGCCTCCAGGAACGGCTTGAACGCCGGGTCGTGAGTGTTCTCGCTGAAGCGCCGGGCGATGCCTTTGACGAACGGGCGCAACAGGTAATAGCTGACCTGCGACCATCCCCACGCACGCGGCCGCACCAGCGGTGAGAGCAGGAAGGTCTTGCCTTGCGCCGGACTGGTAGCGCCATGGTTGAGCAAGTGATCCACCACCACCGCGCCGCCGGTGCTTTGCCCGAACAAGTGCCAGGGCTGCGGCAATTGCAGCGCTTGGGCCTGGCCGAACAGTGCCTGCACCACATCCTGGTACACGGCAAAATCATCGATGCTGGCGCGCGCGCCGCTGGACAAGCCATGGCCCGGCAAATCGCAGGCGATCACCACAAAGCCCTGGTCCAAGGCCCAGTCCACCACGTGGCGATACAGGCCCATATGGTCGTAGAAGCCGTGGAACATAAACATCGTCGCCACCGGCACGGGCGGCCACCACACCTGGGCGACCACCTCGAACCCAGCCACCTCGAAACGCCCCAGCCGACTCACCGTCGGCACTTTGCGTGCACTCAGGTCCAGTCCGTAGAAACGCTGGTAGACCCGCGCTTCGGCTGAAAGCGGTTGCGCATCCACCAGGGGCCGCAGGCTTTCGCGAAGGTGATCAGGGTCAAAGGTCACAGGCATAAAGGGTTCCAGACTTGCGGCGAAGATGAATATCGAACTGCGATATTCATCTGTCAGGACAAGCATGGCAAGCTACGCGACCTGCGAGGATAGATCCGAATGCGACAGCCTTACCGTAACGCCCTGTTCGCCAGCCTGATCCTGATCATCTGCGCCGGCGTGCTGTGGACAGCGTATGACTGGTTCCAGGGCCGCTACCTGCGTGCCTTCAGCGAACACACCGCGGTATTCTCCGGCGACCCTCTGCGCCTGCCCGCCGAACTCAGCGGCCCCGGGCCGATCCGCCTGGTGCATTTCTGGGATCCGGCGTGCCCGTGTAATGTCGGCAACCAGCAGCACCTGGGCGAGTTGATCGAGCAATACGCGCCCCAGGGCGTCGAGTTCTATGCCCTGCAAAAAGCCGGCAGCCACGGCCAGTTGCCCGATAACCTGCGCAAGATGAAAACCCTCACCGCCCTGCCCGGCGCCGACCAGGTGCCGGCCAGCCCGGCCGTGGGCATCTGGGACCGCACCGGCAAGCTCGCGTATTTCGGGCCCTACAGCGAAGGGCTGACGTGTAACGCCAGTAACAGTTTTATCGAGCCGATCCTGAAAGCCCTTGAAGCCGGCCGAGACGTGAACGCCACGCACACCCTGGCGGTGGGCTGCTATTGTTCGTGGTCGAAAGATGAGTAGCCCGCCACCCCACTCTTGGTAAGGAATGTTCATGAAGCGCGTCCTGCAGGTTCTTGCGGTTCTGCTGGTACTGATCGGCCTCGGTGCGGGCTGGTACGTCTACAGCAAGCAACCCACCCGCCAGGGCACGGTTGAACTGGCCAACCTGCAAGGCTCGGTCACCGTGCGCTACGACGACCGTGGCGTGCCGCATATTCGCGCCGAGAACGAGACCGACCTGTATCGCGCCCTGGGCTACGTGCATGCCCAGGACCGCCTGTTCCAGATGGAGATCATGCGCCGCCTGGCCCGTGGCGAGTTGGCCGAGGTACTCGGGCCGAAGCTGCTGGAGACCGACAAGTTGTTCCGCAGCCTGCGCATTCGCGACCGCGCCGCCACCTACGTGGCGCAGCAGGACCATGAGTCGGCGCACTGGAAGGCCCTGCAAGCCTATCTGGACGGGATCAACCAGTATCAGGACAGCCACGCCCGCCCGATGGAGTTCGACGTGCTGGGCATCCCCAGGCGCGCGTTTACCGCCGAGGACACCATCAGCGTCGCCGGGTACATGGCCTACAGCTTTGCCGCTGCGTTTCGTACCGAGCCCTTGCTGACTTACGTCCGCGACCAACTGGGCAGAGACTACCTGAACGTCTTCGACCTCGACTGGCAACCCAAGGGCGCCCTCAACCTGGCCGACAGTGACTGGAAAACCCTCGGCGCCCTCGCCGCCCTGAATGAGCAGGGCCCGGCCGACAACGGCTTGCCGCAGTTCGAGGGCAGCAACGCCTGGGCCATCAGTGGCAGTCGCACCAAGAGCGGCAAACCGCTGCTGGCGGGTGACCCGCATATTCGCTTCTCGGTGCCGTCGGTGTGGTACGAGGCGCAGCTGTCGGCGCCGGGCTTCGAGCTGTATGGCTATCACAACGCGCTGGTACCCGTAGCGTTCCTGGGGCACAACCTGGATTTCGGCTGGAGCCTGACCATGTTCCAGAACGACGACCTCGACCTGATCGCCGAGAAGGTCAACCCGGACAACCCCAACCAGGTCTGGTACCACGGCCAGTGGGTCGACATGACCCGCAGCGAGCAACAGATCGCCGTCAAAGGCCAGGCACCGGTCAGCCTCACCCTGCGCCAGTCGCCCCACGGTCCGATCGTCAATGACGTGCTCGGCGACAGCGGCGGCAAGACGCCGATTGCCATGTGGTGGGCGTTCCTCGACACCCAGAACCCGATCCTCGAAGGTTTCTACCAGCTCAACCGCGCCGACACGTTGGCCAAGGCCCGTACGGCGGCGTCAAAGGTGTCCGCACCGGGGCTGAATATCGTGTGGGCCAATGCCAGGGGCGATATCGGCTGGTGGGCGGCGGCCCAGTTGCCGATTCGCCCGGCAGGTGCCAACCCTGGGTTTATCCTCGACGGCAGCACCGCCGAGGCCGACAAGCTGGGCTTCTACCCCTTCAGCGCCAACCCCCAGGAAGAAAACCCGGCGCGTGGCTATGTGGTCTCGGCCAATGCCCAGCCGGGATCGCCCACCGGCATGCAAATCCCCGGTTATTACAACCTCGCCGACAGGGGCCAGCAGTTGAACGCGCAGTTGAGCGACAAGAGCGTGAAGTGGGATGTGACCAACAGCCAGGCCCTGCAACTGGGCACCACCACCGCCTTCGGCCCGCGCCTGCTGGCGCCGCTGTTGCCGGTGCTGCGCGAAGTGGTCACGGACCCGGCGCAGTTGAAGCTGGTGGAACAGCTGGCCGGCTGGAAGGGTGACTACCCGCTGGATTCCACCAGCGCCACGCTGTTCAACCAGTTCCTGTTCAACCTCGCCGACGCGGCCTTCCACCCGAAGCTGGGTGACGGGATGTTCAAGACCCTGCTCACCACCCGCGTGATCGACGCCGCCCTGCCCCGCCTGGCTGCCGACCCGGCCTCGCCCTGGTGGGACGGCAAGCGCGCCGACACCGTCAAACGGGCCTGGGACAACAGCCTCGCGCACCTCAAGGCCACCTTCGGCGATGACCCGACGCAATGGCAGTGGGGCAAGGCCCATACCCTGACCCACGGCCATCCGCTGGGCTCGCAGAAACCTTTGGACCTGATCGTCAACGTCGGCCCGTTCCCGGCCCCCGGCACCCACGAAGTGCCGAACAACCAGTCGGCCGTCATCGGCCCCGCGCCCTGGCCGGTGACCTACGGCCCGTCCACCCGGCGCCTGATCGACTTTGCCGACGTGGCCCACGCCCTCACCATCAATCCGGTGGGGCAAAGCGGCGTGCCGTTCGACAAGCACTATGGCGACCAGGCCGAGACCTATATCGAAGGGGGTTATGAGCAGGCGCATTTCAGTGATGAGGAAGTCACGGCCAATACCCGCGGCACGCTGAAACTGCTGCCGGCGCGATAGCCCCTTGGAAATCGGTCAACCTGTGGAAGGGGCTTAGACCGGTGCCGCAAAATTGAGCCGGAACTGTTGCGGCGTCACACCCAGCCGGCGGTTGAACACGCTGCGCATGTGCTGGGCATCGCGAAACCCGCATTGATAGGCCACGGTTTTCAGCGGCGCATGCGTGCTTTCGAGCATCACCCGCGCGGCATCCACCCGCGCCCGTTCGACAAACTCCGCTGGCGTAATCCGCGCCTCACGGGCAAACACCCGGGAGAAGTTGCGCGCGCTCATGTTGGCGGCCTTGGCCAGGTCGGCGATGGTCAGGTCGCCCGTCAGGTTCGCCAATACGTATAACTGCACCAACGCCACCGCCGAGGTGGTTTCGGCGTGGGGCGTGAGGAACGGGCTGAACTGCGACTGCCCGCCCGAGCGCTGGGTGAACACCACCAGGCGCTTGGCCACGCTCAACGCCACTTCCGGGCCGTGGTCCTGGGCCAGCAGGTACAGCGACAGATCGATGCCTGCGGTGACGCCCGCCGAGGTGTAGAGATTGCCATCCTGTACGTAGAGGCGGTCGGCTTCGACCTGCGCGCGCGGGCACAAACGCGCCAGGCCTGCCGCATCATTCCAATGGGTCGTGACGGTTTTTCCATCCAGCAACCCGGCGCGCGCCAGCATGAAGGCGCCGTTGCAGATCGAACCAAAGCGCTGCGCCCGGGCGGTTGCGCCACGCAGCCAATCATCGAACGGCGCGCCGAAATCTTCGAAGGGCAATTGCGGGCCGCCGGCAACCAGCAGCAGGTCATAGGCCTGCAGGGCTTCGCTGTAATGCCGGTGGGCTTGCAATGCCAAACCGTTGGAGGCGGCCATGGTGCCATGGGCAAGCCCGATGACCTCGATCCGGTAGTGATCCTGAGGCGGCAGAAATCGGTTGGCTTCGCAGAACACATCCATGGGGCCGCTCACATCCAGTGACTGGACGCCGGGGAAGATCAGGATGGCGACGGTTTTGTGCATGCTCACAGACACCTTTTTCAGCTGAATAAAATGCAAAACCCGTGGGATTTTCCCAGGCTTCGAGAGTGATATCGCCGGCTACACCCTAGCTGATTTTGCCTTGGCACGATGTCGCGGCAGATTGGCCGGGATCGCACCCTCGTGACCATGGCCGCTTAGCGGGCACGCGACCAGACTGGAGGCTTTCCAGAGGAGAACCACCATGACCACCATCGCCGGTATCAAGATCCCGGACAGCGCCCTGGCCAGGGCCACCACCGACTACATCCGCGACATCGAATCCGACCTGCTCTACCACCACTCCCGCCGGGTGTTCCTGTTCGGCGCATTGAGCGGTGAGCGCAAGCAACTGACCTACAACCCGGAACTGCTCTACGTCGGCGCCATGTTCCATGACCTGGGCCTGGTGGCAGGCCATCGCAGTGATGACCAGCGCTTCGAAGTGGACGGCGCCAACGCCGCCGCGGCCTTCCTCAAGCCTTACGGGCTGAGCGACGACGATATCGAACAGGTGTGGCTGTCTATCGCCCTGCACACCACGCCGGGCGTGCCGCAGCACCTGCGCCCGACCGTGGCACTGGTGACCGCCGGTGTGGAAATGGACGTGCTGGGCATGGACTACGCCGCGTTCAGCAGCGTGCAGCGCGAAGCCGTGGTGCATGCGCATCCACGCGGTGAAGGGTTCAAGGAGTGCATCATCTGCGCGTTTGCCGACGGCTTGCGCCATCGCCCGCAGACCACGTTCGGCAACGTGAAGACCGATGTGCTGGTGGATCAGGAACCGGGGTTCAAGCCGATGAATTTTGTCGAGGTGATTCGCAAGTCGCCGTGGGCTGCATAGCCAATCTGGAATGCGGTCAAAACTGTGGGGCTTGCCCCCGATTGCTGAGTGTCAGTCACTGCATCTATTGACTGACCCACCGCCATCGGGAGCAAGCCCCCTCCCACATTTGGACCCTGCAGGCCTTTAGACCGGCGCTGGAGCCCGACGCTTGTCCGGCTGCTGCCAGCCATCGGCGGCGGCTTCTTCAATCGCCTGCTGGATCGCTTTCTTGCGCATCTCTTCGGCACGTCGGCTGAAGAACCACACCAGGAAGGTCACCAGCGACACTGCCAGCAGAATCAGGCTGGCCACGGCGTTGATTTCGGGTTTAACCCCCAGGCGTACCGCCGAGAACACTTCCATCGGCAACGTCGTCGAACCCGGCCCCGAGACGAAGCTGGCCAGTACCAGGTCATCCAGGGACAGTGCGAACGACATCATGCCGCCCGCCGCCAGCGACGGCGCGATCATCGGGATGGTGATCAGGAAGAACACCTTCCACGGCCGCGCCCCCAGGTCCATCGCCGCTTCTTCGATCGACAGGTCCAGCTCACGCAGGCGCGCCGATACCACCACCGCCACATAAGCGGCACAGAACGTGGTGTGGGCGATCCAGATGGTGACGATGCCACGCTCCTGGGGCCAGCCGATCATCTGCGCCATGGCCACGAACAGCAGCAGCAGCGACAGACCGGTGATCACTTCCGGCATCACCAACGGCGCGGTCACCAGGCCGCCGAACAGCGTGCGGCCCTTGAACTGGCTGATGCGCGTGAGCACAAACGCCGCCAACGTACCCAGGGCCACGGCGGCCACCGCCGTGTAGCAGGCGATTTCCAGGGAACGTGCCACCGAGCCCATCAACTGGGTATTGTCCAACAGGCCCACGTACCACTTGATCGACCAACCGCCCCACACCGTCACCAGCTTGGATTCGTTGAACGAGTAGATCACCAGGATCAGCATCGGCAGGTAGATGAACAACAACCCCGCCACCAGCATGAAGCTTGAGAAACTGACGCGCTTCATATCTTGCCCTCCATCTCTTTGGCTTGGCTGCGGTTAAACAGAATGATGGGCACGATCAGGATCGCCAGCATCACCACCGCCAGGGCAGACGCCACCGGCCAGTCACGGTTGTTGAAGAATTCTTGCCACAACACTTTACCGATCATCAGGGTTTCCGGGCCGCCGAGCAGTTCCGGGATCACGAACTCGCCCACCACCGGGATAAACACCAGCATGCAGCCGGCGATGATGCCGTTCTTGGACAGCGGCACGGTGATTTTCCAGAAGCTGTTGAAGGTGCTCGAACCCAGGTCCGATGCGGCTTCCAGCAGGCTCTGGTCATGCTTCACCAGGTTGGCGTACAGCGGCAGGATCATGAACGGCAGGTACGAATAGACCACGCCGATATACACCGCGATGTTGGTGTTGAGGATCTGCAGCGGTTCGTTGATCAACCCCATGGACATCAGGAAGCCATTGAGCAGGCCGTTGTTGCTGAGGATGCCCATCCACGCATACACGCGGATCAGGATCGCGGTCCAGGTCGGCATCATGATCAGCAGCACCAGCACGGTCTGCATCTCTTTGCGCGCGGTGGCAATGGCATAGGCCATCGGGTAGCCGATCAGCAGGCACAGCAGCGTGCTGAAGAACGCCATCTTCAGCGAGCCCAGGTACGCCGCGATGTACAGCTCATCACCTGCCAGCAGACTGTAGTTGGCCAGGTTCAGCACCACCTGCAGCTTCTGCTCGACGTAGGTGTAGATCTCGGTGTACGGCGGAATCGCCACGTCGGCTTCGGCGAAGCTGATTTTCAGGACGATGAAAAACGGCAGGGCGAAAAACAGGAACAGCCACAGGAACGGAATCCCGATGACCACCTGCTTGCCGCTGGGGACGATGCGGTGCAAGCGCCGCTTGAGCTTCTTCATGTTCATGTGCGCAGTACCACGCCGCTATCGTCTTCCCACCACACGTACACCTGGTCACCCCAGGTTGGGCGCTGGCCACGGCGTTCGGCGTTGGCGACGAAGGACTGCACCAGCTTGCCGCTGGGCAGCTCGACGTAGAACACCGAGTGGCCGCCCAGGTAAGCGATGTCGTGCACCTTGCCGCTGGACCAGTTGTGCTCGCAGGTCGGCATTTCGGTGGTGACCAGCAGTTTTTCCGGGCGGATGGCATAGGTCACCGACTTGTCTTCCACCGAGGTGGCGATGCCGTAGCCCACGTAGATGTCGCGGTCCAGGTCCGGGCACTTGAGCACCGCGTGACCTTCGGCGTCATCCACCACCTGGGTGTCGAAGATGTTGACGTTACCGATGAATTCGCACACCAGGCGGCTGGTCGGCGTCTCGTAGATGTCGATCGGGCTGCCGATCTGGGCGATCCAGCCCAGGTGCATGATCGCGATGCGCTCGGCCATGGTCATGGCCTCTTCCTGGTCGTGCGTCACCATCACGCAGGTCACGCCGACGCGCTCGATGATCTCCACCAGTTCCAGCTGCATCTGCGAGCGCAGCTTCTTGTCGAGGGCGCCCATGGGCTCATCGAGCAGCAGCAGTTTCGGGCGCTTGGCCAGTGAGCGGGCCAGCGCCACCCGCTGACGCTGGCCACCGGACAACTGGTGCGGCTTGCGCTTGGCGTACTGGCTCATCTGGACCAGCTTGAGCATTTCAGCCACGCGGGCATCGACTTCGGCCTTGGGGATCTTGTCCTGTTGCAGGCCGAACGCGATGTTCTGCGCCACGGTCATGTGGGGGAACAAGGCGTAGGACTGGAACATCATGTTGATCGGCCGCTCGTAGGGCGGCATATCGGTGATGTCCACGCCGTCGAGGTAAATCCGACCTTCTGTCGGGCGCTCGAAGCCTGCGAGCATGCGCAGCAGGGTGGACTTGCCCGAACCCGAACCGCCGAGCAAGGCGAAGATCTCGCCTTTCTTGATTTCCAGGGACACATCGTCCACGGCAATCGTCTCGTCGAACTTCTTCGTGACCCGGTCGATTTTGACCAGCACCTTTTTCGGTGTCTGGTCGCCCTCGAGGGCTTTCTTATAGGCGCCGGAGGCAACTGCCATTTACGAAACTCCCAAAAAAAAGAGTGCAGTTCGCCCGAGGCGGGCGAACCTTGGATAGTTTGAGCCTTACTTGCCCGTCTTGACCTTGGTCCAGCTACGGGTCATTAAACGTTGCACTTTCGGGGGTAGCTCGAAGTTGACGAATGTCCGGTCGAGAACCGCCTGCGGTGGGTAAACCGCTTCGTCGGTGCGTATCGATTGCTCCATCAGTTTGTCCGCCCCTGGGTTAGGGTTGGCGTAACCGACGGTGTCACTGACCTGGGCGATCACCTCAGATTGCAGTAAATAGTTGATGAAGGCGTGGGCTTCCTTGATGTTGGTGGCGTCCTTGGGGATCGCCAGCACGTCAAACCACAGGTTGCCGCCTTCCTTCGGAATTGCGTAGGCGATGTTCACGCCTTTGCCCGCTTCGCTTGCGCGAGCCTTGGCCTGGAACACATCGCCGGAGAACCCGGCGGCCACGCAGATGTTGCCGTTGGCCAGGTCGGAGATGTATTTGGAAGAATGGAAGTAGGTCACGTAGGGCCGCACTTTGAGCAGCTTTTCCTCGGCCTTCTTGTAGTCTTCAGGGTTGGTGCTGTTAGGGTCCAGGCCCATATAGTTGAGCACCGCCGGCAGCATTTCATCCGCCGAGTCCATGAACGACACACCACAGGTGGCCAGCTTCTTCATGTTTTCCGGTTCGAACAGCACGGCCCAGGAGTCGATCTTGTCGACACCCAGCACTTCCTTCACTTTGTCGACGTTGTAACCGATGCCGTTGGTACCCCACAGGTACGGCACGGCGTACTGGTTGCCCGGGTCGTTCTTCTCCAGGCGCTTGAGCAGCACAGGGTCCAGGTTGGCGTAATGAGTCAGCAGCGACTTATCGAGTTTCTGGAACGCCCCGGCCTTGATCTGCTTGCCGAGGAAGTGGTTGGACGGCACTACCACGTCATAGCCGGTACGCCCGGCCAGTAACTTGCCTTCCAGGGTTTCGTTGGAATCAAACACGTCATACACGGGTTTGATGCCGGTGGCCTTTTCGAAGTTGGCCAGGGTGTCGGGACCGATGTAATCCGACCAGTTATAAATATGCACGGTCGGTGCGGCCTGCACGCTGACAGCCAGCGTGAGACCTGCACCTACCAGCAAGGCTTGGCGAAACAAAGAAATTGGCAAGTGGAGGTCCTCTTAAATAGTTGGGCCCAAAGTTGTTGCCCGGCAACAAAACCGGCGCGCAACTTACCCTCGATAAACCGATCCGGCAAAACTTTCTGTCATTTATTTGTTTCATTAACCACCGCGGGGCGCGCGGTGGTTAATGAAGGCCGGTTTATTTACCGGATTTGATCTTGGTCCAGCTGCGTGTCATTTCACGCTGGGTCGCAGCCGGCAAGTCCGCAATGGCGTAGAGCTTGGCTTGCACATCCGCTGGTGGGTAGATGCCCGGGTCGCTGGTGATGTCTTTGTCGACCAGTGCGGTGGCCTTCTCGTTACCGTTCGGGAAACGCACGCTGTTGGTGATCGAAGCCATGACTTCCGGCTTGAGCAGGTAGTTCATGAACTTATAGGCGGCGTCGACGTTTTCGGCATCTTTAGGGATGGCGACCATGTCGAAGAAGCTACCGGCACCTTCTTTCGGAATGTCGTAGGCCACCTTGACCTTGCCACCGGCTTCAGCCGCGCGGGACTTGGCCTGCTGGATGTCCCCCGAGTAACCCACGGCTACGCAGATGTTGCCGTTGGCCAGGTCGGAGATGTACTTGGACGAGTGGAAGTAGCCAATCGAAGGACGGATTTTCAGGAACAGGTCTTCGGCTTGCTTGAGGTCGGCCTTCTTCTGGCTGTCGGTTGGCAGGCCCAGGTAATGCAGCGCGACCGGCAGCATTTCGGTCGGCGAGTCGAGGAAGCTCACGCCGCAGCTTTTGAGCTTGGCGATGTTTTCCGGCTTGAGCAGCACGTCCCACGAATCGATCTTGTCCACGCCCAGCGCGGCCTTGACCTTGTCCGGGTTGTAGCCGATGCCGATCGAACCCCACATGTACGGGAAAGCGTGCTTGTTGTCCGGGTCGCTGACCGACACGGCTTTAAGCAGGGAGGTGTTCAGGTTGCCGTAGTTGGGCAGCTTGGACTTGTCCAGCTCCTGGTAGACACCGGCCTTGATCTGCTTGGCGAGGAAGTTGTTCGAAGGTACGACGATGTCGTAGCCGGACTTGCCTGCCAGCAACTTGGCTTCGAGTGTCTCGTTGCTGTCAAAAACGTCGTACACCACTTTAATGCCCGACTCTTTTTCAAAGTTGGCGATGGTGTCCGGTGCAATGTAGTCGGACCAGTTGTAGACGTGCAGCACTTTATCGTCGGCCTGGACCGCGCCCGCCATTGCGCCCATCAGGGACAAGGCGAGGAGGGTCTTGCCAGCGTTCTTCAAACCTAATGCCTTCATTTGGTGATGCTCCAATTTTTCTTTTTTGGGCCACGTTCTTTTATGTTCAGCGACCCTTCCAGAGGGCAGCAAAACAGGGCGACAGTCTGGCAAGTTCAGGGGCCGGCTTTCAACCAAAGCCCCTGCATTTATAACTGCCCGGTGCGCTGCGCACTGAGCCTAGCACTTAGCCCTGCAATGCCGCCAAAGTCAGGTCCAGGCACTGACGAGCCTTGGTCACCAGCTCGTCGATTTCAGCCTTGCTGATCACCAGAGGCGGCGAAATGATCATGGTGTCGCCCACGGCGCGCATGATCAGGCCATTCTCGAAGCAGAAGGTTCGGCAGATCATGCCGACACCCCGGCCCTCGTAACGCTTGCGCGTCGCCTTGTCCTGAACCAGCTCAATTGCACCAAGCATGCCGACACCGCGCACTTCACCCACCAACGGGTGATCCGCCAACTCCCGCAGACGTTTCTGCAAATACGGTGCCGTTTCGTCGTGAACGCGGTTAACGATTGTTTCATCGCGCATGATGCGGATGTTTTCCAGGGCCACGGCCGCCGCCACCGGGTGACCGGAGTAGGTGAAGCCGTGGTTGAAATCACCGCCTTCGTTGAGCACGGCCACCACGTCGTCGCGCACGATCAGGCCGCCCATGGGGATGTAGCCCGAGGTCAGGCCCTTGGCGATGGTCATCATGTGGGGCTTGAGGTCGTAGAAATCGCTACCGAACCACTCACCGGTACGGCCGAAACCGCAGATCACTTCGTCGGCCACAAACAGGATGTCGTACTTGGCGAGGATTTCCTTGATGCGCGGCCAGTAGCTGTCCGGCGGCACGATCACACCACCGGCGCCCTGGATCGGCTCGGCAATAAAAGCACCGACATTGTCCACGCCCAGCTCGAGGATCTTCTCTTCCAGTTGGTTGGCGGCCCAGATCCCGAACTCTTCGGGGCTCATGTCGCCGCCTTCGCCGAACCAGTACGGCTGGGCGATATGGACGATGCCCGGGATCGGCAAGTCGCCCTGCTCATGCATATAGGTCATGCCGCCCAGGCTGGCGCCAGCCACGGTGGAGCCGTGGTAGCCATTCTTGCGGCTGATGATGGTTTTCTTGTTCGGCTGGCCCTTGATCGCCCAATAGTGGCGGACCATGCGCAACATGGTGTCGTTGCCTTCGGAGCCGGAACCGGTGAAGAACACGTGGTTCATGCCGGCAGGCGCGATGTCGGCAATCGCCTTGGCCAGCTCCAGCACCGGCGGGTGAGCGGTCTGGAAGAACAGGTTGTAGTACGGCAGTTCTTTCATCTGCCTGGCGGCGGCGTCGGCCAGTTCATCGCGACCGTAACCGATCGCCACGCACCACAGGCCGGCCATGCCGTCGAGGATCTTGTTGCCTTCGCTGTCCCACAGGTACACGCCGTGGGCTTTGGTGATGATCCGTGGGCCTTTCTCTTTCAATTGCTTGAAGTCGCTGAACGGCGCCAGGTGGTGATCACTGCTCAAGGCTTGCCATTCACGGGTTTGCGGGTTGTTGCTGGACATACCAATCTCCTAGACTTTTCAGTGAAGGGCGCACGGGTTGCCCCGTGCGCCCGGCGCATCAGACGGCGAAGAGCAGGAATTCCCGCTCCCACGAACTGATCACGCGCTTGAAGTTTTCATGCTCGGCCCGCTTGACCGCGACGTAGCCTGTGATGAATTTCTGACCCAGGTATTTCTCGATGGTCTTGCTGTTTTCCATGCGTTCCAGGGCGTCTTCGATGGTCAACGGCAGGCGCAGGTTGCGGCGCTCGTAACCACGCCCCACCACCGGGGCGCTCGGGTTATGGCCTTCGACCATGCCGATGTAGCCACACAGCAGGCTGGCGGCAATCGCCAGGTACGGGTTGGCGTCGGCGCCCGGCAGGCGGTTTTCGACGCGACGGTTCTGCGGGCCGGCATCCGGCACGCGCAGGCCGACGGTGCGGTTTTCTTCGCCCCACTCCACGTTCACCGGCGCCGAGGTGTCGGGCAGGAAGCGGCGGAACGAGTTCACGTTGGGGGCAAACAGCGGCAGCAATTCAGGGATGAACTTCTGCAGGCCGCCAATGTGGTTGAGGAACAGTTGGCTCATGGTCCCGTCTTCATTGGAGAAGACGTTCTTGCCGGTGGCGATGTCGATGATGCTCTGGTGCAGGTGCATGGCGCTGCCGGGCTCGCCGGTCATCGGCTTGGCCATGAAGGTGGCCGCCACGTCGTGCTTGAGCGCGGCTTCACGCATGGTGCGCTTGAACACCAGGATCTGGTCGGCCAGGGACAGGGCATCGCCGTGACGGAAGTTGATTTCCATCTGCGCCGTGCCGTCTTCATGGATCAGGGTGTCGAGGTCCAGCTCCTGCAGCTCGCACCAGTCGTAGACGTCTTCGAACAGCGGGTCGAATTCGTTGGCGGCTTCTATAGAGAAGGACTGGCGGCCGGTCTCCGGGCGCCCGGACCGACCGATCGGCGGTTGCAGCGGGAAGTCCGGGTCTTCGCAGCGCTTGGTCAGGTAGAACTCCATCTCCGGCGCCACGATGGGCTGCCAGCCTTTGTCGGCGTAGAGCTTGAGGACTTTCTTGAGCACGTTGCGCGGCGACAGCTCGATCGGGTTGCCTTGCTTGTCGTAGGTGTCGTGGATCACCTGGGCGGTCGGCTCGATGGCCCAGGGCACCAGGAACACCGCGTTCTGGTCGGGGCGGCAGATCATGTCGATGTCTGCCGGGTCGAGCAATTCGTAATAGATGTCGTCTTCGACATAGTCGCCGGTCACGGTCTGCAACAGAACGCTCTCGGGCAGGCGCATGCCTTTTTCGGCGATGAACTTGTTGGTCGGCGAGATCTTGCCCCGGGTGATACCGGTCAGGTCGCCAATCATGCATTCGACTTCTGTGATCTTGTGGTCTTTCAACCAATCGGTGAGCTGGTCGAGGTTGTTACTCATAAATGCCTCTGGGCTGGGTTTCCTGGCATCCATTAAAGGCCAGGCGTTGGTTGACGCAGCATCCGCGTCGTTTTTTCGTTCAGGGTAGGAGCTTACCTGCCATTTGCTGCAGCGTTGCATTCCTCAAGCCAAAGTCGTGCAGAATCATGAGCGGCCGCGCAGAGGGGAGCCGGTAACTGGCAGTCGAGGAGGCAAAAAAGAGAGCGGATGGGCCGTCAAGAATATTGGCCGGTGCGTGGGCATTCACGCGGGACGAACGGACTGCGGACAAAGCCTGGCTGAAGCAGGCTGAGACGCCGATTGGCGGCAGGCGAGACATGAAGCACCCCGGTATTATTGCTGTTATGGGTTTGAATCGAGCTTAGCCTTGTTCATTTTTTTACACAACACCCCCGTAAAAAATACAACACGGCCCGCTCAAGCCTGCGAGTCCCAAGCCGGTCAAACCGAAAAAACCGCCCCAAAAAGCCCCAAAAGTGCGGTCACGGCGCTTTTTTAGGGCAAAAAAGGCCTCGCTTGACTTCGGCATGCCGTTCGGGTTGACTGAAACCAGAAAAGATCAATGATTGATATTTTTAACAACAAAGGTGTTGCATCATGTCGGTACCCCCGCGTGCCGTTCAGCTTAACGAAGCGAACGCGTTCCTTAAGGATCATCCTGAGGTTCTGTACGTAGACCTTCTAATTGCGGATATGAATGGTGTGGTGCGCGGTAAGCGCATCGAACGCACCAGCCTCCACAAGGTTTACGAGAAGGGCATTAACCTGCCTGCCTCTTTATTTGCCCTGGATATCAATGGCTCGACGGTGGAAAGCACCGGCCTGGGCCTGGACATCGGTGATGCTGACCGAATCTGTTATCCGATCCCTGACACCCTGTGCAATGAACCCTGGCAAAAGCGCCCTACCGCGCAACTGCTGATGACCATGCACGAACTTGAAGGTGAACCTTTCTTCGCCGATCCGCGCGAAGTGCTCCGCCAAGTTGTAAGCAAGTTTGACGACCTTGGTCTGACCATCTGCGCCGCCTTCGAGCTTGAGTTCTACCTGATCGACCAGGAGAACGTGAACGGCCGCCCACAACCGCCCCGCTCGCCGATCTCCGGCAAACGCCCGCACTCGACACAGGTCTACCTGATCGACGACCTCGACGAATACGTCGATTGCCTCCAGGACATCCTGGAAGGTGCCAAAGAGCAAGGCATCCCGGCCGACGCCATCGTCAAGGAAAGTGCCCCGGCGCAGTTCGAAGTGAACCTGCACCACGTGGCCGACCCGATCAAGGCCTGCGACTACGCAGTGCTGCTCAAGCGCCTGATCAAGAACATCGCCTACGACCATGAGATGGACACCACCTTCATGGCCAAGCCTTACCCAGGCCAGGCAGGCAACGGTTTGCACGTACACATCTCGATCCTGGACAAGGACGGCAAGAACATCTTTGCCAGCGAGGATCCCGAGCAGAACGCCGCATTGCGTCACGCGATCGGCGGTGTGCTCGAGACCCTACCCGCCCAAATGGCGTTCCTGTGCCCTAACGTCAACTCCTACCGTCGTTTCGGCGCACAGTTCTACGTGCCGAACTCGCCGTGCTGGGGCCTGGACAACCGCACCGTGGCGATTCGCGTACCGACCGGCTCGTCCGACGCCGTACGTATCGAACACCGTGTGGCCGGTGCCGACGCCAACCCTTACCTGCTGATGGCTTCGGTCCTGGCAGGCGTGCACCACGGTCTGACCAACAAGATCGAGCCGGGCGCCCCCGTGGAAGGCAACAGCTACGAGCAGAACGAACAGAGCCTGCCGAACAACCTGCGCGATGCCCTGCGCGAGTTGGACGACAGCGAGGTGATGGCCAAGTACATCGATCCTAAATACATCGATATCTTCGTGGCCTGTAAGGAAAGTGAGCTGGAAGAGTTCGAACACTCCATCTCCGACCTTGAGTACAACTGGTACCTGCATACCGTCTAAACGACGGCTGCATTGACTGTGGTGAGCGGGCTTGCCCCGCGCTGGGCTGCGTAGCAGCCCCAAACACAGACGCCGAGTTCTTTCTGAAGGAACTCGGCGTTTTTTATGGGGGCCGCTTCGCCGCCCAGCGCGGGGCAAGCCCGCTCACCCCAACAAGCGGTATGGATCATCCCCAGGCTCTGCGTACAATGCCCGCTGCCCTGTAGGAGACTTCCATGCCCACCCTCCCCGCCGCCCCTCGCAAACCCCGCGCCCGCAGCCAGGCACGGATCGACGCGATTCTCGATGCCGCCCGCACCTTGCTGGCCGCCGAAGGCGTGGCGAGTTTGTCGATATACAGCGTGGCCGAGCGCGCGCAGATTCCGCCGTCGTCGGTGTATCACTTTTTCGCCAGTGTGCCGGCGCTGCTGGAGGCACTGACCGCCGATATACATGCAGCCTTCCGCTGCGCCATCCAGGCCCCCATCGAGCATGATTCACTCAAGCATTGGCGCGACCTGTCCTACATCGTCGAACAGCGCATGCTGACCATCTACAGCAACGACGCCGCCGCGCGCCAGTTGATCCTGGCCCAGCACGGGCTGACCGAAGTGACCCAGGCGGACCGTCAGCATGATCTGGAGCTGGGGGATTTGATGCTGGAAGTGTTCGACCGCCACTTTGAAGTGCCGAGCTTGCCAACCGATGTGGATGTGTTTGCGCTGGCGTTGGAATTGAGTGATCGCGTGTATGCGCGCTCGGTGCATCAGCATGGGCTGATTACGCCGCGTATGGCGGAGGAAGGGATGCGGGTGTTTGATGCGTATGTGGGGCTGTATTTGCCGGCGTATCTGCCTAAGCGCTGAGTTTTGTGCTGGCCGGACTGGCCTCATCGGGGGCAAGCCCCCTCCCACAGTTTGATTTGTGAACACATTCAGAATGTGGGAGGGGCGGTGCGACGATTCGACTTGCCCCCGATGACGGCCTCAAGAACGACGCAAATCACAACTTGGCAATCGACACCTCGGTGGATTTCACAAAGGCAATCACTTCGCTGCCAATCACCAGCTCCAGCTCTTTGACCGAGCGGGTGGTGATCACGGACGTGACGATACCGGACGCGGTCTGCACGTCGATTTCCGACAGCACGTCGCCGACGACGATTTCCTTGATGGTGCCTTTGAACTGGTTACGCACGTTGATGGCTTTAATAGTCATGGTGTACTTCCTTCGTAGGACAAGTGAGTTATTGAGCCCAACGCAATTGCGTAGGCAGCGGTGAAACAGGTTCGGGTTCCGGCGGCGTGCCGGGCAACGACAGCACACGGTTAAGTACTTGCGCTTCCAGTGCGGCCAGGCGATGTGAGCCTCGGGCCCGTGGGCGCGGCAGATCGACCATCAGGTCGAGGCCGATTTCGCCGTCTTCGATCAGGATCACCCGGTCGGCAATGGCCACGGCTTCGCTGACGTCATGGGTCACCAGCAACACGGTGAAGCCGTGTTTTTGCCAGAGGTTTTCGATCAGTTGCTGCATCTCGATACGGGTCAGGGCGTCCAGGGCGCCCAGCGGTTCGTCGAGCAGCAACAGGCGCGGCTGGTGAATCAAGGCGCGGGCCAGGGCCACACGCTGCTTCTGGCCACCGGACAAGGCCGCCGGCCACTCATTGGCACGCTCGGCCAGGCCGACCGCTTCCAGGGCTTCCAAGGCTCTAGGGCGCCAGTTGCCTTTGAGGCCCAGGCCGACGTTGTCGATGATCTTTTTCCACGGCAGCAGGCGCGCTTCCTGGAACATCAAGCGCGTGTCTTCAATCGCCTCGCTCAGCGGCGCCGAACCGGCCAGCAGCTCGCCGCCGCTGGCTTTGTCCAGGCCGGCCAACAGGCGCAGCAACGTACTTTTACCGCAGCCACTGCGACCGACCACGGCCACGAACTGGCCCGCCGGAATGTGCAGGTCGATTTCCTTGAGCACTTCCCGCGCGCCGAAGGCCTTGCGCAATTTGCGCACCGCCAGGGGAATCCCCTTCAGCAGGCGCGGAGGTTGTTGAGCCGTCATGCCGCACCTCCTTTATTGACTTGATACGCCGGGTGCCAGCGCAGCCATACACGCTCCAGACCGCGAGCGGCAAGGTCGGCCAGCTTGCCGAGGATGGCGTACATCACGATGGCCAACACCACCACGTCGGTTTGCAGGAATTCGCGGGCGTTCATCGCCAGGTAACCAATGCCGGAGCTGGCAGAGATGGTTTCCGCCACGATCAGCGTCAGCCACATAAAGCCCAGGGCAAAGCGCACACCCACCAGGATCGACGGCAGCGCACCCGGCAGGATCACTTGCCAGAACAGGCTGAAACCGGACAAGCCGTAGCTGCGCGACATTTCCACCAGCGCCGGGTCGACGTTGCGGATGCCGTGGTAAGTGTTGAGGTAGATCGGAAACAGCGTGCCGAGGGCCACGAGGAAAATCTTCGCGGTCTCGTCGATGCCGAACCACAGGATCACCAGCGGAATCAGCGCCAGGTGCGGCACGTTGCGGATCATCTGCACCGAGCTGTCCAGCAGGCGTTCGCCCCACGTCGACAGGCCGGTGATAAACCCCAGCGCCAGGCCGATGCTGCCACCGATCACAAAGCCCAGGCCGGCACGCCAGCCACTGATAGCCAGGTGCGTCCAGATTTCGCCGCTGCGCACCAGGTTGACCCCAGCCTCAATCACCGCGCTGGGCGCCGGCAGGATGCGTGTCGACAACCAACCCGCCGACACCGACAACTGCCACACCGCCAGCAATAGAATCGGCAGCACCCAGGGCGCCACGCGATGGCTCAATTTTTCCAGGTTCATGGCGCCGCCTCAGCTCTGTGACGCAGCTTTGGGAAGGATGTCGTTGGCGACCATTTCGCCGAACGGGCTTACGTAACCGGCGCTTTTCGGCAGCTCGGGACGTTCGATATCCAGGTGCGGGAACAGCAGCTCGGCGACCCGATACGATTCTTCCAGGTGTGGATAACCGGAGAAGATAAAGGTGTCGATGCCCAGCGCTGCGTACTCCTTGACCCGCTCCGCAACCGTCGGGCCATCGCCCACCAGCGCGGTGCCCGCACCGCCACGCACCAGGCCGACGCCGGCCCACAGGTTGGGGCTGACTTCCAGGTTGTCGCGGTTACCGCCATGCAAGGCCGCCATGCGCTGCTGGCCGACGGAATCGAAGCGCGCCAGGGAAGCCTGGGCACGGGCGATGGTGTCGTCGTCGAGATGGGAGATCAGTTTGTCGGCGGCTTTCCAGGCTTCTTCGTTGGTTTCGCGCACGATCACATGCAGACGAATGCCGAAGCGCACGGTGCGCCCGAGTTTCGCCGCCTTGGCCCGCACCTGCTCGATCTTCTCGGCGACGGCGGCCGGTGGCTCGCCCCAGGTCAGCACCATCTCCACCTGTTCGGCGGCCAGGTCCTGGGCCGCTTCGGAGGATCCGCCGAAGTACAGCGGCGGGCGCGGTTGCTGGATCGGCGGGTAGAGCAACTTGGCGCCTTTGACGCTGATGTGCTCGCCGTCGTAATCCACGGTTTCACCTTCCAGCACACGACGCCAGATGCGGGTGAATTCCACCGAAGCCTGATAGCGCTCCTCGTGACTGAGGAACAAGCCATCGCCGGCCAGCTCTTCCGGGTCACCACCGGTCACCAGGTTGAACAACGCACGGCCACCGGACAGGCGGTCCAGGGTCGCGGCCTGGCGCGCCGCCACCGTCGGGGAAATGATCCCGGGGCGCAGCGCGACAAGGAATTTCAAACGCTGGGTCACCGGGATCAGCGAGGCGGCCACCAACCACGAGTCTTCGCAGGAACGACCAGTGGGGATCAGCACCCCGCCGAATCCCAGGCGGTCAGCTGCCTGGGCCACTTGCTGCAGATAACCGTGATCAACGGCGCGAGCGCCTTCGGCGGTGCCAAGGTAATGGCCGTCGCCGTGGGTAGGCAGGAACCAGAAAATAGTGAGGCTCATGGAGTTGTCTCCTGAAGAAATCGGATTACGGTGCTTTAGCCACGGCAGCCGGTGGCGTCCAGATCACGTCCTTGATGCTCAAGGGCTTGGGGATCAATTTGAGTTGGTAGAAGCTGTCGGCGATTTTCTGCTGGGCCGCCACCACTTCCGGGGTCAGGAACAGCGCACCGTAGCCCTGGCGTTTCACCGAGGTCAGGGTGATGTCGGCCGGCAGGCCCAGCAGCGGCGCGACTTGCTCGGTCACTTCCTGGGGGTTGGCCTTGGACCACTCGCCCACCGCGCGCACTTCTTCGATCAGCGCCTTGACCACTTCCGGATGCTTTTCGGCGTACGGCTTGGTGGCCAGGTAGAACTGGTGGTTGTCGGCGATGCCGGTGCCGTCACGCAAGGTACGCGCTTGCAGTTGTTTCTCGGCGGCGGCCTGGTACGGGTCCCAGATCACCCACGCATCCACGCTGCCACGCTCGAAGGCGGCACGGGCATCGGCGGGCGGCAGGAACACGGTCTGCACGTCGGTGTATTTCAGGCCGGCGTCTTCCAGGGCACGCACCAGCAGGTAGTGCACGTTGGAGCCTTTGTTGAGCACGACTTTCTTGCCCTTGAGCTCGGCCACCGATTTGATCGTCGAGTCTTTCGGCACCAGGATCGCTTCACTGGTGGGCGCCGGCGGCTCGTAGGCCACGTAGAGCAGGTCGGCACCGGCGGCCTGGGCGAAGACCGGCGGGGTTTCGCCGGTGACACCGAAGTCGATGGAACCCACGTTCAGGCCTTCGAGCAGTTGCGGACCGCCGGGAAACTCGGTCCATTGCACCTGCACACCTTGGGCGGCCAGGCGTTTTTCCAGGGTGCCCTTGGCCTTGAGCAGCACCAGGGTGCCGTATTTCTGGTAACCGATCCGCAGGGTCTCGGCGGCTTGAACCTGAACAATGGCGCCGAAGGACACAGCCGCAGCAAACAGTGCGACCAGACCACGACGCAAGATGACAGTGCGCATGGCGCTCTCTCCAAATAGTGCGATGAGGGGGTTGGCTGCACCTGCTTGGCCGTTGGCGGCTGAGTAAGGTGAGTACATCTATATAGCGGTGAGGCTGACTTAAATGCTCCAGCGAGCACTCAACAAACGTTCATTCAACACATGCGGGTCCAGCGGTTTCGGACGACGGGCCATGGCGCCGTAAAGCGTCTCCAGGGCCTCGTGCAAACGGTGTTCGAGGACCGGTACCAGTTGCGCCTGGGCACTGCCTTCGCCGTAGGCGATCTGGCTGTCTTCGGCAAAGATGCCGTGGAGCAGCTCCTGGGCTTTGAGGGCCGACAATACCGGCTTCAAGGCGTAATCCACCGCCAGCATGTGAGCGATGCTGCCGCCGGTCGCCATCGGCAGCACAACCTTGTGGGCCAGGGCGCGCTCCGGCAGCAGGTCGAGCACGGTTTTCAACGCCCCGGAGAACGACGCCTTGTACACCGGCGTGGCGATCACCAGGCCATCCGCGTTAGCCACCTGTTGCAGCAGGTCGATGACCTTGGGGCTGTCGAAGCGTGCATGCAGCAAGTCTTCAGCCGGGAAGTCCCGTATCTGGTAACTCACCACTTCAACGCCTTTGTCTTGCAACCACTGACGGGTTTTTTCCAGCAAGACCCCGGAGCGGGAACGCTGGCTGGGACTGCCTCCAAGTGTTACGACCAACATGCAGGAATTCCTTGAGCAAGTGCCGGCGGTTCGCTGTGTGGCGATGGCGCCAAGATGGAACAGACCTTATCAGCAGATTTATATATCTATAAATCTTATTTTTTCATTTGTTTATTCTTTAAATGCATATGAGATTTGTAGGTCCCCAGGCGAAAAAAAAGGCCGTAGAAACGGCCTGAAAACCCCTGCTGTGATTCAGTTTAAAAGGCGGTGCATTGACCGACGCCATCGGGGGCAAGCCCCCTCCCACAGGGGAATACCGTCAGCTGTGGGAGTGGGCTTGTCTCCGATGACGATATCCGCGTCAACGATTGGGTTGTGGAGTAAGCCGCAGGTAGGGCTTCACCGCCCGATAGCCCTTCGGAAAGCGCTTCTTGATCTCTTCCTCATCCTTGAGCGACGGCACGATCACCACTTCATCACCGTCCTGCCAGTTGGCGGGGGTGGCGACTTTGTAGTTGTCGGTCAGTTGCAGCGAGTCGATGACCCGCAGGATTTCGTGGAAGTTACGGCCGGTGCTGGCCGGGTAGGTGATGGTCAGGCGGATCTTCTTGTTCGGGTCGATCACGAACAAGGAACGCACGGTGAGGGTGTCACTGGCATTCGGGTGGATCAGGTCGTAGAGGTCCGAAACCTTGCGGTCGGCGTCAGCCAGGATCGGGAAGTTGACGACGGTGGCCTGGGTTTCGTTGATGTCTTCGATCCACTTGTGGTGCGAATCCACCGGGTCCACCGACAGGGCGATGGCCTTGACGCCGCGCTTGGCGAACTCGTCCTTGAGCTTGGCGGTGAAGCCCAGCTCCGTGGTGCACACCGGGGTGAAGTCCGCCGGGTGGGAAAACAACACACCCCAGCTGTCGCCCAGCCATTCGTGGAAACGAATCTTGCCGGCGCTGGAATCCTGTTCGAAGTCGGGGGCGATATCGCCCAGTCTTAGGCTCATGGTGTGGCTCCTGGTGAGTGCTTATGGAGCCCACTGTGCATGGATTACGGATTATTTAAAAAGAATAAATATCGATTTATCTAGACGATAAAGGAATATTAAAAATCTGTTCATTGGACGCGGGAAAGGGCGAGGCGCAACATCGTTTCCAAGGTTCGAGAAGGCCTAGAGACGCTGTACAAAGAGGGGTTCAGGAAGGGCTTGCGGGGGTTTAGCCCGACTTGAAAGGCAAGACACCTTGCCCGGCGTGCGCCGGGCAAGGTTTTACGGTCTTACAACAGCTTCACGCGACTAGAACAGTGGCAGCGAGTAGCTGACGATCAGGCGGTTTTCGTCCTGATTACGCTGGCCAGCGATGTCGTTGCGCCACGTGGCGTTTTTCCAAGCCACGCCAACGTTCTTCAGCGGGCCTTCTGGTACGACGTAGGCAACAGTGATGTCACGTTCCCACTCGTTCGCGCCGTTGGAGTTTACAGTCCGTTGCGGTGTGGTAGCGCCGACGGCGCCACGGGTGTCGATGTTGTCACCACGCAGGTAAACCACACCAGCGGTCAACCCGGGTACGCCAACCTTGGCGAAGTCGTAAGCGTAGCGAGCCTGCCAAGTACGTTCGCCAGCGCGGGCAAACTTGGAGATCTGCGAGTCAGTGGTCAGGTAAGCCGACGAACCGTCGCCTTGGTTCAACCATGGGAAGTCACTGTCGCCGTTGCTGACCTGGTAACCACCACCGAAGGTGTGACCCGCCACCGAGTACAGGAACAGACCGCTGTACAGGTTGTTGTCGACTTTACCTTTGGTGATGTTGTTACCTGCGGCGTTAGTGCCGTAGTCACCGCTGGTGAAGTAGTTGGCGTCGTTGCTGTTGTTACCATCAGCACGGCTGTTGAAGTAGCGCAGGTCGGTTTTCAACACGCCAGGACCGATGGCCCAGTTGTGCAGCAGGCCCAGGAAGTGTTGCTTGTAGAACTGATCCAGGTTGCCGTAGTAGTACTGGGCAGTCAGGTCTTTGGTGATTTTGTAGTCACCACCCGCGTAGTAGAACTTGTTGCTGTCGCGACCAGAGGCCGTACGACCGTTGGCACCTGCGATGGACAGGTTTTCAACGTTGCTGGAGTTACGACCTTTGGCCTTTTCGATCTGGCCGGCAACCAGTGTCAGGTCCTTGATGTCGCCAGAAGTGATCTGGCCACCTTGGAAAGTCTGTGGCAGCAAACGACCGTCGTTGGTCACGATAACTGGCAACTTAGGTTGCAGCGTGCCCAATTTCAGTTCGGTCTGGGAGATCTTGGCTTTGGCGGTCAGGCCCAGGCTGGAGTAGTTATCAACTGCTTCGCCGTTGGACTTGCTCGGGAAAACCGTGCCGCCGTAAGAACCGTAGTTGGTAGCAGTCTTGCCGCTGGCGCCGTTGGTACCGCCGCCCGAATCCAGACGCACGCCCAGCAGGCCGATGGCGTCAATACCGAAGCCCACGGTGCCTTGGGTGTAACCGGAGATGAAACGCAGGTCGAATGCCTGGCCCCATTCTTCTTGCTTGTTCTGCGCGCCGGCCGCTTTAGTAGCGTCGTCACGGTTATCAGTGTTGATGTAGAAGTTACGCAGACCCAGTGTGGCCTTGCTGTCTTCGATGAAACCGGCAGCGCCTGCTTGCTGAGCGATTACGCCCAAAGCTACAGACAGTGCCAAGGTGGACTTCTTCATGTACCGCTCCTCTCGTTTCTAATTTTTGTATTTCTTTGGTCTCGGGTCTGACGCCCTCGATCCACAGATGCGCGATTAGCACCGGATAGTGACTGACAAGTCAATCGTAACCTTGTGTGTCTACTACCTTCGTCTAACCACCGTTGATTTGGTCCCTGCAGGGTAATGAGTTTTTCATACACCCAAAAAGAATTATTTCATTCTTTTTCATACGATTCAGGAATAAGACTTTCCGTGACGCGGACAGGCCAGCATAGACCACCCGCCACACTAGCTAATTCCTAAAGGGTATTTGTTAGAGCTTTTTTAGATCGATTAGTGTGGCCGCGCTGTTGCATACGTCACCCACGATCAAAAAGGCGACGCCATCATGGCCAAAGGCACATCCTCCCGTCAATTTGTTACAGTTTTTGTGTCACTAATCGTTTCTTTTGCTGTCCAAGCCGCCCATTCGACGATTCAGCTATTAGCGAGCTTCCACACTCTATCCATAGCCGCCCACCTGTTATCGGCGTCAGATCAAGAATGCTTAAACTTTAGTCGTGCGTGACGGCAGGCTCTTGCACGAGCCTGCCCGGTGACTTGGGGGTAGGGTTCTACAAGGCCTTCTCGAAAATCTTCGAGTTGCGCTGATAGTTGTACAGCGAGGCCCGTGCCGATGGCAGGCGATCCACGCTGCTCGGCACAAAGCCGCGCTCACGGAACCAGTGGGCAGTCCGCGTGGTAAGCACGAACAGCGTCTTCAACCCCTGGGCCCGCGCGCGGGTTTCGATACGCTCCAGCAGCTCATCACCCCGCCCGCCATGGCGGTACTCCGGGTTCACCGCCAGGCAAGCCAGTTCACCCGCGTCCGAATCGGCGATCTGATACAACGCCGCACACGCGATGATCATGCCTTCGCGCTCCACCACGCTGAACTGCTCGATCTCACGCTCGAGCACTTCCCGCGAACGGCGCACCAGGATGCCCTGTTCTTCCAGCGGGCTGATCAGGTCGAGCAAGCCGCCGACGTCTTCAATCGCCGCCTCGCGCACCCGTTCGAATTGCTCCTGGGCCACCAACGTGCCGCCGCCATCGCGGGTGAACAGTTCGGTGAGCAAGGCGCCGTCTTCGGCGTAGCTGACGATGTGGCTGCGCCCTACCCCGCCGCGACAGGCCTCGGCAGCCGCATCGAGCAATTCGGACTGGTAGTTGCTGCTGCCCAGGCGCTGCAGGTGTGCCGGTACTTGTTGCGGGCGCAATTCGCGGACCAGGCGGCCATTTTCATCGATCAGGCCGAGATCAGCGCCGAACAGCAGCAGTTTGTCCGCCCCCAGGTCGATGGCGGCGCGGGTGGCGACGTCTTCGCAGGCCAGGTTGAAGATCTCCCCCGTAGGCGAATAGCCCAGGGGCGACAGCAGCACAATGGAGCGCTCATCCAGCAGGCGATTGATGCCCTTGCGGTCGACCCGGCGCACTTCGCCGGTGTGGTGGTAATCCACGCCTTCAAGCACACCGATAGGCCGTGCCGTCACCAGGTTGCCGCTGGCCACCCGCAGGCGCGAGCCCTGCATCGGCGACGAGGCCATGTCCATCGACAAGCGCGCTTCGATGGCGATACGCAGGTGGCCGACCGCGTCGATCACACACTCCAGCGTCGCGGCATCGGTGATGCGCATGCCTTCATGGTAAGTCGGGACCAGGCCGCGCGCTTCAAGGCGCGCTTCGATCTGTGGGCGCGAACCATGCACCAGCACCAGACGCACGCCCAGGCTGTGGAGCAGCACCAGGTCGTGGACGATATTGCCGAAGTTCGGATGATCCACGCCGTCGCCGGGCAACATGACCACAAAGGTGCAGTCGCGGTGGGCGTTGATGTAGGGCGAAGCGTGACGAAGCCAATTAACGTAGTCGGGCATGGAACCTGGGCCTGTAATAAAAAGCAGCCGAAAAAGGATGAGTCGTGAAAACGCACAGCGGGCTGATGGTTATCGTCGGAACAGGCTTGGCGACACGCTCGCTCTCCTTATGTACGAATGGACAGGGGTTAATTTACGCAGGTTTCAGGCAGTAATGTTCGATCAGTTCCCGCAATAGACGCACTGTAGGCGTCAAGCGTGACATTTCGAGGTATTCGCCCGGTTGGTGGGCACAGGCGATGTCGCCAGGGCCGAGCACCAGGGTTTCACAACCAAGGCGCTGAAGATAAGGCGCTTCGGTGCCGAACGCTACTGCTTCGGCACGATGCCCGGTCAATCGTTCCGCGACCCGCACCAACTCGGCGTCTTCGACCTGCTCGAACGGCGGCACTGCGGGGAATAACGGCGCGTAGTCGATCTTGACCTTATGGCGCTCGGCCAGCGGTTCGAGCTTTTGCCGGATCGCCGCACGCAGCACTGCGGGGTCCATGCCCGGCAAGGGCCGCAGGTCGAATTCCAGGGAGCATTGGCCACAGATGCGGTTGGGGTTGTCGCCACCATGGATACAGCCGAAGTTCATGGTCGGTTGCGGCACGCTGAATTGCGGGTTGCGGTACTCGCGCTGCCAGGCCAGGCGCAGGCCGCGCAGCTCGCCGATGGCGTCATGCATGGCTTCCAGGGCGCTGTGGCCCAGGCCTGGGTCCGACGAATGGCCGCTTTGGCCGAGAATGTCGATGCGCTCCATCATCACGCCTTTGTGCAGGCGGATCGGCTTGAGGCCGGTCGGTTCACCGATTACCGCCGCCCGGCCCAGGGGGCGCCCGGCTTCGGCCAATGCTCGGGCACCGGACATGGAGCTTTCTTCATCGCAGGTGGCGAGGATCAGCAACGGCTGCTTGAACGGTTGGTCCAGCAGCGGCAACACCGCCTCAATCGCCAGCGCGAAAAAACCCTTCATGTCGCAACTGCCCAATCCTACCCAGCGGCCGTCGACTTCCGTCAGCTTGAGCGGATCGGTCTTCCACAACGCAGCGTCATAAGGAACGGTGTCGCTATGGCCGGCCAATACCAGGCCCCCGGGGCCGGTGCCAAAGCTGGCCAGCAGGTTGAATTTGCCGGGGCTGACCGGCTGGATGTCGATGGAGAACCCCAGGTCGCCCAACCAACCGGCGAGTAAATCGATCACCGGGCGGTTGGTCTGGTCGAGAGACGCCTGGGTGCAACTCACCGAAGGCGCGGCAATCAGCGCGGCGAACTGCTCTTTCATGGACGGCAACGGCATACACGGTCTCCCTACTTCCCGGATGAGCCCCACTATAGAGGCATCTGCACGAGACAATAAACCGTTGCGGCGCGTTGCCGGGCTCAGTCCTGTACACTGCACGACCTTGGCAGCCACTCTTTTCCCCGGCTGCGCTCCCGATCCTGGATTTTCCGGCCATGCAGAAAGAAACCGAAATCAAGCTCCGCGTCAGCCGCGAAACACTCGCCGCGCTGCGTGAGCACCCGCTACTGAAAAAACGCAACAAAAGTGGCTGGGAACGCCGTGAGTTGATGAACCAGTACTTCGACACCCCCGAGCGTGACCTGGCCCAGGCCAAAGTCGCCCTGCGCCTGCGCAAGGACGGTGACGAGATTATCCAGACCCTCAAGACCCGTGGCCAAAGCGTCGCCGGCCTGTCGGAACGCAATGAGTACAACTGGGACCTGCCCAAGGCCAAGCTCGACGTGAAGAAACTCGACGGCGACTGCTGGCCCGAGCAACTGGCTGAGCTGGACAAAAAGACCCTCAAGCCGATCTTCACCACCGACTTCGTGCGCGAGCGCGCCGAAATCGCCTGGGGCCGTGGCAAGGCCAAGGTGGTGATCGAAGCCGCCCTGGACCTGGGCCATGTGGTCGTGGGTAAGCAGAAAGAAGAAATCTGCGAGCTGGAACTCGAACTGCGCGAAGGCGAACCGGCTGCCCTGCTGGAGTTGGCCGCCGAACTGGCCGCCACCCTCGCGCTGATGCCGTGTGACATCAGCAAAGCCGAGCGCGGCTACCGCCTGTACGACGCCAGCAGCTACTCCCTGAGCCTGCCGGCGCCGCAGATCCACGCCGAAATGCCGCTGGACGACGCCTTCGCCGCAATCATGTGGCACCTGCTCGGCAGCAGCCAGCGCCTGGCCGAGCAATACCGCTTCAATGGCCACTGGCGCCTGCTGCAGGACTGGGTCGACAACCTCGGCGAACTGCGCGCCCTGATCGGCAGCCTCGGCCAGGCCGCACCGCGTCAATCCACCAGCGAACTGCGCAGCGCACTCGATGCACTGCTGGAAGACTGGCGCCCGCTGGTCCAGGCCGGTGACGACGACGAAGACATCCGCAAAGCCGCACCCGAGCAGTTTGCCGAAGAATTGGACGACGTGCGCTGGGGCTTGTTCTCGCTGAACATGTCACGCTGGCTGATGGCCCGCACCTGGACTGCCGACCGCAACGTGCGCGGCAACCGCCAGGGCGCCGCGCAAATCACCAACTGGCTGCCGCGCCTGCTGGCCGACGATGCCGTCGCCCTGCAACTGCCGCGCTACCAGCAGCAACCGGAAGACCTGGCCGAGCAACTGCCGCGCATCGAACGCATCCAGGCCTGGCTGCACCACGCGCGTAACGTGTTGGACATTGCGGAACTGGATCGTTTGTACGGCGAGCTGAACAAGCTGGCGCAACTGGCCAACCAGCCGATCACCGACGAGTCGCTGGATGCGCGCATGCATCAGGCGATTGCGGTGTATCAGAACCGTGCCTGGAAGACCCTGCTGCGCCTGTAATATCGCCATCGGGGCCTAGCCCCCGATGAGGCCGATCCTGTCAGCGCAATACTGGCAGGCTGGTGGTCGACTTGATCTCGGACAGCGCCACGATCGAGTTGACCTCCTGAATCCCCGGCACCATCGATAACTTCTCGAAGAAAAACCGCTCGTACGCCTCAATGTCCGACGTCACGATGCGCAGCAGAAAATCCACCGCCCCCATCAGCACATAGCACTCCAGCACTTCCGGAAACCCACGAATCGCGTCGGTGAACTCGGTGAAGTTGGATCGGCCGTGGGCGTTGAGTTTGACCTCGGCAAAGATCTGCGTATTCAGGCCGATCTTCTTGCGATCCAGCAGAGTGACCTGGCCGCGAATCACTCCTTCCTCCTTGAGCCGCTGGATGCGTCGCCAGCACGGCGACTGGGACAGGCCGACCTGTTCGGCGATCTGCGCGCTGGACAGCGAGGCGTCCTCTTGCAGCAGGGCCAGGATGCGGCGGTCGTAGGCGTCCAATTCGCTGTGCATAAAAATACCTTGAAGGCTGTCTTTTCTGAATTGAACGATTCGATTAATCGCAAATCATGCCCATCTTAGATAAGAAATCTCCCGAAGCGAATGTAAAAATTTCTCCAGTCGAATCTGGAGAGTCAGCATGCATGCCGTCGAAACCACCCACCCTCTGACCCGCGTCGATGCGTGGGCTGCCAGCAGCACCCATTGCCAGGCGCATTACCGGATCGTCGCCGAGGCGGAGCCCGATGTGTTGTGTCGGGTACTCAACTATTTTGCGTTGCAGTTCCTGACACCGAGCCAGGTCAACGTGAGCCGCCAGGAAGACCTGCTGAACATCGATATCGTGATGGATAGCCTGAGCTGGCATCGCGCCCAAGTGATCGCCGAAAAGATTCGAAACCTGATCAGCGTGTGCACGCTGCATGTATGGCGCGCTGATTCCGTGGGGCCTGCGGCCGTGGCGGCAGCAGCTCGGTAAAGGCCTGCAACATACGCTGGGAGGAAGATATCCGGCGGCTGGCTAGCCTGAAATGTCGTCCGAGGCTACCCAGGAACACCTTCATGTCTGCTGATCACCGATTGGAACTGCATCAGTTGCTCCCGGCGCTGGTCGAGGGAGGGCTGATTGCTCCCGACATCGCGCAGCGCATATCGGCGCTGCCCGCCGGCAATGCCCAGCACCCGTTGGAGTGCATCGCCGCCCATGGGCCTTCCCTGGAAACCCTGACCCAGTGGCTTGCCCAACATGTGGGGCAACCTTATTGGCGTATCGACCCGCTGAAGATCGATGTCGCAACGGTGGTGCCGCTGATGTCCCACGCGTTTGCCCAACGCCACGCCATCCTTGCGGTAGCCGTGGACGCACAGACCGTCACCGTTGCCAGCGCCCAGCCCCATGTCACCAGCTGGGAATCGGGACTGGCACAAGTGCTCCAGCGCTCGATCAGGCGCGTGGTTGCCAACCCCCAAGACATTCAGCGTTGTATCAGCGAATTCTACCGGCTGGCGAAGTCCGTCAGCGGTGCGGATCAAAAGGTGGCGGGGACTGGCAACGTCGAGTTGCTCAACCTCGGCGCCAGCGACCAGGAGCCGGACGCCAACGACGCGCATATCGTCAATATCGTCGACTGGCTGTTGCAATACGCGTTCGCCCAGCGGGCCAGTGATATTCATATCGAGCCGTGCCGTGAACAAGGCCGCGTGCGCTTTCGCATTGATGGCCTGTTGCACGACGTCTATCAATTTCCTCCCCAGGTGACGATGGCGGTGGTCAGCCGCCTGAAAAGCCTCGGGCGGATGAACGTGGCGGAAAAACGCAAACCCCAGGATGGTCGGGTCAAGACCAAAAGCCCTGCCGGCACAGAAGTCGAGTTGCGGCTGTCGACCCTTCCCACCGCCTTTGGCGAAAAGCTGGTGATGCGGATTTTCGATCCGCAGGTGCTGCTCAAGGACTTTGACGAGCTGGGTTTGTCGGCCGAAGACCAGCAGCGATGGCACGACATGACGCGCCACACCAACGGCATCATCCTGGTCACGGGGCCTACCGGTTCAGGCAAGACCAGCACCCTCTACACCACGCTCAAACACTTGGCGACCCGAGAGGTCAATCTTTGCACCGTGGAAGACCCGATCGAGATGGTCGAGCCGGCGTTTAACCAAATGCAGGTACAGCCCAATATCGACCTGACGTTCGCCAGCGGCATCCGAGCCCTGCTTCGCCAGGACCCGGACATCATCATGATCGGCGAGATCCGCGACCAGGAAACCGCCGAGATGGCGATCCAGGCCGCATTGACCGGGCATTTGGTGCTCTCGACGCTGCACACCAACGATGCGCCCAGCGCCATCAGCCGCTTGCAGGAACTGGGCATTGCTCATTATTTGATCAAGGCCACCTTATTGGGCGTAATGGCGCAGCGCTTGGTGCGCTTGCTGTGCCCTCATTGCAAGCGGGTGGCGGGCGATGCTCACGAAGCGGTAGGGTGTGCGGAATGTCGAAACAGCGGGTTTCGCGGGCGCGCCGGGGTGTACGAGCTCATGGTGCTGAATGACTCGCTCAAGGCGCTGATCACACCAGGCGCCGACGCGCAGTCCCTGCGCAGGGAGGCGGTGGCGCAAGGCATGTGCGGCCTGCGCATGGCCGGCGTGGGTAAAGTCAAGGCGGGGCTGACCACGATGGCCGAGGTATTGCGAGTGACGCCAGGGGATTCGGTAACAAATGCGTTGATTACCCCGGGCTGAAACCGTTCTTATCGGTGACAAGACCGTTACAATCCGCCGAACTTCGTTTAACTGACACCACCAGATAGGGAATCGCTATGCAGATCGGAACCGTACTGCTTCTTTTCGTGGGTTTGGCTATCGCCATCCTGTTCATGGGCTTCAAGGTGGTACCCCAGGGCTATCAGTGGACCGTCGAGCGCTTCGGCCGTTACACCAACACCCTCAAGCCGGGCCTGAACATCATCATCCCGGTCATGGACCGCATCGGCCGCAAGATCAACGTGATGGAAAGCGTGCTGGATATCCCGCCCCAGGAAGTCATCACCGCCGACAACGCCACCGTGCAGATCGACGCCGTGTGCTTCTTCCAGGTGGTCAATACCGCCCAGGCCGCCTACGAGGTCAACAACCTCGAACACGCTATCCGCAACCTGCTGCAAACCAATATCCGCACGGTACTCGGCTCCATGGAGCTGGATGCCATGCTCAGCCAGCGCGACGGCATCAACGAAAAACTGCTGCGCACCGTCGATGAAGCCACGGCGCCGTGGGGCATCAAGATCACCCGGATCGAAATCAAGGACATCAGCCCGCCCGCCGACCTGATGGCCGCCATGTCCGGCCAGATGAAAGCCGAACGGATCAAGCGTGCACAGATCCTGGAAGCCGAAGGCCTGCGGGCATCGGCGATCCTGACGGCCGAAGGCAAGAAGCAGGCACAGATTCTTGAAGCCGAAGGTGGGCGCCAGGCCGCGTTCCTGGAGTCTGAAGCCCGTGAGCGTCAGGCAGAGGCTGAGGCCCGCGCGACCCAGGTCGTGTCCGAAGCAATCGCCACCGGTAACGTGCAGGCCATCAACTACTTCGTCGCGCAGAAATACATCGATGCCCTTGGCAAATTGGCGTCGGCCAATAACAGCAAAGTGATCCTGATGCCGCTGGAAGCCAGCCAGGTGATCGGCGCTGTCGGCGGCATCGGCGAAATCGTCAAGGCAACCTTCGATAACAAGAAAGCCTGAGGCGATCGCCATGTGGGATTTCCTTCAGCATCTTTCGTTCTGGGATTGGCTCGCACTGGGTACGGTGCTATTGATTCTTGAGGTCTTCGGCGCCGGTGGCTACCTGCTGTGGATGGGCATAGCTGCGGCAGCCGTGGGCGTGATCAAGTTTCTTGTGCCGCCGCTCGGGCTGGAGTGGCAACTGCTGCTGTTCGCTGTGCTGTCGATATTGACAGCGGTGTACTGGTGGAAACGCCAGCGCAGCAGTGCCAAAGCCAGCGACCAGCCGGGGCTCAACGAGCGTGGTTCGGAGTTGGTCGGTCGCGTGTTCGTGGTGCATCAGGCGATTGTGGAGGGTCGGGGCAAGGTAAAAGTCGGTGATGGTGTATGGATGGTGGCCGGCCCTGACAGCCCTGTCGGCGCTCAAGTGCGTGTGGTGGGCCTGGATGGCGTGATCTTGAAGGTAGAAACTGTTTAGTCAGTGATGGAACTCGGTTGGGCTAACTACAATCAAACGGTACAGATCACCCACCCGGAGTCACCCATCATGCGTCTTAAATATGCTGTCGCTACCCTCGCTGTGCTTTCCCTTCCTGTCGGTTCAGCCATGGCCGACAGTTTCTGGCGCAATGTCATCTCGTCGGGCGCCACGA
Organism: Pseudomonas sp. GW821-FHT09C10; assembly: GCF_059418085.1. Lineage (NCBI taxonomy): Bacteria > Pseudomonadati > Pseudomonadota > Gammaproteobacteria > Pseudomonadales > Pseudomonadaceae > Pseudomonas > Pseudomonas sp. GW821-FHT09C10. The sequence goes on from NZ_JBWKPE010000004.1 coordinate 45,382, forward strand.
CCGGCTCGACCTACCTGACCTTCAAGGACCACAAGCTGGTGGTTGCCGCACAAGACGACGCAGGCAGCTTCGTTGCCAGCGACGGCGGTATCCGCGGCCCGTACCTGGAAGCCGCCATGCAGAAAGTCCGCGCCGACAACCCTGGCCTGCAGGCCACGGATATGGAGCTGGCTAACGCTATCCTGGCGAAAAACGCTATCGCCGCCGAGTAAAACCGCCGGTTAAAACAGCCGCTCCCTGGGAGCGGCTTTTTTGTGCCACTTTTCTTCCTACAGCAAAGACTGTTGAGTTGACGATTGAACAGGAGAAATCCTCTACTTCACTGCTCTCCACCGACGACAAGCTATCGATTCCATCCTTCCCTCAGTGAATGAATCGATAACCATGCGAAAACTCTCTTCCTTTGTGTTCCTCACCGCTATTGCAACGCCTTATGCACAGGCAGATGCCTGGTACGGCTCGGCAAAGTTCAACAGTGCACGCCAGAATCTATCCAGCGCACTGTTGACCAGCCCGCGCGTCACCGAACGAGTGGAGGCGCCTGATAGCACTAAAACATTCACCGGATCCTACTCGGTAGGTTATGCCTTCACCGATGGCTGGCGCGCAGAAGGGGAATACACCCGCTCCGGCAACTCGACCTTCGACTCCTTCTGGTCGCCTTTCAATGCCAACGTCAACCGTCTTGAAGTGGACAGCCAGCGCTTGATGGTCAATGGCTATAAAAACATACCGCTCACTCATTGGCTGTCGTTCTACGGCATGGCGGGGGTGGGCGTCGCGCAAATTGATGCCGAGGGTTATCAGAGCAATGACACCCGCCGCTTTGCCAGCCACCGCCAATATAATTTTACCTACAGCGTAGGCTTGGGCCTGGATGCCAAGGTCAACGACCGCATCACCTTTGGCACAGGTTGGCGTTACGTGGACATGGGCCGTATCGAGACCGGCTACAACACCTTCTCCAACCGGATAAACGCTCGTGATGAACAGCTCAAGGGCAAGCTCAGGGAGCAGAACGTATTCTTTGAAACCCGCGTTTCCTTCTGACCGGCAACAGGGCATGCCACCGTTCAAGCGGCATGTCCGTGTCCGTGGCATGACGATTCATTCACAGGCGACAGGCTATATTCAGTCTAACCGTGCCACCATGCCGGGACTGAACCCTCGCTTACTCATCGCCAATCTGAAACGGATGCCTTCGTCGTCATGAGCCAACAGCCCTTTCTGCCGTTCTCCAAACCCACCATCGATGAAGCCACCATCTCGGCGGTCGGCGATGTACTGCGCTCGGGCTGGATCACCAGCGGACCGAAAGTGCAGGCGTTCGAGGCGCAGCTGTCGGAATACTTTGGCGGCCGGCCAGTGCGCACCTTCAACTCAGGCACTTGCACCATGGAGATCGCCTTGCGCATCGCCGGTATCGGGCCCGGCGATGAAGTCATCACCACACCGATCTCCTGGGTCGCAACAGCCAACGTGATCCTGGAAGTAGGCGCCACGCCGGTATTCGCCGACATCGACCCGGTCACGCGCAATATCGACCTGGCCCAGGTGGAAGCCGCAATCACCCCGCGCACCAAGGCGATCATCCCGGTGTACCTGGCCGGCCTGCCCCTGGACATGCCGATGCTGTACGCACTGGCCAACAAGTACAACCTGCGCATCGTCGAAGACGCCGCCCAGGCCCTGGGTTCCAGTTGGGATGGCGAACGCATCGGTTCCACCGGGGATTTTGTATCGTTCAGCTTCCAGGCCAACAAGAACATCACCTCTTCCGAGGGCGGTTGCCTGGTGTTGAACAATGCCGAAGAAGCCCGCCTGGCGGAAAAATACCGCCTGCAGGGCGTCACCCGCACCGGCTTCGACGGCCTGGACGTGGATGTACTGGGCGGCAAGTTCAACATGACCGACATCGCTGCAGCTATCGGCCTGGGGCAGTTTGCCCACATCGAGAAGATCACCGCCCATCGCCAGCATCTGGCCCGGCACTACTTCAAATGTTTCGGTAGTGATTTCGAAGAAAAGTACGGCGCGCAACTGCCGCCGGCTGACTTCGAAAACAGCAACTGGCACCTGTTCCAGTTGGTGCTGCCGGAGCGTCAGGACGGGCTGCCCGCCCGCGCCACCTTCATGGAGAAAATGCAGGCACAGGGTGTTGGCATTGGCTATCACTACCCACCGATTCACCTGCTGAGCCTTTATCGGGCACAGGGGTTCAAGGAAGGTATGTTCCCGGTAGCGGAAAAGGTTGGACGTTTGATCGTGTCGTTGCCGATGTTCACGGCGATGACAGAGGCAGATGTGGAGCGGTCGGTGGCGGCGGTAAAGGCAGTCTTGAAGGCGGACTGAACACTCACGGCTCACGACGATTGAATGTGGGAGGGAGCTTGCTCCCTCCCACATGGGTCTTGCGGTTATTCGCCGATGGCGGCTTTGTAGCCAGCAGCATCCAGCAGTTTTTCCAGATCAGCCGGGTTGCTTGGCTTGAGCTTGAAGATCCACGCGCCGTAAGGGTCGGAGTTCAGCAGCTCAGGGCTGCCACCCAGCTCTTCGTTGACGGCAATCACTTCACCGGCAACCGGGGCGTAGATATCCGAAGCAGCCTTCACCGACTCAACCACACCCGCCTGGCCTCCGGCTTCAAACGTAGCGCCGACTTCGGCCAACTCAACAAACACCACATCACCCAAAGCTTCCTGAGCATGGTCGGAGATCCCGACGGTCACCGTACCGTCAGCTTCCAGACGGGCCCATTCGTGACTTTCGGCAAAACGCAGGTCGGCAGGGATATCGCTCATAGTCTGTGTCCTCAAGAAGAAATGTCAGCAGCCATTGGCCTGCCGGAAATAGTTAGATCAAGGTTTTGCCATGGCGCACGAAGGTCGGTTTGACCACTCGAACCGGGTACCACTTGCCGCGGATTTCCACTTCGGCCCGATCGGCAGTCGCCGTCGGTACACGCGCCAGGGCAATGGATTTGCTCAGCGTAGGTGAGAAACTACCACTGGTGATCTCCCCTTCGCCAACATTGGCGATGCGAACCACCTGGTGAGCGCGTAAAACCCCACGCTCTTCCAGTACCAGCCCGACCAGTTTGAACTGCACACCGGCGGCCAACTCTGCTTCCAGCGCCGCTCGCCCGATGAAATTGCGCTCGGCAGGTTCCCAGGCAATGCTCCAGGCCATGTTGGCCGCCAGGGGCGAAACGTCCTGGTGAATATCCTGGCCGTACAGGTTCATGCCGGCTTCCAGCCGCAGGGTATCCCGCGCGCCGAGGCCAATGGGGGAAATACCCGCACCGACCAGATCGTTGAAAAACCCCGGCGCCTGATCGGCAGGCAGGACAATTTCCAGGCCGTCTTCGCCGGTGTAACCCGTGCGGGCGATAAACCAATCACCGTCGGCATGCCCTTCAAAGGGCTTGAGCTGGTGGATCAGGGTGCCGCGAGACTGGGTGACCAGCTCGGCAATCTTCTGCCGGGCATGGGGACCTTGAATGGCGAGCATGGCCAACTCGGGCCGCTCATGCAGGTGCACCTGATAGCTGCCAAGTTGCGCCTGGATCCAGGCCATGTCCTGGTCTCGGGTGGCGGCGTTGACCACCAGCCGGTATCCGGTCTCGGTGCGATAGACAATCATATCGTCCACCACGCCACCCTGCTCATTGAGCATGGCGCTGTACAACGCACGGCCACAGCCGTGCAAACGCTCGACATCATTGGCCAGCAGGTGCTGGAGCCAATCCTTGGCCTGGGGGCCGGTAATATCGATCACGGTCATATGAGATACATCGAACACCCCGCAGTCGCGCCGCACCTGATGGTGCTCCTCAACTTGCGAGCCGTAGTGCAAAGGCATATCCCAACCGCCAAAATCGACCATTTTCGCGCCGAGGGCGAGATGCAGGTCATACAGAGGCGTACGCTGTCCCATGGGTTTCTCCTTCCGGGCTTGGCGAAGGTGCGCAGCGCCGTTGCCCGTGCCGGACACCTTGAATGACAAGGCCTGCAGCCACGTACAGCGACTCGATCCGAAGGACGGACCGCACCGAATGCCGCGCATTGTAGCCGCAAGCCGTAGGACTGGCACCTAACCGATTGGTCGGGCGGAGCGTCGGATCAGCCCGATGACCGGCAGCAGCCCCACCAGCACCAGCGTCAAGGCCGGCAGAGAAGCCCGCGCCCACTCGCCTTCGCTGGTCATTTCAAAGATCCGCACCGCCAGGGTGTCCCAGCCGAACGGGCGCATCAGTAGGGTTGCGGGCATTTCCTTGAGCACGTCGACGAACACCAGCAGTGCTGCACTCAGGGTGCCGGGCAGCAACAGCGGCAGATACACTTTGCAAAACAGTCGCGGCCCACCCACGCCCAAACTGCGTGCAGCTTCCGGCAACGAGGGCCGGATGCGCGCCAGGCTGTTTTCCAGCGGCCCGTAGGCCACGGCCAGAAAGCGCACCAGATACGCCAGCACCAGCGCCGACAGACTGCCCAGCAACAATGGCTTGCCCGCCCCGCCGAGCCAGCCGGACAGCGGCACCACCAGTTCACGGTCCAGGTAACTGAACGCCAGCATGATCGACACCGCCAGCACCGAGCCCGGCAAGGCATAGCCGACATTGGCCAGGCTGATACCGGAGCGAATCGCCCGGGTCGGCGCCAGGCGGTTGGCGAAGGCCAGTACCAGCGCCACGCTGACCGTGATCAGCGCGGCAATGCCGCCCAGGTAAAGGGTGTGGACGATCAGCCCCGAATAGCGCTCATCCAGGTCGAACCGGCCGCGCTGCCAGAACCAGGCGACCAATTGCAGCATCGGGATGACAAAAGCACAGGCAAACACCAATCCACACCAGGCACTGGCCGCCGCCGCCTTGAACCCGCGCAAGTGGTACAGCGCCTTGCCCCGCGGCCGTTCATTGCTGGATCGACTGGCGCCCCGGGCACGCCGTTCGCCATACAGCACCAGCATCACCACCAACAGCAACAGGCTGGCCAGTTGGGCCGCGCTGGACAGGCTGAAAAAGCCGTACCAGGTCTTGTAGATCGCGGTCGTGAACGTATCGAAGTTGAACACCGACACTGCACCGAAATCCGCCAGGGTCTCCATCAGTGCCAACGCCACCCCGGCCCCTATTGCCGGTCGTGCCATGGGCAGGGCCACATGCCAGAATGCCCGCAAGGGCGACTGTCCCAGCACCCGCGCCGCCTCCATCAGGCCCTTGCCCTGGGCCAGGAATGCGCTGCGCGCCAGCAGGTACACATAGGGATAGAACACCAGCACCAGCACGATGATCACCCCACTGGTGGAGCGCACCCGTGGCAGGCGCAAGCCACTGCCGAACCATTCGCGCAGCAGAGTCTGCACGGGACCGGAGAAATCCAGCAGGCCGACAAACACGAAGGCCAGCACATAGGCGGGAATGGCAAAGGGCAGCATCAACGCCCAGTCGAGCCAGCGCCGACCAGGGAATTCGCAGAGGCTGGTGAGCCAGGCCAGGCTTACGCCCAACAGCGTTACCCCAACGCCGACACCCAGCACCAGGGCCAGGGTGTTACCCAACAGGCGGGGCATCTGGGTTTCCCAGAGGTGGGACCAGATTTGCGCGTCGATGCTTTGCCAGGACAGCAACAGCACGCTCAGCGGCAGCAGCACCAGGGCAGCGACGGTGAAGACCGGCAGGTACCAGCGGCGTTGAGCGGGGTGGGCCAAGGGTGGGTTCTCAATAATGAATATCTTCAAATCACCACAATCCAATGTGGGAGGGGGCTTGCCCCCGATGGCGGTGGATCAGTCCACGATGAGTAGACTGACACTCCGACATCGGGGGCAAGCCCCCTCCACATTTGGATCTGCGGCGTCCTACAAATTGTACTTAGTTCCAGCCCGCCCGATCCATCAGGCGAATGGCTTCAGCCTGGCGCTTGCCCGCCACTTCCACCGGCAATGTATCCGCCACGAACTTGCCCCAGGTCGCCACTTCAGCCGACGGCGGTACCGCCGGGTTGGCCGGGAATTCCTGGTTCACGTCGGCAAAGATCTTCTGCGCCTCAGGCGTGGTCATCCACTCCACCAATGCCTTGGCGGCTTCCGGGTGTGGCGCGTGTTTGGTCAAGCCGATGCCCGACAGGTTCACATGCACGCCACGGTCGCCCTGGTTCGGCCAGAACAGCTTCACCGCCAGGTCCGGCTTCTGCTTGTGCAGACGGCCGTAGTAGTAGGTATTGACGATACCCACGTCGCATTGCCCGGCGTTGATCGCCTCCAGCACGGCAATGTCATCCGAGAACACGTCGGTGGACAGGTTATTCACCCAGCCCTTGACGATTTCTTCGGTCTTCGCCGCACCGTGGGTTTCGATCAGGGTGGCCGTCAGCGATTGGTTGTAGACCTTTTTCGCCGTGCGCAGGCACAGGCGGCCTTCCCACTGTTTGTCGGCCAGGGCTTCGTAGGTGGTCAGGTCACCCGGTTTGACCCGGTCGGTGGAGTACGCGATGGTCCGCGCGCGCAGGCTCAAACCGGTCCAGGCATGCGCCGAAGAGCGGTATTGCAGGGGAATGTTCTTGTCGATTACCGGCGAGGTGAACGGTTGCAGAATGCCCATTTGCTCGGCCTGCCAGAGGTTGCCGGCATCCACGGTGAGCAGCAGGTCGGCGGTGGCGTTTTCGCCCTCGGCCTTGATGCGCTGCATCAGCGGCGCTTCCTTGTCGGTGATGAACTTCACCTGGACACCGGTCTTTTGGGTGTAGGCGTCGAACACCGGTTTGATCAGTTCGTCGATACGCGAGGAGTAGACCACCACTTCGTCGGCTGCCTGCACGGTGGTGCTGCCGATCAGGGTGAGTGCCAGGGCAGTCAGGAGGCGCTTGGGTGCCAACATGGGTGCGGTCTCTCATTTGCAAAATAAGCGCAAATGATAGGGACTCACATTTGGTAACGCTCGGCGGAGCCGTTACCAAATGTTGCACAAACCTGTCAGGGCTTGGCCAGGTCCGGCAGATCCCCGCTCAACCCGAGGGCCTGGCGCACAAACACGGCCTTGGCTTCGGGCATCTGGTCGACCATCTTCAACCCGGCATTACGCAACCAGCGCAGCGGCAGTTGATCGGCCTGGAACAAGCGCTCAAAGCCTTCCATCGCGGCCATCAGGGCCAGGTTATGGGGCATTCGTCGGCGCTCGTAACGGCTGAGCACCTTCACATCGGCCAGACGTTCACCGCGTTCGGTGGCCGACAACAACACTTCGGCCAGCACCGCCGCATCGAGGAAACCCAGGTTGACGCCCTGCCCGGCCAATGGGTGGATGACATGGGCGGCGTCGCCGATCAATGCCAGGCCCTCGGCCACATAGCGTTTGGCGTGGCGCTGGCGCAAGGGCACGCACACACGCGGATCGGCGCTGACCACGCTACCGAGGCGCCCTTCAAAGGCGCGCTCCAGTTCACGGCAGAAGCTTTCATCATCCAGCGCCATCAGGCGTTCGGATTCGGCCGGCGTAGTCGACCAGACGATCGAGCACCAATCTTGCTGCCCGTCCCGTTCCAGCGGCAAAAACGCCAGCGGGCCGGTGTCGGTAAAGCGTTGCCAGGCCGTGCGCTGGTGCGGCTGGCTGCTGCGCACGCTGGTAACGATGGCGTTATGCAGGTAGTCCCATTCACGGGTCGCGGTGCCGGTCAGGCGGCGCACGGCGGAGTTGGCGCCATCGGCGGCCACCACCAGCGGCGCGCGCAATTTTCGGCCATCGGCCAGGGTCAGCAGCCAGTCATCGCCGGAGCGGCGCATCTGCTCCAGGCGCGCATTCGCCAGCAGGCCCAGGTCGCAGTCGTGCAGACGTTCGAGCAAGGCATCCTGGACCACGCGGTTCTCGACGATATGCCCGAGCACTTCGGCATGCACACTGGCCGCCGAAAAGTGAATCTGCCCGGTGCCGCTGCCATCCCACACCTGCATCTCGCCGTACGGGCTGGCGCGTCGTTCAACGATGCCATCCCACACACCGAGGCGCTCGAGGATACGCTGGCTGGCCGCCGACAAGGCACTCACACGGGGCTCGAAGGCCGCCTCGTGGTCGAACGGCTTGACGCTCAGCGGGCTGCCGTCGAGCAGCAGCACTTGCAGGCCGCTGCCTTGCAACGCCAGCGCCAGGGCGCTTCCGACCATTCCGGCCCCGACAATCAGCACATCTGCGCGCATATCCATGCTTTAAGCCTGTCTTGCTGGCGGCTTGCACCGCACGTAAAAGGATTGATGAGTCTCACGCATCGGGACGCGTCCCCAGGCCCATGGCCTGACGGGCGAACCAACGCTTGGCCGGCGGCAACAGGTCCAGGCCCAGCAGGCCCATATTGCGGCCCAGGGCGACCAGCGGTTGCGCGCTGCCAAACAGCCGCGTGACCTGGTCGGAGAAACCCACGGTCAACTTCTGATCCATGCGCTGACGCTCGCGATAAGCCTGCAACGTCGCCAGATCGCCCGGCACCGCCGGCCCGGCCAGCAAGGCCTCGGCCAAGGCGTGCGCATCACGCAGGGACAGGTTGAACCCCTGCCCGGCAATCGGGTGCAGGCTGTGGGCGGCATTGCCGAGGATCGCCAGGTGCGAGCGCACTTGCTCTTCGGCTTCCACTAGGGTCAACGGATACAGATGACGGGCGCCGACTTGCTTGAGGGTGCCTAGGCGGTAGCCGAACACGCCCTGCAACTCGCTCAGGAAGCTGCGTTCATCGAGATTGGCCAGGCGCTGTGCGTCCATGCCGATACGGGTCCATACCAGTGCGCAACGGTTGTCCGGCAGCGGCAGCAGGGCCATCGGGCCTTCATCGGTGAAACGCTCGAACGCTTCGCCGTTGTGGGCTTCGCTCGGGGTGATGTTGGCGATCAGCGCGCTCTGGTTGTACGGGCGGGTTTTCACGCCAATGCCCAGTTGCTCGCGCAGGCCGGAGCGGCCGCCGTCGGCGAGCACCGCGAGGTCGCATTCCAGCACGGTTTCATCGTTGAGGGTCAGGCGGTAGCCATCGGGCAGCGGCTCCATGCGTGTGACTTCCGCCGGGCAGCGCCAACTCACCACGTCCTTATCCAGGCCTTGCCACAGGCATTGGCCGAGCCAGGCGTTTTCCACCACATAACCAAGGGCCGGCACGCCCTCCTCCATGGCGGACAGTCGCGCGGTGGAGAAGCGTCCACGGTCCGACACATGGATCTGCTTGATCGGCTCGGCGCGGCGCGAGATCTGCTGCCACAGGCCCAGTCGCTGATAAATCTGCCGGGCGCCGTAGGACAGCGCCGAAGACCGCGCATCGTAGCTCGGCTGGTAGCTGTCGCCGGGCGCGAAGGGTTCGATCAGCATGATCTTCCAGCCACGCGCCTTGGCCCCGGCCTGCAACGCCAGCGCCAGGCTCGCGCCTACCAGGCCGCCACCGATAATCGCCAGGTTGACCCGGCTCATCGGGCGGCCGCCATCAGGGCTTCGATTTCGGCGACGCCCTTGGGGGCGCCGCCGGTCAGGATTTCACAGCCTTGCTTGGTCACCACCACGTCGTCCTCGATACGTACGCCAATGCCACGCCATTTTTTTGCGACGGTCTGGTTATCCGGCGAGATATAAATGCCCGGTTCCACCGTCAGCGCCATGCCAACTTCCAGCACACGCCACTCGCCACCCACCTTGTACTCGCCGACGTCATGCACATCCATTCCCAGCCAATGGCCGGCGCGGTGCATATAGAAGGGTTTGTAGGCTTCACTGGCGATCAGTTCGTCGACGTCGCCCTTCAGCAACCCCAGCTTCACCAGCCCGGCAGTGATGACCTGCACCGTCGCCTCGTGGGCCTGGTTCCAATGCTTGTTCGGCGCGATCTCGGCAAAGGCGGCTTCCTGGGAAGCCAGCACGATTTCATAGATCGCCTTCTGTTCCGGCGAAAATTTGCCATTGACCGGCCAGGTGCGCGTGATGTCGCTGGCGTAACAGTCGATTTCGCAACCGGCATCGATCAGCACCAGGTCACCGTCCTTGAGCACGGCGTCATTCTGCTGGTAATGCAGGATGCAGCTGTTGCGCCCGGTGGCGACGATGGAGCCATAGGCCGGCATCTTCGCGCCGCCCTTGCGGAATTCGTAATCCAGCTCGGCTTCCAGGCTGAACTCGTGCAAGCCGGCGCGACTGGCCTGCATGGCCTTCACATGGGCCGCGCAGGAAATTCGCGCGGCCTCGCGCATCACCTTCACTTCTGCCGCCGATTTATACAGGCGCATGTCGTGGAGCAGATGATCCAGGGCAACAAACTCGTTCGGTGGCTGGGCGCCAAGGTGCGCTTTGGAGCGGATGACGTTGATCCACTCCATCAGGTGCCGATCGAATTCGGCGTTGCTGCCCATGGCCGAATACACCCGGTCGCGGCCTTCGATCAGTCCGGGCAGGATGTCGTCGATATCGGTGATGGGGAAGGCGTCGTCGGCGCCAAAGTCACGGATGGCGCCTTCGGTACCGGCACGCAGGCCGTCCCACAATTCGCGCTCGGCATTGCGTTCGCGGCAGAACAGCACGTACTCGCCATGCTGGCGACCGGGCATCAGCACGATCACCGCTTCCGGCTCGGGGAAACCGCTCAGGTACTGGAAGTCGCTGTCCTGACGATAGACGTGCTCCACATCGCGATTGCGGATCGCCACGGCGGCAGCCGGCAGGATCGCGATGCTGTTGGGTTCCATCTGCGCCATGAGCGCCTTGCGACGCCGGGTGTATTCCGCTTTGGGGATATGGATCATGGGCAGATGGGCTTCCTTTCTCTTTTAGTGCAGCGAAGGCTTGGGTGCAGCAGGCTCAGCGGACTTCCTGGTCTCGGTGAACAGCAGCAATGGCGCGACGCGCAGGTATTCCATGACTTCCATGTAGTCGCCTTCACCGTCTTCGGACTCTTCCAGGGCATCCTGCACCTGGGAGATGGCCGCCAGGTCCTGCAGCACTTCCTTGGCGTCGGTGCTCAGTTCCAGGCCGCCGGCGTTCACGCCGAAACCGTGGAGGAAACCCTGGCACCATTGGCCCAGTGCGGCGGCGCGTTCGGGGAGCGGTGCATCGTCGGTCGGCAGCAGCAGGACCACGGTGACGTCATCACCGGTCAGTTCGCCCTTGACCATCTCTTGCAGGCCGATCAGCGCGTTACGCACGTTGTCGGTCGGTTCGGTTTCCAGCAGCTCGGCCACATCGGCCAGCCAGTTGTCGGCATCAAAGCCAACACCGGTGCAACTGCGGCCGAGCAGCACGCCATGCAGCTCGGCGGGCGAGCAAGGATGGCCGCTGGTGCTCAGCAGTTTGGAAAAAGCATCGTACGGGGAGTTCTGAATGGGCATGGTGAGCTAGGCGCCAGACGGCGCAATGTCTAGAATGGAGCGCTGTATCCTAGCACCGGCAGACGTACCAAGACTATCGAGGGCGTCAGATCGTTTATCCTGCAGTTGCCATTCATCAGACAAATCCAGTGGAACCCAATGGAAGACACCGACCTGCAAGCGCTGATGGCCAGACTCGAATTGCTAATTACTCGGGTCGAGCAACTTAAGAGTCAAAACGGACTCCTATTAGCTCAGGAAAAGACCTGGCGCGAGGAACGCGCTCACCTCATTGAAAAAAACGAAATCGCCCGGCGTAAGGTCGAATCGATGATTTCGCGCCTGAAGGCCCTGGAGCAAGACTCATGAGTTCAAGCAATAGCGTCACCGTGCAGATCCTCGACAAAGAATACTCGATCATCTGCCCCCAGGAAGAGCGCAACAACCTGGTGAGCGCCGCCCGCTACCTGGACGGCAAGATGCGTGAAATCCGCAGCAGCGGCAAAGTCATCGGTGCCGACCGCATCGCCGTAATGGCCGCCCTGAACATTACCCACGACCTGCTGCATAAGCAGGAGCGCCCTGACGTACAGGCCAGCGGCTCGACGCGCGAGCAGGTGCGCGACCTGCTCGAACGCGTCGACCTGGTGCTTTCCAGCGACACAGAGCAACCCAAGGGCTGATTGCCGCGACTGTTTAAGGTATACTCGCCCCACTCCCTGGCGTGCTTGCCAGTCGGCGATGTCCCGGAGCCGATTCGCACTACCCTGGAAGTTGCACGTTGGGCTGGTGTGCATGTCCGCTAGACGGAAAGCCTTAAAGCCTACTGCTTCTTCCACCTTGAACTTTCGGGTTCAAGGGCTGAGTCGACAGCGGCTCTGTCGGGGAGCCTGAATTCCAGAACTCAATGCCAGTCCCCGGACTGGCATTGTTTTATGAGCCGAAAAACCATGAACGAACCTGCGCCGCTTTCCCGTCCGCACCTTCGACGCATGTTGCGCAAAGCCCGCCGCGCCCTCACGCCGAGCGAGCAGCGCCAGGCCGCCCATGGCCTGTATCGGCAACTGGCACAGCACCCGCGGTTTCGCCGGGCCAAACATATTTCCCTGTATCTACCGACGGACGGTGAAATCGATCCGCGCCTGCTGCTGCGTGCGGCACAGCGCCGGGGCAAGGCCACTTACCTGCCGGTGCTCAGCGCCTGGCCACGGACCAAGATGGTGTTCCAGCGCGTGAAGCCTGGAGAAACGTTGCTGCCCAATCGCTTTCGCATTCTGGAGCCACGGGTCAACGCCAGGCGCCAGCGCAAGGTATGGGCGCTGGATCTGGTGTTGCTGCCGTTGGTGGGGTTCGATGATGCCGGTGGCCGCCTGGGCATGGGCGGCGGTTTCTACGACCGCAGCCTCGCCTATCTGGCACGCCGCAAAAGCTGGCGCAAGCCGGCGCTGCTGGGCCTGGCCCATGAATGTCAGAAGGTCGATCGATTGGCACAGGCCAGCTGGGATGTGCCGTTGGCTGGCACCGTTACCGACAGGCAGTGGTATGTCGCAGAAACGCCGCAGGAAGCTACGGCGTCTTGAAGAAGGGTCAGCGCTTGAAGGGTTGCGGCTGCTGCTGAGTCAGTTCAACTGGCGCATCGGTCTTGTTCGACCACAAGCTTTGCGCATACCCGGTGGTCACGACGCCCAGACCAAACAAAATCACCAATATCCATAGTAAATCCGGTTTACGTTGCATCGATTGCCCCCCTTCAGGCATCTCGTACACGATGACAACAACGTTCCAAAGTAGTCCGTTGCAGCTGCGTCAAGCTTAAAATCCCGGCATTCTGCGATAACGTGAACCAACACGCAAACCTTGACGCCAACCGACTGTCGGTTTGTCATCAAATTGCCTGACAACTTGCCCACCGCCTTTTTCAGGAGCGCAAAAATGGCCTACTGGCTGATGAAATCCGAGCCCGACGAACTCTCCATCAACGGCCTGGAAACGCTGGGCGAAGCGCGCTGGGACGGGGTACGCAACTACCAGGCACGCAACTTCCTGCGCGCCATGGCGGTGGGTGACCAATTTTTCTTCTACCACTCCAGTTGCCCCGAGCCCGGCATTGCCGGCATCGGCAAGATCATCGCGGCCGCCTATCCGGACCCTACCGCGCTGGAACCGGACAGCCATTACTTCGACGCCAAGGCCACCCCGGAGAAAAACCCGTGGAGCGCGATCAATGTCGCGCACGTCCAGACCTTTCCCAAGGTGCTGGGGCTGGGCTACCTGAAACAGCAAACCGCCCTCGCCGAATTGCCCCTGGTACAAAAAGGCAGTCGCTTGTCCGTGATGCCGGTCACGGCAGAGCAATGGGCGGCGGTGCTGGCACTGCGCTGACCAGAACCCTGCGGTCACGCTCCCGGCGCATGCATCTGCACCTGAACCGGGTTAGGCTTGCGCTTCATTTGACCGGCATCAACGCCCCTCGGGCTGCCTCGGTCAAACTAGGACGCTAACGCCGCAGGATGCACCCATGTCGATCACGCCCCGCTCCTCCCACTTGTTTGCCGCTTTGTTGATTGCCTTGTTGCTCGCCGCCGGCGGCTTCGGTTACTGGAAGTCCACCCAGGATCGCCTGCCCGAAGGCTTGGGCATGGGCAACGGCCGCCTGGAATCCACCGAAGTGCAGATCGCCGCCAAGATCCCCGGCCGCCTGGCCGAGGTGCGGGTGGATGAAGGTGACAAGGTGCTCAAGGGCCAGTTGCTGGCGCGCATGGACACCCGCACCCTGGAAGCCCAGCGCGCCCAGGCCGAAGCCGAAGTGCTGCGCGCCAGGGAAAACTTCGCCGCCGCCGAGGCCAATGTGCAACTGCGCCAAAGCGAGCAACTGCTGGCCAACCAGGAACTCAAGCGTACCCAGGAACTGTACAAGCGCGGCTTTGCCAGCAGCCAACTGATCGACCAGCAGCAGGCCCGCCAGAACACCGGCAACGCCGCCGTGATCGCCGCGCAAGCCCAGGTCAATTCGATCAAGGCCGCCATCGGTGCCGCCCAGGCCCAGGTCGCCCAGTTGACCAGCGAAATCGATGACAGCAGCCTGCGCGCGCCCATCGACGGCATTATCCAACTGCGCCTGGCCGAGCCCGGCGAGGTCCTCGGTGCCGGCGGGCGCGTGCTGTTGTTGATCGACCCCGAGGATCAGTACATGAACCTCTACCTGCCCGCCTCCGTCACCGGCCGCCTGACGGTGGGCAGTGACGCACGCATCCTGCTCGATGCCCTGCCCCAGCAACCGCTGCCGGCCAAGATCAGCTTTGTCGCCGCCAAATCGCAGTTCACCCCCAAGGAAGTGGAAACCCGCGACGAACGCCAGAAACTGGTGTTTCGCGTCAAGCTGCGCCTGACCCAACCCAGCGCCGTGCCCCAGGCCAAACCGGGGATGCCCGGCGCCGGCTACGTGCGCATGGCTGACATCGACTGGCCGGCCAACCTGCAATGACCGGCCTGGCGCTGCACGCCACCGCCATCAACCACCGTTACGGCAAGCAGCAGGCCTTGATCGACATCGCCTTCAGCCTGCCCACCGGCACGCGCTGCGGACTGATCGGCCCGGATGGTGCAGGCAAGTCGAGCCTGTTGGGGTTGATCGCCGGGGTTAAAAAGTTCCAGGACGGCCAACTGGAGGTGCTCGGCGGCTCCATCCAGGACCGCCGCCACCGTAACAGCCTGTACCCGCGCATCGCCTTCATGCCCCAGGGCCTGGGCGGCAACCTGTACCCCGAACTGTCCATCAGCGAAAACATCCGCTTCTTCGCCACGCTGTTCGGCCTGTCCAACGCCGACTGCGACCAGCGCATGCACAACCTGCTGTTGGCCACCGACCTTGCACGCTTTGCCGAGCGCCCGGCCGGCAAGCTCTCCGGTGGCATGAAGCAGAAGCTCGGCCTGTGCTGCGCGCTGATCCACGACCCGGACCTGTTGATCCTCGACGAACCCACCACCGGCGTCGACCCGCTGTCGCGGCGGCGCTTCTGGGAACTGGTCGAGACCGTCCGCAGCGAGCGTCCGCAACTGACGCTGCTGGTGGCCACCGCCTACATGGAAGAAGCCGAACAATTCGAACATTGCCTGATGCTCGACCGTGGCCAGCTGATCGCCGACGGGCTCAGCAGCGAACTGGCGGCAGCGACCCCCAGCGGCAAACTGGATGAGGCCTTCACCCACTTCCAGGGCGACAGCGCCCACGACAACCAACCACTGGTGATCCCGCCAAGGGAAAACGCCAACACCGATATCGCCATCGAAGCCCACGACCTGACCCTGCGCTTCGGCGACTTCACGGCGGTGAACAAGGTCAGCTTTGCCATCGGCCGTGGCGAGATCTTCGGCTTCCTCGGCTCCAACGGCTGTGGCAAGACCACCACCATGAAAGTCCTCACCGGGCTGATGCCGGCCACCGAAGGCAGCGCCACGTTGCTGGGCAACCCGGTGAACGCCAAGGACCTGGCCACCCGCAAGCGCGTAGGGTTCATGTCGCAAAGCTTCTCGCTGTATGGCGAGCTCAGCGTGCGCCAGAACCTGGTGTTGCACGCGCAACTGTTCGATTTGCCCAAGGCCGACAGCGGCCCGCGCATCGATGAGCTGATCCAGCGTTTCGACCTCGGTGAAGTGGCCGAGCAGCCCTCCGGGGAACTGCCCCTCGGCCTGCGCCAACGCTTGTCATTGGCCGTGGCGGTGCTGCATCGCCCGGAAGTGTTGATCCTCGATGAGCCCACCTCGGGCGTCGACCCGGCGGCCCGGGATGATTTCTGGCGACTGTTGATCGAGTTGTCCCGCGAACAAGGGGTGACGATCTTCCTGTCTACCCACTTCATGAATGAAGCCCAGCGCTGCGACCGCATCTCCTTGATGCATGCCGGCAAGGTACTGGCCTGCGACACACCGGACGCACTGCAACGGCAATTCAACGGCGACACCCTGGAAGCCGCGTTCGTCACCTGCCTTGAGCAAGCCCAGGGTGATGCCGAACCTGCCACGTCGGCCAAAACCGTCAGCGAAACCCATGCGCCGCCCATCAGCAAGCGTGGTTTCAGCCTGTCTCGCCTGCTGGCCGTGGCCAGCCGCGAAGGCAAGGAACTGCTGCGCGACAAAGTACGCATGGCCTTTGCCCTGCTCGGTGCGATGTTCATGATGGTGATCTTCGGCTACGGCATTTCCCTGGATGTGGAAAACCTCGCCTTCGCCGTCTACGACCAGGACCAGACGCCACAAAGCCGCGCCTATCTGGAAGCCTTCCGCAGCTCGCGCTACTTCGCCGAGCAGGCGCCGATCCAAAACGCCCCCGAATTACACCGACGCCTGCAACGCTCGGAAATCAAACTGGCCCTGGAGATCCCGCCCGGCTTTGGTCGCGATCTCTATGCCGGGCGCCAACCCACCGTGGCCGCGTGGCTCGATGGCGGCATGCCGTTTCGTGCGGAAACCAGCCGCAACTATGTGGAGGCGGTTCACCAAGGCAACCTGCAGCAACTGGCCGAACTGAGCAGCCTGCCGCGCAGCACCCAGGCAGCCGCCAAACTGGAAACCCGTTTTCGCTATAACCAGGACGTGGTCAGCGTGAATGCCATCGGCCCCGGCGTGATGGCACTGATCCTGGCGTTTATCCCGGCGATGCTCACCGCCCTGGGCATCGTGCGCGAGAAAGAACTGGGTTCGATCACCAACTTCTACGCCACCCCCCTGACGCGCCTGGAATTCCTGCTCGGTAAACAGGCGCCTTACCTGGCCGTGAGCCTGGTCAACCTGGCGCTGCTGGTGGCGATGAATCGCTGGCTGTTCGGCGTGCCGTTCAAGGGCAGCGGCCTGACGCTGGCGTTTGGCGGGCTGCTGTATGTGCTGGCCACCACCAGCATGGGCCTGCTGATTTCCGCGTTCACCCGCACCCAGATCGCGGCGATCCTCGGCACCATGATCATCACCAGCCTGCCAACCATCCAGTTTTCCGGGCTGATCGTGCCGCGCTCGTCCCTGGAGGGCGCCGCCGCCTTGATGGGCGCACTGTTTCCGGCCGGGCACTTTTTGGATATTGCCGTGGGCACCTTCACCAAGGCCCTGGATCTGCGCCAGTTGTGGCCGCAATGCCTGGCGCTGTTCGGCTTCTTTATCGGGTTCACCGGGTTGAGCCTGGTCATGCTCAAGAAGCAGGAGGCCTGATGCACAAGCTCGCACACATCTTCCGGCTGGGCATCAAGGAACTCACCAGCCTGCGTCACGACAGCGTCTTGCTGCTGTTTCTGTTCTACGCCTTCACCGTCGCCATCTACATGCCCGCCGCCGGCTCGGTGATCGGCGTGCACAACGCCAGCGTGGCGTTTGTCGATGAAGACCACAGCGCGCTCTCCCGGCAGATGGCCGAGGCGCTGCAACCGCCCGAGTTCCAAGCACCGGCACCGTTGGCCTATGACCAGTTGGACAAGGTGATGGACAGCGGCCAGTACACCTTCGTGATCAACGTACCGGCCAACTTCCAGGCCGACCTGTTGGCCGGTCGCCAGCCTGGCGTGCAGGTGAACGTCGACGCCACGGCGATGAGCCAGGCGTTCATGGGCGCGGGCTATATCGGGCGGATCTTCCAACGCGAATTGCTCAGCTACAGCGGGCAAACCGACGCCACCCGCCAGGCGCCCGCGCTGCTCACGACCCGAGCACTGTTCAACACCAACCTGGAGGGCGGCTGGTTCCTGGCCGTGATCCAGATCGTCAACAACATCACCATCCTGGCCATCGTGCTCACCGGCACCGCGCTGTTGCGCGAGCGCGAGCACGGCACCCTCGACCACCTGCTGGTACTGCCGCTGACCGCACTGGAAATCATGCTGGCGAAAATCTGGAGCAATATGCTGGTGGTGGTGCTGTGCACTTGGCTATCGCTGGAGGTGGTGGTCAAAGGGCTGCTCGGGGTGCCGCTGGCCGGGTCGTTGGGGTTGTTCCTGTTTGTAACCGCCCTCTATCTGTTTGCCAGTACGGCACTGGGGATCTTCCTCGCCACCCTCGCCCGCTCCACGCCGCAGTTCGGCTTGCTGGCGATCCCGGTGATTATCCCGATGCTGCTGTTGTCAGGCGGCAGCACGCCGCTGGACAGCATGCCCGAGTGGTTGCAGTGGGTGATGCAGGGCTCGCCGTCGACGCACTTTGTGAGCCTGAGCGCAGCGATTTTGTTTCGCGATGCGGGGGTGAGTGTGGTGTGGCCGGACTTGCTGGCGCTGGCGGGGATCGGGCTGTTGTTTTTTGCGGTGGCGTTGGCGCGGTTCAGGAAGAGCCTGGCTTCCTGAACCGCAAGCCAGGCTGATTACTGAATGATCAGGTTATTGAACAGCAGGTCTTCCACCATGGGCTTGCCCGTCTCATCGCTCATTACTTGCTGGGTTTGCTTGAGAGCTTCCTGGCGCAGCTTTTCCTTGCCGTCGACCGTGCTCATGGTCTCGTTGGTCTGCTGGGTGAACAACGCGACCAACTGGTTACGAATCAATGCGTCGTTGGCCTTGACCGCTTTGGCGGCTTCTTCGCCGGTCACGCGCAGGGCGATGTCGGCCTTGAACACTTTGAGCTTGGCTGTGCCATCCAGGCCGTAGTTACCCACGAACGGTGGGCTCAGGCTGATATAGCTGACCTTCGGCGCCTCGCCTTCTTTGGCTTCTTCGGCCTGGGCTGCCATCGGCAAGGTCAGGGCCAGCATCAATAGGATCCACGCTTTCACAGTTCATTCCTCACATTCGGTTGCCGGGTAGCATAACGCTAGCAAGGCAGAGCACAAGCTTATGGCGACTTATCAGGGCCGAGCATGCTCGTTGACCCGCAGGCCTACCCTCCTACACTTATCGGCCACGACACCAAAAGGAATAGCCCGATGAAAGCTGTGCTGTGCAAAGCCTTCGGCCCCGCCGAAACCCTGGTGCTGGAAGACGTCGCAAGCCCCACGATCAAGAAGAACGAAATCCTGCTGGACGTGCATGCCGCCGGGGTCAACTTCCCCGACACCCTGATCATCGAGGGCAAATACCAGTTCAAGCCGCCCTTCCCGTTCTCGCCGGGTGGCGAGGCATCGGGGGTGGTCAGCGAAGTGGGGGAAAAGGTCAGCCACCTGAAAGTCGGTGACCGGGTCATGGCACTCACTGGCTGGGGCAGCTTCGCCGAACAGGTCGCGGTGCCGGGCTACAACGTGCTGCCAATCCCGCCGACCATGGATTTCAACACCGCCGCCGCCTTCAGCATGACCTACGGCACCTCCATGCACGCGCTGAAACAACGCGCCAACCTGCAACCCGGCGAAACCCTGCTGGTGCTCGGTGCTTCCGGCGGCGTGGGCCTGGCCGCCGTGGAAATCGGCAAGGCCATGGGGGCGCGGGTGATCGCCGCCGCGAGCAGTGCCGACAAACTCGCCGTGGCCAAGGCCGCCGGCGCCGATGAACTGATCAACTACAGCGAAGCCAGCCTCAAGGATGAAATCAAGCGCCTGACCGACGGTAACGGCGCCGATGTGATCTACGACCCGGTGGGCGGCGACCTGTTTGACCAGGCCATCCGCGCGATTGCCTGGAACGGCCGCCTGCTGGTGGTGGGTTTTGCCAGCGGGCGCATCCCGGAGCTGCCGGTGAACCTGGCGCTGCTCAAGGGTGCGGCGGTGGTCGGGGTGTTCTGGGGTTCGTTTGCCCAGCGCCAGCCCCAGGACAATGCGGCGAACTTCCAGCAACTGTTCACTTGGTACGGTGAGGGCAAGCTCAAGCCGTTGGTGTCGCAGGTGTATCCGCTGGAACAGGCTGCCCAGGCGATTAATGACCTGGGCCAACGCAAGGCGGTGGGCAAGGTGGTCGTTCGAACCCGCTGACCGACCTGAAATGCAATCAAATGTGGGAGGGGGCTTGCCCCCTCCCACATTTGTTCTCCATTGGTCTGAGAAACGCTGAGCGACCACCATTTATCTATTAGCGACATGTTCATAAGAGAACATGCAATTGCTCTCATTTCCTGTGTTTGCGCATAAGAGGCAATGCTATTTTCGGTAACGAAACTGTAACATTCGCATCCGCAGTCAAAACAAGAAATTTGGAGCTCTTGAATGTTTGCTTTCTTTCGTCCTGCCGCACACCAGGCGTCTCTGCCTGAAGAAAAAATCGACAGTACCTACCGACGGCTGCGCTGGCAGATCTTCGCCGGTATTTTCTTCGGTTATGCCGGGTATTACCTGCTGCGCAAAAACTTCTCCCTGGCCATGCCCTACCTGATCGACGAGGGTTACACCCGGGGTGAGCTGGGCCTGGCGATGTCGGCCATCGCGATCGCCTATGGTCTGTCCAAGTTCCTCATGGGCCTGGTGTCCGACCGCTCCAACCCGCGTTACTTCCTGCCCTTCGGCCTGCTGGTTTCAGCCGGGGTGATGTTCATTTTCGGTTTCGCGCCTTGGGCGACGTCCAGCGTGACCATGATGTTCATTTTGCTGTTCATCAACGGCTGGGCCCAGGGCATGGGCTGGCCGCCCAGTGGCCGGACCATGGTGCACTGGTGGTCGCAGAAAGAACGCGGCGGCGTGGTGTCGGTGTGGAACGTGGCGCACAACGTCGGCGGCGGCCTGATCGGCCCGCTGTTCCTGCTGGGCATGGCCTGGTTCAACGACTGGCATGCGGCGTTCTACGTACCGGCCACGGTCGCCTTGGCGGTGGCGGCATTTGCCTTCATCACCATGCGCGACACCCCGCAATCGGTGGGCCTGCCGCCGATCGAGCAGTACAAGAATGATTACCCGGAAGGCTACGACGCCAGCCACGAAGACGAATTCAGCGCCAAGGAAATCTTCGTCAAGTACGTGCTGCGCAACAAAATGCTCTGGTACATCGCCTTCGCCAACGTGTTCGTCTACCTGCTGCGCTACGGCGTACTGGACTGGGCACCGACCTACCTCAAGGAAGCCAAGCACTTCACGGTGGATAAATCGTCCTGGGCGTACTTCTTCTACGAGTGGGCAGGTATTCCGGGCACGCTGCTGTGCGGCTGGATGTCGGACAAGATCTTCCGTGGCAACCGTGGCCTGACCGGCATCGTGTTCATGGCGCTGGTGACCGTGGCGACCCTGGTGTACTGGCTCAACCCGCCGGGCAACCCGATGGTCGACATGATCGCGCTGATCTCGATCGGCTTTTTGATCTACGGCCCGGTGATGCTGATCGGCCTGCAGGCGCTGGAACTGGCACCGAAGAAAGCCGCCGGTACGGCTGCGGGCTTCACCGGTCTGTTCGGCTACCTGGGCGGTTCGGTGGCAGCCAGTGCGGCCATGGGCTACACCGTGGACCATTTTGGCTGGGACGGTGGTTTCGTGCTGCTGATCGGCGCGTGCCTGCTGGCCATCGCGTTCCTGATCCCAACGCTGTGGCACACCAACAGCGTCAGCTCGGCGCGTTAATCGCCTGAGCAATCCTTGGCACAACGCTTGAGCCGCGCCTCCAGGTTTTTATCTGGCATGGCGTGGCTACGCAGGGCGTTGACGGTCTGCTCGACATAATCGCGAGTAGTGCCGTAACGCCCGCAAGCGCTTTGCAGCACGTGGTTCAGCACGATATCGGGCAGGTTGCCGGCGTAGCTGGGCAAGTGCCGTTCCAACACAAACCCCAACGCCTGCACCTGGCTGCCATCTTCAAGGCGGCAACTGAGCCAGTGCGGCCGGTAGGACGGGTAAGGCATCTCGCGCTGCCACAAGGCGTAAAGCGAAGCCTCCAGTTGATCTTCCGGCAAGCGGTAGGCAAAGCCGCTGCACGAGCCTCCGCGATCCAGGCCAAAGACCAGGCCCGGCAACTCCGGCGTGCCCCGATGCTCGTGGGACCACAGGTACAAACCCCGGTGATAACCGTGGACCCGTGCCCGCACCCGCTCAGTCGACGAACATTCCGGGCGCCAGATCAGCGAACCATATGCAAATAGCCAGACCGGCCCACCCTTGTGCCGGCCCATGGTGGCCTGCATCGAGCTCATTAACTGTTCGTGAGTGAGTTGCGGCCCCAGATCGAGCCGCGGAGGGTAAGCCAATTGCAAAAGATCGGATTCAATGGCGGTCATGGCGAAAAGCGGTGCGCCTCCTGTGTGTTACCAGTTGTAAGCAACTTTACCGTAATAAAACGCGCCGCTGTAACCGTACGGCGAAAAAGTGCTATAGGCCAGGTTGCCCCCACTGCTGGCGAAGGCGTTGACCTTCTCCGGGTATTTATCGGTGACGTTGTCGCCGCCCAGGGTGAAGGTCCAATTCTTCAGCCTGTAGTCCGCCGACAGGTCCAGCACCCAGGCGGCCTTGAAGGTCTGATCGTTGACCTTGTCCGCCTGGTAACTGGTGAATTCACCATAGCGCACCAGGTTGCTGTGAAGGGCCCAATGGCCGTAAGTGAAGTCGTTACCCAGGCTCAGCTTGTGCTGCGGCGTGGTATCGCCCAGCAAACCGATGCGCTCGCGGCGGTCCACGCGCACCAGGTTCGCGCCCAGGCTGTCGAGAATGGCCGGGTTGGCCTTCACGTCCGTCACCTTGGTGTGGTTGTAGTTGTAGCCCACGGTGCTGTTCCAGCGGATGCCGCTGTCGAACTGGTAACGATAGTTGGCGACCAGGTCGACGCCGTCGGTGCTGGTGTCGGTGGCGTTAGTGAAGTAGCGGGCGGTGGTGTAGTCGATATTGCCAACACCGTTGGCCTGCAAATAGGCGCGCGTCGCCGCGTTTATACCGAGGTTGGACGACAGGCTGATACGGTCACGGATGTCGATGCGGTACACATCCACCGTCACCGTCAGGTCATCGGCCGGCTCCAGCACCAGCCCAAGGCTGTAGTTGCGCGACTTCTCGGCCTTGAGGTCTTCGGCGCCGAGCAAACGCGCCACCTGGCTGTTGGCCGGGAACGTACCGGCTTCCTGGATGGTGCTGCCGATCAGCTGCGATGAGGTGTAGGCGAAGTTCTGCTGGGCCAGGGACGGCGCGCGGAAACCGTTGGAAACACTGCCGCGCACGGCCACCTGCGGGGTGAAGTCATAACGGGCTGAGAGCGAGCCACTGACATTCGAGCCAAAATCGCTGTAGTCCTCGTGGCGCACCGCCGCCGAAGCACTGAGTTTTTCGGTGAAGTTGGTTTCCAGGTCCAGGTACTGGGCCCAGTTGTGGCGCGTGCTGGTGCCCGCGTCGGCATCACGGAAACCACCCAGGCCAGAGCTGCCGGTCTGGTAGTAGGAGGCCGGCTCGCCCGCCTCGATTTCATAACCCTGGTGCAGGTATTCACCGCCAAACGCCACGGACACCGGGTAAGGCAGCCAGCCCACGTCGAACTCGCGGGACAGGTCCAGGCTGACTTGCTTCTGGTCGTTGCTCAGAGTGCCGTTGTCGAATTTGCGCGGCGTGGCCAGGCCCAGGGAGGTATTGATGGTTTCGGTGCTGAGTGCGTACTGGTTCTTGCCATAGTTGGCCGACAGGTCGTAATGCCAGTCGTAGGCCAGCAAACCGCGCAGGCCCACCACCAATGAGGTGTCTTCAAGGTTGCCCTTGATCAGCGGCAGGTAACCGTTGGGGTTGAGCGCCGGGATGTTGTTGGACGCATTGCTCGCCCGGTAGAACGCCGCCGTCTCGCCGCGCCGCTTGCTGTAGCCGCCGAAGGTGTAGAGCTCAGCCGCATCGTTGAAGGCGTATTCGGAGTTGAACTGGAACTTGCCTTCATTGGTGGCCGGCTCACCCTGGCGGAACACCTGCTGGCCGTAAGTGGTAGAGCCAACGCTGCCAGGCCGGAAGTCTTTACCGGCACGGTTGGTGTAATCGTTATCGGCACCCTCGGCCGACAGGTTGATAAAACCGTTGTCGCCCAGTGCCAGGCCGGTATTGCCGCTGACATTGCGCTGGATACCATCGCCCTTCTTGTATTCGCCGAATTTGGTGGAGATCGAACCGCCATGGTCGGCGTGCTTGAGGATCACGTTGATCACCCCGGCAATCGCATCCGAGCCGTAGCGCGCGGAAGCACCGTCACGCAGCACTTCGATATGGTCCACCGCCGACAGCGGGATCGCATTCAGGTCCGCCGGTGCCGACCCACGGCCCACCGCGCCGCCCAGGTTGACGAAGGCACTGGTGTGGCGGCGCTTGCCGTTGACCAGCACCAACACCTGATCGGGCGACAGGCCGCGCAACTGCGCGGGGCGCACCAGCTCGGCGCCATCCACCAGGCTTGGGCGCGGGAAGTTGATCGACGGAATCAGGCGCGCCAGCACCGCCCCCAACTCATCAGAGCCCGTGCTGCGCAGGCTATCGCCGGAAATCACATCGATCGGAGACAGCGAAGCACTGGCGGTACGCTCCTGGGCGCGGGTGCCGGTGACGATCACGGTGTCGAGTTTGGGTGCATCGGTGGCGGGCGCTTCGGCCGCCAGGACAGGATTGAAGCCCACAGCGGCCAGCAAATTAGCCGACAAAATCGCTGTGTACAGCGCGTGTTGCGTGTAGCTCCCCATACCGCTCCCCTTTGAATCAAGAATCAGAACGTCAGTGTTCTGAGTTCGCAAGATCGATCCGGCTGGCGGGCGGTGGCGGTCAGTTAATGGTTATTGGAAGAAAATCGGTAGTCCGTTGAGATATAGCTTAAAGATATTTATGTAACAAATTAAATACCTTTAAAGCATAAGCGAATGCATAAGCCCGATGCCCCTTTCGTCAGGATTACACAGGGCAATCCCGCTACTTTCAGGCCCGGTTCAGCCTGGGAGCACGCCAAACCGTCAAACTGGCGCGCACATCACGACCCACCTAGCCGCCCATCAAACCGCCTATCGAGGTCGCACCCATGAAGAAATTTCGACTGCCTGGCCTGCTGTTCCTGGCCCAGGCCACCACCGCACTGGCTGGCGAAACACCGCCTGCCGAGGATGACAAAGGCTTCTGGTACGCGCAGACCAGCGTCTATACCCGGCACTTCGCGCCGGACAAAGACCACAACAACAACCAGGACCTGATCGGCCTGGAGCGCAATGAGGCATCAGGCTTTGTGTATGGCGGGGCGACGTTTCGCAACTCGTTCAGCCAGCGCTCCTACTACGTCTACGCAGGCAAGCGCTATGACATGGCCGACTCTGCGGTGTACCTGAAGGTCACAGGCGGGGCGATCCAGGGCTATCGCGGCAAATACCGCGACAAGATCCCCCTGAACCGTTTCGGTGTGGCGCCGGTGATCATCCCGTCGGTAGGCACCCATTACGGACCGGTGGCGGCGGAACTGGTGCTGCTGGGGTTCAATGCGGCGATGGTGACGACCGGAGTACGTTTCTGAGCGGGCGCAAGCCCCGTTCCACCGTTCGGTTGCGTCAGGGCCGCGGGGCGTAGGCGAATACGTCGGCGCGCATCTGGTGCGCATCCATGCCGGCATCGACCAATGCATCCAGCGTGCCGTAGATCATCGCCGGTGAACCGCTGGCGTAGACATGCACCGCCTTGAGGTCGGCAATGTCTTCGCACACCGCTTCATGCAGCAGGCCGCAGCGCCCTTCCCAGCCACAGAGGTCGCTGACCACCTTGTGCAGGAACAGGTTGGGCAGTTGCAGCCATTGGTCCCAGTGCTCGATCTCGTAGAAATCTTCCGGGCGACGCACGCCCCAGTACAGGTGCACCGGGTGCTTGAAGCCGGACGCGCGGCAATGCTCGATCAGGCTGTGCATCTGCGCCATGCCGGTACCGGCGGCGATCAGCACCAATGGCCCGTCCGGCAGCTCGGCCAGGTGGGTGTCGCCAAAGGGCAGCTCGATGCGCGCCATCTGGTTGCGCTGCAATTGCTCCAGCAAGTTGCGCGCGCTGTCCTCGCGGACCAGTACATGCAGTTCCAGCTCGCGACCGGCGTGGGGCGCCGACGCCAGGGAAAATGCCGACTTCTCGCCATTCTCCCGCTCGATCATCAGGTATTGCCCGGCGTGGTAACGCACCGCCTTGCCGGCCGGGGCCCGCAGGCGCACGCGCCACACATCGCCGCCCACTTCCACGCACTCGCTCAATTGGCACGACACCTTGCGCAACGGCAACTCTCCCGGCGCCAGCACGCCATCCCACAACACAATGCAATCTTCCAGCGGCTCGGCGATGCAGGTGTAGAACTCGCCATGGTCGCGAACCTCGCCGGCTTGCTGCACCCGGCCTTCCACCAGCAGTGCGGCGCACACGTGGCACACGCCATTGCGGCACGCCTGGGGGCATTCGTAGCCCAGGCGGCGCGCGCCTTCGAGGATTCGCTCGCCGGGGACCAGCTCCAGCACGGCGCCGGAAGGTTGCAGGGTTACACGCATCAATCTATTCCCAATTCTTTCCAAATCGCATCGACACGTGCCGTGACGGCCTCATCCTTGACGATCACCCGGCCCCACTCGCGGGTTGTTTCACCCGGCCATTTGTGGGTCGCATCCAGGCCCATCTTCGAGCCCAGGCCCGACACCGGCGACGCGAAGTCGAGGTAGTCGATCGGCGTGTTGTCGATCATCACCGTATCGCGCTTGGGGTCCATGCGCGTGGTGATGGCCCAGATCACATCGTTCCAGTCCCGGGCATTGATGTCGTCGTCGGTGACGATAACGAACTTGGTGTACATGAACTGTCGCAAAAACGACCACACACCCAGCATGACCCGCTTGGCATGGCCAGGATACGACTTCTTCATGGTCACGATGGCCATGCGATACGAGCAGCCTTCCGGCGGCAGGTAGAAGTCGGTGATTTCCGGAAATTGCTTTTGCAGGATCGGCACGAACACTTCGTTCAGCGCCACACCCAGAATCGCCGGCTCATCTGGCGGACGGCCGGTGTAGGTGCTGTGGTAGATCGGCTTGATCCGATGGGTGATGCGCTCAACGGTGAACACCGGGAAGCTGTCGACTTCGTTGTAATAGCCGGTGTGGTCGCCGTAAGGGCCTTCATCGGCCATCTCGCCGGGGTGAATCACGCCTTCCAGGATGATTTCGGCGGTGGCCGGCACTTGCAGGTCGTTGCCACGGCACTTCACCAGCTCGGTGCGGTTACCACGCAACAGGCCGGCGAAGGCGTATTCGGACAGGCTGTCGGGTACCGGGGTCACGGCGCCGAGGATGGTCGCCGGGTCGGCGCCCAGGGCCACGGACACCGGGAACGGCTTGCCGGGGTGCTTCTCGCACCATTCACGGAAGTCCAAGGCACCGCCACGGTGGCTCAGCCAACGCATGATCACCTTGTTGCGGCCGATCACTTGCTGGCGGTAAATACCCAGGTTCTGGCGGTCCTTGTTCGGGCCCTTGGTGACGGTCAGGCCCCAGGTGATCAGCGGGCCGACATCGCCGGGCCAGCAGGTTTGCACCGGCAGCATGGCCAGATCGACGTCATCGCCTTCGATGACCACTTCCTGGCATACCGCGTCCTTGACCACCTTGGGTGCCATGGCAATGATCTTGCGGAAGATCGGCAGCTTCGACCAGGCATCCTTCAAGCCCTTGGGCGGCTCGGGCTCCTTGAGGAACGCCAGCAGCTTGCCGATCTCGCGCAACTCGCTGACCGACTCGGCGCCCATGCCAAACGCCACGCGCTCGGGGGTGCCGAACAGGTTGCCGAGCACCGGGATATCGAAACCGGTCGGTTTCTCGAACAGCAGCGCCGGGCCCTTGTTACGCAAGGTGCGGTCGCAAATCTCAGTCATTTCCAGCACCGGTGAAATCGGCATCTGGATACGTTTCAACTCTCCGCGCTGCTCAAGTTGCTGCACGAAATCCCGAAGATCCTTGAATTTCATTAACCATGCCACCCGTAAAATAGGCGTACATCCTACCTGCTCTGAGGGCTGCTGGCAGCTTATCGAGGTGCATTTGGCCGTTGCAGGGACCGAAAAACCGACACAAAAAAAATGGCGCCCCTGGGGGCGCCATTTTTTCGGACCTGAAACGTCGTGATTACTTACGTTTCATCGACAAGAAGAACTCGTCGTTGGTCTTGGTGGTTTTCAGCTTGTCGATCAGGAACTCGATGGCTGCCACTTCGTCCATCGGGTGCAGCAGCTTGCGCAGGATCCACATGCGCTGCAGTTCGTCGTCGGCGGTCAGCAACTCTTCGCGGCGGGTGCCGGAGCGGTTGATGTTGATCGCCGGGAACACGCGTTTTTCCGCGATGCGACGGTCCAGGGGCAGTTCCATGTTGCCGGTACCCTTGAACTCTTCGTAGATCACTTCGTCCATCTTCGAACCGGTTTCAACCAGTGCGGTGGCGATAATGGTCAGCGAGCCGCCTTCTTCGATGTTCCGCGCGGCGCCGAAGAAACGCTTCGGTTTCTCCAGGGCGTGGGCATCGACACCACCGGTGAGGACCTTGCCGGAGCTCGGGATCACGGTGTTGTAGGCACGGGCCAGACGGGTGATGGAGTCGAGCAGGATCACCACGTCCTTCTTGTGTTCGACCAGGCGCTTGGCCTTCTCGATCACCATTTCGGCAACCTGCACGTGGCGGGTCGGCGGCTCATCGAACGTCGAGGCAACCACTTCGCCGCGCACGGTGCGCTGCATTTCGGTGACTTCTTCCGGACGCTCATCGATCAGCAATACGATCAGGTGAACTTCAGGATTGTTACGTGCGATGTTCGCTGCAATGTTCTGCAGCATGATGGTCTTACCGGCTTTCGGCGGGGCGACGATCAGGCCACGCTGGCCTTTGCCGATCGGGGCACACAGGTCGATCACGCGACCGGTCAGGTCTTCGGTGGAACCGTTACCGGCTTCCATCTTCATGCGCACGGTCGGGAACAGCGGCGTCAGGTTCTCGAAGAGAATCTTGTTTTTCGCGTTCTCGGGACGATCGAAGTTGATCGTGTCGACCTTGAGCAGGGCGAAGTAACGCTCGCCTTCCTTCGGTGGGCGGATCTTGCCAACGATGGTGTCACCGGTGCGCAAGTTGAAGCGACGGATCTGGCTCGGCGAGACATAGATGTCGTCTGGGCCGGCGAGATAGGAGGCGTCTGCAGAGCGGAGGAAGCCGAAGCCGTCCTGGAGAATCTCCAGCACGCCATCACCGGAGATTTCCTCGCCGCTTTTTGCGTGCTTTTTCAGCAGGGAGAAAATCACGTCCTGCTTGCGCGAACGGGCCATATTTTCTATGCCCATTTCTTCGGCCAGTTGGAGCAGGTCGGTAATCGGCTTTTGCTTGAGTTCAGTCAGATTCATATAGGAATGACGTAATCATTTATGGAGGGGGGGAAATTAAGCTTTTGGCTTAATGAGGCCGCGCCGCGGAGAAGGCGACAGGATCGCGTACTAATCGAAAAGGAATGCGTCGGCGACGGCTTGCAGGGGGCAGTGGAGAAACCAGTGCGGGGCCGAATGTACCACCTGAGTTTCGGAGCGTCTAGCCCTGTTTCACGAAAAAGCCCCGCTATTTGCGGGGCTTTTTGACGACGCTTAGATGTTGGCGTCGAGGAAAGCTTGCAGCTGGGACTTCGACAGCGCGCCCACCTTGGTGGCTTCGACGTTGCCGTTCTTGAACAGCATCAGCGTAGGAATGCCGCGCACGCCATGCTTGGCCGGGGTTTCCTGGTTGTCGTCGATGTTCAGCTTGGCAATGGTCAGCTTGCCTTCGTAGGTGGTTGCAATGTCGTCCAGGACCGGAGCGATCATTTTGCAAGGGCCGCACCATTCAGCCCAGTAGTCAACCAGCACCGGGCCAGCAGCCTTGAGTACTTCGGCCTCAAAGGTCGCGTCGGTGACGTGCTTGATAAGATCGTTGCTCATGGATGTCTCCGGATTGTAAGCAAAAAAAACGTTGCCCATCATAGCCGCCCTTCCCCCGTTCAGGAAGCCGCCTCTGATTGAGTCTTCCTATGATGGTGCATGAGTTTGGATATAGCCCAACTCAGGGCGCAACAGGAGTCACGAAGGCAATCCCCGTGCGCAACGCCGCATTGCGTACGTGCTCCTGCATGGTTTTCTGCGCCGACGCACTGGCCCGCCGGGCCAGGGCACGCAGGATCTTGCGATGTTCCTGCCAGGTTTCCATGGCCCGCTCCGGGCGGATGAACGGTAGTTTCTGGCTTTCCAGAAACACCTCGGCACGGGCACTCAGGATGCTCACCATCGCCTGGTTGCCGCTGGCCAGCAGGATGCGCTGGTGGAATTCGAAGTCCAGCCGTGCGGCCGCTTCGAAGTCGCCGGCCTTGAGCACCTTGCGCATGGCCTCGACGTTGTCTTCCAGGCTGTCCAGCTCATCGATCGTCAGCGTGACCGCCGCCAAACCCGCCGCAAACCCCTCCAGCGCATAGCGCAACTGGAAGATATCGAGCGGCGTGGCCTGGGCCGCAAAAGGCCAGACAA
The DNA here is from genome assembly GCF_059418085.1 of Pseudomonas sp. GW821-FHT09C10. Taxonomy (NCBI): domain Bacteria; kingdom Pseudomonadati; phylum Pseudomonadota; class Gammaproteobacteria; order Pseudomonadales; family Pseudomonadaceae; genus Pseudomonas; species Pseudomonas sp. GW821-FHT09C10. The sequence goes on from NZ_JBWKPE010000004.1 coordinate 76,045, forward strand.
AGCCCGGCGCATCCTCCACCGCCTGCACGAACACACCTTTGCCCGGCTGCACACTGACCACACCCAAGGCGCTCAAGGACGACAGCGCCTCGCGCAGCGACGCCCGGCTGACGCCCAACTGCACCGCCAGGTCGCGCTGGGACGGCAGTGCATCGCCCGGCCCGAAGCCTTGCTCCTTGATCAGTTTGCGGATGGCCTGCAGGGCCGCTTCCGGTACGGCTTGGGCGATGGAATTCATAAAAAACTCAAGGTTTGCGTCAACAGAGCGGCTAGTTGTAAAGCTATTCAGGAGCCACGGCAAGCCACGCCCCAAAGGGGCTCGCGCAGTTTTACCAACGCTCGAAAAGGGTGCGAAAACCCGCACAACTGTTCAGACCAGTAAGACCACCAAAGCTCAACAAACTCGCGCCTCGCAGACGATCCGCGCAGTACTGGCATGGGCTGTGCACTGAGCAAATCCAGAAAATTCCTTCGCCCTTCTCGGAGAGTTGCCATGACCAAGCGCTGCAGCGCCCTGCTCACTGCCCTGTTTGCCAGCCTGATGCTGAGCCAGGCACCCGCCCAGGCCAACGGTCTGGACGATATCGTCGCCCGTGGCACCCTCAAGGTCGCCGTGCCCCAGGACTTCCCACCGTTCGGCTCGGTCGGCCCCGACATGAAGCCCCGCGGCTTGGACATCGACACCGCCAAACTGCTGGCCGACCAACTCAAGGTCAAGCTGGAGCTGACCCCGGTCAACAGCACCAACCGCATCCCGTTTCTCACCACCGGCAAGGTCGACCTGGTGATCTCCAGCCTGGGCAAGAACCCCGAGCGCGAAAAGGTCATCGACTTCTCCAAGGCCTACGCACCGTTCTACCTGGCCGTATTCGGCCCGCCTGACGCCGCCATCAGCAGCACCGACGACCTAAAGGGCAAGACCATCAGCGTGACCCGTGGCGCCATCGAAGACATCGAGCTGACCGCCGTAGCGCCGAAGGAAGCCACCATCAAGCGCTTCGAAGACAACAACTCCACCATCGCTGCCTACCTGGCCGGCCAGGTCGACCTGATCGCCAGCGGCAACGTGGTCATGGTGGCGATCAGCGAACGCAGCCCGAAACGCGTGCCGGCGCTGAAAGTGAAGCTCAAGGACTCGCCGGTGTACGTGGGCGTGAACAAGAACGAGCCGGCGCTTCTGGAGAAGGTCAACCAGATCCTGGTCGCGGCCAAGGCTGACGGCAGCCTGGAAAAGAACGCGATGCAGTGGCTCAAAGAGCCATTGCCTGCTGATCTCTGAAGCGGAGCTGATTGATGGCCTATCAATTCGACTTTGTGCCGGTGCTGGCCAATACCGATCTGCTGTTACGCGGCGCGCTGTTCACCCTTGAGCTGACGGCCATCGGCGCAATCCTGGGCGTCGCCCTGGGCACTGTCGGCGCCGTGGTGCGGGCGTGGAAGATCCAGCCCTTTGCCTGGTTCTTCGGGGTGTATGTCGAGTTGATCCGCAACACGCCGTTCCTGGTGCAGCTGTTCTTCATCTTCTTCGGCCTGCCCTCCCTGGGATTGAAAATCACCGAGTGGCAAGCAGCCGTATTGGCGATGGTGATCAACCTGGGGGCCTACTCCACGGAGATCATCCGCGCCGGCATCCAGGCCATCCCGCGCGGGCAACTGGAAGCCGCCGCCGCGCTGGCGATGACGCGTTTCGAAGCGTTTCGCCATGTGGTGCTGCTGCCGGCGCTGGGCAAGGTGTGGCCGGCCCTGAGCAGCCAGATCATCATCGTGATGCTCGGTTCGGCGGTGTGTTCGCAGATCGCCACCGAGGAGCTGAGTTTTGCCGCCAACTTTATCCAGTCGCGCAATTTCCGCGCGTTCGAAACCTATGCCCTGACCACCCTGGTGTACCTGTGCATGGCGTTGATGATTCGCCAGTTGCTCAACTGGATCGGCCGCCGCTTTGTGATGAGGAACAGCCGATGAGTGATTTTTCCTTCTGGGACATCGTGCGCAACCTGCTTACGGGCCTGCAGTGGACGCTGTTGCTGTCGATCGTGGCGTTTATCGGCGGCGGCCTGATCGGCTTGCTGGTGATGACCCTGCGCATCAGCCGCAAGGCATTCGCGCGCAATGTTGCGCGCACCTATATCGAACTGTTCCAGGGCACCCCGTTGTTGATGCAGCTGTTCCTGGTGTTTTTCGGCATTGCCCTGCTCGGCGTGGATATTTCGCCCTGGCTGGCGGCCGCAATCGCCTTGACGCTGTTCACCAGCGCCTACCTCGCCGAAATCTGGCGCGGCTGCGTCGACTCCATCGCCCATGGCCAGTGGGAAGCATCGGCCAGCCTGGCGTTGAACCCGCTTGAACAACTGCGCTACGTGATCATGCCCCAAGCCCTGCGCATTGCCGTGGCGCCCACCGTTGGGTTCTCGGTGCAAGTGGTCAAAGGCACCGCCGTCACTTCAATCATCGGCTTTACCGAACTGACCAAGACCGGCGGCATGCTCGCCAACGCCACCTTCGAGCCCTTCATGGTCTACGGCCTGGTGGCCCTCGGTTACTTCCTGCTCTGCTACCCCTTGTCCCTCAGTGCGCGCTACCTGGAAAGGAGACTGCATGCCTCTGCTTAGAATTTCCGCCCTGCATAAGTATTACGGCGATCACCACGTCCTCAAGGGCATCGACCTGACCGTTGAAGAAGGCCAGGTGGTGGCAATCATCGGCCGCAGCGGCTCGGGCAAGTCCACCCTGCTGCGCACCCTCAACGGCCTGGAATCGATCAACGACGGCGTGATCGAGGTGGATGGCGAATACCTCGACGCCGCCCGCGCCGACCTGCGCAGCCTGCGGCAGAAAGTCGGCATGGTGTTCCAACAGTTCAACCTGTTCCCGCACCTGACAGTGGGTGAGAACGTCATGCTTGCACCGCAAGTGGTGCAGAAAGTGCCCAAGGCCAAGGCCGCCCAATTGGCCAGGCAAATGCTGGAACGCGTGGGCCTGGGCGAGAAATTCGACGCGTTCCCCGATCGCCTGTCCGGCGGCCAGCAGCAACGCGTTGCCATCGCCCGCGCACTGGCCATGTCGCCCAAGGTGCTGCTGTGCGATGAAATCACCTCAGCCCTGGACCCGGAGCTGGTCAATGAAGTACTCAGCGTGGTGCGCCAACTGGCCAAGGACGGCATGACCTTGATCATGGTGACGCACGAAATGCGCTTCGCCCGGGAAGTCGGCGACAAGCTGGTGTTTATGCACCAAGGCAAGGTGCACGAAGTCGGCGATCCCAAGGTACTGTTCGCCAACCCGCAAACCCCTGAGTTCGCCAACTTCATCGGCTCGGTGGAACAGCCGGACTGACCAGTTCGAAACTGCCACGCCCCTCCAGCACCACTTGATTGGTGACTTGCAGGGCGTTGGCGGGCAGGTCGGTGTCGACTTCAACCTGGGCAGTCAATCGCTTTCCCACCGCCCGAGCGACCAGGACCTGGCCCGGCAACAACTGCCCGTCGAAGGCCTTACCCGGAAGGTGGGCCTGCGCCCATTCGACGGCACGCCCATCCACCTGGGCGTGCTTGAGAGTCAGGCTGAACCGCCCATGATGCCCAAACCGAAAACCTTGCCCGTCGGCCACGCCGGTAAATCGCAATGCGACGGCTGCCGGCTCTGCGCACAGTACGTTCAGGTGCACCCTGCGCGTACCCAGTGCAATTGAACGGCTCTCGACAAGCGCCTCCCGGCGAATGACGCCATAGTCGATATACGGCTGGCTGACGGACAGTTGGCAGTTTTCGGCACGTACTCCACCGGCCATCGACAGGGTGCAGAGCAATGCGAAAAAACCCGCGATCTTCAGTTTAACGACCATGGCACACCGCCGATGTAGTCTCATAGAACTTGTCATGGTCGGCCTCGGTCTCGGGAGCAAGGTTGAGCAGGCAAGAGGAAGCGTCCGGCAACGCAACGCGCAGGTGCTGCGAGTCATTGAGGTCGTTCAGAAAGATCATGCCGTCACCCACCACGCTGGTCAGGAAGCGATTGTTTTTATCGAACACCGAAGCGCCCTGAGGCAGTGTTCGCCCTTGTTGATCAGTGGCCGTGACTAACACACGACGCACTGTCACCACATCGAATGCGACGGTATTGACGGACCCTCGCCCTGGGGCAAGCACTCGGGTGCCGTTCTTCAGGTCAACGCGCTTGGGCAAGGACTGGGTCTGCACTTCGATGCGACTGTTCGTGTAGGCGGGCAAGCCTGGGATCACGGCCTGCCCGCTGAAGTCGGTCCACACCGGACCGTAGGGCGTGTCGAGTTTTGCAGAGCCGATATTCCCTACCGAGGCAATGCCAAAGGTGTCCTGGATGGCATACGGCGAGAAGGTCAGGCCACCCGTGTGGGCCACTACGCCACCTTGCAGTTGCCCCGTGTAACTGGTGCCCGATGGGTCGCGACTGACCCCCAGGCCCACACGGGTGTAGCGTGGCACCAGGTCCACCTGGCCGCGTATCGACTGCTCCCGAGCGCTGAGGTCGCGCTCGACACCGACCTCGTAATTCACATATTCATTGACCCGCTCACTGAGCGCCGTACCGGCTCGGGATTGATTGCCACGCCGGCTGACGTAGCTGTTCACCCGCCGATCGCTGCCCAGGGGTACGCTGACCTGCAGCCGCACGGACAGGTCGCTGTCATCGACCGTATCGCGCCGACGGCCCTCATACAGGGCGTCGCGGCGTGCCGAAGTACCGCCTACCTGAGAGTCAGCGACCAATGCGACGTCCGCATAGCGGAACGACTTGTTCCATGCCGCAAACACATGGTCGGCCGATTGCCCATCAAACTGGGAACTGCGGGTATACCCCACGGAAAATGCACCCAGCGTGTTGTCGACCCAGCTCACACCCGCCGTGTACTGACTCTTGAAGCGTGCGTCCCACTCGTCGGCCCTGGTCGATCGGCCCGCTTCAAGGACCTCGCGATAACCACGGCTTTGCGTAGTGGCACTGAGGTTAAGATCGATATTGGCGTACACCGGGCTGCTTGCAGACACGCTGCTGCGTGATCCGGACACCGCATTACGGCTGTCCCGGGACACGTTGTGACGTGCGCCAACAGACACCCGTTGGAAAAACACGCTGCCCAGGGTGCCTCCTGCCGCCCCATACTCATCGGCGCTCAACAAGCCGAAGCCCGCCGAGGTGTCTCGTCCCAAGCCCCAGGTGCCGCTGCCCATGGCAACGACCGGACTCGGGCCTTCCTCATGCGCATTTCTACGCACCTTGCCCAGGGAGAAATAGTAGCCAGGCTCCGCCGGCGCGCTCCCGGCAAATGAAGCCGCAGGTACCACGAAGCTGCGCTTGGCACCTCGCACATCGATGACGCTGACCTCCAGGTCGCTGGTGCCGTTGAGCAATGGCAGGCCCGTCAGCCGGAACGGTCCCTCGGGCACCAGTGTGCTGTGGATCAACACTCCCGATTGACGGACTTCAATCCGCGACTGACTCTGCGCCAGCCCCTCCACCACAGCATTGTTACTGCCCGCCGGCGTGCGCGACCGACCGTCAGGAAAAAACTGCACACCGGACAGCTGAACACCGCCAAACAGTGGGTTGTTGCTGGAGAGCTGGCCTACCTGAAAGGTCGATTGCAACGCGGCAATATCCCGCTGCGCATAAGCATAAAGATGCTCGTTGCGGGTCACGCCGTTGTCGGACACATAAAACTGGCGACTGCGGACAATCCAATCGCCCAGGTTGAAACCCGCCTCGGTGTAGGCCGAAACAAAACGATTGCTTCCACTGTTCGAATAACTGTCGAATCCTTGCACGTCATAGTTGAACAACGCCGCCGCCCCGCCCCGGGCAAACTGGCCAGCCTCCCACTGCGGTTCACGCAATGATCCTGTCGGTACTACCAGCGCCACTTCGTCATTGCCTGGGCGCAGCCGCACCATCGTGGCCGGGAAAGCCCCCAGGAAGTCATGGCAGGCCTGGTCTGCAGTAGCGCCCTTGCGGATAATGCCTTCGGGCTTTACCAATCCGGCTTTATCAAGCAGCCCCGGGGTGAAACACAGCTGCCCTTGTGAGTCGAACCGGGCATCGACCAACCCGAGCGGGTTGCCATTGACCCGCAACCCCACCACATGGACACCTTCGCGAAAGCGCGCCGCACTGCGAAAGTAATCGGAGACCTTCGGATCAATGCCGTGGGTAGTCAGGGCCGCCAGGTCGAAACCCTCCCCCAGCTCAATCGCGGGGGCCAGGCAAGGCAAGCCCCACAGTGTCGCCACCCCCATCAGTAGAGTGGGCCGACACGGCCACAGAGGGGCCATTCGTTTGTTATTCGACAGGTTGACCATGGGTCGATCAACCCCTGTCGGCATTGATCGGGGCCCGGAAGCTGTCCGCCGAAAAGCCGTAAAGCGTAGCCGGCTGGATCTCGACGCCTGTTACCCCTTCCATCACGCCATCCACCTTCAGCGTCAGCGTTTCCCCCGGCAACACGTAAGTGCGCGGCAAGGTTGCCAGGGCGCCTTGTGGCAACAGCCGCACCTCCGGAACCAGGCGCACTACATAGGCACTGTCGTTGTGAACCGTCAGCCCCGCCCCTGCGCGCGTCCACTTCAGCAGTTCCCAGGGCGTGTGATGAACCGGCAGATCTTTCGGGTGAAGGATCAACGGCAAATTCTGTCGCAGCGTGATGCCGATAGTCGCACCGCCTGCGGCGCGCGCCTGGGGGATGCCTTCGAAAGACACGCGTTTCAACCGCTGGGTCTTCAGTGGCTCCTTCAAGGTGCTGATGAAACGCACCAATTGGGTTTCCCCCGCCTCCACGCGGGTAATGGGTGGCGTCACAATTAACAGCGACTCCACATCCTCGGGCACATTCTCTACGACCGAGTGAAGCAGCGCTGGCGCCGCGTCGGTATTCTTGATATTCAGCGTGGCTTCGCCCTGGGCTTCATAAAGCACAACTACCGTAGTTTCGGGCAACATACCGTCGGCGAATGCAATACCGGTAAAACACAGACACGCGCCCACACAAAACAACCGTGCATTATTTATTAATGAAAGACTAAGCACTCAGCGTTCTCCACGACCTTTAAGTTGTTTTTATCCAGACATCCACATAAAAACAGCCGATAAGAAGCGCTCGGCTTCTTTATCGGCTGTAGTTCGAGCGCTTAGATGTAACTCAACTCAAGTGTCGCGCGCCCATCCAGGGTAATGTCACGACTCAGGTCCAGATCCTGCCCCCTGTTGATCACCGCCCGCACCGCGATGGTTCCGGTCAATTGAGCGATTGAGGCCGGGGTGATGGTTGTGCCGCTGCGCCATGAATACTGAGTGGGCGATTGGGCGACCTTACCATCGCTGTTCTGCCAGGCACCGCTACCGATACGCATGATGGGAGACAGTACTGTACTCGACGACCTGAGGTCCCTGAGGGTGACCGCAAAGCCGCCGGTTCGCCGGCCGTTCGCAGTGCCCAGGCCATAGTTGTGCACCTCGGTATAGCCTGCGCCGAGCACATTGAGGATGCCCGGGACCTTGCTGGCCGCCTGCAGGTCGACGAATTTCAGTCCGAACGTGGCAGGCGTGGTGCCGCAAGTGACGGTCAACGGGGCGGTTCTTTCCGCCAGTGGGTTGAACGCGGTTGGCAGCAGTTGGCCAGAGGGAATGTCGCCGTAGTTGATGATGCCACCACCGGTCATGCTGAGGTTGCAGGCGGCTGGTTTGATCGTCCCCCTGACGATCAGCTCGGCACTGGTGGATGCATGGACGTTGAGGGCGGCGGCCAGCCAAGCAATACCGAGAGTCAATCCAACAATTTTTTTCATAGTCGACCTGTCACTTAAAGTTGTCAGGCGTACTTATTTTTGCCTTGAAGACACAAGCCACAAATAAATAACACCACGGCACGATTGCCGAATGACAGTCTGTCGCCTCAAGGCCCGAATAAAGAATAAGGCAATACCGTGTTTAGTGTGGGAGCGATAAAAACAAATTGTCGGCACAACCCACCACGGCAGTAGTCCTGAACATAAAAACCAATAGCGCTCCGTCTCAAAAGTTGTAGGCGAAATCAAATATCGCCTTATAAAAATCCGAAGTTAAATTCCCCTACAGAACTACGCGTATGCGCCAACAGAACCATGGAAAGACACCCTACACTTTCCATAAAAATCCCCTACAGACGAGCGCAGAGAAATTCACGGAGCACTACGCGTTGGCGTCAGCGGTCGATCGTGGCACGATGGTAAGGTTATCGACCGAGACCCCCTAACCATGCCGCAATCCCAAGCCAAGAATCTGTCCCTGATCGCCGCCATCGACCTGGGCTCCAACAGCTTTCACATGGTCGTGGCCAAGGCCCAGAACGGCGAAATCCGCATCCTTGAGCGGCTCGGCGAAAAAGTGCAGCTGGCTGCCGGGATCGACGACGAGCGCCAGCTCAATGAAGAATCCATGCAACGCGGCCTCGACTGCCTCAAACGTTTTGCACAGCTGATCAACGGCATGCCCCTCGGCGCCGTGCGAATCGTCGGCACCAACGCCCTGCGCGAAGCCCGTAACCGGGGCGAATTCATCCGTCGCGCCGAGGAGATCCTCGGTCACCCGGTGGAAGTCATTTCCGGCCGTGAAGAAGCACGCCTTATCTACCTCGGCGTGTCGCATACCCTGGCCGATACCCCTGGCAAGCGCCTGGTGGCGGACATCGGCGGTGGCAGTACCGAGTTCATCATCGGCCAGCGCTTCGAACCGCTGCTGCGCGAAAGCCTGCAGATGGGCTGTGTCAGCTATACCCAACGCTATTTCAAGGACGGCAAGATCACCCCGGCGCGCTACGCCCAGGCCTACACGGCAGCGCGACTGGAGATCATGAGCATCGAGCACGCCCTGCACCGCCTGACCTGGGATGAGGCCATCGGCTCGTCCGGCACCATCCGTGCCATCGGCCTGGCGCTCAAGGCCGGCGGCCATGGCACCGGTGAAGTCAACGCCGAAGGCCTGGCCTGGCTCAAGCGCAAGCTGTTCAAGCTGGGGGATGCCGAGAAGATCGACTTCGACGGCATCAAGCCCGACCGTCGCACCATCTTCCCGGCCGGCCTGGCGATTCTCGAGGCGATCTTCGACGCCCTCGAACTGCAACGCATGGACCACTGTGACGGCGCCCTGCGCGAAGGCGTGCTGTATGACCTGCTGGGCCGCCATCATCATGAAGACGTACGAGAGCGCACGCTCACCTCGCTGATGGAGCGCTATCACGTCGATCAGGAGCAGGCAGCCCGCGTGGAGCGTAAAGCCCTGCATGCGTTCGACCAGGTCGCCGAAGACTGGGACCTGGAAGACGGCGTATGGCGCGAACTGCTCGGCTGGGCGGCCAAGGTGCATGAAGTGGGCCTGGATATCGCCCATTACCACTACCACAAGCACGGCGCCTACCTGATCGAGCACTCCGACCTGGCGGGTTTCTCCAGGGAAGACCAGCAGATGCTCGCACTGCTGGTGCGCGGCCATCGTCGCAACATTCCCAAGGACAAGTTTGCCGAGTTCGGCGATGAAGGCATCAAGCTGATCCGCCTGTGCGTGCTGCTGCGCTTCGCGATCCTGTTCCACCACATTCGTGGCACCCAGCAGATGCCCCAGGTGACCCTGCGCGCCAATGGCGACAGCCTGGATGTCGTATTCCCCAAAGGCTGGCTGGATGAGAACCAGCTGACCCAGGCGGACTTCGCCCAGGAAGCGGAGTGGCTGACGCGGGTGGGGTTCAGCCTGAACCTGCGCTAACCCGATCTCATGAACACTGCGAAAACAAATGTGGGAGGGGGCTTGCCCCCGATTACGGTGTGTCAGTCGCGAATACTTTGACTGAACCACCGCAATCGGGAGCAAGCCCCCTCCCACATTTTCAGAGCGTGTTGTCTGTTAGTTCACCGACAGAATCGGGCTACCCAACTTTTCCAGCAAGGTCGCCTGGGCGCTGCGCGGGTTCTGGTTGCCGGTCGGCGTGTTACGCACATAACGGCCATCCGACTGCAGGCTCCAGCTGTGGGTGTTATCGGTGAGGTAGCTTTCCAGCTCCTTCTTGACCCGCATGATCAGCTTCTTGCCCTCGACCGGGAAGCAGGTCTCCACACGCTTGTCGAGGTTGCGCTCCATCCAGTCGGCACTGGAGAGGAACATCTGCTCCTCGCCGCCGTTGAGGAAGTAGAACACCCGCGTGTGTTCCAGGAAGCGGCCGATGATCGAGCGCACATGGATGTTATGCGACACGCCGACAATGCCCGGACGCAGGCAGCACATGCCGCGCACCACCAGGTCGATACGCACGCCGGACTGACTGGCCTTGTACAGCGCGCGGATGATCTTCGGATCGGTCAGCGAGTTGAACTTGGCGATGATGTGCGCCGGTTTGCCCTCGAGGGCGAACTGGGTCTCGCGGGCAATCATGTCGAGCATGCCCTTCTTGAGGGTGAACGGCGCGTGCAGCAGCTTCTTCATGCGCAACGTCTTGCCCATGCCGATCAACTGGCTGAACAACTTGCCGACGTCCTCACACAAGGCGTCGTCGGAAGTCAGCAGGCTGTAATCGGTATAGAGCTTGGCGTTGCCGGCGTGGTAGTTGCCGGTACCCAGGTGAGCGTAACGCACGATCTCACCGGCTTCGCGGCGCAGGATCAGCATCATCTTGGCGTGGGTCTTGAAGCCAACCACACCATAGATCACTACCGCGCCGGCCGCTTGCAGGCGGCTGGCCAGTTGCAGGTTCGACTCTTCGTCAAAGCGTGCGCGCAACTCGATCACCGCAGTGACTTCCTTGCCGTTGCGCGCGGCGTCTACCAGCGCGTCGACGATTTCCGAGTTGGCACCGGAACGGTACAGGGTCTGGCGCACGGCCAATACGTGCGGGTCCTTGGCGGCCTGGCGCAGCAGGTCGACCACCGGGGTGAAGGACTCGAACGGGTGCAGCAGCAGGATGTCCTGCTTGCTCACGACGCTGAAGATGTTCTCGCTGTTTTGCAGCAGTTTCGGGATCTGCGGCGTGAACGGCGTGTATTGCAGCTCCGGATGGCTGTCCAGGCCGGTGATGCTGAACAGGCGCGTGAGGTTCACCGGGCCATTGACCTGGTACAGCTCGGTCTCGCCCAGGTTGAACTGCTTGAGCAGGTAGTCCGACAGATGTTTCGGGCAGGTGTCGGCCACTTCCAGGCGCACCGCATCCCCGTAGCGCCGCGAGAACAGCTCGCCGCGCAGGGCGCGGGCCAAGTCTTCGACGTCTTCGGAATCCAGCGCCAGGTCGGCGTTACGGGTCAGGCGGAACTGGTAGCAGCCCTTGACCTTCATGCCTTGGAACAGGTCATCGGCGTGGGCGTGGATCATCGACGACAGGAATACATAGTTGTCGCCAGCGCCCCCCACCTCTTCGGGTACCTTGATGATCCGTGGCAGCAAGCGCGGCGCCGGGATGATCGCCAGGCCCGAATCGCGACCGAAGGCGTCGATCCCTTCCAGCTCGACGATGAAGTTCAGGCTCTTGTTCACCAGCAGCGGGAACGGGTGTGTAGGGTCCAGGCCGATCGGCGTGATGATCGGCGCGATTTCGTCGCGGAAGTAGCGACGCACCCAGGTCTTGATCTTGGTGGTCCAGTGGCGGCGACGGATGAAGCGAACCTGATGCTTTTCCAGTTCCGGCAGCAGGATGTCATTGAGGATCGCGTACTGGCGATCCACATGACCGTGCACCAGCTCGCTGATGCGCGCCAGCGCCTGGTGCGGCTGCAGGCCGTCCGCGCCAGCTTGTTCACGGGCGAAGGTGATCTGTTTCTTGAGGCCGGCGACGCGGATCTCGAAGAACTCATCCAGGTTGCTGGAGAAAATCAGCAGGAATTTCAGGCGTTCCAGCAACGGGTAGGACTCATCCAGTGCCTGTTCAAGCACGCGGATGTTGAATTGCAGTTGTGACAGCTCGCGGTGGATGTACAGGCTGCTGTCATCCAGGTTGGTCACCACGGCGGCCACCGGGGCCGGGGCTGGCGCTTCGGCGACCACCACAGGCGCGGCCGGCTCGTGCTCCGGCGGCGTCTCGGTGACTTGTTCCACCACCGGGTGAGCGTCTTTTACGGCAACTTCGGAGAGTCCTTCGGTATTCATCGAATGTTCCTGTGAGGGCTATTGTTGCTCTCTAAGCAATTGGGCGGCGCGGGCGGCAAAATAGGTCAGGATGCCATCAGCCCCGGCACGTTTAAAGGCCGTCAAGGATTCTAGGATTACCCCTTCACTCAACCAGCCATTTTGGATTGCAGCCATGTGCATGGCGTATTCGCCACTGACCTGATACACAAAGGTCGGCACTTTGAATTCCTCTTTGACCCGGTAAAGGATGTCCAGGTACGGCATCCCCGGCTTGACCATCACCATGTCGGCGCCTTCGGCCAAATCGGCCGCCACTTCGTGCAAGGCTTCATGGCTGTTAGCCGGGTCCATCTGGTACGAAGCCTTGTTGGCCTTGCCCAGGTTCAGCGCCGAGCCCACCGCATCGCGAAACGGGCCGTAGTAGGCGCTGGCGTACTTGGCCGAGTAGGCCATGATCCGCACATTGACGTGGCCGGCCAGTTCCAGGGCTTCGCGAATCGCCTGGATGCGGCCGTCCATCATGTCCGACGGCGCAACCACCTGGGCGCCTGCTGCCGCATGGGACAAGGCCTGCTTGACCAGCGCATCGACGGTAATGTCGTTCTGAACATAGCCGTCTTCGTCAAGAATGCCATCCTGCCCGTGGGTAGTGAACGGGTCCAACGCCACGTCGGTGATCACCCCCAGCTCCGGGAAACGCTCGCGCAGGGCGCGGGTGGCGCGCTGGGCGATACCGTCCGGGTTCCAGGCTTCGGCAGCATCAAGGGACTTGAGTTCAGACGGCGTGACCGGAAACAACGCCAACGCCGGAATCCCCAGGTCGACCCAGCCCGCCGCCTCTTCAAGCAGCAGATCAATGGTCAGACGCTCTACACCCGGCATCGACGCCACCGCTTCCCGGCGATTTTCGCCGTCGAGCACAAACACCGGCAGGATCAGATCATTCGTGGTTAGTACGTTTTCACGAACCAGGCGGCGAGAAAAATCATCACGACGATTACGACGCAGGCGGGTAGCAGGGAACAGGCGATTGGCAGGGGTAAAGCTCACGACAGACTCCTGAGCCCGGGTTCACGGGCGAGCGTTGCAGTTATAAGCGGGCATTATGACGAAGGTATGACAGTTGTGCTTAACGATGCGACCTGTAGTCGCATTCGTCGCCCAATGTAGGAATTGTTCACTTCGTGACACATCTCGATACTTTCATGAATGTTCACGAAGGCGTAGGCTGCGCGTTCATTTCGCCAGCACCCAGACCATGCTTCAACAATTTCTGCATGACTTCGGCTACTTTGCCCTCTTCCTAGGCACGTTCTTCGAAGGCGAAACCATCCTGGTTCTCGCAGGCTTCCTGGCGTTCCGTGGGTACATGGATATCAACCTGGTGGTGGTCGTTGCCTTCTTCGGTAGCTACGCCGGCGACCAGCTTTGGTATTACATGGGGCGCAAGCACGGCCGCAAACTGTTGGCGCGCAAGCCGCGCTGGCAATTGATGGGCGACAAGGCCCTGGAGCATATCCGCAGGCACCCGGATATCTGGGTGCTGAGCTTCCGCTTTGTCTACGGTTTACGCACGGTAATGCCCGTTGCGATCGGCCTGTCAGGCTACCCGCCCCTGCGCTACCTGATCCTCAACGGTATTGGTGCTGCAATCTGGGCCGCGGCCCTGGGCGCTGCGGCCTATCACTTCGGCGCGGTGCTGGAAGGCATGCTGGGCAGCGTCAAGAAATACGAGCTGTGGGTACTGGGCGCTTTGCTGCTGCTGGGCTTTGGCCTGTGGCTGCGCCGCCGCTTCAAGAACGCCCGTATCGCCCGCCAGGCCTGTGCCGACGCCAAGGCGCAGCCAGCCACTACCGAGCCCGCCCCGGTAGAAGCGCCTAAGACACCAGTCGAGTAAGCCGGCCTCTGCAGCAGTAGAGGCCAATCCCGCTGAGCAGGCTGTAGCTCGCCAGGCCCAGCCAGCCCAGGTTGCTTGCCGGCCACAGCCCGACCACCGGCGCCAGCCACACCAACGGCACATTCAGCGCCAGGCGTATCAGCTCGGCCTTTAAGGCCCATGAGCGATTCTCCAGGGCCACGCCGAGGGTAAACAACCCAAGCGCCATCGCACTCCAGCCGACGATCAGCGCTGCACTGGGCAGCCCCTCGCCGAAATTCATCAAGTAGCTGCCAAATCCCACATACGCCGCGAACTGCAGGGCGATATAGACCTGTTGGCGCGTGTCCAGCGGCACCTCGAATTTGCGGAACTGGCTCAAGTCGGGCTTGGCCGATGGATACTTGGCCTTCACGTCCGCCGGGCGCCAACCGGTACGCATGAACCAGATGCGCAGCTTGTCCCACCGACTCTCGGTACGCCGTGCATCACTCCAGAGCTGTGCATAAAACTGCAGGTTGGCCCATAACGGATTCCAGCTGGCCAAGGGTGTGGTCACGCCGAAAATCACCGGCTCGTTGTCGTCTTCTTCCTGGAAGGTGCCGAACAGCCGGTCCCAAAGAATGAACACACCGCCGTAGTTGCGATCCATGTAGAGAGCGTTCTGTGCATGGTGGGCCCGATGATTGGATGGCGTGACGAAAAACCACTCGAACCAGCCAAGCTTGGGCACGTGCCGGGTATGCACCCAGAATTGATACAACAGGTTGAGGGACGCCACGCTGATAAACACCACCAGCGGCACGCCAAGCACGGCCAGGGGCAGGTAGAAAATCCAGCTCAGCAGGAAGCCGGTGCTGGTCTGGCGCAGGGCGGTGCTGAGGTTGTAGTCCTCGCTCTGGTGATGCACCGAATGCGCGGCCCACAGGATGTTGCGCTCGTGCCCCATCCGGTGCAGCCAGTAATAACAGAAGTCGTAGAACACAAACGCGAACACCCAGGTCCAGACACTCTGGGCAGGCAGCTCGATCAACGCCAGGTGCTTGAGGGCGAACGCATAGGTCAAAAGCCCCACGCCCTTGGTCAACAAGCCAGTAGTGGTGGACAGCACGCCGGTGCTGAGGCTGTTGATGGCGTCCGCCACCCGGTAGTTGCGCTGGCCACGCCAACGGTCGGCGAGCAGCTCCACCACAATCAAGGCAATGAAAAACGGTACCGCGTAAGGCACGAAGTCCATGGTCTGGTCCGGTCTATTTTTGTTACATCAAGATTAGGTGCAGCGGCGCGAGATCCCATTGGCAACAGGTGACAAATTAGTAGACATTTAATGCCAAGACTCCAGGAGAAATGCCCATGAGCAAAAAGATTGCAGTGATCCTTTCCGGCTGCGGCGTGTACGACGGCGCAGAGATCCACGAAAGCGTGATCACCCTGCTGCGCCTGGATCAGCGCGGTGCTCAGGTCCAGTGTTTTGCACCCGATATCGCCCAGTTGCACGTGATCAACCACCTGACCGGCGAGGAAATGCCCGAGTCGCGCAATGTGCTGGTGGAGTCGGCCCGCATTGCCCGGGGCGAGGTCAAGGATATTCGAGACGCCAACGCCGACGAGTTCGATGCGCTGATCGTACCCGGAGGGTTCGGTGCGGCGAAGAACTTGTCGAACTTTGCCGTCGAAGGCGCGGGTTGCAGCGTCAACCCGCAAGTGCTGGAGCTGGCCGAGGCCTTTGCCGAAGCGGGCAAGCCGGTGGGGTTGATCTGCATCTCGCCGGCCCTGGCCGCGAAGATCTACGGCCCGGGCGTGACCTGCACCATCGGCAACGACACCGACACTGCCGCAGCCCTGGACAAGATGGGCGCCACCCACCAGGAATGCAGCGTGGAAGACATTGTCGAGGACACCGCACGCAAGTTGGTCAGTACGCCCGCCTATATGCTCGGCAAGAGCATCACTGAAGTGGCTTCAGGCATCAACAAGCTGGTGGATCGGGTGCTGGAGCTGACCCACGAGAACGATTAGTGGCGATGCCGGGCTCCCTCTCCACCGGATCAGGACTGGCGCATTAACCGCGTCAGTATCCTGTCGAGTGCGTTGGCAAACGCCTGCTTGTCCTTCTCCCCATGGGGCGGTGGTCCACCGCCCATCTGGCCCTGCTCGCGCAGGTCGGTAAACAGGTTGCGCACCGCCAACCGCTCACTCATGTTTGCCGGGCTGAACTCCTTGCCCCGAGGGTCGAGGGCCGTGACGCCCTTCTTCACCAGGCGGTCGGCCAGGGGCACATCGCTGCAGATCACCAGTTCACCGGGCACGGCGTGCTCCACCAAATAGTCATCTGCTGCGTCCGGGCCGCTGGGCACCACGATCAACTTCACGCACGAGAAGCTCGGCTTGATCTGGCTCTGCCCCGCCACCAATACAACTTCGAACTGGCGCTTGAGGGCGAACTTCACCACCTGGTCCTTGGCGGCCCGGGGGCAGGCGTCCGCATCGATCCATACGCGCATGTTATGCCGCCACTCGCTGCTTTTCTGCCAGCCGGCTGCGACCGTAGAGCACCACAATGGCCAGGATCGCCACGGCCTGTGCGCTCAACGAGTATGCATCGGCGTGGATGCCCAGCCAGTCGAAGTCAAAGAACGCCACCGGCCGGGTGCCGAAGATGCCGGCTTCCTGCAACGCCTTGACGCCATGTCCGGCGAACACCACCGACAACGCGCACAGAAGCCCCGCATTGATGCCGAAAAACAGCGCCAGCGGCAGTTTCGCCGAACCGCGCAGGATCACCCAGGCCAGGCCCACCAGCAGCACCAACGCCGTTGCACCACCCGCCAGCACCGCGTTGTGCCCGGCCGGGCCCGCTTGCAGCCACAGGGTTTCGTAGAACAGGATCACTTCGAACAGCTCGCGGTAGACCGAGAAGAACGCCAATATCGCAAAACCGAAACGTCCACCACCGCCCACCAGGCTGCTCTTGATGTAGTCCTGCCACGCCGCGGCATGGCGACGGTCGTGCATCCACACGCCAAGCCACAGCACCATCACACTGGCGAACAGCGCCGTGCAGCCTTCGAGCAATTCGCGCTGGGCGCCGCTGACGTCAATCACATACGCCGCCAGTGCCCAGGTGGCCAAGCCGGCCAAGAGCGCCAGGCCCCAGCCGACGTTGACGCTGCGCACCGCCGATTGCTGGCCGGTGTTGCGCAGGAACGCGAGGATCGCCGCCAGCACCAGGATGGCTTCCAGGCCTTCACGCAGCAGGATCAGCAGACCGGAGATGTAGCTCAACGACCAGCTCAAGCCATCGCTGCCCAGCAAGCCTGCGGACTCGGTGAGCTTGCCCTTGGCCACGTCCAGGCGCTGTTGCACCTGCTCGATCGGCAGACCGTCCTGTAACGACTGCCGGTAAGCCATCAAGGCCTTCTCGGTGTCCTTGCGCACGTTGGCATCGACGTTATCCAGTGAGCTTTCCACCAGCTCAAAGCCTTCCAGGTACGCCGCCACCGACAAGTCATAGGCTTGCTCGTGGTCACCGCTGCGGAACGCCGCGAGGCTCTTGTCCAGGGTGCTGGCGGTGTAATCGAGCAACTGCGCCGGGCCGCGCTTGACCTGCGGCGGTTGCGCACGCTGGGCGCGGAAGGTCGCGGCAGCGGTTGGGCCGCTTGCGGCCAGCACTTCATTAGGCGTCTGGCGAGCCAGGTCGGCAAGGTTGAAGGGCTGCTCGCTTTTCGCCGCAGCCGGGTCGGCGGTGAAGCCGGCAATGTAGGTGGCCAGGTCCCAGCGCTGGCGGTCGTCCAGTTGGTCGGCGAAGGACGGCATGTCAGTGCCTTCGACACCCAGACCCAGGGTGTTGTAGATCGCGTAGAGGCTCAGGCGATCCAGGCGCGCAGCATCCGTCAAATTGGCCGGAGGCGGCGTCATCCCCACGCCGGCCGGACCATCGCCGGCACCGGCAGTGCCGTGGCACACCGAACAGTGCTGGGCGTAGAGCGGTGCGCCGCGCGTCGGGTCGGGCGTGATGGCCGGGGCTTGGCTGACTTCATACGCGACTGCCAGCTTGGCGCCCAACTGGCGGGCCTGGCGAGCGACGGTCGCGCCGTCTGCATGGGCGGTGACAGCCGCCAGCAGTTCCTCGACCCCCTTCACCAGCTCCGCGCGCTCGGGCTTTTGCGGCAAATCCGCCACCAACCCCTGCAAGACCCCGAGAAACTCTACCTGCTCACGGTATTCCGAATCATCCACCACCTTGCCCGCCGCCACCGTCGGTGGGTAGTCGGCACCAATGTAGTCCAGCAGATGCAGGGCTTGTGGCGCGCCCTCGGCCGTCGCGGCCAGCAGGTTGAAGCTGCACGACATCAAGGCCGGCAACAGCAGCCAGGCGAGAAAACGGAAGGGCGCAATCATGAACGAATCTCAAGTGGAAATACGAAGTAACACATTGTTAAGCGTTAAAGGGTTTGACTCAAGGCGTTAGTGATTTGTCGTTTGGGAGAACGGGCATTTGAGAGATACGTTAGTGGCATCTTGGCCAGCTCAGATGAGGCAAAAAGCCATTGTTTTGCCAGTAACGATGCTTATAATGCCGCGCCCTGTTAGTGCGAAAGGGAATTTCGTTCCTCTGCTTTATGAGGAATCACCATATTGGTTGACTACTTTCAGGGAAGAAGTGACATGGCTTTTCGCGCCTTACCTCCGCTCGCGCTCGCGGCAGTCACTTTGCTCAGCGGCTGTTCAATGTTTCGCAGCTACGACGCCGAGCTGCAAGCCACCAACCAGCAACTGGCCACCGGCAATGTCGACGCCGCCCTGACCTTGTTGGAAAAGAACAACACCGGCGAAGACAAAGACCTGCTGTATTTCTTCGAAAAGGGCGAGTTGCTGCGGGCCAAGGGCGACCTGACAGGCAGCCAGACCGCCTGGCGCAGCGCCGACCTGCAAGTCTACAAGTGGGAAGAGTCGGTCAAGTTCGACAGCGCAAAATACCTGTCCCAGTTCGGCAGCTTCCTGGCCAATGACAAGGTGCGTCGCTACGAAGGCTATGACTACGAAAAAGTCATGCTGACCACGCAGATGGCCCTGAACCTGCTGGCCTTGAACGACTTCGACGGCGCACGCACCGAAATCAAGAAGACCCACGAACGCGAAGCAGTGATCGCCGACCTGCGCGACAAGGAATACCTCAAGCGCGAAGACGAAGCCGAGCGCCAGGGCGTGACCACCCAGATCAAGGACCTGCACGGCTACCCGGTGCAAGCCCTCGACGCGCCGGAGGTGGTCGGCCTGAAGAACAGCTACCAGAGTGCATTCAGCCATTACCTGGCCGGCTTCGTCTACGAAGCCCTGGGCGAAAAAGACCTGGCCGCGCCCGGTTATCGCAAGGCTATCGAGCTGCGTCCTAACACGCCATTGCTGGAAAAAGCGCTGCTCGACCTGGACAAATCCAAGGTCGGCAGTGATGAAACCGACGTGCTGATCGTGGTGCAGAGCGGCCTCGCACCCGCCCGCGACTCGATACGCCTGCCGCTGCCGATCCCGATCAATGGCAACCTGGTGATCACCCCACTGTCGTTCCCGGTGATCAAGGCCGACACCTCCACGGCGACCTTCGCCCAGATCGGTGTCGACGGCCAGCAACAGAACCTCACGGTGCTCAACAGCACCACAGCCATGTCCCGCCGCGCCCTGCGTGACGACATGCCGGGGATCATTCTGCGCACCACCGTGCGTGCGGTAAGCCGTGGTGTGGCGCAGAACAACCTGAACAAGACCAACCCCATGGCAGGCCTGGTACTGGGTATCGCCTCGGCCGTGACCGAAGGCGCCGACACCCGCACCTGGCGCACCCTGCCGGACATGACCCAAGTCACGCGCCTGCGCCTGAAGCGCGGTGAACACCAGGTCAGCCTGCCCAACGCCCTGGGTGGCACGCTGGTAACGATCAAGGCCGACCAGCGCTACCAGGTGATCACCCTGCGCATGGTCGGCAACCAAGTGTTCGCCGGTGGCCTCGCCGCCCATGTGCTGCCCGGCACGACAACCCAGGCCATCGCCCTCAAACAACCTTAAGGAGCACCCTATGCGTCACTTTATCCTCGGCGCACTGGCGCTGGTCCTGCTTGTCGGCTGTGCCACCCCGCCACCACCGGAACCTGGCAGCGCTGCGAGCAAGATCGTGGTGATGGGCAAGTTCAAGGGCATCGCGGTCGGCGCCATTCGTGTGGCCCGCGAGAACGGCTTCCTCACCGCCAAGGTGCAACTGAGCAACATCACCAGCAGTAACCAGATGATGTATTACCGCTTCGCCTGGCTGGGCGCCGATGGTTTCCCGGTGGGCGATGAAGAGACCTGGAAGGTGCTGAACCTGTACGCCAACCAGGCGACCTTCCTGCCCGCCATTGCCAATGTGCCCCAGGCCGCGGACTTCCGCCTTGAAGTCAAAACCCCTTGAGCCGTTCATTCTTTTTGCTGCTGAGAGATTTCCCCATGCTTGCACGTTTCTCGATCCTCGCCGTGGTTGCCGTCCTGGCCAGCGGCTGCGCGAATACCTCCCCGGTACTGGGGGGTAAAAACATCAGCTACGGCGACACCAAGGCGGTGGAACTGGTGACCAACGAGTTCGGCTCCACCGACCTGCAGATGATCGCCGAAAGCATGACCCGCTCCCTGGCCCAGTCCGGCATCCTGCAAGGCCGCCCGGTGGTGCAGGTGTATGACGTGAAGAACAAGACCAGCGAGTACATCGACACCCGCGAGATCACCACGTCGATCAAGACCCAGCTGATGAAGACCGGCACCGCACGCTTCGCCAGCGACAACACCGACATGCAGAGCCAGGTCGACCAGCTCAAGCTGCAGAACCAGAGCGGCTTGTACAAGAAGTCCAGCGTCAGCAAGACCGGCAACATGGTCGCCGCCAAGTACCGCCTGGAAGGCTCCATCAGCTCCATCGTCAAGCGTAGCTCGGACTACAAGGACGTGTTCTACAAGTTCAGCCTGCAGCTGATCGACGTCGAGAGCGGCCTGGCTGAATGGATGGACGAAAAAGAAATCCGCAAGACCACGGAGCGCTAGGCAATGCGTGCATGGATTGGTTTGATCGGCCTGTTGTGCGCCTTTGGCGCCTCGGCCGCCCCCAAGATCGCGGTGACCGACCTGGCCTACCAGGCGCAGGTCGAGGAATACATCCACCAGGTTTCGGCCAGCAACAACTTCCAGGCCAGCGCTTATAACGCCAGCGGTGCATCGAACTACAGCGAGTACGAGAGCCGTAGCAGCTACATCGAGCAGATCGAGCTGCGCAAGTTCAGCGGTGATATCAAGGGGGAGATTCTCAAGTCCCGCCAGTTCCAGCTGGTGCAGGGCAGGCCCTACACCGCCGATGCCAAGGGTGACGTCTATGACGTGATCAAGCGCATCAAGGCCGGTCACTTCAAGGGCGCGGACTATGTGCTGTTCGGAACGCTGTCAGACATCGACTTCACCCAGGACATCAACGCCCTGGACCACACCAACAGCTACTCGGCAGTGCTGGGCCTGACGCTGGTGGCGGATTTCAGCCTGATCAATACGCGCACCTACGAAATCACCTCGGCGTTTACCGCCATGGGCGAAGGCCAGGACACCAAGCTGGTGAACAGCCGCGACATACGCGTGAGCCTGAACCGGCCGCGGGTGGTGAAGGAGGTGTCGAAGGCGCTGGGTGAGGACGTCGCCAGGCAGTTGGCGGAACAGTTGGGCGGTGGGTATCAGGACCCGGGCCAGCCGGTGCCGCGCAACCACCTGCCACGGGATGAAGCGCCGAAGATCCTGCACTGAACGGTAATCCTCAAGGCAACACAAACCAATGTGGGAGGGGGCTTGCCCCCGATAGCAGGGTGTCAGTCAACTTAGCTGTAGCTGAGACACCGCCATCGGGGGCAAGCCCCCTCCCACACGTTCAAGTACCGAGGTTTACGCCGTTGCGCGATGCAAGCTGGCCAGGAAACCCGCGGCCCCTACGAACAATCCGGCAAACGTCCGGTTCACGCGTTTCTGCTGCTTGGGCGTGCGCAACAGGCGCAGGACTTTGGACGCCAACCCCGTATACCCGGCCATCACGATCATATCGACGCTGATCATCGTCGCACCGATGATCAGGTACTGCACCAGCAACGGCGCCTGGGGATTCACGAACTGCGGCAGCACCGCCAGCATGAACACCAGGGCCTTGGGGTTGCTGGCGTTGACCAGGAAACCACGGAACATCATCGCCATCGGCTTGCCGAGCGGGCGTATCGCCGCGTCATCGGCCATGTCCATGGGCAAGGCACGCCATTGCTTGACGGCCAGGTACACCAGGTACGCCACGCCAAACCACTTGATCGCGTAGAACGCGGTCGACGACGCCGCCAGAATGGCACCCAAACCGCCCGCTACCACGGCAATCTGCATGGCCAGGCCCAGTTGCAGGCCAATGGCGTTCCAGTATCCGCGCAGGAAGCCGTATTGCAGGCCGCTGGACATCGAAGCGATGGCGCCGGCGCCAGGGGAAAGGGAGATGATCCAACTGGCCAGGAAAAAGGCCAGCCACGTGTCGAGTGCCATTGCACACCTCGGGAATGAGTCAGCGAATGTTGTGCCTTAAGCTAACTCCGCCGAGCAGAGGCTGGCTATAAATTTTTACAGGATGTAAACGCTAGCGGTCGCCCGGGAACACATGGGTGCCGGGCCAACGCCGCACCGAGCGCTGGAAGAACAGGCTGTTAGGCACCTGTACGATGGCGCTGTCGGTGCCTGCGGCTTCTACTTCGATCAGTGTGGTGTAGAGCAAGTTGATCGCCACTACCCTGCCCTTCACGCCGGGCTTGTCGACGGTATCCACCAACTCGACGATGTCACCGAGGCGAAACGGTCCGACGGTAAAGATCAGGATCGCGCACAGCAGGTTGGACAACACCGACCACATGGCGAAAAACGCCACTGCCGCCACTGCGACAAACCCCGACAGCGCGGTCCACAACACCGTAGCGGAAACACCCAGCCGCCCCAGCACAAAGATCAACGCACTGCCCATGATCAGCCAGCGCAATCCGCCACGCAGGGGCATCAGCAGTTGCGGCGGGAACGGGTAGCGCTCACCCAGGCGCGTCAGGCCCTTGGCGACAAACCGCTGGGCGAGGTAGCCGGCCAGCAGGATCAGCAGGATTTGCACGCCGATCCATACAGGCTCGATCCATTGCGCAGGCAACGGCAGTTGCAAGGCCTCCATCAGGACAGCGCCTCCAGCTCCGCTTGCAGGGTTTCCAGCAGTTCGAGGGCTTCCATCCAGGTTTCCTCCAATTGCCCTTCGCGCACCTTGAGCCTGGCCTGTTCGGCCAGCAGGTCGCGCAGCTCATCCTTACGCGCAGCCTCGTACACGGCGCTGTCGCCCAGGCTGGCTTCGATCTTGGCCAGGCGCTCGTGGACCTTGCCCAACTCGGCCTCAAGCTTGTCGGCTTCGCGCTTGTGTGGCGCCAACTGCTGGCGCAGGGCGGCAGCGGCCTGGCGCTGGGCTTTCTTGTCGGTCTTGTCCGGGTTGACCGGGGTGTTGCTGACCGGCGCATTGCGCAGGCGGTAATCCGTGAGCCAGCGTGCGTAGTCGTCCAGGTCACCGTCGAACTCTTCGACCTTGCCATCCGCTACCAGCAGGAAGTTGTCGGTGGTGCTCTTGAGCAAGTGGCGATCGTGAGACACCACCAGAACCGCACCGCTGAATTCCTGCAGGGCCATGGTCAGCGCCAGGCGCATTTCCAGGTCGAGGTGGTTGGTCGGTTCGTCGAGCAGCAGCAGGTTCGGGCGGTCCCAGGCGATCAACGCCAGGGCCAGGCGGGCTTTTTCGCCACCGGAGAAGTTCAGCACCGGCTCATCGATGCGCGCGCCACGGAAGTCAAAGCCACCGAGGAAGTCGCGCAGGGTTTGCTCGCGCTCGGTCGGCGCCAGGCGTTGCAGGTGCAGCAGCGGGCTGGCCTTGGCGTCGAGGGAGTCCAACTGATGCTGGGCGAAGTAGCCCACCACCAGGTTCTCGCCACGGGTCAAACGACCGGCCAGGGGTTGCAGCTCGCCCGAGAGGTTCTTGATCAGCGTCGACTTGCCCGCGCCGTTCGGGCCGAGCAAACCGATGCGCGCACCCGGGGTGAGCTGCAGCTTGACCTTCTCCAGGATGGTTTTCTCGCCATACCCCAGGCGTGCATCCGAGAGGTCCAGCAACGGGCTGGAGATTTTCACTGATTCGCGGAACACAAAGTCGAACGGCGAATCGACGTGGGCCGCCGACAGTTCTTCCATGCGCTCCAGGGCCTTGATCCGGCTCTGGGCCTGGCGGGCCTTGGTGGCCTGGGCCTTGAACCGGGCGATGTAGCTTTCCATGTGCGCACGCTGCGCCTGCTGCTTCTCGAACGCCTGCTGCTGTTGAGCCAGGCGCTCGGCACGCGCCCGTTCGAACGCGGTGTAGCCGCCACGGTAGAGGGTGATCTTCTTCTGTTCGACGTGGGCAATGTTGTCGACCACGGCGTCGAGGAAGTCCCGGTCGTGGGAAATCAGCAGCAAGGTGCCCTGATAGCTCTTGAGGAAGTCCTCCAGCCACAGGATCGCATCGAGGTCCAAGTGGTTGGTCGGTTCGTCGAGCAGCAGCAGGTCCGAGGGACACATCAACGCCTGGGCCAGATTAAGGCGCATGCGCCAGCCACCGGAGAAGTCGGCGACCGGACGATCCATCTGTTCGTTGGTGAAGCCAAGGCCGGCGAGCATCTTGCGGGCGCGGGCGTCGGCGGTGTAGCCGTCGGCGCTGTCGAGTTCCGCGTGCAGGCGGGCCTGGGCGGCGCCGTCCTGAGCTTTCTCGGCCTCGGCCAGGTCGTGTTGCACCTGGCGCAGGCGCAGGTCGCCATCGAGCACGTAGTCGATCGCGATGCGGTCCAGGGTGTCGATCTCCTGACGCATATGGGCGATGCGCCAGTCGGCCGGCAGCAAGCAGTCCCCGGAATCCGGGGTCAGCTCACCCAGCAACAGGGCGAACAACGTGGATTTGCCGGCGCCGTTGGCACCGATCAGGCCGGCTTTGTGACCGGCGTGCAGGGTCAGCTCGGCGTCTTCGAGAAGACGTTGCGGGCCACGCTGTAATGTTAGGCTTTGAAGTCGGATCATAATGGCGGCGGAGTCTACCAGCTTCGTTGGCCGCTGGCTTGGGTGTGAATATGAACGCTGACCTGTGGAGCTTTGCTCTCTCGACTTACGCCCGCCCGGGCGTCGAAGCTGCCTGCCTGCGCTTGCAGGAGCAAGGGGCGGACGTGTGCCTGTTGCTCTGCGGCGCATGGTTGGAACAGCGGGGTGTGGCACTCGAGCCGGAGCGCATGCGCATCCTGCAACAACTGGCGCAACCATGGCAGGCGCAGGTGATCGAACCCTTGCGGCAGCTGCGTGTGCAATGGCGCGCCATGGTGCAGCAGGATGAGCAACTGGCGGCGCTGCGCGAGCGGGTCAAAGCCCTGGAACTGGATGCCGAACGGCAATTGCTGACGCGCCTGGAAGCGTTGACGCAGGCATGGCCGAGAGGGGAGATGACTCAACCGCGGTGGCTGGAAGGACTGGCGGCTGAGGATGCCGCCGACCTTGACCATGACGCGCTGCAGCAGCTGCGCATCATGATCACCGGCACTTAGGAAGCGCTGGTTGGGGTGGTGCTTGGCGCTACCGGTGCAGGGGTGCTGCTGGCCGATGCGGTTGGAGCGGTGGTCGCTGCCGGAGTAGCAGCAGGTGCTGCTGGCTTGGCCGGTGCTGGTTTCGCAGCGGCAGGCTTGGCGGCTGGCTTTGTAGCAGCAGGTTTGGCAGCCGGCTTGGCGGCTGGTTTCGCAGCTGCGGTTTTGGCAACTGGCTTGGCGGCTGGTTTGGCAGCAGCAGTTTTGGCAACTGGCTTCGCAGCTGGTTTCGCAGCTGCGGTTTTGGCAACTGGCTTGGCGGCTGGTTTGGCAGCAGCAGTTTTGGCAGCTGGCTTAGCGGCTGGTTTGGCAGCAGCAGTTTTGGCAACTGGCTTCGCAGCTGGTTTGGCAGCAGCGGTTTTGGCAACTGGCTTCGCAGCTGGTTTTGCAGCAGCGGTTTTAGCAGCTGGCTTGGCAGCTGGTTTTGCAGCAGCAGTTTTGGCAACTGGCTTCGCAGCTGGTTTGGCAGCAGCGGTTTTAGCAACTGGCTTGGCAGCCGGTTTTGCAGCAGCGGTTTTAGCAACTGGCTTGGCAGCCGGTTTTGCAGCAGCGGTTTTAGCAACTGGCTTGGCGGCTGGTTTGGCAGCAGCAGTTTTGGCAACTGGCTTGGCGGCTGGTTTGGCAGCAGCAGTTTTGGCAGTTGGCTTCACAGCGGGTTTTGCAACCGTGGCTTTAGCCGCTGGCTTGGCTGGCGCTTTAGCCGGTGCACGGGCACCCAGCACTTTAGCTACGGCTTCCTTCACACGACCAACGCCCTGGGCCAGCTTCAGGCTTTCTTGAGCATCTTTTTTGAGTTGGGAAATGTAGGTGCGGGTTTCAGCTTGACGATCCTTGAGAGCGTCCAACAGGTCTTCGAGTTCTTTTACTGCGTCTTTGGCTTTGGCCTGTGCCTTGGCCTTGCCGGCAGTGGCGGCGTCTTGCAGTTTGGTGCGGGATTTGTGCAGTTTTTCTTGCGCTTTACCGCGTTGTTTTTCCAGCTTGGCGAGCAGTTTTTCTGCATCGGCCAACGCTTGGGAACATGCGCTTTCCAGATGTTCGAGCAAGCTGCCCGACAATTGTTGGAGTAAATGCAACGGGGTATTTACAGGCTTCTGTTTGGCCGACATGGTTTACCTCCTGGCTGACGTGGGTGCGGCTCATACTAGCCCTCTGCTCTTACCGCCGCTAGGGCATGTTGACAGTATCGTTTGCGTTGCGTTGCAACGTGCGAAAATTCTTATCGATATAACGAAAACACACGGCACTTTTTACGTACACGCACTGGCATAATCCGTCGCACTTTCGGCAGGAGAATGCCCATGTCGCGTTACCTTTTCCTTGTGCTGGGCCTGGCGATTTCCGCGGCCAATGCAAGCGAGCAATCACCGTCAAAAACTACGCCCCAAGATCAGCACGATCTCGCCTACAGCCTGGGCGCCAGCCTCGGTGAGCGCCTGCGCCAGGAAGTCCCGGACCTGCAGATCCAGGCCTTGATCGACGGCCTCAAACAAGCCTATCAAGGCAAGCCGCTGGCGTTGGATAACACGCGCATCGAACAGATTCTTGCCGAGCACGAAGCGCAGACCGAAGCCGATGCCCAAGCGCCTGAAAGTGAAAAGGCACTTGCCGCCGAGCAGCAGTTTTTAGCCAAGGAAAAAGCCGCGAAAGGAGTGCGTGAGTTGGCCGATGGCATCCTGCTCACTGAACTGACACCCGGCACGGGTAACAAGCCTGGCGCAAATGATCAGGTCCAGGTGAACTACGTTGGGCGATTGCCCGATGGCACGGTTTTCGATCAGAGCACACAACCCCAGTGGTTTCGCCTGGACAGTGTGATCAGCGGTTGGAGCAGCGCGTTACAGCAGATGCCGGTCGGGGCCAAATGGCGCCTGGTGATCCCATCGGCCCAAGCTTATGGAGGCGACGGTGCCGGCGAGCTGATCCCGCCATATACGCCACTGGTATTCGAGATCGAATTACTCGGTACCCGTCATTGAGCCAATAAAAAACGGTGCGCCATGCGCACCGTTTTTATCTCGCCCGCAAAGGTCAGGCCTGGGGGACAGCTTCTTCCTTATGGGCGTTGTGGAGCACTTCGATCAGGCAATCTTCCAGTTCAAAACGCTCATGGAGCAGGCCACCCAACTCCTTGAATTTCTCAGCAACGCACTGGCCGGCATCACACAGATCGGTGAACGCCAGCAGTTTCTCAGTGATGACATCGATACGCGGGTAAAGGGTCTCGGCCAGTTCCAGACCACGCTTATCATCGAAGGCTTCCGCCTCTTTGGTCAGCTGCTCGTAGACACCGAAATGGCCAGCAGACACATAGTCCACCAACACTTCACAGAATTCCTGCAACGGCTTGCGATTCTCAGCCAGGGCCTCGGGCTTGGCGCCAAGAGCATCAAAGGCCCGAACCAGTTCGTGACGTGCTTTCAACCAGCTGTCGATCAGCTTGTGCACCCCACCCCAGCGTTCCTGAGCATTCTGACAACTTTCCAGCATGATGATCTCTCTTCCCTATAGGGGCGCTGCCGCCTGATGCCCGCGCAACACTTCAAGGATAAAACAGCAGCGGGACAAGGCCGCGTCTGACAAACGGTTTCAATAACGCGTGCGGGCCAGATTATGCCCCCATGACTATGGCTTCAAGGTACGCAGGAGAGAAAGTTCATACAAGTGTTTAATCCTGTCCTACAAACTGCGGCCTCCGATCAGCGCCTCGCTGAGCGCAATGGACGACTCAAAAACAGTCGGGAAAATTGCATGACACCGAGGATCAACATGCTCAGGAAGAACAACAGGCTCCACTCGGGAAGGCTCAGGTCAAATAGCGTCCAGCTTATTTCCATACAATCGACCGTGCCTTTGACCGTCAATTGCAACGCCTGCCACAGCGACAGGTTCTCGAGCATGTGACTGAGACTGGGCCAGCAGTCGGCGGCCTGATCCGCTGCGGCATTTTGCAGCAGCACCTGGCGTACCGCGGTGATGGCACCCAGCAACGCACAGACCATGCTCGTAACCCCATATAGGTAAAAAGTGGAACGCCTGGGGTTGTGGATGGCGGCGACCAGATTGATCAGCGTGAAGGCAGCCAGAAAGGCCCTTTGCATCTGGCACAGAAAACAAGGGCGTAACGAGGCACCGAACTCAAGATAGAAGGACGCACCCAACGTCAGCGCACCCGCCATGAACGCAAGGAAAAACAAGGAGCGTGAAGGGGCCAAAGACATGCTTTATCCGCATCGCGAGAGATAGGTCGTTACGTTAGAGGAAAGGCCTGACCCCTTTCAATACGCGCCAGAGCAGACGATTCCGTGAGAACGTAGGGACATCCCGTCAGAGAATGGAAGACTTGAAGCGCATGAACGTAGGAGTTTGCTTCAAAGCCCCTCAGGGCCGGCATACGCTCAGCATTGAAGGGCTGGCCATCAGAAATATCTGAGCCAACCCTAGACTTCTTCCTACATCAAACTCGGGCAGGAGCTGGCAGCGGAGACGCCAGCAAGCGGTTATCCAATAAGCCCAGGCCTTCCTGGAACAGCTGGTTGCTGCGTTCAGTGTCACCCAACTGGGCCAACAGCCGCGCCAGTTCGGCACAGGCCTCGGGATTACGCTGCACCTGCAGGCTGCTTTCCAGGTAATCCCGCGCCTTGCCCCACAGGCTGTTTTGCAGGCACAGACGACCCAATGTCAACAACAGGCTGGCATCGCCCGGGTGATCCTTGAGCCAGCCTTCGGCAAACTTCAATTGCCGGGCAGGGTCACTGCCGCGCAGCAGGCCGTAGAGACGAATCAGGTGGCTGTCGTAGCCGCGCTTGATGGCACCGCGCAATGCTTCCTCCGCCTTGGCATCGGCGCCCAGTTGACGCAGTTGCTCGGCATAGGCCAGGACCAGCTGCGGCTCCTGGCGCTGGGCGGAAGTCAGTTGTTGCCAGGCCCGCTCAAGAGACTGCAAGCCGGCTTCGCCCTGCTCTTCGCGTTGGGCCGCCAGGCTCAGGTTCTCACCCCAGGCACGTCGCTCCAGTTCGGCCAATTCGCTGGCGGGCAGCACCTTGTCCTTGCGCAGCTCCGGCAACAGGCGGATCACCGACGACCAGTCGCCACGCTGCTGGTGCAGACGCTGTAATTGGCGCAGCACCTGGCCGTTGTGGGGATGGCGCTCGTGCATGGCCTGCAAGGTGGTAAGGGCGCCATCAGTGTCGCCACGGTCCAATTGCAACTGCGCATGGCTCAAGGCAACCGCCAGCTCGGCCTGGGGCTGACGCTCCAGGGCGCGCTCGAGCAAGCCGTCCGATTCTTCATAACGGCCCTGCTCATTCGCCGCCCGGGCCGCGCCCAGGTAGTACAGCAATGGCTGGCGCTCGGCTTCGGCGGCACGATGCAGGTGACGTTCGGCACTGGCCCAACGGCCTTCGGCGAGGTCCATCTGGCCCTGTTCGATGGCGATCTGCACGCGACGACTGCGGTTACGTCGCGACCACGGGTTGACCACGCCACCCGAGGTGGTGACCAGGCTCAGCAATACGCGGATCAAGTAGATGGCCAGGCCGAAGACAAACACCGCCACCACGGTAGCCCATAGGCTCGACTCGTAGTGCAGCACATGAGGGTAGGTAATCAGCACGTAGCCGGTGTGTTTCGAAATGCCCACAGCCAATGCCAGGGCGATTGCAATCGCCAGTACCAGGATCACATAGAAACGCTTCATCGGCTCTACTCCTGCTTCGCCGACGTGGCAGCCGGCGTGGCAGCCGCCTTGGCTTCGTCGGCAGACAGATGACGACGTTCGAGGTACGCCTGCACCGCAGCCAGGCTCGCCGCCAGGTCCGGTGTCACCACCGAGACCGCCTTGGGCTCAAGCTCGGCGATACGCGCCAGCATCGCCTTGCTTTGCGGGTTGTCCTGGTTGAAGTTGTCCTGCAACACGCTGCGTGCCTCACCCAGGGAGCGGCTGTACACCGCCGATTCACCATTGAGCGCCGCCCATTGTGCTTGCTCCAGGGCCAGGCTTAGGGCCAGGCGTACCTGGTTCAGGCCTTGACCGGCGAGCAGTGGACGAATGTTGTCGTCGGGGTTGAAGTCGATGCGGAAGTACCGGGAAATCTGCTCCCACCACTGGCTCCAGCGGTTGTCCGTATCGGTGCTTGGACGCCCCTGGGATGCGGGCTCGGTCAGTTGGTACTCAGGGGCGATGGCCGCCAGTTGCACGACCTGATCACGCAAGGCCGCCAATTGCAGATACAGCCCGGTGCGGTCCGGCTGTTCAGTACTGCGCAACGCGGCAAGGCTCTTGGCCAACTGCTCGCGCGCGGCGTAGGAGCCCGGATCGCTTTGCTCGCGAAGAATCTCATCGGCGCCCTGGACCAACGCCTGGGCGCTGTTGATGTCCTGCAAGGCAGACAAGCGCAAACTCGCCAGACGAATCAGGTGTTCGGCCTCAGCCAGGCGCCAATCCTTGCGGCTGGCACCCAGCACGGTTTCCAGGCGCTGGCTCAAGCGCTGCTGGTCACCCTGCAACTGGGCCACCAGCCGACGGCGCTCCTCGAGCTCATCCGCCCCCGGCAGTTGCGCCAGGCGTGCAGCCAGTTGTTGCTGGCTTTGCTTGAGGGCCTGGGATTGGTCATCCAGGGTCTGCACTTGACCCAGCTGGTGCTGGCTGCTGGCTTGCAGGGCACGGACCTGCCAGAGACCCCAACCGCCGGCGGCAACACCAGCAGCGCCAAGCAGCAGGGCGACAACTGCCAGGCCATTGCCGCGGCGCGGCGCGGTGACCGGTGACTCAACCGGCGCATCAAGTGCGGGTTGGGTTTCATCTTTAGGCAAGGCTGTTTCGCTCACGTATCCGTCCTTTGCGTATCAGAGAGTGGGAACGGCATGACTCCGTAACGCCACTAACAAAGCCGCGGCACTCGCGCCGCGACAATCCACAACTTTTTCTGCGCCAGCGGCCCGCGCCATCTCGGCGACTCGCGGGCTGGGCACGAACAACGGCAGCTGCGCCACCTGTGGCCAATCGGATCCGGCCAGGGCCTGCAGGTGCAAAAAACCCTGCCCACTGCTGACCACCAGGCCGTTCAAGCGTTCCAACTGGATGCGCTGGGTCAGTACACCGGTGTCGTAGGCCGGAAGGAAACGACGATACAACTCCAGGTAGTCGACACTAGCACCTTGCTCGCGCAAACGCTCAGCCAGCAGCTCCCTCCCCCCCTCGCCGCGCAGGATTAACACCCGCGCACCGGGCCGTGCGATAGCCTCGCGCAACGCAGGCAATTGAAGCAAGGCCTCGCTGTCGTCGCCGGTTTGGGGATAGTGAACGCAAAGGCCATGATCAGCCAGGACCTGCGCGGTGGCCGCACCGACGCTGAACCACGGCAGTTGCGGCCAGGCTTGATCCAACTGCTGCACGGCAAGCCGCGCGGCCGGTTTACTCACCACGATCACCGCACAGTAGCGACCAAGATCGCCGAAGACGGACTGTTGTTCAGGGGTAACGGGTAACGGTTCAGTGTCCAGCAAAGGCAAGCTGCTGCTGAAGATACCGGCTTCGGACAACGCCGCCGCCAGGGCCGCCGATTCCTCGGCAGGCCGTGTCAGCAGCACGCGCCAATCGGTCACTGCGGGCCGGCCTCGCCGTAGACTTTTTGCAGAATGGCGCCAGCGCCCTTGTCCAGCAGCTCTTCAGCCACCTGGACACCCAGGGCGATGGCATCACGCTGCGGACCACGCACTTCGGCAGTCAGCAGAGTGCCCCCATCCGGATCCCCAACCAGGCCACGCAGCCACAGGTTTTCACCTTCGAGCACGGCGTAGCAGGCGATCGGCACCTGGCAGCCACCGTTGAGGTGCTTGTTCAGGGCGCGCTCGGCCGTGACACGCACTTCGGTCTCATGGTGATCCAGGGGTTTGAGCAGCGCGTGGATTTCACGGTCGGCAGTGCGGCATTCAATACCCACGGCGCCTTGCCCGCCAGCAGGCAGGCTGTCTTCGACGCTGATGGCCGAGGTGATGCGGTCTTCGAAGCCCAAACGGATCAGGCCGGCGGCGGCGAGGATGATCGCGTCATACTCACCGGCATCCAGCTTGGCCAGGCGGGTGTTGACGTTGCCGCGCAGGAAGCGAATCTGCAGGTCCGGACGACGGGTCAACAGTTGTGCCTGGCGGCGCAGGCTGGAGGTGCCGACAATGCTGCCCAGAGGCAAGTCATCCAAAGACTCGAAGGTATTGGAAACGAAGGCGTCACGCGGGTCTTCACGTTCACAGATGCAAAACAGGCCCAGGCCTTCAGGGAAATCCATGGGCACGTCTTTCATGGAATGCACGGCGATGTCGGCTTCGTTTTCCAGCAGCGCGGTTTCCAGTTCCTTGACGAACAGGCCCTTGCCGCCGATCTTCGACAGCGGCGAGTCGAGCAGCTTGTCGCCGCGACTGACCATGGGCACCAGGGTCACCTTGAGGCCGGGATGGGCCTGCTCAAGGCGTGCTTTGACGTATTCGGCCTGCCACAAGGCCAGGGCGCTTTTACGGGTGGCGATGCGGATTTCGCGAGAGGACATGGATCAATCCGTACTGAATAGATACGGCAGATAATAACAGCTCAGGCAAACACGCCTTGATTTGAATCAGCAAGTGCGGGGCCTCCCTGGCCACGTCGCACCGGGATAATGACTACAAGCTCGCCAAAACCCTCGGGCTAAAGCTGCTGCATCATCTTGCGCACGCCGGCGACATGGCGCCGGCTGACGATCAACGCATCCCCGTTAAGCCCTTTGAGGAATAACTGAAAGTGCCCGAGTGGCGTGCGCTGCAGGCGCTCGATTCGCTCACGGGCCACCAGCGCGTTCCGGTGGATACGCACAAAGCGATCACCGAACTCATCCTCAAGGGCCTTGAGCGGCTCATCGAGCAACACTTCGCCAGCCTCATGCCGCAGGGTCACGTACTTGTGATCAGCAATGAAGTAGACCACCTGGTTCAAAGGGATCAGTTCGATGCCTTTGCGTGTACGGGCGCTGATATGGCTGCGCGGCCCGTTGCCGCTCTGGGCGGCCGGCTGGGTCAGGGCAGCCAGTTGGGCGCGGTTGGGGCGCTCGGCTTTCTTCAAGGCCCTGAGCAAAGCCTCGGCAGTCACTGGTTTGACTACGAAACTGACACCACTGGCTTCCAGTGCCTGCGCGGCAAACTCTTCTTGAGAGGCGCACAGCACCACGGCGGGTGGCGATTCGCGCTCACTCAGGCGAGCAGCAACTTGCAGGCCATCGAGGCCCGGCATGCGGATATCGAGCAACACCACGTCCGGCTTGAGGCTGTCGATCAACGTCAACGCTTCCTCTCCGCTGGTGGCACTCGGTTCAAGGACTGTATAACCCTCGAGTTCACTGACCAAACGGTTCAGTCGCTCGCGGGCTTGGGGTTCGTCATCAACGATCAGGACATTCATATAGCGCTGGATTCCTGCGTGAGTCTCGCACAAGGATAGCGTAGACAGGTGCGGTGACTTGCGTCACAGCGATCCACGCTAAGACTAGCGCGAGCGGCAAAAAGTGCCCTGACAGCGGCACCCATATTTACCCGGACCTGTTCAATAGCGCCCAAGATCTGCTGCCTTCGGGCATCGTCGTAGGGTTTGCTGATACACAATCCGAATACCCCCCTTTTAAATGGATAGTCAGGCTCTGACCGCATTACCCGACTTTGGTGCATTCACACACTATCAGTCCAACTGTAGACGCTCGCCGAGACGATATTGCTCAATCGTCAAATATCGTATCAATAAGCAGCTGCCTCCAGTCTCGTCCCGGACGCGGTCGGCGGCAAGGCACTTAGCCATCCTTTGCACAAATAAAAATGCCGACGACCCGCAGCACCGCCTGCAAGGGCAACCCTGTTATTATCGCCGCCACACTTTCATGCCTCTTAATAAGCAGACCACGAGCGAACCCATGAGCACCGACAAGACCAACCAGTCCTGGGGCGGCCGCTTCAGTGAACCCGTCGACGCCTTCGTCGCCCGCTTCACCGCCTCCGTCACCTTCGATCAGCGCCTGTACCGCCACGACATCATGGGCTCCATCGCCCACGCGACGATGCTGGCCAAGGTCGGCGTCCTGACCGACGCCGAGCGCGACAGCATCATCGATGGCCTGACCACCATCCGCGGTGAGATCGAAGCCGGTACGTTCGACTGGCGTGTCGACCTGGAAGACGTGCACATGAACATCGAGGCGCGCCTCACCGACCGTATCGGTGTGACCGGCAAGAAACTGCACACCGGTCGCAGCCGTAACGACCAGGTGGCCACCGACATCCGCCTGTGGCTGCGCGATGAAATCGACCTGATCCTGGCCGAAATCACCCGCTTGCAGAAAGGCTTGCTGGAGCAGGCCGAGCGTGAGGCGGGCACCATCATGCCCGGCTTCACCCACCTGCAAACCGCACAACCCGTGACCTTCGGCCACCACCTGCTGGCCTGGTTCGAAATGCTCAGCCGCGACTACGAGCGCCTGGTGGATTGCCGCAAGCGCGCCAATCGCATGCCGCTCGGCAGCGCTGCCCTGGCCGGCACCACTTACCCGATCGACCGCGAATACACCGCGCAGCTGCTGGGCTTCGATGCCGTCGGCGGCAACTCCCTGGACGGCGTGTCGGACCGCGACTTCGCCATCGAATTCTGCGCCGCCGCCAGCATCGCGATGATGCACCTGTCGCGTTTCTCCGAAGAGCTGGTGCTGTGGACCAGTGCGCAATTCCAGTTCATCGACCTGCCGGACCGCTTCTGCACCGGCAGCTCGATCATGCCGCAAAAGAAAAACCCCGACGTGCCCGAACTGGTGCGGGGCAAGAGCGGCCGTGTATTCGGCGCACTGATGGGCCTGCTGACCCTGATGAAAGGCCAGCCTTTGGCCTACAACAAGGACAACCAGGAAGACAAGGAACCGCTGTTCGACGCCGCAGACACCCTGCGCGACTCGCTGCGCGCGTTTGCCGACATGATCCCGGCGATCAAGCCCAAGCACGCGATCATGCGTGAAGCGGCCCTGCGCGGTTTCTCCACGGCGACTGACCTGGCGGACTACCTGGTACGCCGTGGCCTGCCGTTCCGCGACTGCCACGAGATCGTTGGCCATGCGGTGAAATACGGCGTCGACACCGGCAAGGACCTGGCGGAAATGAGCCTGGAAGAGCTGCGCCAGTTCAGTGACCAGATCGAACAGGACGTGTTTGCCGTGTTGACCCTGGAAGGCTCGGTGAATGCCCGTAACCACGTGGGCGGTACCGCGCCGGCACAGGTGAAGGCTGCGGTCGCTCGCGGCCAGGCCCTGCTCGCCAGCCGCTGAAAAAGGTGGGAGGGGGGCAACCCCTCCCACATCTGATCATTTTTTGGCCGCAATCATAGCCATGAACGCCGGCATCGCGGCCTCCCTGTCCGCCGCCACTTTTTGTGCATTAGGCATGGCATGCAGTCGCTCCAGTAACGCTTTGGCCGCCGGCAATTCAGCCAGCAGGTCCAGGCCAAACAGCTTCTCGCCCACCGCACAGGCGAGGTTCACGCTGTACATGAAATACAGATCCGCAATCGTAAAGCCCTCCCCCGCCACATAAGGCGCGAACTTGCCGTGACGGCCTAAAGAGCCGATCCCCAGCAGCAACTCAGCCCTGGATTTCTCCTTGATCGCCTCCGGCACCGGCATACCGAAAAACGCCTCGGCAAAACACGCGCGGGCGGGCAATTCGATGTACAGCTCAATTTCCCTGCACAACGCCAGCACTTGGGCACGCTGGAACGGTTCGGCCGGCAACAGCGACGGACCTTCCTGGGTCTGCTCGATGTATTCGAGGATCACACTGGTTTCGTTGACGAAACCCTGCTTCACGCCCAGCACCGGCACCTTGCCACGGGGGCTGACCGCCAGGGCCTCAGGGGTTTGCCCGGCATAAAAGGGCACCTCCTCAAAAGGCAGGCCTTTCTCCAGCAGTGCCAGTTTCACCATGTTGTAGTAGTTGCTGACCGAAAATCCGTAAAGCTTGAGCATCGCAAAGCCTCCAGGCCGTGTGCGGGGTTGGCTGCAGAAGTTATAGATCCCCGGGGCCGGCCTGACCAGCAGCATCACCTGCCTGAATGGGGGTAGACTGGCGCCCTTTCCTTGAGGAGCCTGCCATGAGCGAGCCGACCGATATCGACAGCGACGAAGAAGCGTTCACCGAAAACACCTTGATCGAAGCGATCGAAAACCAGATCGAAAGCGACAACCCGCCTGCCGCCAAGGCCACGTTCAATAAACTGACCCTGGTGGGCTATGAACGTGAAGAGATCCTGAATCTCATGGCTCACGTGTTGGCTTTCGAGATCGACGCGATGCTGGATGAGGACCGCGCCTTCAATACCGAATGGTATGAAACAGCGCTGCGGGCACTGCCTGAGCTGCCGCCCGAAAAGGAATAATCCCGACACACCGCAACACGCTGGACAGTTCGGCAAAGTGCGTTCACCTTATGGCCTGCTAGCCTCTAATAAATTTTAGAAAGTCTGGAGTCCTTATGTCGTATACCCCTGAGTTGGTTGCCGAACTGGAAATCCTTGTACTCTTCCCCTTGGACAGCACCAAGGAAGGTCTGAAAGTCCATCAGACCGCTGCTCCCTCTGCCATCGCCGCTGCCAAGCGTCTCCATGCGAAAGGGCTTATCGACCAACCGGACGGAGGCTACCTGACCAGCCTTGGCCGGGACGCTGCAGAGCAGGCCCAAACCCTGCTGACCATCCTGAGCACCGCCAACACCAAAGAAGCCGCCTGATACCGTATACCGCCCATGGAGTCCGCCTCTCGCGGATTCCGAGGGCGCTGCTGTGGAATGGCCCGGTTTTTGACGCCAAAAACCATTTCCCTCTAAACCTCCTACGCGACTGGCTGTAAACTCCCACATGGCCGCCCGCGTCGGGCCCTGCGAGCCACCGAGTTCGACATGACCCGCACCCATGAAATCCGCCCTGACCTGGACGAAGGCATCGACCGCAAGGTGCTGGCCCAATTGCGCGCGCGCTTCATGGCTCTCAATGAAGGTCGCATGGCTCGTGCCATCGAAGGGCTGACGCCGCGCCAACAAAGCGTGCTGACCCTGCTGCCGCTGTTTTTTCACGTCAATCATCCGCTGTTGCCGGGTTATGTATCGGGCAGTACACCGGCCGGGCTGTCGAATTTCGAGCCCGACGCACAGGCACTCACGGAAGCCCAGCGCCTGACCCGCTCGTTCTCCTACAAGCCGCGCCCGGTCAATCAACCCAAACCGATCCACGGCCTGTTCCTGATGGGCAGCCTCGGCACCCTCGCCCAGGCCGACCAGAGCGACATGGATGTGTGGGTGTGCCACGCTCCCGACCTGGGCGAAAACGCGCTCGCCGAGCTGCGCAAAAAATGCCAACTGCTGGAAGCCTGGGCCCTGGGTATGGGCGCAGAAGCGCACTTCTTCCTGATCGAACCGACGCGCTTTGTGCTTGGCGAGCGCGATACCCAACTCAGCTCCGACGACTGCGGCACGACCCAGCACTACCTGTTGTTGGACGAGTTCTACCGCACAGCGATCTGGCTGGCCGGGCGTACGCCGATCTGGTGGCTAGTGCCGGTGTATGAAGAGACCCGCTACGCGGAATTCACCCACACACTGATCTCCAAGCGCTTCATCCGCGCCGATGAAACCCTCGACCTCGGCCACCTGGCGCGCATCCCTCCCGGTGAATTCATCGGCGCCGGGCTGTGGCAACTGTTCAAGGGCATCGAATCGCCCTACAAGTCGGTACTCAAGCTGCTATTGACCGAGGTCTACGCCAGCGAACACCCGAACGTGCACTGCCTGAGCCTGCGTTTCAAGCGCGCGGTGTTCGCCAACCACATGGACCTGGATGAGCTGGACCCGTACATCGTGGTGTACCGCCGTATCGAGGAATACCTCAAGGCCCGCAACGAACCGGAGCGCCTGGAGCTGGTGCGTCGTGCCCTGTACCTGAAGGTCAACCGCAAGCTCAGCACCGGCCAGCGCGCCACCGGCTGGCAACGCCTGCTGCTGGAGCGCCTGGCCCACGAGTGGGGCTGGGACCAACGCCAACTGGCGCTGCTGGACAGCCGCAGCCAGTGGAAAGTGCGGCAGGTGGCCTCCGAGCGCCGCGCCCTGGTCAGCGAGCTGAACTACAGCTATCGCTTCCTGACCCAGTTCGCCCGCACCGAACAGACGGTCAGCCTGATCAACAAGCGCGACCTCAATGTGCTGGGGCGGCGCCTGTATGCCGCCTTTGAACGCAAGGCCGGCAAGGTTGAATTCATCAACCCCGGCATCGCCCCGGACCTGGCCGAAGACACCCTGACCCTGGTGCAATCGCCCAACCGCAAGGAGCCCGGCCAGCACCACTGGGGCCTGTACAACGGTAACCTCACGGCCCTGGAATGGGAGCACTTCGCGCCGATCAAGCGCAGCCGCGATCTGTTGGAGATGCTCACCTGGTGCCACCGCAACGGCGTCATCGACAGCAGCACACGCCTGGCGCTGCACCCCGGCACCAGCGACATGACCGAGTTCGAGCTGTTCAACCTGCTGGGCAGCCTGCAACAGGCTATCGCCCTGCCCCTGGCGAGCGTGGATGAAGCGCGCCTGCTGCGCTCGGCGGTGCCCGAGGAAGTGTTGCTGCTGATCAACGTCGGGGTCGACCCGCTCAAGCATCATCGCGACCTGAATATCCTGATGACCACCGAGCGCACCGACTCCCTGAGCTATGCCGGTGTGCGCGACAACCTGGTACTGACCCTCGATCAGGTCACGCTCAACAGCTGGAACGAGGTGATGGTGAGCCGCTACGACGGCCCCCATGCCCTGCTCGACTGCCTGCGCGACTACCTCAACCAATTGCCGTCGGATCATCTGCCTCGCCTGCGGGTGCGCTGCTTCTGCCACAATCGTGCGCAGTTCATTGCCCAGCGCGTGGAAGAAATCTTCAACACCGCGCAGCACCTGTTGTTGGGACAAGGCAATCACCGCTACGTGCTCCAGGTGCAGCAGCACTATCACGTGATGGAGTTGATGCCCGGCCAAGCCACCCACGTATCACTGGCGACCCAGGATGCGTTGGTTGCCTACCTCAGCGAAGAACTGGCCAGCTACAGCCCGCTGCATCTGGACGCCATGGCCCTGGAAGACCACGACCTGGCGCTGTTGCTGCCCATGGGCATGGCCGATTGCGTGCAGGTGTTCTACCGGGTCAACGAAGGCAGCGCCGAGCTGTATGTGCTGGATGAATTCAACGCGCTCTGGCAGCAACGCCTGCCGTTTCATGATGAGCAGAGCCTGTTGGCGCCGTTGCAGCGTTTTTTGCAGTCGATCATCTACCGCCGGGAAGCGCTGTCGCCCCTGGACACGCAACAACCGTTGGGTGAGGTGCAAATCCTGTACTACCAACTGTTACCGTCAGGCAACACGCGCGCGCGCGGGGTGGAGTCGCGGCCGGCCCCGCAGAACCCTGCCGACAAACCGTTTTATGACGTGCAGGCGATTATCGGCAAGGCGGCACCGGGCCAGGTGGGCATTACCTTGTACTGCAATCAGCGGGAGTTTTCCGAATTGGAATTCGGCGACCAGTTATTTGCCGTGGTCGCCCAGGAGATCGTCGGTCAACGCCGGGAAACCGAACGCTATCGCTGCTACATCACCGACCTCGACCTGTCGGGCCTGCTCGGTGATGTGCAAAGCCCGAGCAACCTGTACCTGCGCTACAAGGCCGAGCTGGAACAGGCACTCAATGCGGCGTTGAATCAGGTTTAGAGCGGGAAGGCACCGCCGTCTTTGGGCTGGCCTTCAACACTGAGCAGTTCAAGCTTGAGGGTCTTGCCGCCGGGTGCTGGCCAATCAATGTGTTGACCCACCTGCAAGCCGAGCAAGGCACTGCCCACCGGGGCCAGGATCGAGATCTTGCCTGCATCGGCATTTGCATCCTTCGGATAGACCAGGGTCAGGTGGTAGTCCTTGCCGCTGCCTTGCTCACGGCAATGCACGCTGGAGTTCATGGTCACGACACCCGCAGGTACTTCATCGTGACCAACCACATCGTCGGCGCGGTCGAGTTCGGCTTGCAACGCTTCGACGCCGGGAGACTCGTCGCCCAAGCGGTCGATCAGTTGCTCCAGACGCTGCACGTCAAGACGGGTAAGAATGATGGAAGGTGCGGTGGTCATGATTCAGGCAGACTCCTTTTTTCTGCACAAAAAAGCAAAACCCCGCCAGGAAAAGGCGGGGTTCTCACAGGCCTCGATGAGTTGAGGCGTATCCGGACACTACCACAGCACCGTAAATAAACAAGACGGGCTCAAAGCGTGGCCTTGCGTTGCTCGGCCTGGGCCACGATCACTCGGCGCCGCTGATCATCGGCGGAGCGCCATTCACGGATGTCTTCCACATGGCGGAAGCAGCCGAGACAGACTTTTTGCTCGTCAAGGCGACACAAACTGATACAAGGTGACGGCACCGCCGGGCTGACATTACTGAACAGCGGCTTGGGCGGGCGTACGGGCGCAGGCTGGGTCACGGTCAAATCTCGTCGAAATCCAGCTCGGCGCCGGTATATTCGTGGACCAGGCGCGCGAGCATCTCGCCCAGCAACTCCTCACTTTTGTCGCACTGCCATTTGCCGCTTTCTTCGTCGTAGTCGAAGTGAACGCCCCCGGAGCGCGCCGCCAGCCACAGCTGACGCAGCGGTTCCTGACGACTGAAGATCAGCTGCTGGCCGCTCTCGAACTTGACGGTCAACACCCCGGCCGAGTTTTCCAGATCCACGTCCAGGCCGCTGTCGTCGAAAATATCTTCCAGCGCCTGCTGGGTCGCATCCACCAAGTCGTGAAAACGGGCTTCGGTCAAACTCATTGTGGCAACCTCAAAAGTGTCTGGTTTTGCTCAAGCGCCGCACGATACGGGCGAGCCCCGCCGATTGCAAAGGATACCGATTTCAACGCGATTGACGGCGTGAAATATCCTCAACCAGCGTAGTCCGCTTCCCTACCATCTCGGCAAACCCCCGCCGGACGGGTATTTCAGCGCATAGGCAAGCTGGCGGGTGGTCGGTATACTCGGGCGCAATTAATGCATATTCAAGGATTTCGCCATGAAGCGCCTGATCTCTTCCCTTGCTGCGCTCGTCGCGGTCGCTTGCCTCGTTAGTGCCTGT
Source organism: Pseudomonas sp. GW821-FHT09C10 (assembly GCF_059418085.1). Taxonomy (NCBI): domain Bacteria; kingdom Pseudomonadati; phylum Pseudomonadota; class Gammaproteobacteria; order Pseudomonadales; family Pseudomonadaceae; genus Pseudomonas; species Pseudomonas sp. GW821-FHT09C10. The sequence goes on from NZ_JBWKPE010000004.1 coordinate 117,920, forward strand.
GGTCAAAAAGGCCCGCTGTACCTGCCCGATGACAGCAAAGACCCGAATGAACAGGCGCAATCGTCGCAAAAGCCCTCCAAAGCGCATAAGCACGACACCTACGAATAAGGGAACTCCATGGACGCTTTTAACTACCGGGACGGCGAGCTGTTCGCGGAAGGCGTGGCGTTGTCCGCGATTGCCCAGCGCTTTGGGACCCCGACCTACGTGTACTCCCGTGCGCATATCGAAGCCCAATACCGCTCGTTCACCGACCCTCTCGAGGGCGTACCGCACCTGGTGTGCTACGCCGTCAAGGCCAACTCCAACCTGGGTGTACTGAATGTCCTGGCGCGTCTGGGCGCCGGTTTCGACATCGTCTCCCGTGGCGAGCTGGAACGGGTCCTGGCCGCCGGCGGCCAGGCTGACAAGATCGTGTTCTCCGGCGTCGGCAAGAGCCGCGAAGACATGCGCCGAGCCCTGGAAGTCGGCGTACATTGCTTCAACGTCGAATCCACCGACGAGCTGGAGCGCCTGCAAGTCGTCGCGGCCGAGATGGGCGTTCGTGCGCCGATCTCCCTGCGCGTCAACCCGGACGTCGATGCCGGCACCCACCCGTACATTTCCACCGGTCTCAAAGAGAACAAGTTCGGCATCGCCATTGCCGACGCCGAGGACGTGTACATCCGCGCCGCCCAGTTGCCGAACCTGGAAGTACTGGGTGTCGACTGCCATATCGGCTCGCAACTGACCACACTGCCGCCGTTCCTGGATGCCCTCGACCGCCTGCTGGCATTGATCGACCGCCTGGGCGAATGCGGTATCTACCTGCATCACATCGATCTCGGTGGTGGCGTGGGCGTGCGTTATCGCGATGAAGAGCCACCGGCGATCGCCGACTATATCCAGGCCGTGCGCGAGCGCATCGAAGGCCGCGACCTGACGCTGATGTTCGAGCCAGGCCGCTATATCGTCGCCAATGCCGGCGTGCTGCTGACCCAGGTCGAGTACCTCAAGCACACCGAGCACAAGGATTTCGCCATCGTCGACGCGGCGATGAACGACCTGATCCGCCCGGCGCTGTACCAGGCCTGGATGAACGTCACCGCCGTGACGCCTCGTGACACCCAAGCCCGCACGTACGACATTGTCGGCCCGATCTGCGAGACCGGCGACTTCCTGGCCAAGGATCGTCAACTGGCCCTGGAAGAAGGCGACCTGCTGGCCGTGCATTCGGCCGGTGCCTACGGGTTTGTCATGAGTTCCAACTACAACACCCGCGGACGTACCGCCGAGGTGCTGGTGGACGGTGATCAAGCGTTTGAAGTGCGTCGCCGCGAGACGGTAGCCGAGTTGTATGCTGGCGAAAGCCTGCTGCCGGAGTAAGCCATGCTGCTGCGTTTTACCAAGATGCACGGGCTGGGCAATGATTTCATGGTCCTCGACCTGGTCAGCCAGCACGCACACATCCTGCCCAAGCACGCTAAACAATGGGGCGACCGGCATACCGGGATTGGCTTCGACCAATTGCTGATCGTCGAGGCGCCAAGCAACCCGGAAGTGGATTTCCGTTACCGGATCTTCAACTCCGACGGTTCCGAAGTGGAACAGTGCGGCAACGGTGCCCGCTGCTTCGCCCGCTTTGTGCTGGACAAGCGCCTGACCGCCAAGCGGCAGATTCGCGTCGAGACCAAGAGCGGCGTGATCGAGCTGGATATCCGCAGCGACGGCCAGATCAGCGTCAACATGGGCGCGCCGCGCCTGGTGCCGGCGGATATTCCGTTCCAGGCGACCGAGCAGGCCGCCAGCTACCCGCTGGACGTTGACGGCGAGACCGTCGACATCGCTGCCGTGTCCATGGGCAACCCCCATGCGGTGCTACGGGTCAACGACATCAACACTGCCCCCGTGCATGAACTGGGGCCGAAGATCGAACACCACCCGCGCTTTCCGGCGCGGGTCAATGTGGGTTTCCTGCAGGTGATCGACCGTTCCCGTGCGCAATTGCGCGTGTGGGAACGTGGCGCCGGCGAAACCCAGGCCTGCGGTACCGGTGCTTGCGCCGCTGCCGTGGCCGCGATCAGCCAGGGGTGGATGGATTCGCCCCTGTTGATCGACCTGCCCGGTGGACGCCTGTCCATCGAGTGGGCAGGCCCTGGCCACCCGGTGATGATGACCGGGCCGGCCTCGCGCGTATACGAAGGACAGGTCCGTCTATGAGTGAGCCAAGCCAATGACCGATAAGCCTCAAGTACCCGCACAAGCAACCCCGAGCGAAAGTCTGGAGGCCGCTGCCGTCGCGGCGTACCTTGAGGCTAATCCGGACTTTTTCGTCGAACACGAAGAACTGCTCCCGGCCCTGCGCATCCCCCACCAGCGCGGCGACACCGTGTCGTTGGTGGAGCGACAGATGAAGATCCTGCGCGAGCGCAATATCGAAATGCGCCACAAGCTCTCGCACCTGATGGATGTCGCCCGCGACAACGACCGTCTGTTCGAGAAAACCCGCCGCCTGATTCTTACCCTGATGGACGCCGGCAGCCTGGAAGAAACGGTGATTGCCGTGGAAGACAGCCTGCGCCAGGACTTCCAGGTGCCGTTTGTCAGCCTGATCCTGTTCAGCGACAACCCGATGCCGGTGGGTCGCTGGGTCAGCGGCGGCGACGCGCAAACCGCGATCGGCGGCCTGCTTTCCGAAGGCAAGACCATCAGCGGCACCCTGCGCGAGCACGAGCTGGACTTCCTGTTCGGCGCCGAACAGCGCAAGCAGATCGGCTCTACCGCCGTGGTCGCCCTCAGCCATCAAGGCCTGCACGGCGTGTTGGCCATTGCCAGCCGCGATCCCGCGCACTACAAGAGCTCGGTGGGCACTTTGTTCCTCACCTATATCGCCGAAGTACTGGGCCGCGTCCTTCCGCGCCACACCACCGCCCTGCGCGCGGTGCGCTAGCCATGGAACGGCAACTGGACGCTTACTGCGCTCACCTGCGTAACGAGCGCCAGGTGTCACCCCATACCCTGGAGGCTTACCGACGGGACTTGAACAAGGTCCTGGCGTATTGCGAAAAACAGCAGGTCACCAGCTGGAAGGCCCTGGATATCCAGGGCCTGCGCAGCCTGATCGCACGGCTGCACCAAGCGGGCCAGTCCTCGCGCAGCCTGTCGCGCCTGCTATCGGCGGTGCGTGGCCTGTATCACTACCTCAATCGCGAAGGCCTCTGCGACCACGACCCGGCCAATGGCCTGTCCCCGCCGAAAGGCGAACGACGCCTGCCCAAGACCCTGGATACCGACCGCGCCCTGCAATTGCTCGATGGCGCCGTGGAGGACGATTTCCTCGCCCATCGCGACCAGGCGATCCTCGAACTGTTCTACTCTTCAGGCCTGCGCCTATCGGAGCTGACGGGACTGAACCTCGATCAACTGGACCTGGCCGACGGCCTGGTGCAAGTGCTCGGCAAAGGCAGCAAGACTCGGGTGCTGCCGGTAGGCAGGAAAGCCCGCGAAGCCTTGCAACTGTGGCTGCCGCTGCGCGCGCTGGCCAACCCGGTGGACGACGCAGTGTTTATCAGCCAGCAAGGGCGGCGCCTGGGGCCACGCGCCATCCAGGTACGGGTCAAGGCTGCCGGCGAGCGCGAGCTGGGGCAGAACCTGCATCCACATATGCTTCGGCACTCCTTTGCCAGCCATATGCTGGAATCGTCCCAGGACCTGCGCGCCGTGCAGGAACTGCTTGGCCACTCCGATATCAAGACCACGCAGATCTATACCCACCTGGACTTCCAGCACCTGGCAACGGTCTACGACAGCGCCCATCCACGGGCCAAACGCATCAAGGACGGCGACTCATGAGCATCAAGCTGATCACCTTCGACCTGGACGACACGCTCTGGGACAACGTACCCGTCATCATCAGCGCCGAAGCGTCGATGCGCGAATGGCTGGCCACCCATGCCGCCAAGGTGGGCGACCTGCCCCTGGAGCATTTCGCCAGCCTGCGCCAACAGGTGCTGCAACGGCATCCCGAACTCAAACACCGCATCAGTATCCTGCGCCATCGGGTGTTGATACATGCGTTTGAAGAGGCCGGTTATCCACAGCCTGAGGCCACGGAAATGGCCGATGTGTGTTTCGAAGCGTTCATTCACGCCCGCCATCAGCTCACGCCCTTCCCTGAGGCCGAGCCGATGCTGCAAGCGCTGCGCCAGCACTTTCTGCTGGGTGTGATCACCAATGGCAATGCCGATGTGCAACGTGTTGGCCTGGCGGACTACTTTCACTTTGCGCTACGCGCTGAAGATATCGGCATCGCCAAGCCGGATGCCCGGCTGTTCCAGGAAGCGCTGCAGCGCGGCGGAGTAGATGCCAGTGCGGCGGTGCATGTTGGCGACCACCCCGGGGACGACATTGCCGGGGCGCAGCAGGCGGGGCTGCGGGCGGTGTGGTTCAACCCGTCGGGCAAGGCGTGGGAAGGAGATAAACTCCCGGACGCACAGATTCGCAGCCTGACGGAATTGCCGGCGCTACTTCGTAGCTGGCAGTAATACGGGTGAGAAAAATGTGGGAGGGGGGGGTGACTTGTAGCCGGTTATTACAGGCATGAAAAAACCCGCAGCGACGGCGGGCTTTTTCTTACAAGCAGGTGGCTGACCTTAGATAGGTCGGCTGCCGTACTTGTTATCCGGCTTCTTGGGCGGGTCTGCAACCACATTCGGCTCGACTTCGACCACTTTGCCGCCTTTGGCAAGAAACTCTTCCATCGCACGGGCCAGGGCATCGCGCTCTTTGTTCTTGGCCTCAACGCTCGGCAATTCGTCTACCGAAACAGCAGCCTTGGCTTTGCCTTTGGCAGCTGGAACAGGAGCGTCATCACCACCGTCGTCCTCAGCAACGTCTTCCGCCGCCGCTTCAAGACCTTCTTCGGTGTCGTCTTCGTCACCTACTTCGAGTTCGTCGTTTTCCAGATCATCGTCGCTCATGTTCTACCTCATGACTTGCGAAAAGCAGATTAGTTATAGCCCAGCTTCATCCTCTGTCGAGGTCACCGGGAAAAAATCAACATCCACCGGATAACCAGTGGCTTATGCCCCATCACCGTGCAGGGTGGCGAGGACTTTACGAGCACCGCCATGATCACGGTGCTCGCCCAGATAAACACCTTGCCAGGTCCCTATCGCCAAGCGGCCGGCCTTGACCGGCAAACTCAGCTGGCAGCCCAGGAGACTGGCCTTGAAGTGCGCCGGCAGATCATCCGGACCTTCGTCGTTGTGTTCGAACCCGGCGCGGCCTTGTGGCACCAGCGAGTTGAAAAAACGCTCGAAGTCACGACGAACCGCCGGATCGGCATTCTCGTTGACGGTCAACGAGGCCGAGGTGTGCTGCAGCCACAGGTGCAACAGGCCCACGCGGCAGGCCTTCAGTTCAGGCAAACCGGCAAGCAACTCGTCGGTCACCAGGTGAAAGCCCCGGGGCTTGGCCCGCAGGGTAATCAGGGTCTGTTGCCACATACAGTTCTCCGCCCATCGGCGCGCATTCTAGCGCGCTCTGGGAAAAAACAAAGTGCCGAATACGCCTACATGCCTGTAAGACATTCGCACGCTGGAAAGTGCATGACAAACTCTGCGCAAAAACCGGCACAGCTTGTTATGACTGACAAACGCCAGGCAAAAAAATGCCCGGCAAGCCGGGCATCTTTTTTTCGCGTACTTACAGGTTGTAGCCGCGTTCGTTGTGTTGCGCCAGGTCGAGGCCGACAGCCTCTTCCTCTTCGGTAACCCGCAGGCCCATGACCACATCCAGCACCTTGAGGATGATGAAGGTGACGATGGCGGTATAGATCACGGTGAAGCCGACACCTTTGCACTGGACCCAGACTTGCGCGGCGATGTCAGTCACGGTGCCGAAGCCGCCCAATGCAGGGGCTGCAAACACACCGGTGAGGATCGCACCGACGATACCGCCGATACCGTGCACGCCGAATGCGTCCAGGGAGTCGTCGTAGCCCAGCTTGCGCTTGAGGCTGGTAGCGCAGAAGAAGCAGATAACACCGGCCACCAGGCCGATCACCAGGGCGCCCATCGGGCCAACAGTACCGGCGGCCGGTGTAACGGCGACCAGGCCAGCCACTACACCCGAGGCGATGCCCAGTGCGCTTGGCTTCCCATGAGTAATCCACTCGGCGAACATCCAGCCCAGGGCTGCAGCAGCGGTAGCAATCTGAGTCACCAGCATCGCCATGCCGGCGGTGCCGTTGGCCGCAGCCGCAGAGCCGGCGTTGAAGCCGAACCAGCCGACCCACAGCATGGCCGCACCCACCAGGGTGTAACCCAGGTTGTGAGGCGCCATTGGAGTGGTCGGGAAGCCTTTACGCTTGCCGAGCACGATGCACGCCACCAGACCAGCGACACCGGCATTGATGTGCACCACGGTGCCACCGGCGAAGTCCAGCACGCCCCAGTCCCACAGCAGGCCACCGTTGCCGCTCCACACCATGTGGGCGATTGGCGCATAGACCAGAGTGAACCAGATAGCCATGAAGATCAGCATGGCGGAGAACTTCATGCGTTCGGCGAACGCACCGACGATCAGCGCCGGGGTGATGATGGCGAAGGTCATCTGGAAGGTGATGAACACGGCTTCCGGGAACAGCGCAGCCGGCCCGGTGATGCTGGCCGGGGTCACGCCCGCCAGGAACGCCTTGCCCATACCGCCGAAGAAGGAGTTGAAGTTGACCACACCCTGTTCCATACCGGTGGTATCGAACGCGATGCTATAGCCGTAGACAACCCACAGGATGCTGATCAGGCCGGTGATGGCGAAGCACTGCATCATCACCGACAGAATATTTTTGGAGCGCACCATGCCGCCGTAGAACAGCGCCAGGCCTGGAATGGTCATGAACAGCACCAGCGCGGTGGATGTGAGCATCCAGGCGGTGTCACCGGAGTTGAGGACTGGAGCAGCCACTTCGTCTGCCGCCATAGCCAGGCTTGGCATTACGATGGACAACAGGGCTCCGAGCCCTGCGAATTTACGCAGAGTCATATTGTTTTCTCCTGGGGCGTTGGGGTTTGGCGGCTTAGATTGCGTCGGTATCGGTTTCGCCGGTACGGATGCGAATAGCCTGTTCCAGATTGACCACGAAGATCTTGCCGTCACCGATCTTGCCGGTGTTGGCGGCCTTGGTTATCGCCTCGATAACCCGGTCAAGATCCTTGTCGTCAATGGCGACATCAATCTTCACCTTCGGCAGGAAATCGACTACATATTCCGCGCCGCGATACAGCTCGGTGTGACCCTTCTGCCGACCGAAGCCCTTGACCTCAGTAACGGTAATGCCCTGCACGCCGATCTCGGACAACGACTCGCGTACATCGTCCAACTTGAACGGCTTGATGATGGCAGTGACTAGCTTCATGAAAACTCTCTCCCGAATTGGTGGACTTGCCCCAGGAAAACAAACCCGTCTCAAGTCTAAGCGCAGTGCCTGGCTTTGTAACGCATCGTCGCAAGGGCAGTTGCCATTGCGACGCCAGCGAACCACTGGTGACGAAACCTGTACCCCTGATCCGTCGGCGCACTGCATTCGTCACAGCGACTGCATCAGTGCATGGGTCATGATCGTCTAAGCAGAAACCTTGCCAGCTCCGTAAAAACCACTGAAATCAGTCCTTTGCTCACCCAGGCCCACCAACGGGGCCATCCGGCGCCTGCAATGCGCACGAAAACGGTGCATCACCGCCCGGCCTGATGCGCGAAAAGCGTGCGACCCAGGCCGTGAAAAAGACTATAGACGCTGCGTGATACACTGCCCGCCAACAGTTTTCCGGAATATTTCCCATGCTCGCGCCCAAAGACCTCCTCGACGCCCTGAGCGGCCACGCCTCTCGCCTGTTCAGCGGCGACACCCCGCTGCCCCGCAATGAAATCGAAAGCCAGTTCAAGGCCTTGCTGCAAAGCGGTTTCAGCAAGCTCGACCTGGTGAGCCGGGAAGAGTTTGATAGCCAGATGGTGGTTCTCGCCCGCACCCGTGCGCGGTTGGAGAGCCTGGAAGCGAAAGTCGCAGAGCTGGAAGCGCGGTTGACCCCTCCTGCCGAATAAATGCGCTCAGTGTGGGAGGGGGCTTGCTCCCGATGGCGGTGTATCAGCCAGAATCAATGCTGACTGACCCCCTGCTATCGGGAGCAAGCCCCCTCCCACATTTGCTCTACCTTTTGCTCTGGATACGTTCTGTAAAACCTCCCCGCCTCGCTCTTCCCTACCTCGTCTACCCTTGAAAAACCGCAGGAAGCGGCCTCCCCTTTCAAGGAACGAGCATGTCCCTCGCAATCGTCCACAGCCGCGCCCAGATCGGCGTCGAAGCCCCTGCCGTCACCGTTGAAGTGCATATGGCCAATGGTCTGCCGTCCCTGACGCTGGTGGGCCTGCCCGAAACTGCGGTCAAGGAAAGCAAGGATCGCGTGCGCAGTGCCATTCTCAACTCTGCGCTGCAATACCCCGCTCGCCGTATCACCCTCAACCTCGCGCCCGCCGACCTGCCCAAGGACGGCGGGCGTTTTGACCTGGCGATTGCCCTGGGGATCCTGGCGGCCAGTGTGCAGGTGCCGGCGTTGACGCTCGATAATGTGGAATGCCTGGGGGAGTTGGCGCTGTCCGGCGAGGTGCGGGCGGTAAAAGGCGTGTTGCCGGCCGCGCTGGCGGCGCGCAAGGCCGGGCGCACCGTGATAGTGCCGCGAGCGAATGCCGAAGAAGCGTGCCTGGCGTCGGGGTTGAAGGTGATTGCGGTGGACCACCTGTTGCAAGTGGTGGCGCACCTGAATGGACATGTGCCGATCGAGCCTTACACGTCCGATGGCCTGCTGTACTTGAACAAGCCCTATCCGGACCTGAGTGAAGTCCAGGGCCAGCTCGCGGCCAAGCGAGCGTTGCTGATCGCGGCAGCGGGCGCGCATAACCTTTTGTTCAGCGGGCCGCCCGGCACCGGCAAGACGTTGCTCGCCAGCCGCCTGCCCGGTTTATTACCGCCGTTGAGCGAACAGGAGGCGCTGGAGGTTGCCGCGATTCAATCGGTTGTAAGTCTGGCGCCGCTGAGCCATTGGCCCCATCGACCGTTTCGTCAACCGCATCACTCGGCATCCGGCCCGGCACTGGTGGGCGGCGGCTCGAAACCACAGCCGGGAGAAATCACCCTGGCTCATCATGGGGTGCTGTTCCTGGATGAGCTGCCGGAATTTGATCGCAAGGTGTTGGAAGTGCTGCGTGAGCCGCTGGAGTCGGGGCATATCGTGATTTCCCGTGCTCGCGACCGAGTGAGTTTCCCGGCGCGCTTCCAACTGGTCGCGGCGATGAACCCCTGCCCTTGCGGTTACATGGGCGAACCCAGCGGGCGCTGTCGCTGTACGCCGGAGCAGATTCAGCGATATCGCAACAAGCTCTCGGGGCCGCTGCTGGACCGGATTGACTTGCACCTGACCGTGGCGAGGGAAACGACGGCACTGAACCCGATCCAACAGGCGGGCGAGGATACCGCCCATGCCTCAGCGCGGGTCGCCCAGGCTCGCGAGCATCAGCAAAGGCGCCAGGGCTGTGCGAATGCCTTTCTTGATCTGCCGGGGCTGCGCGAGCACTGCAAGCTCGCGAAGGTGGATGAAAGCTGGCTGGAAACGGCCTGTGAACGACTGACCCTATCGCTGCGCGCGGCCCATCGACTGCTCAAGGTGGCACGCACCCTGGCGGATCTGGATCAGGTAGAGACCATCACCCGCGACCACCTGAAAGAGGCCCTGCAATACCGCCCGGCGGCGATCACTTAAACTTGGCGCAAAGCCAAATGTGGGAGCGACAGGCCTCCCACATTGTGTACAGCGGTGGTTCAGCGAAAGCGATCCACTTCATGGCGCAGGCTCGCCGCCAACGTCTCCAGTTCCTTGGCGGTAATCGCCAGGTTGGAAACCACTTCACGCTGCTCGCTGTTGGCCAGCGCAATGCTCTGCAGGTTGCTGCTGAGCAGGGTCGCGGTGCTGCTCTGCTCCTGGGTGGCGGTGGTGATGGCCGCGAACTGCTGACCGGCCGAGCGGCTTTGCTCGTCGATACGCGCCAGGGCCGAGGCCACATCGGCGTTGCGCGACAGGCCTTCCTGCATCAGCGCGTTGCCTTGCTCCATCGTGCTGATGGCGTTGCCGGTTTCCTTCTGGATGCTCTGGATCATGCCGGAAATTTCATCGGTGGCTTCACGGGTACGCGACGCCAGGTTACGTACTTCGTCGGCCACCACGGCAAACCCACGGCCTTGCTCCCCTGCGCGGGCGGCTTCAATGGCGGCGTTGAGCGCCAGCAAGTTGGTCTGTTCGGCAATCGAGGTGATCACGCCGACGATCCCGCCGATTTCCTGGGAGCGCTGGCCGAGGGTGTTGATCACCGTGGCCGTGCTGTTCAGAGCGGTGGCAATGTGTTCCAGGGACGACGACGCTTCCTGCATCGAGGTGCGACCAATGCGGGTCTGCTGGGCGTTTTCCTGGGCCAGGCGTTCGGTATTGCCCATGTTGTCGGCGATATTCAACGACGTGGCGCTGAACTCCTCTACCGCGCCGGCCATGCTGGTGATCTCGCCGGACTGCTGCTCCATGCCCTCATAGGCACCGCCGGACAAACCGGACAAGGCCTGGGCGCGGCTGTTGACCTCTTCGGCTGCGTTACGGATATGGGAGACCATGGTCGACAGCGCTTCGCCCATCTGGTTGAAGCTGCGTGCCAGTTGGCCGATTTCGTCATGGCTGGACACGTTCAAACGTGCGCTCAGATCGCCCGCACCCAGGGCCTCGGCCTGACGCACCAGGTCACTCAGGGGCTGCAACTTGCTGCGCAGCAGCCAGACCGTGGCGCCCACCGCCAGCAACATCGCCAGCACGCTGCCGATCACCAGGCGAATACCCACGGCCCAGGTCACCGCGCGGATTTCAGCTTTCGGCATGCTCGCGACCACGGCCCATGGGCCGCCTTCGAACGGTACCGAAACGCTATAAAAATCTTCGTTCTTGTCGCTCCAGAAGCGACCTTTGCCCGGGGTCTTGGCCAGGTCCAGCATCACCGGCACCGATTGATCCAACGCCTGCACGCCGGCGGGTGGCACCAGCCAGTGCTTTTGCTCATCCAGCAGCGCAAGGGAGCCGGTCTGGCCGATTCGGAAGCGCTTGAGGTTTTCGAATTGGGCATTCTGCGCATCGGTGTAGTCAAAACCGATGAACAGCACGGCGATAACCTTACCGCCGCTGTCACGCACCGGGCTGTATTGGGTCATGTAGGAACGATCGAACAACACCGCCCTGCCGATATAGGTCTGCCCACCCACAACACGTTGATAGGCCGGGCCCTGACGGTCGAGGACGGTGCCGATAGCGCGGTTGCCATCCTGCTTGGTCAGGGACGTGCTGATACGGATGAAGTCGTCGCCACTGCGCACAAATACGGTGGCCACGCCGCCGGACATTTGTTTGAACTCGTCCACCTCATCAAAGTTGTTGTTCAACACCTCGTTGCCCAGGTACAGGCTGGGCGTCTGAACACCGGCCACGCTCACGGGTTGGTCCACATGCACGCTCAACCCGGCGCCGAAGCGTTTTTCAAACAGTCCGCTCAAACGCTGAGTGCTCTCGCGCAAGGTGCTGTGGAAGGTATTGAGTTGGTCGGCGAGCAGGCGCGCCTCGCTGGCCAGGTGCTCCTCGCGGGTGTCGAGGTTGGCGGAGTCAAGGGAACGCAAGGCAAATACCGTACTGCCGCTGATAACGACAGCCAGAATCACGGCTAACGCGAGGCCTAACTGGGAGGCAATCCGGGCGCGAGGTTGAGACATGACAGCTCCTGGCCGAGGCCAGGATCATCCTGATCTCATAGCGCTGCTCGGCAAATTATCTGATGGGAAACATTGGTGCACGATAGTTCCAACACACCTACTTCGGCTGGCCGCAGCAATACTTGAGCGCTTCACAGGGGTATCACGCAAACGGTTGCGAACCAACGCCGCCAAGCATTCAGTCGAGGCGTTCGACCGCAGGCAACACCATCGCCTGCACCTCGCCTTGCAGAAATTCCGCCAGCCGTCGCAAGCGCTCGCCGCCAGGGCGGGTTTTGGGCCAGACCAGGTAGTAATTTTCCCCACTGGCCACCGCCGTCGGCCACGGCAGGCTCAATCGTCCTTGGGCGACGTCCTCAGCCACCATCAGCAAATCGCCCATGGACACGCCGTAGCCCCGCGCAGCGGCGATCATGCCCAGTTCCAGGGTGTCGAACACCTGCCCGCCCTTGAGCGACACCTGGGACGACAGTTGCATGCGCGCCAGCCAATTGCGCCAGTCGCGCCGGTCGGGCGTGGGGTGCAGCAATTCGGCGGTGGCCAGGCGCGCAGCGTCCCAAGGCCCATCCTCCAGCAGGTTCGGCGCACCGACAGGAATCAACAGCTCCGGAAACAGGTAACTGGCCTCCCAATCCGCTGGAAAACGCCCATCGCTCAGCAGCACCGCGCAGTCGAAAGGTTCCTGATTGAAGTCCACCTCGTCCACGCTCATCCAGGCGCTGGTCAGTTGCACCTCATTGCCCGGCTGCAGCGCCCGGAAGCGGCTGAGTCGCGCCAGCAGCCAGCGCATGGTCAATGTGGAGGGGGCCTTCATACGCAGGATGTCATCTTCGGTATTCAAGGTATGGCAGGCGCGCTCCAGCGCCGCGAACCCTTCGCGCACACCGGGCAACAACAGACGGGCCGCCTCGGTGAGTTGCAAGGTGCGGCCGTTGCGCTGGAACAGGCGGCAGGCGAAATGCTCTTCAAGCGTGCGGATATGTCGGCTCACCGCACTTTGGGTGATGGACAATTCCTCGGCGGCACGGGTGAAAGAGCTGTGTCGGGAGGCCGCTTCAAACGCGCGCAAGGCATAAAGAGGAGGAAGACGACGAGACATGAGGAAGCTCCGACAGCGCAATACTGAAACCCTACCAGAATCAATCAGGCATGAGTTTTAATCATGCAAACGATCGCATTTATCCCTTTGTGCAATGAGCTAAGAGCGCCGAGAATCAACCCTTCCCCAACCCTCTGACTTTTTGAGCGTGATGATCATGCAGCATCCGGCACGTACCGAACTCTGGGCCATTCTGCGGCTGTCAGGGCCGTTGATTGCCTCACAGTTGGCGCACATGCTGATGGTGTTGACTGACACCCTGATGATGGCGCGTCTGAGCCCCGAAGCCCTGGCCGGTGGCGGCCTGGGTGCGGCGAGCTATTCGTTCGTCGCGATTTTCTGCATCGGCGTGATTGCCGCCGTGGGCACCTTGGTTGCGATCCGCCACGGCGCGGGCGATATCGAAGGCGCCACCCGCCTGACCCAGGCCGGGCTGTGGCTGGCCTGGCTGATGGCCCTGGCGGCGGCCCTGCTGCTGTGGAACCTCAAGCCAGTGCTGCTGATGTTCGGCCAGACCGAGACCAACGTACATTCGGCCGGGCAGTTTCTGACCATGCTGCCGTTTGCACTGCCCGGCTACCTGAGCTTCATGGCCCTGCGCGGTTTTACCAGCGCCATCGGCAAAGCCACTCCGGTGATGGTGATCAGCCTCGGCGGTACAGTGGTCAACTACCTGCTCAACCATGCGCTGATCGAAGGCATGTTCGGCCTGCCCAAGCTCGGCTTGATGGGCATCGGCCTGGTCACGGCGATTGTCGCCAACAGCATGGCGCTGGCGTTGATGTGGTACATCCGCAGCAACCGGGCCTATGCCGCCTACCCGCTGAGTACCGGGCTGCTGCGCCTCAACACCCAGTATCTGCGCGAGTTGTGGCGCCTGGGCCTGCCGATCGGCGGCACCTATGCGGTGGAAGTCGGGCTGTTTGCCTTTGCAGCCCTGTGCATGGGCACCATGGGCAGCACGCAGTTGGCAGCGCACCAGATCGCCCTGCAAATCGTGTCGGTGGCCTTTATGGTGCCGGCGGGGATGTCCTACGCGGTGACCATGCGCATCGGCCAGCATTATGGCGCCGGGCAGTTGCTGCAGGCACGCATGGCCGGGCGTGTCGGCATAGGCTTTGGCGCGGCCATAATGTTGGGATTCGCGGCGGTGCTGTGGTTGTTTTCCGAACCGCTCATAGGACTGCTGATCGACCACGACAACCCGGCGTTCCACGACGTGATCGTCCTGGCCGTGAGCCTGCTGGCCGTCGCCGCGTGGTTTGAGTTGTTCGACGGCGTGCAAACCATCGCCATGGGTTGCATTCGCGGGCTCAAGGACGCTAAGACCACGTTCCTGATCGGTGCAGGCTGCTACTGGTTGATTGGCGCACCCTCGGCCTGGCTGATGGCTTTCACCTTGGGCTGGGGGCCAACCGGCGTGTGGTGGGGCCTGGCACTAGGACTGGCCTGCGCCGCGATAAGCCTGACCTGGGCGTTTGAAGCGAAGATGAAGCGGATGATTCGCCGGGAAGGCCCGGAGCCTGAAGCCGACACCGGCTTTCAGGCCGCACAGGCCGACTAGAGCCCCTCGCTTACGCGGGTGTGCTTGCCGTCGCCGAAGGTCAGGTATTCCACCAGCTCCGGCAACGGCAGCGGCTTGCTGATCAGGTAACCCTGGGCCTGGTCGCAGCCGAACAGCCGCAACAGCGCCAGTTGCTCGGGGGTTTCCACACCTTCGGCCACCACTTCCAGATTGAGGTTGTGCGCCAGGTTGATCATGGCGTGCACCAGCTTGCGGTTTTCCTCGCGCTCTTCCATCCCGCCGACAAAGCTTTTGTCGATTTTCAGCAACGCAATCGGCAAGCTGTTGAGATGCACGAACGAAGAGAAACCGGTGCCGAAGTCATCCAGGGAAAACCGCACACCCAGGCGGCCAAGGGCGTCCATGGTCTGCTTGACCAGGTCACTGCGGCGCATCACGGCGGTTTCGGTCAGTTCGAACTCCAACCATTGCGCTTCTACGCCGCGCTCGCTGATCAGCCGGCTCAGCGTAGAAAGCAGCTGGCTGTCCTGGAACTGGCGAAACGACAGGTTGACTGCCATATGCAGCGGCGGCAGGCCACGTTCACGCAGGTCTTGCATGTCACGCAGGGCCCGGGAAATCACCCAGTAACCCAGCGGTACAATCAGGCCACTCTGTTCGGCCAGGGGCACGAACTCACTCGGCGGCAACAGGCCGCGCTCGCCGTGGCGCCAGCGCACCAGGGCTTCCAGGCCGACGATATGCCCGTCGTCCAGGTCGAGGCGCGGCTGGTAATGCAGCTCCAGCTCATCACGGCGCAAGGCACGGCGCAGCTCGCTTTCCAGGTCGGCCAGGCTGCGCGCGTTGCGGTTGATGCGTTCGTTGAAGATATGAAAGGTACAGCCCTGGGTGCTCTTGGCCTGCTGCATCGCGATATGGGCGTGCCACATCAGCGGGTCGGCGCCGGCACGGGCGCGGGCATGGGCCACGCCCAGGCTGCAGCCGATCAGCAGGCTTTCGCCATCCACCCAATAGGGCTCGGCCATGGCTTCGGTGATGCGCTCGGCCATCCACTCCGCACGCTGGGGCGCGCGGCGCGTATCGATCAGCAGGGCGAATTCGTCGCTGCCCAGGCGCGCCAGTTGATCGCCGGCCTCCAGCTGGCTCTTGAGCCGCGAGACCACCTGCAGGATCAGGCGGTCACCGGCCTGGTGGCCGAGGGCATCGTTGGCATGGCGGAAATTATCGAGGTCCAGGTGACCGAGGGCCAGGCCGCGACCTTCGTTCTCGGCCAACCGTGCCGCCAGCAGGGTCTGGAAGCCCTGGCGGTTGGCGATGCCGGTGAGCGGGTCCTGCTCGGCCAGGCGTTGCAGGGTGTTTTCCAGCACACCACGCTCACGCACATGGCGCAGGCAACGACGCAGCGTGTCGGCGTCCAGCGCATTGCGGATCAGCCAGTCACTGACGCCCAGTGGCGAAACCAACGGTTCCTGCTCCAACAACAACACGCACGGCAAGCTGCAACGGCCAGGACCGGGTTGCAGGCTGGGCATGGTCAACAGCACGGCGCTGTCGTCGTCATCGAACAGACGACTCACCGAGTCCCAGTTTGGCGCGCTGATCAGCACAGCCCCATCGCCCATCGGCGCCAGGCACTCGCGCAACAACGCTGCCCACTCAGGCGTATCGGCCAGCAGCAGCAAACGCAAGGGTTCGACAGGCGTAGACAAGCTAGCTCCCTAGACTCTGCAAAAATTCGTTGGCGGCGGGCATTATGACGTGCGGCCTGATAATCACCAATGATAGGGGTTATCAAATACGCAGGTGTAAGCAATTGTCGCTGCTTTAACCACAAGAAGCCCCGACATCCTGCGGCAAAGTAGCAAAAGCGGCAAATTTAGATCGAGTGGTACGTCACACCGTCGATCCAGGGCAGCAGAATCTTGCCAGCCTGTTAAAATGCCCGCCCTTTTGAATAACGACTCTCTGAATTCCGTATGTCCCGACTCAATCCCCGGCAGCAAGAAGCCGTGAACTACGTCGGCGGCCCTCTATTGGTGCTCGCCGGTGCAGGTTCCGGCAAGACCAGTGTGATCACCCGCAAGATCGCGCACCTGATCCAGAACTGTGGCATCCGCGCCCAGTACATCGTCGCCATGACCTTTACCAACAAGGCCGCGCGGGAAATGAAAGAGCGTGTCGGCACCCTGCTCAAGGGTGGCGAAGGCCGTGGCCTCACGGTGTGTACCTTCCACAACCTGGGCCTGAACATCATCCGCAAGGAGCATGTGCGGCTGGGCTACAAGCCGGGCTTCTCGATCTTCGACGAGACCGACGTCAAGGCCCTGATGACCGACATCATGCAGAAGGAATACGCAGGCGACGACGGCGTCGACGAGATCAAGAACATGATCGGCGCCTGGAAAAACGACCTGATCCTGCCGCCCGAAGCCCTGGAAAACGCGCGCAACCCCAAGGAACAGACCGCCGCCATCGTCTACACCCACTACCAGCGCACGCTCAAGGCGTTCAACGCGGTGGACTTCGACGACCTGATCCTGCTGCCGGTGAAGCTGTTCCAGGAACACGCCGACATCCTCGAAAAGTGGCAGAACAAGGTGCGCTACCTGCTGGTGGACGAATACCAGGACACCAACGCCAGCCAATACCTGCTGGTGAAGTTGCTGATCGGTACGCGCAACCAGTTCACCGTGGTGGGCGACGACGACCAGTCGATCTACGCCTGGCGCGGCGCCCGCCCGGAAAACCTGATGCTGCTCAAGGACGACTACCCGTCCCTGAAAGTGGTGATGCTGGAGCAGAACTACCGCTCCACCAGCCGCATCCTGCGTTGCGCCAACGTGCTGATCTCAAACAATCCCCACGAGTTTGAAAAACAACTGTGGAGTGAGATGGGCCACGGCGATGAGATCCGCGTGATCCGCTGCCGCAACGAAGACGCCGAAGCCGAGCGCGTGGCGGTGGAAATCCTCAGCCTGCACCTGCGCACCGACCGCCCCTACAGCGACTTCGCGATCCTGTATCGCGGCAACTACCAGGCCAAGCTGATCGAGCTGAAATTGCAGCACCACCAGGTCCCGTATCGGCTGTCAGGTGGCAACAGCTTTTTCGGACGCCAGGAAGTGAAGGACCTGATGGCCTACTTCCGCCTGATCGTGAACCCGGACGACGACAACGCCTTTCTGCGCGTGATCAACGTGCCGCGCCGCGAGATTGGTTCCACCACCCTGGAAAAGCTCGGCAACTACGCCACCGAACGCAAGATCTCGATGTACGCCGCCACCGATGAAATCGGCCTGGGCGAACACCTGGACACGCGTTTCACCGATCGCCTGTCGCGCTTCAAGCGCTTCATGGACAAGGTACGTGAGCAGTGCGCCGGCGAAGACCCGATCAGCGCCCTGCGCAGCATGGTCATGGACATCGACTATGAAAACTGGCTGCGCACCAACAGTTCCAGCGACAAGGCCGCGGATTACCGCATGGGCAACGTCTGGTTCCTGATCGAAGCGTTGAAGAACACCCTGGAAAAAGACGAAGACGGCGAAATGACCGTCGAGGACGCCATCGGCAAGCTGGTGCTGCGCGACATGCTCGAGCGCCAGCAGGAAGAGGAAGACGGCGCCGAAGGTGTACAGATGATGACCTTGCATGCGTCCAAGGGCCTGGAATTTCCCTACGTGTTCATCATGGGCATGGAAGAGGAAATCCTCCCGCACCGCTCCAGCATCGAGGCCGACACCATCGAGGAAGAACGGCGCCTGGCCTACGTGGGCATTACCCGCGCACGTCAGACACTGGCCTTCACCTTTGCCGCCAAGCGCAAGCAATACGGCGAAATCATCGATTGTGCCCCCAGCCGTTTCCTGGACGAGCTGCCGCCGGATGACCTGGCCTGGGAAGGCAACGACGACACCCCGACCGAGGTGAAAGCCGTTCGCGGCAACACCGCCCTGGCGGATATACGCGCGATGTTAAAGCGCTAGAATCGACTACTTTTTAATCTACTTTCGGCGCACAACCCGCCATTAGAGGAAGCTTTCCGTGGAAGCACTGCACAAGAAAATTCGCGAAGAAGGCATCGTGCTTTCCGATCAGGTACTCAAGGTCGACGCCTTTCTGAATCACCAGATCGACCCGGCGCTGATGAAACTGATCGGCGACGAATTCGCCGCGCTGTTCAAGGATTCGGGCATCACCAAGATCGTCACCATCGAAGCGTCGGGCATCGCACCGGCGATCATGACGGGCCTGAACCTGGGCGTGCCGGTAATTTTCGCCCGCAAGCAGCAGTCCCTGACCCTGACCGAAAACCTGCTGTCGGCGACGGTGTATTCCTTCACCAAGAAAGTCGAAAGCACCGTCGCGATCTCGCCGCGTCACCTGACCAGCAGCGACCGCGTACTGGTGATCGATGACTTCCTGGCCAACGGCAAGGCATCCCAGGCGCTGATTTCGATCATCAAGCAGGCCGGTGCGACCGTTGCGGGCTTGGGGATTGTGATCGAGAAGTCGTTCCAGGGTGGCCGTGCGGAGTTGGATGCGCAGGGTTATCGGGTCGAGTCGCTGGCGCGGGTGAAGTCGCTGTCCGGTGGCGTCGTCACCTTCATCGAGTAATTTGCTACGAGGTGAACACGGATCAAAATGTGGGAGGGGGCTTGCCCCCGATAACAGTGGTTCAGCCAACACATTTGGGACTGATACACCGCTATCGGGGGCAAGCCCCCTCCCACATTTTGATCTGTGTTGGTTTTTAGTGTGCGGTTGCTTGTAAGCCAGCGAGCAATAGGCGCTGATAGAGATCCTCCTTCAACCCCTCCGGCGAATCCAACCCCATCCGCTTCAGATGCTCGGGAAACGCCTGGGGCTCCGGTGCATCCAGCGCCGCCTTGCCCAACTCCAGAATCTCCGTCAGCTTGAATTTGCTCTTGAGCCAGTTCAAGGCGCGCAACAGGTCTCGCTCTTCATCCGTGAAGTCGCTGCCCAGCGGATATTCCGGGAACAAACGCCGATGCCGCGCCTGGATACCTTGAAGCCGCTCCGGCGTGTTGTCGCCAAAGCGCGGATCGAGCTGGAAATCCTTGGGCAACTTGCCGGCCTTTTGCGCCTGCTCGATCAAGTCGGCCTGGAAGCGTGAGTCGGTGATGTTGAGCAACGTCTCGATCACCTTGGCATCCGTCTGCCCACGCAGGTCGGCAATACCGTACTCCGTGATGACGATGTCCCTCAGGTGGCGGGGAATGGTGCAATGCCCATACTCCCAGACGATATTGGAACTGACCTCCCCCGCCGACTCACGCCAGCTGCGCAGGATCAGGATCGAGCGCGCGCCCTCCAGCGCATGCCCCTGAGCCACAAAGTTGTATTGCCCGCCTACGCCGCTGAGCACGCGACCGTCCTCCAACTGGTCGGCCACGCCTGCGCCCAGCAACGTTACCGTGATCGCACTGTTGATAAACCGTGCATCCTGGCGCTGCAGGCGCTTGAGTTCTTCCTGGCCGTACAGCTCGTTGATGTAACTGATGCGGGTCATGTTGAATTCCAGGCGCTTGGCGTGGGTCATCTCCTGCAAACGCTGGTAAAAACTGCGCGGCCCGAGGAAGAACCCGCCGTGGATCGAAACGCCATCGGGTTGTGCCGCATCATCCAGCAAACCGGCGTTGGCTTGTTCCTGGGTGGCCACATCCGGGTAGACCTTGCGCCGGATAATCCCCGCATCCGCCAGCACCAGCAGGCCGTTGACGAACATTTCGCTGCAACCGTAAAGGCCACGGGCGAAAGGATCGACACCGCCTTCACGGCTGATCAGCGGGGCCCACTGGTATACATCGATGTCCGTCAGCAGCAGTCGATAGGCTTCGTTGTCCGCCTGGCGCGCCAGCAACGCGGCGGTCAGCGCATCGCCCATGGAGCCGATGCCGATCTGCAAGGTGCCCCCGTCGCGTACCAGGGTGCTGGCATGCAAGCCGATGAAATGGTCTTGGAACCCCACCGGCATGTTCGGTGTGGAGAACAGTGTGGTGCTGTCCTTTGCATCGATCAGGTAGTCGAACGCGTCCATGCCCAACTCGGAATCGCCCGGCATGTACGGCAACTCGGTGTGAACCTGGCCAACGATCAAAACGGTTTCGCCCGCTTCACGACGCTTGGCGATCATCGGCAGCAGGTCGAGGGTGATGTCGGGGTTGCAGCTCAGGCTCAGGCGGTCCGGGTGTTCGGCGCTGCTCGCGACCAACTGCGCCACCAGGTTCAGGCCGGCGGCGTTGATGTCGCGGGCGGCATGGCTGTAGTTGCTGCTGACATAGTCCTGCTGGGCCGAAGTGCTATGAAGCAGGCTGCCGGGCTGCATGAAGAACTGCTGCACATGGATATTCTTCGGCAGGCTGTCTGAGTGCAGTGCGGCGAGAAACTCCAACTCTGGGTAATCACCAAACACCCGCTCGATAAAGGGTTCGAGAAAGCGCTTCTGCAAGCCATCGCCCAAGGTCGGGCGGCCCAGGCTCAACGCGGTGTAGATCGTCAGCGCCCGCTCCGGCAGCTTGGCGATACGCCGGTACAGTGCATTGGCAAACAGGTTGGGCTTGCCCAGCCCCAGGGGCATGCCCATGTGGATATGCGCCGGTAGCCGCGCGAGTACATCGTCAACTGCTTGCTCGATTGAACACAACTGCACCATCCGACCCTCCTGAACATTCCATGATTAGGGGTTGGACAGAGAGTGGCGGGTCTTTGCTGCAAAGAACAGCCTCGAAACACAAATTACATCCACAAAAAAGCCGCTCGTAAGCGGCATTTTTGACGAAGATCGACGGTTACAGGCCGGACATCTTCTTGATCGCGCCCTTCAGGTCATCATCCGAGCAATCCGCACAAGTGCCTTTTGGCGGCATGGCGTTGATACCGGTGATGGCCTTGGCCAGGATGCCATCAAGGCCGCCCTGGTGGTCGGCGCGTTCTTTCCAGGCAGCGGTGTCGCCGATTTTCGGCGCGCCCAGCAGCCCGGTACCGTGGCATGCGTTGCAGTGCTTGGCGATGATGTCGTCGGGCGTCTTCGCAGCGCCCCCGCCCGCAGCTACCGCCACTTCCATGCCCTTGCACTCCTGGCCCTGGACGCAGACTTGGCCGACCGGCTCCAGGCGCTTGGCAATGTCATCATTGGTCGCAGCTTGAGCGCTGACAGCCCATAGGGCCAGTACGGTTGCTGGTGCAGCCAGCATTTTCATAATTAGATTCACGCGTTCACCCTCAATGGTGGCTATTCACGCCTGCGGCCACGGTTTCGCAGGCGGCGAAAGTATAACGGTTAGCCCGTCCGGCCGAAACAACCCTATTAAACAAAGGGAGATTCAGTCTCGCGAAATGCTGCTCGGGAGCCTCTGCAACGCTGGCAGGACGCCTCTTTTGTTAAAAGTTCGCGGGTGTGGCTGCGCTGATTAGTCGCGCCGGCACATCGAACGGATTACGGAAACGATGGGGCTTGGTGCTTTCAAAGTAGTAGCTATCGCCGGCTTCGAGCACAAAAGTTTCAAGACCGACCACCAACTCCAAACGGCCTTCCACCAGAATCCCGGTTTCCTCGCCCTCGTGGGTGAGCATTTCTTCGCCTGTATCGGCGCCAGGCGGGTAGATTTCATTGAGAAACGCAATTGCCCGGCTCGGGTGCGCACGGCCCACCAGCTTCATGGTGACGGCGCCGTCGGAGATGTCGATCAGCTCATTGGCTTTATAGACGATCTGCGTCGGTATTTCCTGGAGGATCTCCTCGGAAAAGAACTCGACCATGGACATGGGGATGCCGCCCAGCACCTTGCGCAAGGAACTGATCGAGGGGCTGACGCTGTTTTTTTCGATCATCGAAATGGTGCTGTTGGTGACACCCGCGCGCTTGGCGAGCTCACGCTGGGAAAGACCCTTCAGCTTACGGATGGATTGCAGTCGTTCACCGACGTCCAATGCGGGAGCCTCCTAGGATTCAGGCGTTGTTGTAATTGAGCGTTATCATGGCGACAGCGTTCAGTATTTACAACACTTGGGCCTAAATCCCGGGGAGCTGTGTTCGTCCCTGTCGCTCAAGCGCCGGAATAGAGCCTTGGCACACGACGCAGGTTGCAGAAGATCTGGTACGGGATGGTCTCGGCGGCGGCGGCGACGTCACTGGCGAGGATATTTTTGCCCCACAACTCCACCGTAGAACCAAGACCCGCCTCCGGGACGTCCGTCAGGTCGATGCACAGCATGTCCATGGACACGCGACCCAGCAATTGGCTGCGCTGCCCCGCCACCAGCACCGGCGTGCCGGTGGGCGCATGGCGCGGGTAGCCGTCGGCATAGCCCATGGCAACCACGCCGATACGCATCGGTTTGGGCGTGATGAACCGGGCGCCGTAGCCTACCGGCTCGCCGGCTGGCAGTTCACGCACACAGATCACTTTCGACTTCAGGGTCATCACCGGCTGCAAACGCGCGGCCAAGGCCTGGTCCTCACCAAACGGTGTGGCGCCATACAGCATGATGCCCGGGCGTACCCAGTCGCTGGATACGCTCGGCCAGCCCAGCACCGACGGCGAGTTGCGCAGGCTGACCTCAGCCACCAGGCCCTGGCGCGCCGCATCGAACACCGCCACTTGCTCGTTGCTGCTGACGCAATCGAGTTCATCGGCGCGGGCAAAATGGCTCATCAACACAATCTTCGCGACTTTGCCGCTGGCCAGCAGGCGCTGGTAAGCCTCGTGGTAATCCTTGGGATGCAGGCCAACGCGGTGCATCCCCGAATCGAGCTTGAGCCAGATGGTCAGCGGAGCGCTCAACCGGGCCTGTTCGATGGCCTCCAGTTGCCACAGCGAATGCACCACGCACCAGAAATCATGCTCGACGATCAGCGGCAGCTCGTCAGCTTCGAAAAAACCTTCCAGCAGCAGCACTGGCGCGCGAATACCAGCGGCGCGCAACTCCAGCGCCTCCTCGATGCACGCCACGGCAAACCCGTCGGCCTCGGCTTCCAGCGCCTGGGCAACGCGTACGGCACCATGGCCGTAGGCGTCGGCCTTGACCACGGCGAGGGCCTTGGCCCCCGTGACTTCACGGGCCAGTTGGTAGTTGTGGCGCAGGGCTTGGAGGTCGATCAGGGCACGGGCAGGACGCATGGCGGCAGGCTTCTAGGCGGCAAAGTGGAGAAAAAACCGGCGCCGACCAACAGCGTCAGCACCGGGAGAGGGATCGTTGTTTAAGGCAGCGCGGCCACGACGGACAGCTCTACCAGGATTTCCGGTTCGCACAGCTTGGCCTCAACCGTGGCGCGGGCCGGGGCGACGCCTTTGGGCAGCCACTTGTCCCACACCGAGTTCATGCCGGCGAAATCGGCGTCGATGTCTTTCAGGTAGATCGTCACCGACAACAGCTTGGTTTTGTCGGTGCCGGCCAGGTCCAGCAAACGCTCGATATTGGCCAGGGTTTCACGGGTCTGCTGTTCGATCCCGGCGTTCATGTCGTCACCGACTTGCCCGGCCAGATACACGGTACCGCTGTGAACGACGATCTGGCTCATGCGCTCATTGGTGAGCTGGCGCTGGATTGACATGTTTTGCGGACTCCTGGTGGTTGCCATAACGGGAAATATCGAGACCTTCGGCGCTGATCTGCGGCGTTTTCTTCGCCATCAAGTCGGCCAACAGGCGACCGGAGCCGCACGCCATGGTCCAGCCGAGGGTGCCATGGCCGGTGTTGAGGAACAGGTTCTTGAACGGCGTGGCACCGACAATCGGTGTGCCGTCGGGTGTGGTCGGGCGCAGGCCGGTCCAGAACGTGGCTTCGGCCAGATCGCCGCCCTGAGGATAAAGGTCGTTGACGATCATCTCCAGGGTTTCACGCCGACGCGGGTTAAGCGACAGGTCAAAACCGGCTATTTCAGCCATGCCGCCGACGCGGATGCGGTTGTCGAAACGGGTGATGGCGACCTTGTAGGTCTCGTCGAGAATGGTCGACGTCGGCGCCATCGCCGAGTTGGTAATCGGCACGGTCAGCGAGTAGCCCTTGAGCGGGTACACCGGCGCCTTGATCCCCAGCGGCTTGAGCAGCTTCGGCGAGTAGCTGCCGAGGGCCAGCACGTAGCGGTCGGCGGTTTCCAGCTTGCCGTTGATCCACACGCCGTTGACGCGCTCGCCGGCGTAGTCGAGACGCTGGATGTCCTGTTCGAAGCGAAACTCCACACCCAACTGCTTGCACATCTCGGCCAGGCGGGTGGTGAACATCTGGCAGTCGCCGGTCTGGTCGTTGGGCAGACGCAGGGCACCGGCGAGGATATCGGTGACGCTGGCCAGGGCCGGTTCAACACGGGCAATACCGGCGCGGTCGAGCAGCTCGAACGGCACACCGGACTCTTTCAACACAGCGATGTCCTTGGCGGCGCCATCCAACTGGGCCTGGGTACGGAACAACTGGGTAGTCCCGAGGCTGCGGCCTTCGTAGGCGATACCGGTTTCCGAACGTAATTCGTCGAGGCAGTCACGGCTGTACTCGGACAGGCGCACCATGCGCTCCTTGTTCACCGCATAACGGCTGGCGGTGCAGTTGCGCAGCATCTGCGCCATCCACAGGTATTGGTCAATATCCGCCGTGGCCTTGATCGCCAACGGCGCGTGGCGTTGCAGCAACCACTTGATGGCCTTGAGCGGCACGCCCGGCGCGGCCCATGGCGAAGCGTAGCCTGGGGACACCTGGCCGGCGTTGGCGAAACTGGTTTCCATGGCAGCAGCTGGCTGACGGTCGACCACGACGACTTCAAAGCCGGCCCGCGCCAAATAGTAGGCACTGGTCACACCAATGACGCCGCTACCCAAGACCAGAACGCGCATTTTTATACCCTCATCGCGGGCTTGGCCGCTGACGTGTGTTATTCGAGCAATGATGGGCGCAGTATAAAAAGCAATCGCCAGTGCATTTCACTATATAAATGCCTATATTTGGCGACAATTCTCGGCAAAAACCCTTTTTACAGAGGCGTATCCCCTATGCGTACCAACACCCAGACCAAGCGGGAGCTGGACAAGATCGACCGCAACATCCTGCGCATCCTGCAAACCGATGGGCGAATTTCGTTCACCGAGCTGGGGGAAAAGGTCGGGCTCTCCACCACGCCGTGTACCGAGCGGGTGCGGCGGCTGGAGCGCGAGGGGATCATCATGGGTTACAACGCGCGGCTCAATCCCCAGCATTTGAAGGGAAGTTTGCTGGTATTTGTCGAGATCAGCCTCGATTACAAATCCGGCGACACCTTTGAAGAGTTCCGCCGTGCAGTGCTCAAACTGCCCCATGTGCTGGAGTGCCACCTGGTCTCGGGGGACTTCGACTACCTGGTGAAAGCGCGGATTTCCGAGATGGCCTCGTACCGCAAATTGCTCGGCGACATCCTGCTCAAGTTGCCCCATGTGCGGGAATCGAAGAGCTATATCGTGATGGAAGAGGTCAAGGAGAGCCTCAACTTGCCTATTCCCGATTAAACCAGCACCTGCCGAGTGCTCGCCATGTATTCATGGATCTGCTTTTCCACCCGTGGATGAATCAGCTCCACCGGCCCCCGCCCATTGGGGCATGGCAAGGTCTTCGTGGTGCCGAACAGCCGACAGATCAGCGGCCGCTCGTCATATACGGTGCAGCCGTGGGGGCCCAGGTGCACACAGTTCAGCTCGTCCATCGCGGCGTCCTGCTCGGCAGCGGTCTTGCGTGGCAGGCGCGACATCTCCTCGGGCGAAGTGGTGACCGGCCCACAGCAGTCGTGGCAGCCGGGGACGCACTCGAACGAAGGAATCTGACGGCGCAGCGCGCTGATTTTCTGACTGTTGCAACTCATCGAAACAGGTACCGAACGGCGAATAGAGGTGGATTCTGAAGCAAAACGCCCTGCGCAGACAGCTTCGTCCGACCGCTGTATCCTGCGTCAAATTTTCCAAACAGGGATGCTCCCCATGACCGCCAGCGCCCGGCACACCGCTTCCTACTACGCCGCCAGCAGCGTGCCGCAACCCGATTACCCGGCGTTGACGGGCGAAGTAGGCGCGGACGTGTGCGTGATCGGCGGCGGTTTCTCCGGCCTCAACACGGCCCTGGAGCTGGCTGAGCGCGGCTTCAGCGTGGTGCTGCTGGAGGCGCGCAAGATCGCCTGGGGTGCCAGCGGGCGCAATGGCGGCCAGTTGATTCGCGGCGTCGGTCACGGCCTGGAGCAGTTCACCAACGTGATCGGCACCGATGGCGTGCGCCAGATGAAGCTGATGGGCCTGGAAGCCGTGGAGATCGTGCGTGAACGTGTCGAACGCTACCAGATCCCATGCGACCTGACCTGGGGCTACTGCGACCTGGCCAACAAGCCTCGCGACCTGCAAGGCCTTGCCGAAGATGCCGAAGAACTGCGCAGCCTGGGCTATCGCCACGAAGTGCGCCTGCTGCAAGCGAGCGACATGGGCAGCGTCATCGGCTCCGACCGCTATGTGGGCGGCATGATCGACATGGGTTCCGGCCACCTGCATCCATTGAACCTGGCTCTCGGTGAAGCCGCCGCCGCGCAGCAATGGGGTGTGCAGTTGTTCGAACAGTCGCAAGTTACGCGCATCGACTACGGCCCCGAGGTCAAGGTGCACACCGCCCAAGGCACTGTGCGCGCCAAGACCCTGGTCCTGGCTTGCAATGCCTACCTCAATGGACTGAATCCGCAGTTGAGCGGCAAGGTGCTGCCCGCCGGCAGCTACATCATCGCCACCGAGCCCTTGAGCCAGGCGCAAGCCGCCAACCTGCTACCGCAGAACATGGCCGTGTGTGACCAGCGCGTGACGGTGGATTACTTCCGGCTGTCCGCCGACCGTCGCCTGTTATTCGGCGGCGCCTGTCACTACTCCGGACGCGACCCCAAGGACATCGGTGCCTACATGCGGCCAAAGATGCTGCAGGTGTTCCCACAGCTGGCCGACGTGAAGATCGACTACCAATGGGGCGGCATGATCGGCATCGGCGCCAACCGCCTGCCGCAGATCGGCCGCCTGGCGGACCAGCCCAATGTGTATTACGCCCAGGCCTACGCAGGCCACGGCCTCAACGCCACGCACCTGGCGGGCAAGCTGCTGGCCGAAGCCATCAGTGGCCAGCAGCAGGGACGTTTCGACCTGTTCGCCCAGGTGCCGCATATCACCTTCCCCGGCGGCAAGCACCTGCGCTCGCCGCTGCTGGCCTTGGGAATGCTCTGGCACCGCCTCAAAGAGTTGGTCTGATCAATCGCGCCAAAAGGGTTTCAAGCCTTCCTGGCGGGCATGCTCTGCGCTCAACCCCACGTCGCGCAATTGCTCGCCGGTCAAGTGCAGCAAGGCCTTGCGTGTATGGCGGCGGTGCCAGAACAGGCTCCAGCGGCTGATCTCGCGCGGCGACGTCGCCCGCTCTTGCCCAGCCTGCAATTCCTGACTGTGTAACGTCAGCCGCACATCACTCATGCCGTTCATTTTGCTGCCCCTCATTTGCCTGTTGCCATGAGTGGCTAGAATGAGCGAGCAGGCAAAACCATTACAGATTCAACCCACCTTTATTAAATCCATACAGACACTGCCTATGGGCGGCTGAATCCTGTATTTTCCCCCTATCTGTACTGGTCACCTGGAGCGACCGCCATGACGCTTTACGTCAACCTCGCCGAATTGCTGGGCACACGCATCGAACAGGGGTTCTATCGCCCTGGAGATCGACTGCCGTCCGTACGCGCCTTGAGCGTGGAGCACGGGGTCAGCCTGAGCACCGTGCAGCAGGCGTATCGATTGCTGGAAGACAATGGCCTGGCGATGCCCAAGCCCAAGTCCGGCTACTTTGTACCGGTAGGTCGGGAGTTGCCGGCGCTGCCGGAGGTCGGCCGCCCGGCCCAGCGTCCGGTGGAAATATCGCAGTGGGACCAGGTGCTGGAATTGATTCGCGCAGTCCCGCGCAAAGACGTCATACAGATGGGTCGCGGTATGCCGGATGTATTGTCGCCCACCCTCAAACCCCTGCTGCGCAGCCTGGCGCGTGTCAGCCGGCGCCAGGATCTGCCGGGGCTGTATTACGACAATATCCTCGGCTGTATGGAACTGCGCGAGCAAATCGCCCGGCTGTCATTGGATTCCGGCTGCCAACTGATGGCCGAGGACATCGTGATTACCACCGGCTGCCATGAGGCGCTGTCCGCCAGCATCCACGCCATCTGCGAGCCCGGCGACATCGTTGCGGTGGACTCGCCCAGCTTCCACGGGGCCATGCAAACCCTCAAGGGCCTGGGCATGAAAGCCCTGGAAATCCCCACCGACCCGATCACCGGCATCAGCCTCGAAGCCCTGGAACTGGCACTTGAACAGTGGCCGATCAAGGTCATCCAGCTGACCCCCAACTGCAATAACCCCCTGGGCTATATCATGCCGGAGGCGCGCAAACGCGCATTGCTGACCCTGGCCCAGCGCTTTGACGTCGCGATCATCGAAGACGATGTGTATGGCGAACTGGCCTACAGCTACCCACGCCCGCGTACCATCAAATCCTTCGACGAAGACGGTCGTGTACTGCTGTGCAGTTCGTTCTCCAAGACCCTGGCGCCAGGCCTGCGCATTGGCTGGGTGGCTCCGGGCCGGTACCTGGAGCGGGTATTGCACATGAAGTACATCAGCACCGGCTCCACCGCCACGCAGCCGCAGATCGCAATTGCCGAGTTTCTCAAAGGGGGTCATTTCGAACCGCATTTGCGACGGATGCGTACACAATATCAGCGTAATCGCGACCTGATGCTCGACTGGGTCAGCCGCTACTTCCCGGCCGGCACCCGCGCCAGCCGCCCACAGGGCAGTTTCATGCTGTGGGTAGAACTGCCGGAAGGCTTCGACACCCTCAAGCTCAACCGCGTGCTGGTGGAACAAGGCGTGCAGGTGGCTGTGGGGAGCATCTTTTCCGCGTCGGGCAAGTACCGTAACTGCCTGCGCATGAACTACGCTGCCAAGCCCACCCCACAGATTGAAGAGGCCGTGCGCAAAGTCGGCGCTGCCGCGATCAAGATGCTGGCCGAAACGGTGGACTGACCTTTCGCGAGAAATCGCCGTCATATGTCGACAACCGCCCTGACCTGGACACGACTCCCTTGATGATTCGACGGCTTTTACCGTTTTTCCTGCTGGGAGCCCTGGCCCTGAGCGGCTGCGCCACGGTGAGTACCCCGCGCATACCCAGCGACGCCCTGCCGGCCGCCCAGTCGTCGTTCGGCCGCTCGATCCAGGCCCAGGCCGCGCCCTACCAGGGCCGTTCAGGTTTTCGCCTGCTGCCCAACAGCAGCGAAGCCTTCATGGCCCGCGCCGAGCTGATCCGCAATGCCCAGACCAGCCTTGACCTGCAGTACTACATCGTCCACGACGGCATCAGCACGCGGATGCTGGTGGATGAACTGCTCAAGGCCGCCGACCGTGGCGTGCGCGTGCGCATCCTGCTGGATGACACTACCAGCGACGGCCTCGACCAGATCATCGCCACCCTCGCCGCCCACCCCAAGATCGAGATTCGCCTGTTCAACCCCCTGCACCTGGGACGCAGCACCGGTGTGACGCGCGCCATGGGCCGCCTGTTCAACCTGTCGCTGCAACACCGGCGCATGCACAACAAGCTGTGGCTGGCGGACAACAGCGTGGCCATCGTCGGTGGGCGCAACCTGGGGGATGAGTATTTCGACGCCGAGCCCAACCTGAACTTCACCGATATCGACATGCTCAGCGTCGGGCCGGTGGCCGAGCAACTCGGGCACAGTTTCGATCAGTACTGGAACAGCGCCCTGAGCAAACCCATTGATGATTTTGTCTCCAATACGCCCTCCAAAGGTGACCTGGCCGCCGCGCGCCTGGGCCTGGAGGCGTCGCTGGCCGAGTCGCGCCAGCAGAAGCACGCGCTGTATGCGCGCCTGCGCACCTATCAGACCCAGCCGCGCATGGACATCTGGCGCCGCGAACTGATCTGGGCCTGGAACCAGGCGCTGTGGGACGCACCCAGCAAGGTGCTGTCCAAGGCCGACCCTGACCCGCACCTGCTGCTGACCACGCAACTGGCCCCGGAGCTGGAAGGCGTCAACCATGAACTGATGATGATCTCGGCGTACTTCGTGCCGGGACAGCCCGGCCTGGTGTACCTGACGGGGCGCGCCGACGCGGGCGTATCGGTGAGCTTGTTGACCAACTCCCTTGAAGCCACCGACGTGCCTGCCGTACATGGCGGCTACGCACCGTACCGCAAGGCGTTGCTGGAGCATGGGGTAAAACTCTACGAGCTGCGCCGCCAACCGGGTGACGGCGGCGGCAGCGGCCCGCACCTGTTTCGTCGAGGCACGTTCCGCGGCTCGGACTCGAGCCTGCACAGTAAGGCGATGATCTTTGATCGGCAAAAATCGTTTGTCGGCTCTTTCAATTTCGACCCGCGCTCCGTGCTGTGGAACACCGAGGTCGGCGTGCTGGTGGACAGCCCCGAGCTGGCGGAACACGTGCGCAATCTCGCCCTGCAAGGCATGGCGCCGGCCCTGAGCTACGAGGCGAAACTGCAGGACGGCAACGTGGTATGGGTGACCGAGGACAATGGCCAACTGCACACCCTGACCCGTGAGCCGGGCAGTTGGTGGCGACGGTTCAATGCCTGGTTCGCCACCTCGGTCGGCCTGGAACGCATGCTCTAGGAACAGCGAGGATCAAGCGGGCTGAGCAGCACCGAATGCGCCTTGGCGCAGCAACAGCACCACCAAGCCCAAGGCCCCGGCCGCCATCAGCCATGGCAGCGCGTGTCCGCTAATCCATTGGCTGCCGGCGCCGGCCACCAGCGGGCCGATCAGGCAACCGATGCCCCATAACTGCGCGATGTGGGCATTGGCACGCACCAGCGCATCGTCACGATAACGCTCGCCGATCAGGATCAGCGACAACGTGAACAACCCGCCAGCACTGGCGCCGAACAGCACCCATATTGGCCAGATCAGCAGCGTGTGCATCAGCAACGGAACCGCCAGGCTCGATGCCAGCAACAGCAGTGCGCAACTCAAAAACAGCGTGCGTCGTGGCAGATAATCCGCCAGCGCACCGATGGGCAGTTGCAGCAGCGCGTCACCGACCACCACCGTGCTGACCATCGCCAGGGCAATTTCGGCAGTGAAGCCCTGTTGCAGGCAATACACCGGCAGCAGCGTCAGGATCATCGCCTCAAACGCGGCGAACAGCGCCACCGCCCACGCAATCGCCGGCAGGCTCAGGCAGAAGCGCCACAGGTCCGCGAAGGTCACGCTGAACGATTCGGCACTGGGCGCACCAGAGCGACCCAGCAATGCCAGCGGAGCCACCAGCAGCAGGCCAACGCCGACCCAGAAACCATAGTCATGGTCGGTACCGATCAGGCCCAGCAGCAACGGCCCCGAGAGCTGGCTCAAGGCATAACTGCAGCCATACAGCGCCACCAGCCGGCCACGCCACTGCTCCACCACCAACTGGTTGATCCAGCTCTCACCGAGGATAAACACGATGGTCAGGATCACCCCGATCATCAGGCGCAGCACCAGCCATATCGGGTAGCTGGGCAGAATGGCCAGCAAACCTATGGACACCGCACCCGCCCACAGGCACAGACGCATGAGATTCGCGGTGCCGAGCCAGGCGGCCAGGCGGCTGGAGACCTTGGCGCCAAGCAATACGCCAAAGGCCGGCATGGCGGCCATTACGCCAATCGCGAAACTGCCGTAGCCCCAGCCCTCCAGGCGCAGGGAGACCAGTGGCATGCTGACACCCAGGGCCAGGCCGACACTGAGTACCGAGGCCAGGACGGCGAAATAGGTCGCCCAACGCATTGCCACGCTCCTGTGGATAATCATGGGTTCACACAAAACAGTGTGGGAGGGGGCTTGCTCCCGATTGCGGTGGATCATTGAGCACTGTTAGTGCCTGACACACTGCTATCGGGGCAAGCCCCCTCCCACATTTGCCTGCGGTGTTGCTTAGAGCTTGATCCAGGTCGCCTTCAGCTCGGTGTACTTGTCGAACGCATGCAGCGACTTGTCGCGACCATTACCCGACTGCTTGAAGCCGCCAAACGGTGCGGTCATGTCGCCGCCATCGTATTGGTTGACCCACACGCTGCCGGCACGCAGGGCCTTGGCGGTGAGGTGCGCCTTGGAAATATCCGATGTCCACACCGCAGCAGCGAGGCCATATTGGGTGTCGTTGGCGATCTTGATCGCTTCTTCGGCGCCGTCAAAGGTGATCACCGACAGCACTGGGCCGAAGATCTCTTCCTGGGCGATTCTCATGGCGTTGGTTACACCGTCGAAAATCGTCGGTTCGACGTAGGTGCCGCCCGTCTCTTCCAGGATGCGCTTGCCACCCGCCACCAACTTGGCGCCGTCAGTGTGGCCGGCTTCGATGTACGACAGCACGGTGTTCATCTGCTGGGTGTCCACCAGGGCACCGACGTTGGTCGCCGGGTCCAGTGGGTTGCCGGGCTTCCAGCCCTTGAGGGCCTCGATCACCAGCGGCAGGAAGGTGTCCTTGATCGAACGTTCCACCAGCAGGCGCGAACCGGCAGTGCAGACTTCACCCTGGTTGAAGGCGATGGCGCTGGCAGCGGATTCGGCGGCGGCTTGCAGGTTCGGAGCATCGGCAAAAACGATGTTCGGGCTCTTGCCGCCGGCTTCCAGCCATACACGCTTCATGTTCGATTCGCCGGAGCGGATCAACAGTTGCTTGGCGATCTTGGTCGAACCGGTGAACACCAGTGTGTCGACGTCCATGTGCAGCGCCAGCGCATTGCCGACGGTGTGGCCGTAGCCCGGCAGCACGTTGAACACGCCTTTCGGAATACCGGCTTCAACGGCCAGGGCCGCGATGCGGATGGCGGTGAGTGGGGATTTTTCGGACGGCTTGAGGATCACCGAGTTACCGGTGGACAGCGCCGGGCCGAGTTTCCAGCAGGCCATCATCAGCGGGAAGTTCCACGGCACGATGGCACCCACCACGCCGACCGGCTCGCGGGTCACCAGACCCAACTGATCGTGCGGGGTGGCTGCGACTTCGTCGTAGATCTTGTCGATTGCCTCGCCGCTCCAGCTCAGGGCATTTGCCGCGCCGGGTACGTCAATGTTCAGGGAGTCACTGATCGGCTTGCCCATGTCCAGGGTTTCGAGCAGCGCCAGTTCTTCGGCATTGGTCTTGAGCAGCGCGGCGAAACGGATCATGGTGGCTTTGCGTTTAGCCGGCGCCAGGCGCGACCAGACACCGGAATTGAAGGTGGCGCGGGCATTTTCTACGGCGCGCTGGGCGTCGGCGGCGTCACAACTGGCTACGCTGGTGAGCAGGCGGCCATCGACCGGGCTGATGCATTCGAAGGTGTCGCCGGAAACAGCAGCGGTGTATTCGCCATTGATGTAGGCACGGCCTTCGATCTTCAGATCCTTGGCGCGTTGTTCCCAGTCGGCACGGGTCAGGGTGGTCATGCGAGTGTCCTCCTCTTATTGAATACAAGGGCCAGGCGATGTCCCCCGGCAGCCTCAAAGAATTCTTGCCCGCCAGCCAGCTGTTCGGCTCAAAGGCAGCTGCCACCCTAAACCAGCGGCCGGGGATGTTTCAATATATTTGACATAACCGCGGTAAACGCCCTTGCGATGTTCATTTTAATAAACATAGACTTTGGGCTCTCCAACCGCAGGCCAGACGGGACACGCACATGAGCATCCAGGACATCGTCGACTTCAGCCAGGCCAACACCGCCCCAGACCGCTACCGCCCTGCCGCGGAAAAAATCCTCAAGGGCGATCCCGAACAAACGGTGTACAACCATTACAACAGCCCGTGCGGCCAGATGAACGCCGGTGTCTGGGAAGGTGAGGTCGGGCAGTGGCAGGTCAACTACAGCGAGCATGAGTATTGCGAGATCGTGCAGGGCGTCTCTGTATTGCGCGACGCTGAGGGCAATGCGAAGACCTTGCGTGCCGGCGACCG
The DNA here is from genome assembly GCF_059418085.1 of Pseudomonas sp. GW821-FHT09C10. Classification (NCBI taxonomy): domain Bacteria; kingdom Pseudomonadati; phylum Pseudomonadota; class Gammaproteobacteria; order Pseudomonadales; family Pseudomonadaceae; genus Pseudomonas; species Pseudomonas sp. GW821-FHT09C10. The sequence continues at coordinate 152,368 of NZ_JBWKPE010000004.1, forward strand.
CTTCGTGATCCCCGCCGGCTTCAGCGGCACCTGGGAAGTGCTGGAGCCGTGCCGCAAGATCTATGTGGTGTTCGAGCAGAAGGCCTGATCAACAAACGCCAGGCAAAAAAAAGCCCGTATCGTGAGATACGGGCTTTTTCACAAGGAGGAAAATCAATTACTTGATTTTGCCTTCTTTGTAGATCACGTGCTTGCGAACGCGCGGGTCGAACATTTTCTTTTCGAGCTTGTCCGGGGTAGTACGCTTGTTCTTGTCGGTAGTGTAGAAGTGACCAGTACCGGCGCTAGAGATCATTCGAATCAATTCACGCATGATAGAGCTCCTTAGATCTTGCCAGCGGCGCGGATTTCGGCCAGCACGACAGTGATGCCACGCTTGTCGATAATACGCATGCCTTTGGCAGATACACGCAGGCGAACAAAACGTTTCTCTTCTTCAACCCAGAAGCGGTGATGCTGCAGGTTCGGCAGGAAACGACGACGGGTTTTGTTATTTGCGTGGGAAATGTTATTCCCAGTCACCGGACCCTTACCGGTAACTTGACAGACTCTCGACATGCCTCAGCCCTCTAAAACCACATGCCCAACCCGGCATGGGTTGGCCGCTTAATCTCTCAGTCATTTGGCGCCAGGCGCCGCGTTTCTTTAGGGTCTTACCGGCTACACCTACAAGCGAAGGAACCGGGCCCCTAGAAAAGAGCGCTGCTTTATACCAGAAAGACCCATGTGCAACAACAGCCCGTGTATTTTTACCGGCGTAAATCTCGGCGACAGACGCCCGAACCGTTGCCAGGAGGGGCCGCTGTAACAGCCGACCGCTCGTCGCACAGAATGATTTACAGCGCTCGCGCGCGCAGTAAAGCGCACAGCGAAACGCGCTGGGGTGCCATCAAAACAGTATTTGAAGCAAAAGCACAGGCAAAAATGGGCTAGTCATTTATCAACCAGACCACTACGGTAGGGCTTTTCCAGACTGCACTCGCAGATGGGCCTTCGATCTGCAAAGGAAACCGAACATGCGCCTCGCTGCCCTACCGCTATTGCTAGCCCCTCTATTTATCGCGCCGCTGGCCTCTGCCGCCAGCAACTTGAGCGTCTGCACCGAGGCCAGCCCCGAAGGGTTCGATGTGGTGCAATACAACTCGCTGACCACCACCAACGCCTCGGCCGATGTGCTGATGAACCGCCTGGTGGACTACGACGCGGCCAGCGGCAAACTGGTGCCCAGCCTGGCGGACAGCTGGGACGTCTCGCCGGATGGCCTGACCTATACCTTCAAGCTGCACCCGGACGTGAAATTCCATCGCACCGAGTATTTCACCCCAAGCCGCACCCTGACCGCCGAAGACGTGCGCTTCAGCTTCGAACGCATGCTCGATCCGGCCAACCCGTGGCACAAGATCGCCCAGAGCGGCTTCCCCCACGCCCAGTCCCTGCAATTGCCAACGCTGGTCAAGAAGATCGATGCCCTCGACCCGCTGACCGTGCGCTTTACCCTCGATCACGCCGACTCCACCTTCCTCGCGGCCCTGAGCATGGGCTTTGCCTCGATCTACCCGGCGGAATACGCCGACAAACTGCTCAAGGCCGGCACGCCGGAGAAGCTCAACAGCCAGCCGATCGGCACCGGGCCGTTCATCTTCAGCCGTTTCCAGAAAGATGCCGTGGTGCGCTACAAGGCCAACCCGGACTATTTCGCCGGCAAACCGGCTGTGGATAACTTGATCTTCGCCATTACCCCGGACGCCAACGTGCGCCTGCAGAAACTGCATCGCAACGAATGCCAGATCGCCCTGTCGCCCAAGCCCCTGGATGTGGGCGAGGCCGAAAAGGACCCCGCACTCAAGGTAGAAAAAACCGCAGCTTTCATGACCGCATTCGTGGCCATCAACAGCCAGCACCCACCGTTGGACAAGCCCGAGGTGCGCCAGGCCATTAACCTGGCCTTCGACAAGGGCAGCTACCTCAAGGCGGTGTTTGAAGGCACCGCCGAAGCCGCCAACGGCCCGTACCCGCCCAATACCTGGAGCTACGCCAAAGACTTGCCGGGTTATCCACAGGACCTCGCCAAGGCCAAGGCCTTGCTGGACCGTGCCGGCCTCAAGGACGGCTTTAAGACCACCCTCTGGACGCGCCCCACCGGCAGCCTGCTGAACCCTAACCCGAGCCTCGGTGCGCAACTGCTGCAGGCGGACCTGGCCAAGGTGGGCATCCAGGCCGAGATCCGCGTGATCGAATGGGGCGAGCTGATTCGCCGCGCCAAAGCGGGTGAACACGACCTGCTGTTCATGGGCTGGGCCGGTGACAACGGCGACCCGGATAACTTCCTGACCCCACAGTTTTCCTGTGCGGCGGTTAAATCCGGCACCAACTTCGCCCGCTATTGCGATCCGGCGCTGGACAAGCTGATCAGCGCCGGCAAGACCACCAGCGAACAAGGTGTACGCAGCAAGCTGTACCAGCAGGCCCAGGCGCAGATCCAACAACAGGCGCTGTGGTTGCCGCTGGCGCACCCGACGGCGTTCGCCCTGGCGCGCAAGAACGTCGAGGGCTATCAGGTGAGCCCGTTCGGGCGCCAGGATTTCTCGAAGGTCAGCGTCAAGCCCTGAAAAACATGCCCGCCCCCATGGGGCGGGCTTACATCCACCCATATTCCGCCATCGACAACGGATCACCGTCCCCCACGATGATGTGATCCAGTACCCGCACATCCACCACTTCCAAGGCCTTTTGCAGCAGCTTGGTCAATTTTCGATCAGCCGCGCTGGGCTCCACGCTCCCGGAAGGATGGTTGTGACACAGAATCAACGCCGCCGCGTTATAGGCCAGGGCGCGCTTGACCACTTGCCGCGGGTAGACCACGGCAGTGTCGATGGTCCCCTCGGACAACGCCTCGAACCCCAGCACCCGATGCTTTGAATCGAGAAACAGGCAGCCGAAAACTTCATGGGGCTCATGGCGCAACAGCGACTTGAGGTAATTGCGCACGGCCACCGGGCTTTCCAGCACCGAATCGCTGCGCAGGCGCTCGGCCATATGGCGCCGGGACATTTCCAGTACTGCCTGCAACTGCGCAAACTTCGCCGGCCCCAAGCCCAACTGCTGGCTGAACACCGCCTGGCTGGCTTCCAGCAGCGGGCGCAAACCGCCAAATTGCGTTAGTAGATGGCGCGCCAGGTCCACCGCGCTCCTGCCGGTTACGCCGGTGCGCAGGAAGATCGCCAGCAATTCAGCATCGGACAGACTCGACGCCCCCCACTCCAAAAGCTTCTCTCGCGGCCGCTCTGCCGCCGGCCAATCACGAATACTCATTCCACCTCCCTGTGCATGTGCGCCGCTGTTGCGGGGCGGGCGCTGTGTTATCGTAGGCCCTCTTTTTTGCGTGCGATTTCACCTGGGGAGGGGGCATCGCAGGCGTCACTGAACTGGCTTCACTGAACTGGAAAGGCAAACCAATGCAGCGTCTGTATCGGAAACGCATCGTTCTCGGCGTCGGCGGCGGCATTGCCGCCTACAAGAGCGCAGAGCTGGTCCGCAGGCTTCTCGACCAGGGCGCTGAAGTGCGCGTGGTCATGACCCGCGGCGGCAGTGAGTTCATTACTCCGCTGACCATGCAGGCCTTGTCCGGACACCCGGTTCACCTGGACCTGCTGGACCCGGCAGCCGAAGCCGCAATGGGTCATATCGAACTGGCCAAGTGGGCCGACCTGGTACTGATCGCCCCAGCCACCGCCGACCTGATCGCGCGCCTGGCGCAAGGCATTGCCGATGACCTGCTGACCACCCTGGTACTGGCCACCGACGCCACCGTCGCCATCGCCCCGGCCATGAACCAAGCCATGTGGCGCGACCCGGCGACCCAGGCCAACACCCAGCTCCTGCAAAGTCGTGGCCTCAAGGTGTTCGGCCCGGCCTCCGGCAGCCAGGCCTGCGGCGATGTCGGCATGGGCCGCATGCTCGAAGCCACCGACCTGGCACTGTGCGCCGCCGAGTGCTTCCAGCACCTGGCCCTGACCGGCCGGCACGTGCTGATTACGGCAGGCCCGACCCAGGAAAACATCGACCCGGTACGCTACATCACCAACCATAGCTCAGGAAAAATGGGCTTTGCCTTGGCGGAAGCCGCGGTCGAGGCAGGCGCACGCGTTACCCTGATCACCGGTCCGGTGCACTTGCCGACTCCCGATCGCGTCACGCGAATCGACGTAGTCAGCGCCCGGGACATGCTGGCCGCCTGTGAGGCCGCCATTCCCTGTGACCTGTTTATCGCTTCGGCAGCGGTTGCAGACTACCGCCCGGAAGTCGTCGCCCCGCAAAAGCTCAAGAAAGACCCTACGAGCGGCGACGGGCTGCTCCTGCAAATGGTGCGTAACCCGGACATCCTGGCCACCATTGCCACGCGGCCGGACCGCCCGTTCAGTGTCGGCTTTGCCGCCGAGACCGAGCACCTGCTCGACTACGCTGCACGCAAACTGAAAGACAAAAACCTCGACCTGATCGTTGCCAATGATGTCGCCAACCCGAGCATCGGCTTCAACAGCGAGGAAAACGCCTGCAGCGTGATCGACCGCGAGCTGCACGCCACTCTTTTCGCCCAGACCAGCAAAGGCAAGATTGCCCGCCAACTGATCTCTTTTATCGCCCAACGGCTGAACCAGGTTTAATTTCCATGCACGCTTTGCAAGCCAAGATCCTCGACCCCCGCATCGGCACCGAATTCCCGCTGCCGGCTTACGCCACCCCAGGTTCCGCCGGCCTGGACCTGCGCGCCATGCTCAAGCAAGACACCGTCCTTGAACCGGGCCAGACCGTCCTGATTCCCACCGGCCTGTCGATCTACGTCGGCGACCCGGGCCTCGCCGCGCTGATCCTGCCGCGCTCCGGCCTGGGCCACAAACACGGTATCGTGCTGGGTAACCTGGTAGGCCTGATCGACTCGGACTACCAAGGCGAGTTGATGGTGTCGTGCTGGAATCGTGGCCAGACGGCGTTCAACATCGCTGTCGGCGAGCGCATTGCCCAGCTTGTACTGGTGCCGGTGGTGCAGGCGCACTTCGAACTGGTGCAGGATTTTGACGAAACCCAACGCGGCGCAGGCGGTTTTGGGCATTCCGGCAGTCACTGACTACGCTGAACCTGGCCGGGCGCCTTTGCCCGGCTCGATGCCCCCGCAAGGCTTTTCAGGATGAAGAATGCGCGGACTTTATCAGCGAGATTTCCCATTTGAAATCAATGCATTACGCAGAAATAAAGACAGGGGCCAAGCTCCGATGGCACTTTTGCACCACGAACTCTCTGCCGAAAACACCGTCATACCCTTCAGTTTGAGCCTGCCGGTCAGCCACATTAAGGCCAGCCTTGCCCCCTTGAGATGGAGTTTCCCCCCGCGATGAGTACCGCAGCCCGAGTAGCCCCGACATTCCCCGACAGCATCTTTCGCGCCTATGACATTCGTGGCGTAGTCCCCAAGACCCTGACCGCCGAAACCGCCTACTGGATTGGCCGCGCCATTGGTTCCCAGAGCCTGGCCCAGGACGAGCCCAACGTATCGGTCGGTCGTGACGGTCGCCTGTCCGGCCCGGAACTGGTGGAACAACTGATCCAGGGCCTGGCCGACAGTGGCTGCCATGTCAGCGATGTGGGCCTGGTGCCCACTCCCGCGCTGTACTACGCCGCCAATGTACTGGCCGGCAAATCCGGGGTAATGCTGACCGGCAGCCATAACCCGTCGGACTACAACGGTTTCAAGATCGTCATCGCCGGCGACACCCTGGCCAACGAACAGATCCAGGCCCTGCACACCCGCCTGAAGACCAACGACCTGACCAGCGGCAAAGGCAGCATCACCAAAGTTGACATCCTGCAGCGCTACTCTGACGAAATCACCGGCGACGTCAAACTCGCACGCCGCCTCAAAGTGGTGGTGGACTGCGGCAACGGCGCGGCCGGCGTGATCGCCCCGCAGCTGCTCGAAGCCTTGAACTGCGAAGTGATCCCGCTGTTCTGCGAAGTCGATGGCAACTTCCCCAATCACCACCCGGACCCAGGCAAGCCGGAAAACCTGGTGGACCTGATCGCCAAGGTCAAGGCAACCGGTGCTGACGTCGGGCTGGCCTTTGACGGCGACGGCGACCGCGTAGGCGTGGTGACCGAAACCGGCGAGATCGTATTCCCGGACCGCCTGCTGATGCTGTTCGCCCGCGATGTGGTGGCGCGCAACCCGGGTGCCGAGATCATTTTCGACGTGAAGTGCACCCGCCGCCTCACCCCGCTGATCAAGGAATATGGCGGCCGTCCGCTAATGTGGAAGACCGGTCACTCGTTGATCAAAAAGAAAATGAAGGAAACCGGCGCGCTGTTGGCTGGTGAAATGAGCGGCCACGTGTTCTTCAAAGAGCGCTGGTTCGGGTTTGACGACGGTATTTACAGCGCCGCCCGTCTGCTGGAGATCCTCAGCAAGGAAAAATCCACCGCCGAAGAGCTGTTTCAGACCTTCCCGAATGATATTTCTACGCCAGAGATCAATATCCATGTGACCGAGGAGAGCAAATTCAGCATCATTGACGCACTGCACGATGCGCAATGGGGCGAAGGCGCCCACCTGACCACCATTGATGGTGTGCGAGTCGATTACGCCAAGGGCTGGGGCCTGGTTCGCGCGTCCAACACCACACCGGTGCTGGTGCTGCGTTTCGAGGCGGATACCGAGGCTGAGTTGCAGCGCATCAAGGACGTGTTCCACGCCCAGTTGAAACGTGTTGCCCCTGATCTCCAATTACCGTTCTGATTTTTACCGGAGCCCTGAATGACCCTCGAACGCGAAGCCGCTGCCAACACCGCCAAGGTCCTGTCCGAAGCGTTGCCTTATATTCGACGCTACGTCGGCAAGACGCTGGTGATCAAGTACGGCGGCAATGCCATGGAAAGCGACGAGCTGAAAACCGGCTTTGCCCGCGACATCGTGCTGATGAAAGCCGTGGGGATCAACCCCGTGGTGGTCCACGGCGGCGGCCCGCAGATCGGCGACCTGCTCAAGCGCTTGTCGATCGAGAGTCACTTCATCGATGGCATGCGCGTCACTGACGCGCAGACCATGGACGTGGTGGAGATGGTCCTCGGCGGCCAGGTGAACAAAGACATCGTCAACCTGATCAACCGCCACGGCGGCAGCGCCATTGGCCTGACCGGCAAGGACGCCGAGCTGATCCGTGCGAAAAAACTGACCGTTACCCGTCAGACGCCGGAAATGACCCAGCCGGAAATCATCGATATCGGCCAGGTAGGCGAAGTGATCGGCATCAACACCGACCTGCTGAACCTGCTGGTCAAGGGTGACTTCATCCCGGTAATCGCGCCGATAGGCGTGGGTGCCAACGGTGAGTCCTACAACATCAACGCCGACCTGGTGGCGGGCAAAGTGGCCGAAGCATTGAAGGCTGAAAAGCTGATGCTGCTGACCAACATTGCCGGCCTGATGGACAAGGAAGGCAAGGTACTGACCGGCCTGACCACCCAGCAGGTGGACGAACTGATCGCCGACGGCACCATCTACGGCGGCATGCTGCCGAAGATCCGTTGCGCACTGGAAGCGGTGCAAGGCGGCGTCGGCAGCTCGCTGATCCTGGATGGCCGTGTACCGAATGCAATCTTGCTGGAAATCTTCACCGATACGGGTGTGGGCACGCTGATCAGTAATCGCAAGCGTCCCTGATTTACAAAGCACCAAAAAACCGCAGTTTCTTACGGCGCCTACGACAATACGTACCCATGTACGGAATCTTCGTCAGGCAAAGTAGAATCTGCGGTTTTTTTTGAGCAATGAAACGCAGCCTACAACGATGATCACGAAAACGCCGCTGACGCCTTTCAGTATTAATAGGTATTTCAACACTCACTGAAAACATCATAAAGGGTGAAATTCCTCGACTTTTTTCACCGCAATAGCTATTTTCAACATTCGCTGAAAAGGGCTCAATTAATGAAAGAACTCGAAATTCACTCCAGAGATGCGCTGCGAAGCCTCCTGAGCAAGGTACCGATTCTCGAGATTAAAAGCCTCAAAACTATGCCTCCTTCCAAAGGCTGGACTCCCAACTTCATTATCGAGATTAACGCATCGGGCAAATCACGCCCCCTGGTGTGCGAGGTAAAAGCAAACGGCCAGCCCCGATTCATAAACGCGGCCATACTTCAGCTTCGCGACTATGTGAGCGAGCAAAGGCCAGAGGCTACGCCTATTGTGGTAGCACCCTATCTTTCACCCGCAGCAAGACAACTGTGTCGGGAAAAGGGTGTGGGATATCTGGACCTGGAAGGTAATGCCTGGATCTCGTTCGATGGTGTATTCATTGATCACCAAGTAGCTGACAAGCCGCTCTCGGAGCACAGGGAGCTTAAGTCTTTCTTCAAACCGAAATCAGCGCAGATCATACGCACGATGCTTCGGGATCCGGGCCGAGCCTGGCGGGTGGTAGAACTGTGCGAAGCCGCCGGGGTGAGCCTGGGACAGGTCAGCAATGTCCGCACAGCACTACTGAATCGAGAATGGGCAAGAGCGACAAACGACGGCGTATGCCTATCCGATCCTCAAGCGCTCCTGGATGCATGGACCGAAGCATACGAGCCTCCATCAGGAGAGCGTAAGGGCTTCTATACCACCTTACATGGCAGCGCATTGGAAAATGCCGCGCGCATCGCTCTTGGAGAAAGGAACGGCGGACACGCACTTTTTTCCTCCTTTTCTGCCGCTCAATGGCTCGCACCCTATGCCCGCATCAGCACGAATTACTTTTATGCCGACATTGAAGGGCTAGAAAGACTGGTTAAAGCACTGCAGTTGGTTCCTGCATCAAAGGGAGAGAACGTTGTCATCACTTTACCCAACGACGAAGGACTCCTACTGGACACCGTTGAACCCGCACCGGGCGCCCTGTGCACTAGCCCAGTTCAGACATATTTGGATCTATCTGTTGCGGGAGAGCGCGGAAAGGAAGCCGCCGAATATCTACGACAGGAAAAACTGACATGGTCTCGTTAATCCCTCAAGAACCTCAATCCGCCTCAGATTATGACGACAGAACGACCGCTGCCGTGAAGGCGGTATTAGTCGAGATCGGTCAGATCCTCGGTTCCTTCAAAGGCAAGTTTGCAGTGATCGGTGGAGCGGTGCCTTGGCTCCTGCTGGCGAACGACGATATGCAGCACGTTGGAACCCTCGATGTCGATTTGAGCTTGGACGCAGAGGCTCTCGGTGATGGCGAATACGCGACGTTGATTGAAGCACTGATGGGTAATGGGTACGAACAAAGAGGAGAACTGCGGCGATTCCAGCTCGTTCGCCAGGTTCCCGTGCAAGACGGTGGATCGGCGATAGATGTGATCGTGGACTTCTTGATGCCGCGTGACGCCGAAATCATCCAGAACAAACCTCCCATTCTCAACGACTTTGCAGCTCAACGCGCTGACGGTGCCGACTTGGCGATGCGCTTCTATCAAATGGTTGCCATTGAAGGCTCCATGCCTACGGGTGGCAAAAATCGTGTCGAGGTCGCGGTGTGCTCGATCCCCGCCCTGCTGGCGATGAAGGGATACGCCCTGAACGGAAGGCACAAACAGAAGGACGCATATGACATCTACTACTGCGTCCGTAATTTCCCCGGTGGCATCCAAGCGCTTGCAGGAGAATGTCGATCAGTACTGGAAACCGGGAGTGGAGAACAGGGATTTCAGTTCATCGGCGAAAAGTTTGATATCGCCGAAGGCTATGGCCCAACGGCCGTAAGGCGATTCGTCGAAGACAGCCAAATACTCGGAGATCGCACACCGGACCAATGGCAACAAGACGCTTTCGGGCAGGTTGACGCTTTATTGCGCGCCTTGCGACTGCGGGAGTAGCAACACCCCGAAAAGCCCGAACCGAAAAAAGGCCCCGATCAATTGAATGGAACGGGGCCTTTTTATTGTGGCGATTACTGAACGCCGAACTGCTCGCGATACGCCTTGACTGCCGGCAAGTGCTGCTTGAGCTGCGGGTCGTCTTCCAGGAACTGCAACACCTGGTTCAACGACACGATGCTGACCACTGGAATACCGAAATCACGCTCCACTTCCTGGATGGCCGACAACTCACCGTTGCCACGCTCCTGGCGGTTCAGCGCGATCAGCACACCGGCGGCCTTGGCGCCGTCCTGGGAAGCGATGATCTGCATCACTTCACGGATAGCCGTACCGGCCGTGATCACGTCATCGATGATCAATACATCGCCGGTAAGCGGCGCGCCCACCAGGCTGCCGCCTTCGCCATGGGCCTTGGCTTCCTTGCGGTTGAAGCACCATGGCAGGTCGCGCCCATGGTGTTCCGCCAGGGCCACGGCCGTTGCAGCCGCCAGGGGGATGCCCTTGTAGGCCGGGCCAAACAGCACGTCGAAGGAAATACCGCTTTCAACGATGGCTGCCGCGTAGAAACGCCCCAGTTGAGCCAGGGCCGAACCCGAGTTGAACAAGCCGGCATTGAAGAAATACGGGCTGGTGCGCCCGGACTTGAGGGTGAACTCACCGAAGCGCAAAACCCCGCGATCGATGGCAAAACGAATGAAATCGCGTTGATACGCCTGCATGAAAAAAGCCTCAGATACCACGGATTTAGCTAATTAGGTAGACGGCGTGTATCATACACGCACGCGATTTTTGGGGCCATTTATGCGGATCATCAGTGTGAACGTTAATGGTATTCAGGCTGCAGTCGAGCGTGGTTTGCTCAGTTGGCTGCAAGCTCAGAATGCCGACGTCATCTGCCTGCAGGACACCCGCGCCTCCGCCTTTGAACTGGACGACCCAGCCTTCCAACTGGATGGCTACTTCCTTTATGCCTGCGATGCCGAAGTGCCCACCCAAGGTGGCGTGGCTTTGTACTCGCGGTTGCAACCCAAGGCGGTCATCAGCGGCCTCGGCTTCGAGACAGCCGACCGCTACGGGCGCTACCTGCAAGCCGATTTCGACAAGGTCAGCATCGCGACCTTGCTGCTTCCTTCGGGGCAGAACGGCGATGAAGACTTGAACCAGAAGTTCAAGCTAATGGACGATTTCGCCCGTTACCTGGATAAACAGCGACGCAAACGTCGCGAGTACATTTACTGTGGCTCGCTGTACGTGGCGCAACAGAAGCTGGATATCAAGAACTGGCGTGACAGCCAGCAATCCCCGGGCTTCCTGGCGCCGGAACGGGCCTGGATGGACGAGATTGTCGGCAACATGGGCTATGTGGATGCCCTGCGCGAAGTCAGCCGCGAAGGTGACCAGTACAGCTGGTGGCCAGACAATGAACAGGCTGAGATGCTCAACCTGGGTTGGCGCTTCGACTACCAGTTGCTGACCCCGGGTCTGCGCCGGTTCGTTCGCAGTGCACGCCTGCCGCGCCAGCCGCGCTTCTCGCAGCACGCGCCGCTGATCGTGGACTACGACTGGACACTGACCATCTAGGGTCTTTATCCAGGCACAAAAAAACCGACATCGCTGTCGGTTTTTTTGTGGGTGTCGATTATTTGACCAGGCGCCAGGTCAAGGGATAGCGATAGGCGATCCCTTTGTTGGCTTTGATTGCGCCGATGATCGTCAGCACCACGCTTGCGATGACCAAGGCCGTCATCAGGAAAAACCCAATGACCGCGAAGGCCAGCACGATGCAAATGATCCAGGCGATGGCTACGGTGATCTGGAAATTCAGCGCCTCCTTGCCCTGGTCGTCAATGAACGGATCCACTTCTTTTTTCATCTGCCACAGGATCAGCGGCCCCACGACGCTGCCGAAGGGGAATACAAACCCCAGGAACGCCGCAAGATGGCACAACATTGCCCCCTGACGCACCTCATAGGAAGGCGTAGGCACCGGCATTTGGCTGTCATTCATGGCGCTTCTCCTTGAGGCTTACTCAGTCAGCCAGTGCGGCGTTCTGCAGTTCGAAGATCTCAGTCATGCCTTTCTGGGCCAGGGCCAGCATGGCGTTCAGCTCGGCCGGCTGGAATGGCGCACCTTCGGCGGTGCCCTGCACTTCGATGAAACCACCGGTGCTGGTCATCACTACGTTCAGGTCGGTCTCGGCAGCCGAGTCTTCCAGGTAATCCAGGTCCAGCACCGGCTCGCCCTGGTACATGCCCACCGATACGGCGGCGATCATCTGCTTCAGTGGGTCGCCGCCTTTCAGGCCGCCACGCTTCTTGATGACTTTAAGCGCGTCGACCAGCGCCACCATGGCGCCAGTGATGGACGCGGTGCGCGTACCGCCATCAGCCTGGATCACGTCGCAGTCGACGTAGAGGGTAACGTCGCCCAGCTTGGACATATCCAGGGCCGCGCGCAGGGAGCGCCCGATCAGGCGCTGGATTTCCAGGGTGCGGCCGCCTTGCTTGCCACGGCTGGCTTCACGCTGGTTACGCTCGCCGGTAGCGCGCGGCAGCATGCCGTATTCGGCGGTCAACCAACCCTGGCCCTGGCCCTTGAGGAAGCGCGGCACGCCATTTTCAACGCTGACGGTGCAGATAACCTTGGTATCGCCAAACTCGACCAGTACGGATCCCTCGGCGTGTTTGGTGTAGTTGCGGGTGATGCGGATCGAGCGGAGCTGATCGGCAACGCGACCACTTGGACGTTTCATAGGGGATACCTGTACTGAGGACGAAAAACTGCCGGCCATTATAGAGCCGCGAGCCGATTCGGGGCACTGCTAAAAATCTGGTTACGAATGCTCAGGGTTTGGGCGCGCCCGCCCCACTGCGCTACAATCCCGCGCCTTCGCAGCCTGTCGGCTTCAATTTACCCATCAGCCCGCTTTCGCGGGACTGCATCGCGAGGTACCTCCATGGTGCACAGCATGACCGCCTTCGCCCGCGTCGAAAAAGCCGGCGCCCAAGGTACCCTGAGCTGGGAACTGCGCTCGGTCAACAGCCGCTACCTGGAGCCGCACCTGCGCCTGCCGGAATCCTTCCGCGACCTCGAAGGCGCCGTGCGTGAGGCACTGCGCCAGGGCATCTCCCGCGGCAAGCTGGAATGCACCCTGCGTTTTACCGAAGAAACCACCGGCAAGCCGCTGCAGGTAGACCGCGAGCGCGCTGCGCAACTGGTCGCCGCGGCCGAAACCGTCGCCGGCCTGATCAAGCAGCCCGCCGCACTGAACCCTCTGGAAGTGTTGGCCTGGCCCGGCGTGCTGGTGGCCGACGCCTCCGATCCGCAAGCCCTCAATGCCGAAGCCCTCGCCCTGTTCACTCAGGGATTGAAGGAACTCAAGGCTGGCCGCGAGCGCGAAGGCGCCGAACTGGCCCGACTGATCAACGAGCGCCTGACGTCAATCGAAGCAGACGTGGTCACCTTGCGCGAGCTGGTACCGCAGATGCTCGCCACCCAACGCCAGAAGGTCCTCGACCGCTTCACCGACATGAAGGCCGACCTCGACCCCGTGCGCCTGGAGCAGGAAATGGTGCTGCTCGCGCAGAAGAGCGACGTCGCCGAAGAACTGGATCGCCTGAGCACCCACATCCTCGAAGTGCGCCGCGTGCTCAAGTCCGGCGGCGCCGCTGGTCGGCGCCTGGACTTTCTGATGCAGGAACTCAACCGCGAAGCCAATACACTGGGCTCCAAGGCTTTCGATCCGCGCAGCACCACGGCGGCGGTCAACCTCAAGGTGTTGATCGAGCAGATGCGCGAACAAGTACAGAATATTGAGTAAGGCACCCTCCATGACCCATAGCACCGGCACCCTTTACATCATTTCCGCGCCCTCGGGCGCAGGCAAGAGCAGCCTGGTCAAGGCCCTGACCGACGCTGACGAGCAGATTCGCATCTCGGTCTCCCACACCACCCGTGCCATGCGCCCGGGCGAGGTGAACGGCGTGCACTATCACTTCGTCGAGCGCACCGAGTTCGTCAAGATGATCGAGCATGGCGACTTCCTCGAGCGCGCCGAGGTGTTCGGCAACCTCTACGGCACCTCGCAGAGCCACCTGCAACAGACCCTGGACGAAGGCCACGACCTGATCCTGGAAATCGACTGGCAGGGCGCCGAGCAAGTGCGCCAGCTGATGCCCAAGGCACGCTCGATCTTCATCCTGCCGCCGTCGCTCGAAGCCTTGCACCAGCGCCTGACCAACCGTGGCCAGGACAGCGACGAGATCATCGAAGGCCGCATGCGGGAAGCAGTCAGCGAAATGAGCCACTATGTCGACTACGACTACCTGATCATCAACGACGATTTTTCCCACGCACTGGATGACCTGAAGGCGATTTTCCGCACCAATCAGCTCCAGCAAAAGCGTCAACAGCAGCGTTTCGGTAAATTACTCGCCGAACTGCTCGGCTGATTGGCTCTTCCCAAAACCGCTGCAAGGGCTTTACATTGGCGCTTGCAGCGGTTTTGCGAGGACCTGCGAAAAATCAGCGCTTCCCTAAACGCTGGTGATTTTTTAAACTGCTCAGTCCGCTCGCCCAACCGGGCAGCGCGCATCTTGCATTCGCTCCGAGGAATACCATGGCCCGCGTAACCGTTGAAGACTGCCTAGAACACGTGGATAACCGCTTTGAGCTGGTCATGCTCTCTACCAAGCGTGCCCGTCAACTGGCCACTGGCGGCAAAGAGCCTCTGGTCCAGTGGGAAAACGACAAGCCTACCGTTGTAGCCCTGCGTGAAATCGCTGAAGGCCTGATGAGCTACGAGTTCATCGCCAACGCTGAAATCGTTGAAGACGAACCGCTGTTTGCAGCGTTCGAGGACGAGTCCAACGAGGCCGTCTAAGCCTATGCCTGGTCGACGTAGCACGGCGCGGGGTCACAGCCTTCGGCAGGAGTTCACACTTTGCCGAGCATAGACGCCCTCGCCGATCGCTTATCGGCCTACCTCGGCCCCGACCAGGTCAACCTGGTCCGCCGAGCGTATTTCTACGCCGAACAGGCCCACGACGGCCAACGCCGCCGAAGCGGTGAGGCGTATGTCACCCACCCCCTTGCGGTGGCAAATATCCTGGCCGACATGCACATGGACCATCAGAGCCTGATGGCCGCGATGCTGCATGACGTGATCGAAGACACCGGCATTGCCAAGGAAGCGCTCAGTGCGCAATTTGGCGAAACCGTGGCCGAACTGGTCGACGGGGTCAGCAAACTGACCCAGATGAACTTCGAGACCAAGGCCGAAGCCCAGGCGGAAAACTTCCAGAAAATGGCCATGGCCATGGCCCGGGACATCCGGGTGATCCTGGTCAAGCTGGCCGACCGGCTGCACAACATGCGCACGCTGGAAGTGCTGTCCGGCGAAAAACGCCGGCGCATCGCCAAGGAAACCCTGGAAATCTACGCGCCCATCGCCAACCGGCTGGGCATGCACGCCATTCGTATCGAGTTCGAAGACCTCGGCTTCAAGGCCATGCACCCGATGCGTTCGGCGCGCATCTACCAGGCCGTCAAGCGCGCCCGGGGCAATCGCAAGGAAATCGTCAACAAGATCGAAGAATCCCTGAGCCATTGCCTGGCGATCGACGAGATCGAGGGCGAGGTCAGCGGCCGGCAGAAACACATCTACGGCATCTACAAGAAGATGCGCGGCAAACGCCGGGCCTTCAACGAGATCATGGACGTGTACGCGTTCCGCATCATCGTGGACAAGGTCGATACCTGCTACCGCGTGCTGGGCGCTGTACATAATCTGTACAAACCCCTGCCGGGGCGCTTCAAGGACTACATTGCCATTCCCAAGGCCAACGGCTATCAATCGCTGCATACCACGCTGTTCGGTATGCACGGGGTGCCGATCGAGATCCAGATCCGCACCCGGGAAATGGAAGAGATGGCCAACAACGGCATCGCCGCCCATTGGCTGTACAAATCCAGCGGCGACGAGCAGCCCAAAGGCACCCATGCCCGTGCCCGCCAGTGGGTCAAGGGCGTGCTGGAAATGCAGCAACGTGCCGGCAACTCCCTGGAATTTATCGAAAGCGTGAAGATCGACCTGTTCCCGGACGAGGTCTACGTGTTCACGCCCAAAGGCCGGATCATGGAGCTGCCCAAAGGCTCCACCGCGGTCGACTTTGCCTACGCGGTGCACACCGATGTCGGCAACAGCTGCATTGCCTGCCGGATCAACCGGCGCCTGGCCCCGCTGTCGGAACCGCTGCAAAGCGGCTCCACTGTGGAGATCGTCAGCGCACCGGGTGCGCGCCCGAACCCGGCGTGGCTGAACTTCGTGGTCACCGGCAAGGCGCGCACGCACATCCGCCACGCACTGAAACTGCAGCGCCGCTCCGAGTCCATCAGCCTGGGCGAGCGCCTGCTGAACAAAGTACTCAACGGCTTCGACAGCGCCTTGGACAAGATCGCCCAGGAGCGCGTGCAAGCGATGCTCCACGAGTATCGCCAGGAAACCATCGAGGACCTGCTGGAAGATATCGGCCTGGGCAACCGCATGGCCTACGTGGTCGCACGCCGCCTGCTGGGTGAAGGCGAACAACTGCCAAGCCCGGAAGGCCCGCTGGCGATTCGCGGCACCGAGGGCCTGGTGCTCAGCTATGCCAAATGCTGCACGCCGATCCCTGGCGACCCGATTGTCGGCCACCTGTCGGCCGGCAAGGGCATGGTCGTTCACCTCGACAACTGCCGCAACATCACCGAGATCCGCCACAACCCAGAGAAGTGCATCCAGCTCTCGTGGGCCAAGGATGTCACCGGCGAATTCAACGTCGAGCTGCGCGTGGAGCTGGAACACCAGCGCGGCCTGATCGCCCTGCTGGCCAGCAGTGTCAACGCGGCCGACGGCAATATCGAGAAAATCAGCATGGACGAGCGCGATGGTCGCATCAGCGTGGTCCAGCTGGTGGTCAGCGTGCATGACCGCGTGCACCTGGCCCGCGTGATCAAGAAACTGCGCGCCTTGACCGGTGTGATCCGCATCACCCGCATGCGTGCGTAGCCCATCCATTACAAGGAGTCATTCATGACCAAGACCGTAATCACCAGCGATAAAGCCCCAGCCGCCATCGGCACTTACTCCCAGGCCATCAAGGCGGGCAACACCGTCTACATGTCCGGCCAGATCCCGCTGGACCCAAAGACCATGGAACTGGTGGAAGGCTTCGAAGCCCAGACCGTACAGGTCTTCGAAAACCTCAAGTCCGTGGCCGAAGCTGCCGGCGGCTCGTTCAAGGACATCGTCAAGCTGAACATCTTCCTCACCGACCTGAGCCACTTCGCCAAGGTCAACGAGATCATGGGCAAGTACTTCGAACAACCTTACCCAGCCCGTGCCGCCATTGGTGTGGCCGCCCTGCCAAAGGGCGCGCAGGTTGAGATGGACGCAATTCTGGTCATCGAGTAAAACACCCGGCGCAACCTCCACAGGCTGCGCCGACTTCGTTTTAAAAGGATTTCATGATGCGCAAAGCGCTTGTAGCCTCTTCGTTGCTCGCCCTGTTGCTCGGCGGCTGCGCCAGCAACCCTGCCAACCAGGATGTGAGCGGCACCTGGATCAACCAGGTCGCCATCGATGCGGCAGCCAAGGGCGGCCCTTTGCGTGAAGCGCTGCAAAGCTATGGCCCGAACCTCGAATGGGAGGTTAACCCCAAGGCTTCGCAGGCACGTTACTACAACGGTTTTGAAGTCGCCGAAGGCAAGTTGCTCGGCGAACAGTCCGGCGCCTGGAGCGTCGACTTCTACGGCAGCTCCGCCACTGAACTCAAGCGCAAAGGCAAGCAACTGCTGCAAGTGGCCAACGATAACGAGCCCGAGCAGCTCTTCGCCCGCGCCAAGGAACCTGCACCGGAAGGTGCGCCGCTGGGCGCCAACTTCGAACGCGCCCTGTATGCAGCCTATATGGGCGGCGACTGGAAGATCACCGACGGCTTCGGCAGCGGCGCCACTGTCCAGTTCCAGCCTGACGGCAAGGTTGCCGGTTTGCCCAATGTTGATCGGTACTCGCTGTGCCTGGCCGGTGACTGTGCCTCCATGAGCGGCGGCTACGACAGCATGTGGCTGCAGCTCAACGGCGTGGGCAACCCGTGGATCTTCGTGCGCAAGGGCAAGCAGTTGGAGATCTTCCAGGCGGTCAACACCGCACAGGCGGACGAAGTGCCTTCGTTTACGCCCGGGCCGCGACAGTGGCTGCTGGAAAAATAGTGATACAGAACGAAGGGGCCCACAGGCTCCTTTTTCTTTAGCCTGCCCCCTGTTTTTCACCCATTGGCAGGTTGTCCTATGCACAAGCCCGTTGCCCTCGGCCTTATCCTGCTGAGCGGCTGCCAACAGATGCCGCCACCCGCCGACATCAACGGACTGTGGATCAACCAGGCCGCCATCGACTCCGCGACCCCAGGCCGGCCCCTGTTGCGCGCCATTGCAGCGCACGGTTTGAATCTTGAGTGGAACATCGACACCCGTGCCGGCAAGGCGCAGTTGAGCAACGCTTTCGAATCAGGCGAAGGTCAATTGTTGCCAAAAGCACCGGGCACATGGACCGTCGACTACGACGGGCACGGCTACGACGAACTGCGGTTGACGAATAATCAACTGATCCAGCAGCCCCAGTCACAACGCCCAGGCCAGGTGTTCAAACGCCCCGCCCAACCACCCAATACTGGCGCCAGATGGGGCACAACCTTCAGGTTCACATTGAATTCAGCCTATATGGCCGGCCGATGGAAAATCCTCGAAGGCCAAGGCACAGGCAACTTCGTCACGTTCGCGGCCGACGGCGCTGTGTCAGGGCTGGGAAGGCACAACCGATACGAGCTTTGCCTGGGAGGCGATTGCGCCACTCAAGGCGCCGGTAATGACACCCTTTATCTGGGCAACGACGAGACCTCGGACGGATGGATTTTTGTCCGTTCCGGTAGACAGCTGGAGATTTTCCAAGCGATCAACCTATCCCGACCAGACCAGATCCCTCATCTCACGCCAGGTCCGCGCCAGTGGTTGCTGGAAAAACAGTGAGTCAAAAGGAGCCCGACTCGGCCTTCTCACTCATTCAGCGCTTACCTTCAAGGATCGCAGCATACCCCTCGCGGTAACTCGGGTAGGTCGGCACCCAGCCCAACGCCTTGATACGCGCATTGCTGCACTGCTTGCTGCCCGCTCGCCGCACACTGGCCTCCTCGGACCACTCCGTCACGCCCAGGTAGTCTCGCAACCAAGCCACCACCTCGGCCAGCGGCGCCGGCGCATCGTCGACGCCGATATAAACCTGATCCAGCGAACCGCCCTGCTCTACATGCCGCAGCAGAAACGCGAGCAGGCCCGCCGCATCGTCCGCGTGAATTCGGTTGCCATAGAGAGGCGGGTCGACGGCTACACGGTAGCCTTGGCGCACTTGGGTCAGCAGCCACTCACGGCCCGGGCCATAGATGCCGGTGAGGCGCACGATGCTCGCCGGGATACCGCTATTGAGCGCCACGTGCTCGGCTTCCAGCATCACCTGCCCGGAATAACCTTTCGCCTGGGTCTCGGACGTTTCGTCGACCCATTCGCCATTTTGCTGCCCGTACACACTGCTGCTGGATACAAACAGCAGGTGCTTGGGCTCCTGGCCATAATCCTTCAGCCACTCCAGCACATGCTGCAACCCTTGCACGTAAGCGGCGCGATAACCGGCCTCATCGTGGTCGGTGGCGGCGGCGCAGTACACCAGGTAATCCACCCCGCCGATCGGCCAGGTGTCAGGGCAATCCTTGTTGAACAGGTCGCCGGCAATGCCGATCACCCCGTCGGGCAGGCGTGAAATATCGCGCCGCAGGCCATGAACCTCCCATTCCGAGGCCAGCAATTGGCTAGCCAGCCGACTACCCACATCGCCACATCCGGCAATCACAACAGAAGGCACAGACATCATAAAACTCCGTTCTTAAAGGTCTAGATTAGCCCTCGCAGCAGACCGGCGGCCAGAAAAAGGGCAAATAAAGTTACTGTATTACTTCTGTTAACAAGAATTACTTGCAATAATAACCGCCCATTTGTCCTCGCCCCCTTTGGGTCTGGAAGGACGATCACTCATTTTCTTCTCTCAGGTCCGGCCAGCATGACACGTAATACAACCCCCGCTTCGCCAACCAAGCTTCACAGCCCATCCCGCGCCTGGCGTGCGATTGCTGCGATGCTGTTCAGCGTACTGCTGGCGCCGACCGCCGCATTCGCTGATGCCACCGCCCCGGCTACCCCGGCCGCCGCCGAGCACAATGCTGCGGCTCCAACCGCACCCGCTGCTGCCCCCGCGGCCACCGACCCGGCCCAGGCTGCAACCCCAGCCGCCGCCGACGAAACCGGTGTCGTGCTGGAAGAAGACAACACCCTGGGCATGGCCCACGACCTGTCGCCATGGGGCATGTACCAGAATGCTGACGTGGTGGTGAAAGCCGTGATGATCGGCCTGGCCATCGCGTCGATCATTACCTGGACCATCTGGATCGCCAAAGGCTTCGAGCTGCTGGGTGCCAAGCGCCGTCTGCGCACTGAAATCGTCCACCTGAAGAAAGCCACCACCCTCAAGGAAGCCAGCGAAAGCGCGACCAAGAAAGGCACCCTGGCCAACACCCTGGTGCACGACGCACTGGAAGAAATGCGCCTGTCGGCCAATACCCGTGAAAAAGAAGGCATCAAGGAGCGCGTGGCCTTCCGCCTGGAACGCCTGGTTGCAGCCTGCGGCCGTAACATGAGCAGCGGCACCGGCGTGCTGGCTACCATCGGCTCCACCGCGCCGTTCGTCGGCCTGTTCGGTACCGTCTGGGGCATCATGAACAGCTTCATCGGCATCGCCAAAACCCAGACCACCAACCTCGCCGTCGTCGCCCCCGGCATCGCCGAAGCCCTACTGGCAACCGCCTTGGGCCTGGTCGCCGCGATTCCTGCGGTAGTGATCTACAACGTCTTCGCCCGTTCGATTGCCGGCTACAAGGCCCAGGTATCGGACGCGTCGGCAGAAGTCCTGCTGCTGGTCAGCCGCGACCTCGATCACCTGCCTACCGAGCGCAGCTCGCAACCGCACATGGTGAAAGTGGGGTAATCGGCCATGGGCCTGCATTTGAATCAAGGCGACGATGAACTCGTCGAGAACCACGAAATCAACGTCACGCCGTTTATCGACGTGATGCTCGTGCTGCTGATCATCTTCATGGTGGCCGCTCCATTGGCCACCGTGGACATCAAGGTTGACCTGCCCGCCTCCAGCGCCAAGCCGGCGCCGCGGCCGGAGAAACCGATCTTCCTCAGCGTCAAGGCGGACCAACGCCTGTTCCTGGGCGAAGAAGAAGTCAAGGCCGAAACCCTGGGGCCGGTGCTCGATGCCAAGACCCAAGGCAAGAAGGACACGACGATCTTCTTCCAGGCCGACAAGGGCGTGGACTACGGTGACCTGATGAGCGTGATGGATGCCCTGCGGGCAGCCGGCTACCTCAAGGTAGGCCTGGTCGGACTTGAGACGGCAGCCAAGAAATGATCACGACGCGCCACAAACTGACGCGTTATGGCACCAGCCTCGCCGTCGTGCTGGGCGTGCATGCCGTCGCGATTGCCATCGCGCTCCACTGGTCAGCGCCGCGCACGGTGCAGTTGCCGCCGGCAGCCATGGTCATCGACCTGGCCCCGATGCCTGCACCGCCGCCTCCGGCGCCGCCGAAAGTGGTAACGCCGCCGCAACCGCCTGCACCGGTGGAAGAGCTGCCCCTGCCGAAACTGGCCGAGGCGCCCAAGCCAACGATCCAGGTGCCCAAGCCGGTCAAGCCCAAGCCTAAACCGCAGCCGCCCAAGCCGGTGGAGAAAAAGATCGAGCCGCCCAAGGAGAAACCCTCCGAGGACCCGCCGAGCGACGCTCCGCCCACCAAGGCACCGGCTGAAAAATCGGCCCAGCCCGTACCTGGCCCGTCGCCGCAACAGATCGCCGCCAAAGCGTCCTGGGAAGGCACCCTGCTGGCACACTTGCAGAAGTACAAGAAGTACCCGCCAGGTGCTCAGGCCCGTGGCAAGGAAGGCCTGAACCGCCTGAAGTTCGTGGTGGATGGCGACGGTAACGTGCTGTCCTACGAGTTGGTGGGCCGTTCCGGCAACGCCGACCTTGACCGCGCCACCCTGGACATGATCCGTCGTGCCCAGCCGCTGCCCAAGCCGCCGGCCGACATGCTCAAGGGCGGCAGCATCGAGATCGTTGCACCGTTCGTGTACAACATCGAGAAACGTCGTCGCTGAAAATGATGGTGGCGAGGGACACCCCTCGCCACTCTCAGCAAAATCCCGCGCATTCCCCGCTCAATCCCCAGCAAAGTTCTGATAACGTGCGTCTATCGATTGCAGCCGGTATGCTTGGCCCGCAACCTCATGGACGCCCGCTATGACTCTTACAGAATTACGCTACATCGTTACCCTCGCCCAAGAGCAGCACTTTGGCCACGCGGCCGAACGCTGCCACGTCAGCCAGCCGACGCTGTCGGTGGGCGTGAAAAAGCTTGAAGACGAACTCGGTGTGCTGATTTTCGAGCGCAGCAAAAGCGCCGTGCGCCTCACCCCGGTGGGCGAAGGCATCGTGGCCCAGGCCCAGAAGGTGCTGGAACAGGCGCAAAGCATTCGCGAACTGGCCCAGGCCGGCAAGAACCAGCTGACCGCACCGCTGAAAGTCGGCGCCATCTATACCGTCGGCCCGTACCTGTTCCCGCACCTGATCCCGCAACTGCACCGCGTCGCGCCGCAGATGCCGCTGTATATCGAAGAAAACTTCACCCACGTGCTGCGCGACAAACTGCGCAACGGCGAGCTGGACGCGATCATCATCGCTTTGCCGTTCAACGAAGCGGATGTGTTGACCCTGCCGCTCTACGACGAGCCGTTCTACGTGCTGATGCCCGCCTCCCATCCGTGGACGCAAAAAGACACCATCGACGCCGGCCTGCTCAACGACAAGAGCCTGCTGCTGCTCGGCGAAGGCCACTGCTTCCGCGACCAGGTGCTGGAAGCCTGCCCGACCCTGACCAAAGGCAACGACGGCGCCAAGCACACCACCGTGGAATCCAGCTCCCTGGAAACCATCCGGCATATGGTCGCTTCCGGCCTGGGCATCTCGATCCTGCCGCTGTCGGCAGTGGACAGCCATCACTACGCCCCCGGCGTGATCGAAGTGCGTCCACTCACGCCACCGGTGCCGTTCCGTACCGTGGCGATCGCCTGGCGCGCCAGCTTCCCACGGCCCAAAGCCATTGAGATCCTCGCCGACTCGATCCGCCTGTGTTCGGTGGCCAAGCCGCCTGCTGCGAGCTAAGCAAACGTATGACTGAGCTGTCGCAGGTGTCGGTGACGGCACTCAAGGGTGTCGGCGAGGCCATGGCCGAGAAGCTGGCCAAGGTCGGCCTGGAAAACCTCCAGGACGTGCTGTTCCACCTGCCCCTGCGCTATCAGGACCGCACTCGCGTGGTGCCCATCGGCCAACTGCGTCCCGGGCAGGATGCCGTGGTCGAAGGCACCGTCAGCGGCGCCGATGTGGTGATGGGCAAGCGCCGCAGTCTGGTGGTGCGTCTGCAGGACGGCACCGGCGGCCTGAGCCTGCGTTTCTACCATTTCAGTAACGCACAGAAGGAAGGCCTCAAGCGCGGCACCCGCGTGCGCTGCTACGGCGAAGCACGCCCCGGTGCCTCGGGCCTGGAGATCTACCACCCGGAATACCGCGCCATTACCGGTGACGAACCGCCGCCGGTGGACACCACCCTCACGCCGATCTACCCGCTCACCGAAGGCCTGACCCAACAGCGCCTGCGCCAATTGTGCATGCAGACCCTGGGCATGCTTGGCCCGCAGAGCCTGCCCGACTGGCTGCCCCTGGAACTGGCCCGCGACTACCAACTGGCGCCGCTGGCCGATGCGATCCGCTACCTGCATCACCCCCCTGCGGACGCCGATGTCGACGAACTGGCCCTCGGTCATCACTGGGCCCAGCACCGCCTGGCCTTCGAAGAGCTGCTGACTCACCAACTGTCCCAGCAACGCCTGCGCGAAAGCATGCGCTCCCTGCGTGCGCCGGCCATGCCCAAGGCCACGCGCCTGCCTGCGCAATACCTGGCCAACCTCGGCTTTGCGCCGACCGGTGCCCAGCAGCGCGTGGGCAATGAAATCGCCTACGACCTCAGCCAGCACGAGCCGATGCTGCGCCTGATCCAGGGCGACGTGGGCGCGGGCAAGACCGTGGTCGCCGCCCTCGCCGCCCTGCAAGCCCTGGAAGCCGGTTACCAGGTGGCGCTGATGGCACCCACCGAGATCCTCGCCGAGCAGCACTTCATCACGTTCAAGCGCTGGCTCGAGCCCCTGGGCCTGGAAGTCGCGTGGCTGGCCGGCAAGCTCAAGGGCAAGACGCGCGCGGCCGCGCTGGAACAGATCGCCGCCGGTGCACCGATGGTGGTGGGCACCCATGCGCTGTTCCAGGACGAAGTGCAGTTCAAGAACCTGGCCCTGGTGATCATCGACGAACAGCACCGCTTCGGCGTGCAACAGCGCCTGGCCCTGCGCCAGAAAGGCGTGGGAGGGCGCATGAACCCGCACCAGTTGATCATGACCGCCACCCCGATCCCACGCACCCTGGCCATGAGCGCCTACGCCGACCTCGACACTTCGATCCTCGACGAACTGCCCCCCGGCCGCACACCGGTCAACACCGTGTTGGTCACCGACACCCGGCGCGTCGAAGTGATCGAACGTGTGCGTGGCGCCTGCGCCGAAGGCCGCCAGGCGTACTGGGTGTGCACGCTGATCGAAGAGTCCGAGGAGCTGACCTGCCAGGCCGCCGAGACCACCTATGAAGACCTCACCAGCGCCCTGGGGGAACTCAAGGTCGGGCTGATCCACGGGCGCATGAAGCCCGCGGAAAAGGCCGCGGTGATGGCTGAGTTCAAGGCCGGCAACCTGCAACTGCTGGTCGCTACCACCGTGATTGAAGTGGGCGTGGACGTGCCCAACGCCAGCCTGATGATCATCGAAAACCCCGAGCGCCTGGGCCTGGCGCAACTGCACCAATTGCGCGGCCGTGTGGGCCGAGGCAGCGCCGCCAGTCACTGCGTGCTGCTCTACCACCCGCCGCTGTCGCAGATCGGCCGCCAGCGCCTGGGCATCATGCGCGAGACCAACGACGGTTTTGTCATCGCCGAAAAAGACCTTGAACTGCGCGGCCCCGGCGAAATGCTCGGCACCCGCCAGACCGGCCTGCTGCAGTTCAAGGTCGCCGACCTGATGCGCGATGCCGACCTGCTGCCTGCCGTACGCGATGCAGCGCAGGCGTTACTGGAGCGCTGGCCGGATCACGTCAGCCCGCTGCTGGATCGCTGGCTGCGCCATGGGCAGCAATACGGCCAAGTGTGACGCCTGCCTCACTTATCCGACCTACAGGTGTATCAAGCTGGTTATACTTCGGTGACTGTAAGAAATTGGATCAGGCCATGTCAGAAGTTGCCCACGCCACAGCCCCATTGACCGCCCCGCCGGTCATTCGGGCTTTGCTCGCAAAACTCGCCATCAGCTACACGGAAGTCACCGAACATCCGGGCCTGAATCCTGCGCAAAAAGTCCAGGCCGTCTTGCTGGAAGACGCGGTGGGCGCCCTGATGGTGCTGTTCCCGCAGAACCAGCTGCTGGACCTCAACCGCCTCACCGAACTCACGGGTCGCCGCCTTACGGCCGTGTCGCCGGACCGCGTCGCGCGCATGCTGGGCAAGCACGATCTGAGCCTGCTGCCGGGCCTGCCGGCACTCACCAGTTCGCCGTGCCTGTACGAAGGCAGCCTGCTCGACGAAGCGAGCCTGCTGGTGCATTCGGGCGAAGCCGGGCTACTGCTGGAAATCGCCAGCGACGCCTTCAAGACCATGCTCACCAAAGCCAGCGCCGCCCAGTTCGGTGAACCGCTGAACAACATCCGCCCGAACCTCGACCGCCCGAATGATGACCGTGAGGAAATCACCCAGGCGATGCAGGCGTTTACCGCCCGCCGCATCCAGCAACGCCTGGAAGCGACCATCGAGATTCCACCGCTGGCCGACACCGCCCAGAAGATCATCAAGCTGCGCGTCGACCCCAATGCCACCATCGACGACATCACCGGCGTGGTAGAAACCGACCCGGCCCTCGCCGCCCAGGTGGTGAGCTGGGCCGCATCGCCGTACTACGCATCGCCGGGCAAGATCCGCTCGGTGGAAGACGCCATCGTGCGCGTGCTGGGTTTTGACCTGGTGATCAACCTCGCCTTGGGCCTGGCCCTGGGCAAGACCTTGAGCCTGCCCAAGGACCACCCGCACCAGGCCACGCCGTACTGGCACCAGTCCATCTACACCGCCGCCGTGATCGAAGGCCTGACCCGCGCCATGCCCCGCGCCCAGCGCCCGGAAGCCGGCCTGACCTACCTCGCCGGCCTGCTGCACAACTTCGGCTACCTGTTGCTGGCCCATGTGTTCCCGCCGCACTTCTCGCTGATCTGCCGCCACCTGGAGGTCAACCCGCACCTGTGCCACAGCTATGTGGAGCAACACCTGCTGGGCATCAGCCGCGAGCAGATCGGCGCCTGGCTGATGCGCTACTGGGATATGCCGGACGAACTGTCCACAGCCCTGCGCTTCCAGCACGACCCGACCTACGATGGGCAATACGCCGAATACCCGAACCTGGTGTGCCTGGCCGTGCGCCTGCTGCGCAGCCGGGGGATTGGGTCCGGGCCGGACGAGACCATCCCGGACGAACTGCTCGAGCGTTTGGGCTTGAGCCGTGACAAAGCGGATGAAGTCGTGGCCAAGGTGCTGGATGCCGAGGTGCTGCTGCGCGAATTGGCCTCGCAGTTCAGCCAGGGCTGAATCTGGCGCCTGTCAGATAGCTATCCAACTCGGTCGACCTGAAAGCCCTACTTCTTTTTCTTCGGCTTCAAATACTTGGTCAACCCCTGGAACCAGATCACCAGCGCCGGGTTGCCCTTGATCTGGATCGACTTGTCCTGAATCCCCGTCATGAACGCCAGTTGCTTGTTCTTCGCCTGCATCGTGGCGAAGCCATAGGCCGCATCCTTGAACGCAATGGCAAACGCCGGCGCCGGGTGGACACCCGAGCGACTGGTGATGCGCTGGTCCTTGACGATGAAGTGACGGGCAACCTTGCCGTCGAGGGTCTGCAGCTGGAACGCGAGGTCTTTGTCACCCAGCTGTTGCTGGAAGGCAGGATTGGTGCGGCTGGCTTTGCCCATCATCAGGCCCAGCACCCACAGGAGAAGACGAAATTTCATGCACACGGCCTCGGTGTAATTATTGAGTGGCCGCAGCAGTTTAACCAATTGCAAAAAGAACGCTACCGATCTTGCGCATTAGCGGAAGATCGGCTGGCGTTTGACGCTTATAGCAGCATGTTACTTAAACGTTAGGGCAAGGTACCGGTGCCCAGTCAACCAGGTTCGGATCGCGGCAAGTGCCTTCGATCTGCGCTTTACCGGCGCTGGCGACCTTCTTGCTTTCATCCTGCTTGGTCTGGGCGGTCTGGAAGGTTTTCTCGGTGCTTACCGCTTCTGTTGGTACGGTTGGAAGCGGTGGCTTTTTCGGTGGCTTGGTGCCGGTGCCTTTCTTCTTGCCCGGCGTCACAACGGGCGTTACATCGGCCTTGGCCACGGTGACCACGTCGGCACGCTGTACACCAACCTGCTGCAGGTCTTTCTCGTAGGCCTGGGTGTAGTTGTTCAGGTCTTCGGCGGCTTTGCCGTTGACCGCCACGATCAGGTCATTGGATTCCTTCAGGCCCGAGACGATTTCCGCCAGGCGCTTGCGGCCTTCGGTGTCGTTGACGGTCTTGGCTTTGCGATCAGCCACCAACTTGGTGAATGCGCTCTGGTAGCACTGCTGGGACGCCCTGGCGTACGCGGTGCTGCGGTCGATATCGGAGGCGCTTTTGTTCACGTCAGCCGCATACGAGGCAATGCGCTGGTTGTCGTCGGCGATCTGCTTCTGACGCTCGGTGTAGTAACCCGCTGCGCCGCCGGCCAGGGCCCCGCCCGCTGCGCCGATGGCGGCGTTACGGCCACGTTTTTCCTTGTCGCCGGTCAGGGCGCCGAGCAGGGCACCGCCGGCCGCGCCGATGGCCGCACCGGTCACCACCGACTTGGTCATGTTCGAATCGGTGGCGCGCAAGTGCTGCACCGGCTCGTAGCAGTTGGGGTAGTACTCGACCTTGGTGCTCGACGCGACCTTGGAGGCCGGCGACGTGGCGCAGCCGGTCAGCACAGTGCTGAAGCCGGCCGCGATCAGCAGCAAGTGACGCTTGGAAACCGCCTTACGGGAAAAAAGCATAGGTTGTGTTCTCTTCTAAGTTTGACTTGCCCAGCACGGCCACTGCCGCCTGAGTCCCTTCCAAGCTCGCCATACAGCCAGCGATCAGCGCTGACCGCTCGCTGCGAGCAATTCCTTCAAGATCGTCGCCGGGTCGGCCCGCTGTTGCTTGCGGTAGTTGCCGACATGGCGAACGAACAGTGTTGCGCGCGTCACCAGGCTCTTGCCGAGCACAGGCTTGCGATCCAACTCTTCCTTGATCCGTTGAAACTGCGCCTGGATCACCGCATCGGTGTAACGCGTGCCGGTGGCCAGGTTGTCGATGTAGATCGCCACCGCGCCATCGAGGGCGCTGCGTCCGTTCTCGATGGCCGTGGCAAACAGTGCCGCGCTGGCCTCTTCCTTGTTGTCCAGGGCCTGCTGGCGACTCTTCTCCAGGTTGGCCAGGCGGATGTTGTAGTTGCTGATGGTCTCGGCCACCAGCGCGGCCGACTGAATCAGGTTGCCCGCCGCTTCTTCGCGTTGCTGGGCGATCAGCGAGACATTGCGCTTGAGTTCTTCATTGACCAGCCCCAACTCAGCCTGCAGCTTGGGGTCGACGCTGGCGGCGATGATGCTGTCCAGGCGCTTGGTCGGGTCCTGGGCGTCGTCGATGGCGTCGGTCAGGGAGGCCAGGCGGCCCTCTTTCTGCCACTGCGCAAACAACTCCTTGTAACGCGAGCGCGGCGCCGACAACGCACCGATTGCCACGCGAAAACCCGTGGTCTCGTTGCTCTGCTCGGTGCCGTCGGCGGCGAACAGCGGGTATTCGCGGCGCATGCCGGTAAACAACGTACCCTCGCCTTCGAGATAATTGCCGCCCTTGACCACAAAGCCGCCGTAGGTGCCCTGGCGACGACCGGCGTGCACCAGCTGGAAGGACTCCTGGACCATTTCCGCGGCGTTGCCGATCACGTCGAACATGCCAATGGGGTTGGGCAGCTTGGTACCGATAGGCATCAAGCGTGCGGCCTGGCCAGTACCGCCGGCGACCTGGTTGAACACCGCGTAATCACCCAGCGGGCCATCGCTTTCACTGCCTTCGGTGCGGCGTGGAAACAGGCGCCCTTCCAAGTCCTGGCGGCTCACCGCCTGGCCACCGCGTGCGGCGAACTCCCACTCCACTTCAGTAGGCAGGCGCACGAAACCCAGGCCGCCGTCATCCGCCGACGACCCACGACCGCTCACCGGCAGCAAATCGCGGTGGTATTTCATCAGCCAGGCGCTGTACACCGCCGAAAAGCGCTCGGCCTCAAAGCGCGACAGCTTCACCTTGGGCAAACGCCCGGCCATGCCGGTGGGCGCATCGCACGCCGGTGCCGGTTCGCCACTGGCCAGGGATTGCGCCTGGGCCATCACCTGGGCGTACTGGCGAGCGGTCACTTCGTACTTGCCGATGAAGTACAGCATGGGCTTGAGCGGAGTCTTGGCGTCGGTCTTCGGCATCAACGGCGCGATGACTTTGCTCCAGTCTTTCGGCAAGTCCTTGAGGGTGAACTGGCCGTTGATAAAGTCGCGGCGGTAGCCGGAGATAAATGACTGCTGGTAACCCGCCTCGCCTTCGGCGAAGGGGTAGCCGAGGCTGATCTCGCGGTCATCCAAGGTCCCTTGGGCCAGCACGTAGGCGTAGCGGAACACCATAGTGCCTTCGCACGGCAGTGGCAGGCTGACGTCGTCGGGCAACGGCTTGGGGTTGTCGAGCTTGTCGCTCGCTTCATCGGCCATGGCCAGCGAGGCCAGGCTCAGCGCCACAACGGCGCCCAGTAACTTATACATCTCTGATTCCTTCAGAAGCCTGGATACGCGCCACTCGCCAACCGCCACAGGCTGCCGCCACGGCGCTGACGCCAAGGACTGCAACCAGGGCCAGGCCATAGTGACGCGCCAGCAGGTGGCTGGCGTGTTCGCCCGGCACCTGCACGAATAACTTGTTCAACGCGGCCTCGGCCAGGCCATACAGCCCAACGCTGAGTAAAGCGGCAAACCCTGCGCTGTAAAGCGCCTGCAGCACCACAAACAACAACAGCGCGCCGGTGGAAAACCCCAACAGGCGCAACACCGACAATTCCCGGCGCTTACGCGCCACAGCGGCCAACGCCCCGGCGAAGATCGCCGCAAACGCGCCCGCCAAGGCCAACCCGGCGATGATCCAGAAGACGATCGACAGGTTGCGGCTCAGCGACTGCACCTGGGCGATCGTCTGTGCCTGGGTCGATACCAACAGATTCTGCCCGGCGAAAAATACCCGCAGCGGCTCCACATCGGCCAGGCTGCGCGCATACAAGCGAAACGCCGGATACACCCGCTGCTCGCTCACACCCACCTCGTCACCGGCCCAACCCAACGCCGGTACCGCACGGCCATCGCGGTAATCCTCCGCCGCTTCCAGCAATCTCAAATCGGCAAACAACCCATCCCGGGCGAAGGCTTCCAGCGGCAGCACCGCCAGTACCTGCAAGCGCGTGCGCTGGGCTTCTACACGCCCCGCCACTTGCCGCGCAAAGCTGGTCTCCAGCCAATCCCCAGGCCGCGCCGCAAGCTTCTCGGCAGCGGTGTGGCTCAGCACGATCCGGTCCAGGCCCCTGGGCATCGGAAGGCCGCTGAGCAGCGGATCACCCGCAGCGGTCGGCAGCATTTCCAGGGTCAGCGTGCCCACCTGCGCCGTCGCCGCAATCTGCCGCGTGCGCGGTAAGGCGAATGCCACATCGCTGCGCTGGCCGAGCTGTTCGACAAATGCGCTGCTGAATCGACCACCGCCCAACGGAATAATTTCACGGGTGGCCGGATCGGTCTCCAAACGTTCGGTCAAACTGCTAACCAGTCCAAATTTCAGGCCGAACAACACCAGCAACGGCGCGATCACCGCCACCAGCGCCAACACCGAACAGACCGACAGCCAGGCATCGTTGCGATAATCCTGCCAGGCCAGGGACGCCACCAGAGGGATGCGCATCAGCACGCCTCCCCAAGGGTCGCGGTAACGCCGCCATCGGTATCGCGACGGCAACTGATGCGCCGCACCTGCAAGCCACTGGCA
Source organism: Pseudomonas sp. GW821-FHT09C10 (assembly GCF_059418085.1). Classification (NCBI taxonomy): domain Bacteria; kingdom Pseudomonadati; phylum Pseudomonadota; class Gammaproteobacteria; order Pseudomonadales; family Pseudomonadaceae; genus Pseudomonas; species Pseudomonas sp. GW821-FHT09C10. The sequence continues at coordinate 183,722 of NZ_JBWKPE010000004.1, forward strand.
CGGGCCAAGGGTTCGTCATGGGTGGCGATCACACAGGCGGCGCGGTGCTCGCGGGCCTGGGCCAGCAGGGCCTGCATCACGCGCTCGGCGTTCAGCGGGTCAAGGGACGCCGTCGGCTCATCGGCCAGCACCAGTTGCGGTGCATGGGCCAGAGCGCGGGCGCAGCTCACACGTTGGCGCTGGCCCACCGACAACGCGGCCGGCTTCTTGGCCAACTGGTCGCTGATCTCCAGCTGTTCCGCCAGGCGCGTCACGCTGCCATCGTCTTTCAACCCCAGCAGTTGCCGGGACAGCGCGATATTGCTGTGCACATCCAGAAAGCCCAGCAGCCCGCCGGTTTGCAGCACATAGCCCAAGTGCTGGCTGCGCAGCGCGGCCAGGGTGGATTGCTGATCGGCACGCCACAGCCCGCCAATGTCCTGCCGGTTGAATTCGAACCGGCCCACCTGATCCGGCGCCAGTACCAGCGCCAACAGATCCAGCAAGGTGCTCTTGCCGCATCCACTTGGCCCGACAATCGCCAACTGCTCCCCGGCACGCAGGTGCAGCGCCGGGATCACCAGGCTGTAACGCTGGCTGCCGACACCCCGGCTCTTGTGCACCGCGCTCAGGTTCAGCATTACGGCAGCGTCGACAACGGCACGCGGTACAACGCATCGCCCGGCTCGGCATCGCCGAAACGGACCCAGTTGGCCACGTCATTGTGGAAGGTTTCGTAGAGGCGGATTTTCGAATCCAGCTCGTCGATAAAGTCTTCCTGCTCGGCCACGCTCAACGACAACCACAGGTCCTGGGTCATGTTCAGCGACTTGCTGCGGTACGGCAGGCCTTCCAGGTATTCGCCGAGAATGCCGCCGTCGGCCAGGTTGCCGCCCTTGCGTAGGGCTTGGGGGTCGCGGCTCATATAGGCCGAGGCGCTGGCGATTTCCTGGAAGAAATCCTTGGGCGAGGTCTGGGTCTTGCGCGCCGCATCGACGATCAGTTTCAGCGACTGTTGCAGGTCGTTGAGCTGCAATTTGGTCAGCATCACGCACACCTGGAACGCCGGCAGCGCGGGGTTGGTCAGGTCGCGGTCGGCGGTCCAGGCACTGACCAGCTGCGGCGCCTGGCTAGCGTTCCGGCGACCGAGGAAGTCCATGTGCATGGCATAGCCGACCGCTGCGGATTTGTCCGCCAGGCTCGGCGCGGCACTCAGCAGCGGCACCGCTTGCGGCGTATTGCTGCGCACCTGGTGCACGAGGTTGGCGAACACGCTGCCGATCTCGTCGACACGCTCGCCCAGCTTGCGCACATCGCCACCCGGCACCGGCGTGTACAGGTCGCCGATCTGCGGGTTGGCGTCGGCGGTGAGGATGCGATATTGGCTCTCGGCGCCGGCGTGGGTTTTCTTGCCCGCGTCGGTGCGCAGGTGCAGCGCGTAGATCTTGATCTGCTTGCCCAGTGCAGCCTGGCGCACTTCGGCTTCGTTCATCTGGGTGGCGGCAAACGGGTCGTTCTTGCGCAACGCCCCGGCATCGGTGACCAGCAGGATGATACGACCGCCGTAGCCGGACCAGTCCATGCCGTCCACGGCCTGCATCACCCCGGCAAACGCGTCCTCGTTGAAGGAGTGGCTGGACACGGTAGACGCCTTGACCTGCCGCGCCATGTCGAGGAAGCGTTGCGGGTCGCGGCCCTGGTCGAGGCTGATCAGGGTCTTGGCCACGTATTCCAGGCCTGGGGTTTTCTTGATGCTGCTCCGGAAACCGACCATGCCGAAGCTGACACTGTCCAGCTCGCCACGCTCGGCGATACGGGTTTGCAGCTCGTGCACCACATCGCGGATCTGGTCGATGTAGGGCTGCATGGAGACCGTGGTGTCCACCACCATCACCACGGCAGTGCGGAAGGCGTCGGCATTGGCGTTGATCACCGGGGTCGATGGTTTGGCCGCAGCGTTGCTGCCCGGGTCGATGGAGGCGACGTTAAGCAACTGCACCGGCTGGCCGTTTTCGTCGAAGCTCTCCTTGGCGTCGAAGATCGGCAACAGGTAGAACTGGTTCTGCGGCACCGCGCTGGCGGCCGGCTCCAGGGCCAGGACCTGGCCGTTGTCGTCGCTGTTCTTCTGCGCCTTGGCCAGCACGCCTTTGGCGGCAGCTGGATCGGCGAGCAACTTTTCCACTTCGCCGGATTGGCGCAGGAACATCACCGGCGCCCGCCCAGAGCGCTCGGTGAATTTAAGCACGAGGCTTTGCTTCCAGTCGCTGACCTGGGCAGCCGGCAACCAGCCGTCGCTGCGGCCATCGGTGGCGGCACCGACGCGCACCCACGGGCTGCCGTCGACATCTTTGCGCTGGTACACATACAGCACGGAGAACGCCGGCAGGGCCTTGCCCGGCGCGCCGCCGGCGTCATTCGCCAGTTTGGCGCCGGGCTTGCTGAGCACGCGCTGGAACAAAGTCTTCTTACCGGCCATCAACAACGGCCGTTGGCCGCCGTCCATTTCGGCGGCCGCAGTGGGCGTTGCCGGGGGCACGTCGGCGACCGCCGCTGGAGGCTTGGCCTGAGGCACGACGGCAGCCGGCGGCTTGGCCGGCTCATCACTGCCGCTCAACCACCAGTAACTGCCGCCACCAATGGCCAATGCGACGGCCACCGCCACGGCGGCCAGTGCCAGTACCGGCCCACGGCGCTGCTCGGACACGGCCTTATGCTGGGTCGGCGTCACCACCGGCTGGCGCACCGGTTGCGGCTGGGGTCTGTCGGTCGGGATGTCGATGGTGACCGGCGTCATGCCCGCCAGATCAAAACTCAGCGGGATCGGCAACGGCCGCACCAGCGTGGCCTCCGGCGACTCCGCAGGCAGATTATCCAGCGCCTGCAGCAACGCCGCCGCATCCGGGAAACGCTCCGCCGGGTCCTTGGCCAACAGCTTGCGCAACACACCCTGATAACGGCCGTGGTGCACCGGCAATTCCGGCAAGGGTTCGGTCAGGTGCGCCAGCGCGGTGGACAGCGCATCGTTGCCGTTGTACGGCAGCTTGCCGACGAGGATTTCATACAGCACCACGCCCAGCGCGTAGAGGTCGGCACGGCCATCGATCTCCTGGCCCCGCGCCTGCTCCGGGCTCATGTAGCTCGGCGTGCCCACGGCAAAACCGGCCTGGGTGAATTGGGTGCGGTCGTCCAGGGACTTGGCAATGCCAAAGTCCGACAGCACCGCCGTGCCATCGGCGCGGAACAGGATGTTTGCCGGCTTGACGTCGCGGTGCACCAGCCCCTGGGCATGGGCATAGCCCAGCGCCGAGGCGATCTGGCGGATCAGCGTAATGCCCTGCTCCGGCGTCAGGCCGGCGGCGATGCGCTCCTTGAGCGTGCCGTTGGGCAGGTATTCCATGGCCATGTAGTACAGCTCACCGACATTGCCGATGTCATGGATGGTCACCGTGTGCGGGTGGGACAACCGCGCCAGGGTCTTGCCCTCGCGCAGGAAACGTTCGCAGAAGCTCGGGTCGGCCGCCAGCGCCGCCGCCATCACCTTCAACGCCACCTTGCGCTCCAGGGAGCGCTGGGTCGCCAGGTACACGCTGGCCATGGCGCCTTCGCCGATTTCGCCGTCGATGTCATAGCCCGGAATCACAATGTTCATGCCGATACCTTCACGACGATGGCGGTGATGTTGTCCGGCGCACCGCGGTTGAGCCCCAGGTGCACCAGGCTGCGCACGATTTCATCCGGCGCGTCGTGGCTGAGCACTTCGCGGATCTCATGGTCTTCGACGGTCTTGTTCAAGCCATCGCTGCACAGCAGGTAACTGTCGCCGGGGGCGATCAGCAGGTCGACCACCGCCAGCTCCAGCTGGGCTTCCACGCCAATGGCGCGGGTGACGATGTTGGCGCGCGGGTGCACGCGGGCATCGGCTTCGCTGAGCAGGCCGCTGTCCTGCAGGTCCTGCACGTAGCTGTGGTCGCGGGAGATCCCTTCGAGCACGCCGTCGCGCAGGCGGTACAGGCGGCTGTCGCCGGCCCACAGGCACACACCGCGCAAGCCGCGCGCGGCGAGCACCACCACCGTGCTGCCCATCATGGTCACGCCACGGTTGGCGGTTTCTTCACGCACGGCGGCGTTGATGCGGATCAGGTCATTGCGCAGGGCTGCCGAGTACTCGTCGAGGGAACGGCCCATGGGCACGCTGCGCAGGCTGTCGACGATCAGGCTGCTGACATAATCCCCCGCCGCGTGCCCGCCCATGCCGTCGGCCACCACCCACAGGCGGTTTTCCGGCAGGTCCAGGCACGCGTCTTCGTTGACTTGGCGGACCATGCCCACATGGCTTTTGCTCGCGGATTTGTACGTCGACCCCATCTACACCACACCTTCTTGTCCGAGCAAAAACTGCGCAAAATCGCCGGCGGCAGGCAGGCCCTGACACCGCAATAAACCAGGGGAAATCGTCTGCGAACCACGCCCCCACCACAGGCTCGCCCCGTCGCAGGCCTGCTCGGCGAGCGCGGTCATGCGCTGATGGGGCAAGCTGGCCGCCACGCGCTGCAGGCCGGCGAAACGGCTGTCCACCGCACGCGGCTCGCTCGTCGGCAGGCCGAGGGCGTCGAGGCCATCGTTGAAGCGTTCGAACGTGGCGCCGGCATCCAGGGTGCTGAGCAACAGCTCTTCGGCCTGCTCAAACCAGCTGTCCGGCCCGCCCACCAGGGACGCCGGGTTGGTATCGTGATCGAGCAAGGTAACCACCGCCAGCGGGAAATAGCGCCCGACCCGGTCAATGCTCGGCATCACCACGCCCGCCGCCGCGTCCGGCCCGCACACGCCGGGCGCCAGCACAAAGCGCCAGAGTGGGCTGACCAGGTACGCATTGAGCCAGTCGGCGCCGAGGCTACTCTGGCTGGCGAGCAAACCCGCCGCCAGCCAGCTGTCCCACGGACCGATAAAGCTCTGGGGCAAGGCACGGCTGACGAAGTCTCCGCGACTGGCCAGCTTGCCGTAGAAACCCAGCGTCGTCATAGCCGCTCCGGCAGGCTGAAGCCACTGAGCACACGGCTCTTGAACGGGTTGAAGGCGCTGTTGGCGCGCAACTCGTAGGCGATGCTCGCACCGTCGACCCGCAGGCGCAGGTTGAAGCGGTCCGGCGAGTTGCCGGCGGTGAGGTCCGACTGTTCCAGCAGGCGGAACCAGGCCCACGGCCCGTCCAGGGTCACGCCCGAGCGGCCACTGGCCGACGGCGGCATGATCGAGATACGCACCACGCCAATGCTGCCGGGGTTCGGCCATTGCATCGCAACCGGGCGGCTGGGGCCGTGGTCGTAGCTCAATTGCTGGCCGTCGAGGTCGAGCAGGAACTGGGTGATGGTCGGGTCCATCGACACCGGCTTGAGTTCGAAACGTACGATCGGTTGGGTGCCCCCGGAGCGGAAAAACGCATCGCGGATCGTCGCCGCGCGCTGGAAGGTTTGCAGCACGCCCGGCGCAATCCCGAGTTTCTGTGCCGCGCCAGGCTGCCAGCGCCAGGTCTGTGCCGAGGTGTCCACGTACGGCTGCAGGTATTTGCGGAAGTAGTTGTCCATCACCCCGCCCACACCGAAGAACTGGCCGAAGTCATCCAGGGTCGCATCCCGCGCGCTGCCCGGCGACATCGGGTAACGACCGGCGAGGGACTGGCGGTACACGTTGACCACTTCGCTGACCCACGCCGCGTTCAGTTGGTTACGCACCCCGCCCATCATGCTGTTGGTGGTGGAGTTGACCACCGACTTGACCATGCCCTGCACCAGCGGCGGTTGGCGCTCGGCGTTCAGGCTGACCCGCGTGGCCGCAGCCGCGGCCTGGTTCTTTGCCTCGCCAAGCAAGGCATCGCCGCTGGCCCCGACCATGGCGCTGACCTGCACATACAGCGCGTTCATGTCCGACAACAGGCCGTCGATGGCCGCCGGTTCACCTTCGTTCTTGCTGACGATGCTGTTGAGTTCGGCAAAGTGCGCGGTCACCGGATCATCCGCTGCAGCCGGCGCATTGGCCGTCGGTTGCTCCTGGCCGAGCAGGCTGCCGAGGCGCTCCTTGAGCTTGTCGACGCCACCTTCCACCGGCACGCCTTTGGCGGCCAATTGGCGCTCTTCGGCTTGCAGATCGGTTTCCTTGGCCACGGCCACCAGCAGTTTTTTCAGCGGCGAACTCGGGCCGGAAATCACCCGCAGCACATCGGCTGCCTGGGCCACGCTGGTGATCGGTACAAAGTCGATATCGGCGAGCAACGCATCCCACTGGCGCTGGTAGTCCTGGAAATACAGGCGACGCACATCGGCAGCCAGGCTGACCACGTTCTGCTGATCGGCCTGCTCATGGCCCAGCACCCATTGCTCTTCGGCCAGGGTGCCGGTCTGGTTCAGGCTGCTGAGCAAAAACGCCTGGCGATAGCCCTTGGCGGTGAAAAAGCCACTCAACGGCTCGCCCAACGGCTTGCCGCTTTTACGGCTGAACACCAGCGCGGCATCGCGGCCAGCGGCTTCGTTGATACGGAAGTCCGGGATGCCTTCGGGCAGTTTCTGGCGCTTGACCCGGTCGTAGACACGCTGGGCCACCGGCAGCTGTTGCAACTGGCGACGCAGATCGTCGATCAAGCGTGGGTCAAGGCGCGCACTCGGCGGATGGCGCTCGAACAGCGCCTGCAAGTGCCCGGTCAACGCCTGGCGCTGATCGGCCGGCAGGTCGCGCGGCAGGTTGCGGTCCCAGTCGAGGGCGATCCAGGCCTTGATGAAGTCCGGGTCGTAATGCTCGCTGTCGGCGAGCATCAGGTAGGCCTTGAGGCCTTCGTAGAGGAAGTCGGAGTTGCCGCCGCCGTGCAGTTGCTCCTCGATGCGCGTCACCAGGCGCGGCGCGAACACGGCGATCAACAGCTTGCGATAGACGCTGGCGGACTCGGCTTCGAGCATATCGCCCTGATACAGCCCCAGGCCTTCGGACCAGCTCGGCGAATCCCCCGCGAGGTTCTTCACCGCATTAAGCAGCGGCAGCACCGCGAGCACTTCACGCTGCGCCGGGCTGAGGTTCTGGACGGTTTGGCCCAGCGGCGCGACCTTCTGGTCGACCTGGGCGATATACGCCTGGTTGGCGCGATAACTCACCCACCACAGGCTGCTGACCACGATCACCAAGGCCACGGTGGCCGCGAGTACACCGCGTGCGATCCACGTGCGCCGACGCTCGACTTTCGGGTTAACGCCCACCAGTCCACGTTCGGCAAAGGCCACGGCGGTGAAGAGTTTTTCGATGAAGTAACTGCGCCCGGTGCCGCTCTGGCGCGCCAGGTGCTGGCGGTCCAGGTTCATGCTCTGGGCCATGGCGCCGATCAGGCGATCGATCGGGCTGCCTTCCTGGGTGCCGCTGGTGAAGTACACGCCGCGCAGCAATACGCGTTCTTCAAAGGCATTGGGCTTGAACACGCCTTCGAGGAAGCTTTGCAGGCAGTCCTTCAATGCGCCGAACTGCTGCGGGAAACCGTAGATCAGGTCGCGCCGCGCCGGGTCGCGCTCCTGTTGCAGGCGCTCCACCAGGCGTTCGTTGAGGCGCTGCTCGAGGCCGGCGAATTCGCTTTGCAGGTGCGCCAGGGGGCTGTCGCTGTTCTTGCCGTCGTCCAAGGCAAAGGTCATGCCCCAGACCTGGGCGCGTTCTTCCTTGCTCAGGTTGTCGAAGAACTCCATGAAACCCGGCACCAGGTCGAGCTTGGTCAGCATCAGGTAGATCGGGAAACGCACGCCCAGTTGGGTGTACAGCTCCTGGATACGCAGGCGGATCGCCGCCGCATGGGCCGCGCGCTCGGCATCGGTGCCCAGCAGCAGGTCCGACAGGCTGATGGCGATAAAGGCGCCATCGATGGGCCGGCGCGAGCGCTGCTTTTTCAGCAGGTCGAGAAAGCCCAGCCAGGCGGCTTTGTCCACCGTGGAATTGCTGTCCTGGGTGGTGTAGCGGCCGGCGGTGTCGAGCAATACCGCCTGGTCGGTAAACCACCAGTCACAGTTACGCGTACCACCGACGCCGCGCACCGCCCCGGCGCCCAACTGGGCCGCCAACGGAAAGTGCAGCCCGGAGTTGACCAGCGCCGTGGTCTTGCCCGAACCCGGCGGGCCGATGATCACGTACCACGGCAGCTCGTAGAGGTTGCGGCGTTCGTCGCCACCGAGCTTGGCCTTTTTCAGCAGCGCCAGGGCTTCGTCCATGCGCTGGCGCAGGGTGGTGAGCTCTTCGGCGGTGGCCACGCTGTTGGGGTCGGCGGGGGTTTCGGCCGCCAGGCTGCGCATCACTTCGGCCGCTTGGCGCCGCGCCTGGATGATGCGGAACACGCGGTAGGCGATCCACACCGCAAACACCAGGATGATCAGCGCCCAACGGCGCCCTTCCGGCACCAGCACGTCGAGCAACGGCCCCACAAACCAGATGATCAGGCTCAGGGCGATCAGGCCCAGCACGGGGATCACCCAGCGAATCATGAAACTGAAAAACGCCTTCACTCGACGCCCTCCGCCAATACGGTGATTTCAACCCGACGATTGCGGGCACGGCCTTCGGCAGTTGCGTTGGTCGCCAACGGCTCGGTGTCGCTGCGGCCCTCGGCACTGAAGCGTTCAGCCTGGCCGGTCTTGGCCGCGAGGATCTCCAATACCGACTTGGCCCGCGCTTCGGACAGCGCCCAGTTGGATGGGAAACGCAGCGTGGCAATCGGACGGTTATCGCTGTGCCCGGTGACGCGCACCTGGCCCTTGACCTTGCGGATGGCGTCGGCGATGCGCAGCATCAGCGGCTGGTAGTCATCGACGATGCTGGAGCTGGCGGACGCAAACAGCTCATCGCCACGAATGGTGACCACGGAGCGGTCGACCTTGTCTTCCACCGCGACGCGACCGGCCTTGATGTCTTCCGCCAGGAAGCCGGCCAGACGCGGACGCTCGATCACTTTGGGCTGCGCCACGGGACGGTCGATGGCCTGCACCGGGATCTCGCCCAGGGCATGGATATTCTTGAACACCGGCTCGGCCTGCGCCGCGAGCAGCAGGCGCAAGGTGAACAGCAAGGCCAGCAACAACGCCAGGCCGATCGCCACGGCGATCCACGGCGGCATGAACTGCGCCAGCCGATCACGCGCGACGGTGACGCCGCGCCAATGGGGCGACAGCTCGCGCTCGTGGTCACCGCGAGCACTGCGAATCGCCGCCGCCGTGCGCTCACGCAAGGCTTCCAATTGGCTGCGACCGTCGTTCATCACGCGGTAGCGGCCTTCGAACCCCAGGCACATGCACAGGTACAACAGCTCCAGCAGGTACAAGCGCTCCCGTGGACTTTGCAGGCAGTGGTCGAGTAACTGGAAGACTTTTTCGCCCCCCCAAGCCTCGTTGTGCACCGTGATCAACAGGCTCTGCTTGCCCCAATCGCTGGTGCTGCCCCACGGCGTGCTCAACACCGCTTCATCGAGGGCGGTGCACAGCGCGTAGCGCGCCAGCAGCACCTCGTTGCGGGCCACGCCGGCGGCTTCGGCGCGTTCTTCGAACTGGCGCAGGTACGCCAGCAACTGCGCGCGCAGGCTGGCCGGCGCCGGGTGCGCGATGGTGTTGCGCAGGCGCGTCAACAGCGCCAACAGCGGGCCGGCGGCGCTTTCCAGCGGGTTCAGGCCCTGGCTTTTGCCGGTGAGAATCGGCGCGGCCGGCATCGACAGCGGGGCCGGCTCGGCACGCGCGGGTTCCGGCGCGCGGCCACCCGGGCGCGGCATGAACTGGGTGCGGTCGTCATCATTGGGATGCATCGCGGATTATCCTCGGATCGCCCAGAAGGCCAGGTTCAAGCCCGGGAACTGCCCGGCGATATGGAAGGCAAAACCACCGGAATTGCCCAGTTGCTGCCAATGCTCGCTGCCACGGTCCAGTTCGTAGTACGTCGAGCCTGCGTGGTACGGCAGTTGGCGCGGCGCCACTGGCAACGGCAGCAAGGTGATGCCCGGCAGTTGCAGGTTGACCAGGTCGCGGATGTGCTCCACCGATCCGACCTTGCTCTGCTGGCCGAAGCGCGCACGCAGGGTTTCGCCGGGGACATCGGCACGGACCACGAGGATGAAGCTGGCGCTGTCGAGCAAGGTTTTGTCGGCCAGCATGGCCACGTGGACGCCGTAGGCTTTCTCGACAATCGGGATCGGCGTGGCCTTGCTGTCGATCAGCATCGACAGGGCTTCGCGCAGGGCCGCCATGACTGGGGCGAAGCTCAGGGCCAGGTCGTCGTGCTGGTATTGCGGGTATTCCTGGGGACGACGGCCCGAGGTGGAAAAGGTCGAGAACTCACCGGCCAGGCTGACCAGTTCGCTGAAAAAGCGCTCCGGGTGCAGCGGGCTCAACTGGCTGAAATGCTGGATCAGCGGCTGGGCGCGGTTGACCAGTTGCAGCAGCATGAAGTCGGCGATCTCCGACGCACCACCGGCACCCGAGGCAACCACGCGGCCGGCCAGGGCTTCGCCGCGCTGGTGCAAAAGGCCCAGCAGTTCGCTGCGAAACGCGCTCAACGGCTTGCTCGCGGCCACGTCCAGTACGGGGGGAATGTAAGTGTCGTCGAGGACCAGCGCACGGTCGGCGCGTTTTTCCTTGATGCGCACCAGGCCCACGGCGGCGTAGTCACTGATGCCGTCCTGAGCGGTCAGCAAGCGCAGGGCCCGGGAACCCACGGCCACCGGCGCGCGGTTTTCGAACGGCGCGTTGTCATCGCGCACTTCGCGCACCTGGCTCACGTAGCGCGCGGCTTCCAGGGCTTCGCCTTCATCCACGGTGTCGCGGGCCCCCGCACGCTTGAGTGGCAAGGCCAGGTAGACCAGGCCATCGCGCAGGTTGTCGTCGATATTCAGCGGGCTGGGCGCCAGGTCATCCTGGGGAATGTTGAACGGCGTGCCGTCGGGCAACAGGCCGCGCGCCGAGACGATGGCCAGCTTGCCCTGGGCCAGCAGGCCCTGGTCGATCAGCAATTCGGAAAACCCCCAGGCGCCGGCGGACAACGGGCGGCTGCGGGCGTCGATCAGGTTTTCCAGGTAACGGTCATGCTGCTGGAAGTGCTGCGTTCCGATGAACATGCCTTCCGACCAGACCACGCGATTGTTCCAGGACATGGGGAGCTCCGATTGCTTCTTATTGGGCAGGGCTGGATGGGGTGACCACGACGTCGGCGCGCACGGCACGCACATCGAGGCTGATCTGGTATTCGGTGTATTGGCGCGCCGGCACGTTGATCACCGTGCGCCATTGCGCGCGGTCCAACTCGCGATAACCCACCAGCAAGCCGATCTGGCGCGTGGAGGGGTCGAGGTCGCGCTGGATGCTCAGTTGCTGGCCGGGTTGCACCATGACTTCGTCCTGGTCCAGCAGGTCCAGGCCGAGGGTCGATTGCGCACGGTCGGCCAGGGCGAAGTAATCGGAGCGGGCGAAGGTGGCGGCGTTCTTCAGTTCGAAAATGCGCACCCGCACCGGCGCGGCCTGGCCGTTGGCGCCGGGGTTAAGCCCGGCAATGGCGTGGAAGTGCAGCTCGACGGCGGCGGTGTCCACTTCAGCCTCAGCAGCCGTTTCGGGTTTGACCGCATCCTTGCTACACGCGGTCAGCAGCAGCGCGGTGGCGACTGCGAGTAAAAACCTGGGAATCATCCTGCGTCCTCAATGACGTACTTAGCTATCCGTTAATCCATAGGTTGCGGCGCGGTTTTACCGACGCTGTCGCGCGCTGTGTTCTTCGTAGGCCCGGCTGAATTCACGGCCGAACAGGTCCTGGAAATCTTCCTGGGCCTCGCGGGAAATATTGCTGTAGAGCTCGGTGAACTGCTGCCAGTACTGGGCCTGGCGCGAGCCGGCGAACAGGTTCGACAGCCCGCCGGGCTTGCCCATGCGCTCTTCCAGTTGCGCCGGTTCAAAGCGCGTGAGCAGGTGCTTGATCGCTGCTTCCACCCCGGCCATCACCGCCAGTTGGTGGGCGCGCAGGTCATCAAAACTGTCGCGCACGGCAATGTCCGGCGCCATAAACGCCTGGTTGCCGTGGCGAAGCAAAAGCAGTAACGCTTCGTCGGCATTCGGTGCGAATTTCAACGGATTGTTTTCGGCAGGCTGGATCATGGTCTGCTGCATGCGGAACTCACCCTTGAGGCTGGCGCGGGCACGCAATACGTCGATCAGGCCTTCGACCATCAGGCGGTAGCTGCGGCCGATGCTTTCCATCTGCGCCTCCGCCTGGGCCTTGTCCAGGCGCAACTGGTCCAGGCCGGCACCGCGCAGGAAGGCTTGCAAGAGATCGGGCTGCCGGGTGTCGGCTACAGGGGGCGCTGGCTCGACCACGGGCGGCGGCTGGATGATCGGTGCGGGTGGCGGTGGCGGAGGTGGCGGCGCACTGGCCAACGGCGCCGGCGTGTCGCCAAACAGATCCCAGTCTTCGGGAATCACTGAACCCGAAACCACAGGCGTCTCGACCACGGGTACCGCCACCGGGGTCGGCGGGCGGAAGTCGTGTTGTTCGCTGGGAACATGGTCGGCCACGGTGGGCGGCGGCACGGCGGTAGGGCTGAGGAAGTCGAACAGGTCCGGCAGCGTGTCCATCGACGAAGCGCCCTGGAATTGCGGGGCAATCACCGGCGTCGGCGCGGGCTTGTTCGCCACGGCACCCATCAGGGCCTCAAAGCTGTTCGGCGAATCACCGGCGAATGGCTGGCTGTCGATGGCCTGCACGTTGAAGTCGATCCGCGCCTGGATCTCGTAATCGCCGATGCGGATCAGCTCGCCATCCTGCAACAGCTCGCTGTTACCCCTGCGCAAACGGATGCCGGCGTTAACCAACTCCACCCCGTTTGTACTGTTATCGGTTAAATAATAACGACCATCTTTGTATTGAATAACGCAGTGCTGCGAAGACACCAGGCGCTCGGGATCAGGCAATACCCAGTCATTATCCGAGCTGCGGCCGATAGCCATCGAGCCCTGGTTCATGGACTTTTCCGAGCATTGCCCGGGGGTAATCTTGTGATAACTAGTGATAGTCAAACACAGCGACATCTTGCCTCCTTGCTGATACTTCGCGCGCAGTCGACCCCAGGGACAGCGACGCCCGGGAGATCCCCATCAGGTCGTGCAATCGACCGTTCAAAACCTGCTGATGCCAGCATGATCGCTGATCTTAACTGGGCTCCATGACAAAAATCCTATGCCGGTGCGTCGTTCGACCCACCAGTCGCACAGGTTGTTAAGCACCGCACATCTGTCACAGAGGGCGAATAGCTTACCTTGACAAGGCATAAGTACTACACCAAAAATGCACAACTTCTTGAATACCAGTGATGGCACATTAGTGGCATCTTGCTTATATGACCAAGAAAACATGCAAAGTTCCTTGCGCAACTAATGCATGCATTGCCCGCCATCTAATAACGGGCCGATAGGGAGATCAATTTCAGTGGATGTGCCGTTGCTGCTCACCGCCGTTTCCGCCAGTTCGCCCTGTGGCGAAGACATGGAATATGACGCGGATTTTCTCCAGCTGGAGCGTGATGCCAAGGGCCAACCCGAGCGCAGCATGGGCGATTCGATCCTGCCCGCCGAGCCGCCGGAATGGCGCAGCATCCAGCAGCAGAGCCTCGACTTGCTGCAGCGCAGCAAAGACCTGCGCATCACCCATTTCCTGTTGCAAAGCTCCCTCGCCCTCCAGGGTGCGGCCGGGCTGGCTGAAGTCCTCACGTTGATCAATGCGCTGCTGCGCGAATACTGGGCCGACCTGCACCCGCGCCTGGATGCCGACGACGATAACGACCCCACCGTACGTATCAACGCCCTCTCCGGCCTGACCAGCGATGCGACCATTCGTCTGCTGCGCGAGAGCATCCTCACGCGCTCGCGCACCTTCGGCCCTGTGAGCCTGCGCGCCGCGTTGAATGCCAGCGGCCTGATGAGTTTCCCCGACGAACAGCTCGGCGCCCAGCAGCTCAACGCCGCGTTCCTCGACAGCGACCCCGAACACCTGCAGGCCACCCGCGACGCCTTGAGCGCCGCACGCGCCGCCTGCGAAGCCATTGAGCAACAGGTCAGCGACCAAGTGGGTTCCGCCCAAGGCGTGGACCTCAGCCTGTTGAAGCAACCGCTCAAGCAGGCGCTGCAGGTGCTTAACCAGTTTGTTCCGAACAGCGCTGCCGGCAGCGAACCCGAGGCCGTCAGTGACGACAATGCCCCCTCGGTGGACTTCGCCGCTGCCCCCGCCGCACCTCGCCCCAGCGGCGACATCAGCAACCGTGATGACGTGCTGCGCAGCCTCGACAAGATCCTTGCGTATTACACCCGGCACGAGCCTTCGAGCCCGTTGCCGGTGTTGCTGAACCGGGCCAAGCATCTTGTGCACGCCGACTTCGCGGCCATCGTGCGCAATCTGATTCCCGATGGGATGTCCCAATTTGAAAACCTGCGCGGCCCGGACGGCGAGTAAGCCGCTCGACTGCGCAGTAACAACACCGTCGCTCAAGCGACCAGGAGCAGCAACGTGGCGAAGCAAAGTTCTCAGAAATTCATCGCGCGCAACCGCGCGCCTCGAGTGCAGATCGAGTACGACGTCGAGCTCTACGGCGCCGAGAAAAAGGTCCAGCTGCCCTTCGTGATGGGTGTGATGGCCGACCTCGCCGGCAAGCCTGCCGAGCCTCTGGCGCCGGTGGCCGACCGCAAGTTCCTTGAAGTGGACGTCGACAACTTCGACTCGCGCCTCAAGGCCATGCAGCCGCGCGTGGCATTCCACGTACCCAACGAGCTGACCGGCGAAGGCAACCTGAGCCTGGACATCACCTTCGAAAGCATGGACGACTTCAGCCCGGCCGCCGTGGCCCGCAAGGTCGACTCGCTCAAGCAACTGCTCGAAGCCCGCACCCAGCTGGCCAACCTGCTGACCTACATGGACGGCAAGACTGGCGCTGAAGAAATCATCATGAAGGCGATCAAGGACCCGGCACTGCTCCAGGCACTTGCCAGTGCGCCTAAGCCTGCAGGGGACCAGTAATCATGACTGACAATACCGCCCGCGAAGGCGCCCAGAGCCTGGGTGCAACCGAGGAAACCAGCGAGTTCGCATCCTTGTTGATGCAGGAATTCAAGCCCAAGACCGAGCGTGCCCGCGAAGCTGTGGAAACCGCCGTGCGCACCCTTGCCGAACAGGCCCTGGCGCAAACCGACCTGGTGTCCAACGACGCGATCAAATCGATCGAATCGATCATCGCCGCCATCGACGCCAAGCTCACCGCCCAGGTCAACCAGATCATCCACCACCAGGATTTCCAGCAGCTGGAAAGCGCCTGGCGTGGCCTGCACTACCTGGTCAATAACACCGAGAGCGATGAGCAGCTGAAGATTCGCGTGCTCAACATCTCCAAGCCGGACCTGCACAAGACCCTGAAGAAATTCAAGGGCACCGCGTGGGACCAGAGCCCGCTCTTCAAGAAGATGTACGAAGAAGAATACGGCCAGTTCGGCGGCGAACCCTATGGTTGCCTGGTAGGCGACTACTACTTCGACCAGTCGCCACCGGACGTGGAACTGCTGGGCGAGCTGTCGAAAGTCTGCGCCGCCATGCACGCCCCGTTCATTGCTGCGGCATCGCCGACCGTGATGGGCATGGGCTCGTGGCAGGAACTGTCGAACCCGCGCGACCTGACCAAGATCTTCACCACCCCGGAATACGCCGGCTGGCGCTCGCTGCGTGAATCGGAAGACTCGCGCTACATCGGCCTGACCATGCCGCGCTTCCTGGCGCGCCTGCCCTATGGCGCCAAGACCGACCCGGTGGAAGCCTTCGCCTTCGAAGAAAACACCGACGGCGCCGACAGCTCCAAGTACACCTGGGCCAACGCTGCCTACGCGATGGCGGTGAACATCAACCGTTCGTTCAAGCACTACGGCTGGTGCTCGCGCATCCGTGGCGTGGAGTCCGGCGGTGAAGTGGAAAACCTGCCGGCCCACACGTTCCCTACCGATGACGGTGGCGTGGACATGAAGTGCCCGACCGAAATCGCCATCAGCGACCGCCGTGAAGCGGAACTGGCGAAGAACGGTTTCATGCCGCTGCTGCACAAGAAAAACACTGACTTCGCCGCGTTCATCGGCGCCCAGTCGTTGCAGAAACCGGCCGAATACGACGACCCGGACGCCACCGCCAACGCCAACCTGGCCGCGCGCCTGCCGTACCTGTTCGCCACTTGCCGTTTCGCGCACTACTTGAAGTGCATCGTGCGCGACAAGATCGGTTCCTTCAAAGAGAAGGACGAGATGCAGCGCTGGTTGCAGGACTGGATCCTCAACTACGTCGACGGTGACCCGGCGCACTCCACCGAGACCACCAAGGCCCAGCACCCGTTGGCCGCCGCCGAGGTGATCGTGGAAGACGTCGAGGGCAACCCGGGGTACTACAACTCCAAGTTCTACCTGCGCCCGCACTACCAGCTCGAAGGGCTGACCGTATCGTTGCGTCTGGTATCGAAGCTGCCTTCGGCGAAAAGCGCCTAACCCACGGATGAGCTGGCTCTTCTGTGGGAGGGGGCTTGCCCCCGATAGCATCACTGGGGTGTGACGACACACCGAGGTGCCTGCATCGGGGCAAGCCCCCTCCCACACAAAAGCACTGCCCATTTGGAGTCACTCAAATTCAGTGGCAAGAGCCACACAGGGAGAAAACATGGCTGTTGATATTTTCATCAAGATCGGCGACATCAAGGGCGAGTCCATGGACAAGGCCCACAAGGACGAAATCGACGTGCTGAACTGGAGCTGGGGCATGGCCCAGTCCGGCAACATGCACGTTGGCGGTGGCGGCGGCGCGGGCAAGGTGAACATCCAGGACCTGTCGCTGACCAAGTACGTCGACAAGGCCTCGCCGAACCTGATGATGCACTGCGCCAGCGGCAAACACATCGACAAGGTCAAGCTGACCGTGCGTAAGGCCGGTGGCGAAAGCCAGGTCGAGTACATGGTGATCAACCTGGAAGAAGTGCTGGTAACGTCCCTGAGCACCGGCGGTTCGGGCGGCGATGACCGCCTGACTGAAAACGTCACCCTGAACTTCGCCCAAGTGATGGTCGACTACCAGCCGCAGAAAGCCGACGGCACCAAAGACGGCGGCGCGATCAAGTTTGGCTGGAACATCCGTTCCAACACCAAGCGCTGATAGCACTGATAGCGCTTGTGGCCGTGGCTTTACGCCACGGCCACAAGCCTTTTGTCCCTCTCGCAACCCGTCCGTGGAGCTGCTTTGGTGGTAACTGAAATCGCTTCCCGCGACCGTCTGCAACCGTCCCTGCTGGACCGGTTGACCGACGACGACCCAACCAATCCCAAGGAAAGCGCCGATAAACGCGTGCTGTCCCTGACCCAATTGAAAGCCTCGGTGCTGCGCGACCTGGCGTGGCTGCTCAATACCACGTCGTTGCTCGATGCCGATGCCACGCTGCACACACAGGCCGGTACCTCGGTGGTCAATTACGGCCTGCCGGCGCTGGCCGGCAACAGCGTTTCCAGCGTCGACATCAAGGCCCTGGAAGCCCTGATCTACCAGGCGATTGCCACCTTTGAACCGCGCATCCTGCGCCACACGCTGCGCGTCAAAGCCCGCGTCGGCCATGGCGAGATGAATCACAACGCCCTGAGTTTCGAGATCGAAGGCGACCTGTGGGCGCAGCCGGTGCCCTTGCGCCTGTTGCTGCAAACCGACCTCGACCTGGAATCCGGCCATGTGCGCGTGGTGAATGCCGACCAGCGGAGACGCCCATGAACCCGCGCCTGCTGGAGCTGTACAACCAGGAACTGCACCACGTGCGCGAAAGCGCGGCGGAGTTCGCCAAGGAATACCCAAAGATCGCCAGTCGGCTGACCCTGTCCGGTATGGACTGCGCCGACCCGTACGTCGAACGCCTGCTTGAGGGCTTTGCCTACCTCACCGCCCGCGTACAGCTCAAACTCGACGCCGAGTACCCGACCTTCACCCACAACCTCCTGGAAATCGCCTACCCGCACTACCTGGCGCCGACGCCGTCGATGACCGTGGTGCAATTGCACACCGACCCCGATGAAGGCTCCCTGGCCAGCGGCTTTCCGCTGCCGCGCGACACCGTGTTGCGCGCCGCCCTGGGCCGCGAAACCCAGACCTGCTGCGAGTACCGCACCGCGCACCCGGTGACGTTGTGGCCGTTGCAGGTCAGCAACGCCGAGTACTTCGGCAACCCTGCCGCCGTGCTCGGGCGCCTGGCCGCCAGTGAGCCGAAAGCCAAGGCCGGCTTGCGCCTGACCCTGCGCACCGGCGCCGAATTGCCGTTCAACAGCCTCGACCTGGACAACCTGCCGCTGTACCTCAGCGGTGCCGACGAGCAGCCGTTCCGACTTTACGAACAACTGCTGGGCAACGCCTGCGCGGTGTTTGCGCGCAAGCCCGGTGGCGATTGGGTCGAGCGCCTGGCCCAGGACGCGTTGCGCTCGCGGGGTTTCGACGACGCCGATGCGGCCATGCCGGTGGTCGCGCGGGCCTTCCAGGGCTATCGCCTGTTGCAGGAATACTTTGCCCTGCCCCACCGTTTCCTGTTCGTCGAATTCGCCGAGCTGAGCCGCGCGGTCAAACGTTGCGACGGCCAGGAGCTGGAGCTGATCGTGCTGTTCGACCGTCACGAGCCAAGCCTGGAAGGCAGCGTCGGCGCGGCGCAGTTCCTGCCGTTCTGCACCCCGGCGATCAACCTGTTCCCCAAGCGCGTGGACCGCATCCACTTGTCCGACCGGGTCAACGAGCACCACGTGATTGCCGACCGCACGCGGCCGATGGATTTCGAAATTCATTCGTTGAGCGGCATCACCGGCCACGGCACCGGGCCAGAGCAGCCCTTTTTGCCGTTCTATGCGGTCCGCGACCCATCCCGTTATGGCCGCGACCAGGCGTACTACACCGTGCGCCGCGAGCCGCGGGTGTTGTCCAGCGACCAACGCCGCAACGGCCCGCGCTCCACCTATGTGGGCAGCGAAACCTTTGTCAGCCTGGTCGACAGCCGCCAGGCGCCGTATCGCCATGATCTGCGCCAACTCGGCGTGACCGCGCTGTGCACCAACCGCGACCTGCCGTTGTTCATGAGCGTGGGCAACGGCAAGACCGACTTCACCCTGGCCGACAGCGCGCCGGTGTTATCCGTGCGTTGCGTCGCCGGGCCCAGCCGCCCACGCGCCAGCCATGCCCATGATGCCAAGGCCTGGCGCCTGATCAGCCAGTTGTCGCTCAACTATTTGTCCCTGAGCGAGCAAGGCCAGGGCGCGGCGGCATTGCGCGAACTGCTGCGCCTGTATGGCGACAGCAATGACGCGGCGCTGCAATTGCAGATCGAAGGCTTGCGCGACGTCAGCAGCAAGGCCGTTACCCGGCGCCTGCCGATGCCCGGCCCGATTGTGTTTGGCCGCGGCCTGGAAATTACCTTGGAGTTCGATGAAAACGCGTTTCGCGGCACCGGCGTGTTCCTGCTCGGTGCGGTGCTGGAACGCTTCCTGGCACGCTACGTGTCGATCAACAGTTTTACCGAGACGGTGATCCGTACCACCGAACGCGGCGAGATCATGCGATGGAAAGCCAAGCCCGGGCGTCGTCCGACCCTGTGAGTACGTTGGATGCGATGCATCAGGAGCCCTGGGAATACGATTTCTTCCAGGCGTTGCGGCGTATCGAGTGCGAATCGCCCGAACTGCCGCGCCTGGGCCACTCCCTGCGCCTGGCGGATGACCCGTTGCGCCTGGGGCAACAGGCCGATTGCACCTTCGCCCCGGCCACCCTGGCCTCGGTCGATCCCGGCGGCGACGGCAAACCGGCGCGGCTGGAACAGTTCTTCTTCGGCCTGGGTGGCCCCAACGGCCCGTTGCCGCTGCATATCACCGAGTACGTACGCGAGCGCCAGCGCAACAACGCCGACAGCACCAGCAAGCAGTTCCTGGACGTGTTCCACCACCGCCTGCTGAGCCTGTTTTACCGGGCCTGGGCCGAGGCGCGGCCGACGGTCAGCCACGACCGCCCGGACGATGACTACTGGTCCGCACGCCTCGCTGCCTTGAGTGGCCGGGGCATGCCGAGCCTGCTTAACCAAGGATTGATCCCCGACACGGCGAAGCTGCACTACAGCGGCCACCTGTCGGCACAAACCCGCTACCCGGACGGTTTGAAGGCGATCCTCGGCGAGTATTTCGGCCTGCCGGTGGAGATCGAAGAATACGTCGGCCAATGGCTGGAACTGCCCGAACGCAGCCGCGTGGGCGTGAGCGCCCACCAGCTGGGGGTGGACTTCTGCCTGGGCAGCCACGTGTGGGACCGCCAGCATAAATTCCGCATCCGCCTGGGCCCGCTCAAGTTGGACGACTACATGGGCATGCTGCCCGGCAGCCAGCCGTTCAACGAGCTGGTGGCGTGGGTGGCCGAGTACCTGGGCCATGAATTGGACTGGGACTTGAACCTGGTTCTGCAACAACCCGAAGTACCGGCGCTGCAACTCAATGGCCAGTTCCGCCTGGGCTTCAACACCTGGCTCGGCTGCCCTGCGGTTGATGCCAACGACCTAATCCTGGCCCGGCATTACGCCGATCAAGCCACCACCTCAAGGAATCCAGAGCATGGGTGAAATCAGTCGCGCCGCACTGTTCGGCAAACTCAACAGCGTGGCCTACAAGGCCATCGAAGCCGCCACCGTGTTCTGCAAGCTGCGGGGCAACCCGTACGTGGAACTGGCCCACTGGTTCCACCAGTTGCTGCAACTGCAGGACTCGGACCTGCACCGCATCATCCGCCAGTTCAACGTCGAGCCGGCGCGCCTGGCCCGAGACCTCACCGAAGCCCTGGACCGCCTGCCGCGTGGCTCGACGTCGATCACCGACTTGTCGTCCCACGTTGAAGAGGCGGTAGAGCGCGGCTGGGTGTACGGCAGCCTGATGTTCGGCGAAAGCCAGGTGCGCACCGGTTACCTGGTGCTGGGCATCCTCAAGACGCCAAGCCTGCGCCATGCGCTGCTGGGGTTGTCCTCGGAGTTCGACAAGATCAAGGCCGAAGCCCTGAGCGAGCGGTTTGACGAATACGTCGGTGATTCGCCGGAAAACGCCCTGACTGCCAGCGACGGTTTCAACGCCGGCGCGGTGCCGGGTGAGGCCAGCGGCGCCATGGCACCGAGTGCGATGGGCAAGCAGGAAGCCCTCAAGCGTTTCACCGTTGACCTCACCGAACAAGCGCGCAGCGGCAAGCTCGATCCGATCGTGGGCCGTGACGAAGAGATCCGCCAACTGGTGGACATCCTCATGCGCCGCCGCCAGAACAACCCGATCCTCACCGGTGAAGCCGGTGTAGGCAAGACCGCCGTGGTCGAAGGTTTTGCCCTGCGCATCGTCGCCGGTGACGTGCCGCCCGCACTCAAGGATGTGGAACTGCGCAGCCTCGACGTGGGCCTGCTGCAAGCCGGCGCGAGCATGAAAGGCGAGTTCGAACAGCGCCTGCGCCAGGTCATCGAAGACGTCCAGGCCTCGCCCAAGCCGATCATCCTGTTTATCGACGAAGCCCACACCCTGGTGGGTGCCGGTGGCGCTGCCGGCACCGGCGACGCGGCCAACCTGCTCAAACCCGCCCTGGCCCGTGGCACCCTGCGTACCGTGGCCGCGACGACCTGGGCCGAGTACAAGAAGCACATCGAGAAAGATCCGGCCCTGACCCGCCGCTTCCAGGTGGTACAAGTGGCCGAGCCGTCGGAAGACAAGGCGCTGTTGATGATGCGCGGCGTGGCCTCGACCATGGAAAAGCACCACCAGGTGCAGATCCTCGACGAAGCCCTGGAAGCCTCGGTGAAACTGTCCCATCGCTACATCCCGGCGCGCCAGCTGCCGGACAAATCCGTGAGCCTGCTGGACACCGCCTGCGCCCGCGTCGCCATCAGCCTGCACGCGGTGCCGGCCGAAGTGGACGACAGCCGCCGCCGCATCGAAGCCCTGGAAACCGAGCTGCAAATCATCGCCCGCGAGCATGCCATCGGCATTGCCATTGGCGCGCGCCAGAGCAACAGCGAAGCCCTGTTAAGCGCCGAGCGTGAGCGCCTGGCGACCCTGGAAAACCGCTGGGCCGAAGAGAAAGCCCTGGTGGATGAGCTGCTCGCCACCCGTGCAACCCTGCGCGAAAAGGTCGGCGTCGTGGACAGCGGCAACGATGAATTGCGTGCACAACTGGTCGACCTGCAACAGCGCCTCACCGCGCTGCAAGGCGAAACCCCGTTGATCCTGCCGACCGTGGATTACCAGGCCGTGGCTTCGGTGGTCGCCGACTGGACCGGTATCCCGGTGGGCCGCATGGCCCGCAACGAACTGGAAACCGTGCTCAACCTCGACCAGCACCTGAAAAAACGCATCATCGGCCAGGACCACGCCCTGCAGATGATCGCCAAGCGCATCCAGACGTCCCGCGCCGGCCTCGACAACCCGAGCAAGCCGATTGGCGTGTTCATGCTGGCCGGCACCTCCGGCGTGGGCAAGACCGAAACCGCCCTGGCCCTGGCCGAAGCCATGTATGGCGGTGAGCAGAATGTAATCACCATCAACATGAGCGAGTTCCAGGAAGCCCACACGGTGTCCACCCTCAAGGGCGCGCCACCGGGCTATATCGGCTACGGCGAAGGCGGCGTGCTGACCGAGGCGGTGCGGCGCAAGCCCTACAGCGTGGTGCTGCTGGACGAGGTGGAAAAAGCTCACCCGGACGTGCATGAGATCTTCTTCCAGGTGTTCGACAAGGGCGTGATGGAAGACGGCGAAGGCCGGGTGATCGACTTCAAGAACACCCTGATCCTGTTGACCACCAACGCCGGTACCGAGTTGATCTCCCAGGTCTGCAAGGACCCGGCGAACATCCCCGAGCCGGAAGAAATCGCCAAGGCCCTGCGCCAGCCATTGCTGGAGATCTTCCCGCCCGCACTGCTCGGCCGCCTGGTGACGATCCCGTACTACCCGCTGAGCGACGAGATGCTCAAGGCGATCACCCGCCTGCAACTCAACCGCATCAAGAAGCGCGTGGAGACGACCCACAAGGTCGCCTTCGAGTACGACGACGCGGTGGTCGACCTGATCGTCTCGCGCTGCACCGAGACCGAAAGCGGCGGGCGCATGATCGACACCATCCTCACCAACAGCCTGCTGCCGGACATGAGCCGTGAATTCCTCACGCGCATGCTTGAGGGCAAGGCGCTGGCTGGTGTGCGCATCAGCAGTCGGGATAACGAGCTGCATTACGACTTCAGCGACGCCGAATAACGACTGTTGGAATGCGGTTTAAATGTGGGAGGGGGCTTGCCCCCGATAGCGGTGATTCAGCCACCGAATGCATCAACTGACACACTGCTATCGGGGGCAAGCCCCCTCCCACATTTCGAACCGGTTCCGTCAGTTATTTAGTCATTTACAGGTTAACCAATGCTATTCAACCAAGCCTCACGCCTGGCCAAGATCACCAGCCCTCTCGGGCCGGATGTGCTGCTGCTCAATGAAATGGGCGGCGGCGAAGAGCTGGGCCGCCTGTTCAGCTATGAACTGCAACTGACGTCCCTGGACGCCAACATCGACCTCAACCAGTTGCTCGGCAAGCCCATGAGCGTGGGCGTGCAACTGGCGGACGGCGGCGAGCGGCACTTCCACGGCATCGTCGCGCGGTGCAGCCAGAACATCGACCAGGGCCAGTTCGCCAGTTACCAGGTGACGCTGCGCCCGTGGTTCTGGCTGCTGACTCGCACCTCGGACTGCCGGATTTTCCAGAACCTGAGCATCCCGCAGATCATCAAGCAGGTGTTCCGCGACCTGGGGTTTTCCGACTTCGAAGACGCCCTGAGCCGACCGTACCGCGAGTGGGAATACTGCGTGCAGTACCGCGAGACCAGCTTCGATTTCGTCAGCCGCCTGATGGAACAGGAAGGCATCTACTACTTCTTCCGCCATGAACAGGACCGCCATGTGCTGGTGCTGGCCGACGCTTATGGCGCCCACACCACGGTGCCGGGCTATGCCTCGATCCCGTACTACCCCAAGGACGAGCAACAGCGCGAACGCGACCACATGCACAACTGGCACCTGGCGCAGGAGGTGCAGCCGGGCTCGCTGGAGCTCAACGACTACGACTTCCAGCGCCCCAGCGCCAGCATCGACGTGCGTTCGGCCATGCCGCGCCCGCACACTGCCGGCGACTACCCGCTGTACGACTACCCCGGCACCTACGTGCAAAGCGCCGACGGCGAACACTACGCGCGCACCCGCATCGAAGCCCTGCAAACCCTGTATGAGCAGATCGAGTTCAGCGGCAATGCTCGCGGCCTCGGCTCCGGCCACCTGTTCAGCCTCACCGGCTTCAGCCGCCAGGACCAGAACCGCGAATACCTGATCGTCGGCTGCCGCTACTACATCGTTCAGGAAAGCCTGGAAAGCGGTGGTGGTTCAGGCTCGGCGCAGTTCGAAAGCAGCCTGACCTGCATCGACGCCCAGCAAAGCTTTCGCCCCCTGGCGAGCACCCACCGCCCGATCGTCAAAGGCCCGCAGACCGCGCTGGTGGTCGGCCCCAAAGGCGAGGAAATCTGGACCGACCAGTACGGCCGCGTGAAGGTGCACTTCTACTGGGACCGCCACGACCAATCCAACGAAAACAGCTCGTGCTGGATTCGTGTGTCGCAGTCCTGGGCCGGCAAGAACTGGGGCTCGATGCAGATTCCACGGATCGGCCAGGAAGTGATTGTCAGCTTTCTCGAAGGCGATCCGGACCGCCCGATCATCACCGGGCGGGTATACAACGCCGAGCAGACGGTGCCCTACGACCTGCCGGAGAACGCGACCCAGAGCGGCATGAAGAGTCGTTCGAGCAAGGGCGGCACGCCAGCCAACTTCAATGAAATCCGCATGGAGGACAAGAAGGGGTTGGAGCAGTTGTATATCCATGCCGAGCGTAACCAGGACATTGTGGTGGAGGTGGATGAAAGTCATTCCGTCGGGCACGACCGCAATAAAAGTATCGGCCATAACGAGACGGTGACCATCGGCAACAACCGCCTGCGCATCGTCAAGCAGGAAGACATCCTCTCGGTGGGCCAGAGAAAGACCGACAGCATCAGCCAGAGCTATGTCATCGAAGTGGGCGAAAACCTGCGCCTGGTCTGCGGTGAAAGCATCCTGGAGCTCAACGCCAGTGGGCAGATCAACCTGACCGGCGTGCAAATCAGCTTCTACGCCAGCGGCGATGCCGAGTTCAATACCGGCGGCGTGCTGCACCTGAACAACGGCGGCGGCCCTGGCGCCACGCCCGACGGCCAGGGCCAGAAAGGCGCCATCGACGCCAATATCAAAGCCGCCTTCCCCGCGCCTAAAAGCTCCTGACGAGACCCGTTTGCCATGACGTACCGAATCAACGAATTCCAGTTCCAATTGCCCGCCAGTGAGTTGCAGGACGCGACGATCAATATCCTCAAGTTCCCGGAGTTGGGCACATCCCTGATCGTCAGCCGCAGCCTGTTGGCTGACGGCGAAACCCTGCACAGCAACTTCAACGACCAGCTCCAGCGCCTGGAAAAACAGGTGCAGGATTTACGCTATCAACCGGGTGTGGACGTGAGTTTGGGCGCCGCGCAGGAGGTGGAAGGCATCGAGCTGCGCAGCCAATTCAACAAGGGCAATGACAAGGTATTCCAGTATCAGTTGGCGCTGGTGATACCGGGCACGCGCAAGATGCTCGCGTTGAGTTATGTGAAGGCGGACACGCTGGGGGATGCAGAGGCGGCGCACTGGGCCTTGATCAAAAACTCGCTGTCGTTCGACGCTATTTCCTGATGAGCTGCCCGCATGTCTGACGCGTTATGGGCGGCCCGGATGGGCGATGCGCTCTCCCACACTTCGATGATGGCCGACATCCTCGGCGGTGTGCTGGAGGTGGCGGCCAACATCGCAATCACGGCGGTGGCGACTGCGGCGGTGGTTGCCGCCACCGGGATTACCGTGGCCACCGGCGGGCTCGGCTGTTTCCTGCTGGGCGCCGTGGTGGGCACGATTGTCGGCCTGGCCATGAGCAAGACCGGGGCGGACAAAGGCTTATCGAATTTATGCGAGAGCTTCAGCAACGCCCTGTTTCCACCCACGGTGCAGGCGAACATTCTCACAGGCTCCACCAATACCCTCACCAACAGTATTCCGGCCGCTCGCGCTGCCGGGGCGATCAGTTCTCACGTCGCACCCGCCGGCACTGAACTGGAAGAACCCGCGCCCGAGCCGGAAGCCAGCTACCTGGACATGGCCGAGAGTTTCTTCTCGCAGATGTGGCGCCCCACGGTTGCCACACCTGCGCCCGGCGCCGAACCCAAGCCGCTGGATTTGGTCACGTGCATGAAGCACCCGCCGATGCCGCCGCAGTTTCTGGCCGAGGGTTCGGAAAAAGTCACCATCAATGGCCAGCCGGCAGTGCGCAGCGGTGACCGCAGCACCTGCGATGCAACGGTGGTGTCGTCGGGGCTGATTTCCTCCAACGTGACCATTGGCGGCGGTTCGGTGGTGGTGCGCGAGATCCGCAGCGGCAAGACGCCGGGCGTCGGGCTGGCGGTGACGGCGTTGTTGATGCTCAAGGGCGGCAAGGGCAAGTTCTTCAGCAAGCTGCCGTGCATGTTGATCGGCGGCGCGACCTCGATGGCCGTGAGCAGCGCGATGGGGGCGATGGCCAATGCGGCCATGGGCTCGTCGAACCCGGTGCATGCGGCCACCGGCGCCAAGGTGCTGGGCGGCGATGATGAGCTGGATTTTGTCCTGCCCGGCATCCTGCCGATTGATTGGCAACGCTTCTACAACAGCCGCGACGAACGCTCGGGCAGCCTGTTCGGCGCAGGCTGGAGCGTGCCGTATGAAGTGTGCGTCGACATCCAGCCTCACCCCGACGGCGGCGAAACGCTGGTCTACACCGATGAACAGGGCCGGCCTATCGACATGGGCAGCATTCCCCTGGGCGGCGCGGTGTTCAGCGCCGGTGAAGGGCTGGCCGTGCGCCGACACCTCAACGGGCAATTGCTGATCGAAAGCGATGACGGGCTGTATCGCTTATTTGAGCCTTCCGCCAACCCGGCGTTGCTGCGCCTCAGCCAGCTCGGCGACCGCAACGACAACCGCATCCATGTTGATTACGACGAAGCCGGGCGGCTGATCCGGCTGCGCGATACGTTCGACCTGGTGCAAGTGGAGTTGATCCGCGATCAAGGCCACGTGGTGCGGCTCGAACGGCTGTACCCCGATCAGCGTCGCGAAGTACTCGTAAGCTATGGCTACGACGCTATCGGCAACCTGGCTGAGGTCCGCGATGCCACTGGCCAGGTACAGCGACGCTTCAGCTATGATGCCGGCCAGCGCATGGTCGAGCACCAGTTGCCGACCGGTCTGCGCTGTTTCTACGAATGGGCGTTGGTTGAAGACGTGGAATGGCGCGTGGTCCGGCACTGGACCGACGAAGGCGACGCCTACCAGTTCGACTATGACTTGCAGGCCGGTATCACGCGGATTACCGACGGCTTGCAACGCGTCAGTACTCGCCACTGGAACACCCAGCACCAGATCGTTCGCTACTGCGACAATCTCGGGCAAACCTGGCTATTCGAATGGAACGACGAGCGCCAATTGCTCAGCACCACCGATCCACTGGGCGGGCGCTATGCATACAGCTACGACGACGCCGGCAACCTGATCGGTGAGACCGACCCGCTGGGCCGCAGCGACTCGACCTTGTGGCTTGAGCACTGGGCACTGCCGCTGGTGGAGACCGACGCCTCCGACAATAGCTGGGCGTATCGCTACGACCCGCGCGGCAACTGCATCGCCGAAACCGACCCGCTGGGCTATGTCACTCGCTATCGCTATGACGATCACGGCCAAGTCGTGGAGATCATCGATGCCACCGGCAAAAGCAAAAAGCTGCGCTGGAACCCGTTCGGGCAATTGGTTGAGCATATTGATTGCTCGGGTTACCCGACGCGGTTCAGTTATGACGAGCGCGGTTATTTGCAGGTCATTACCGATCCGCTAGGGGAACGAACAACCTTCACATACGACACGATGGGCAGGATGCTCAGCCAGCAGTTGCCAGATGGTCGTATCGAGTATTTTCAACGCAACGCCTGCGGACAATTGACGGTCCATACCGACCCGTCAGGCCACTCGACTCATTATCAGTACAACCCCCGCGGGCGCATTCGCCAGCGCACGGATGCGCACGGCCGCAAAGTGCAATTCAGCTATGACAGCTACGCACGGCTGCAAGCACTGACCAATGAGAATGGCGAATGTTATCGTTTCACGTGGAATGCCAATGATCGCCTGGTCGAGCAGCGCGACCTAGATGGCAGCGCCCATCACTATGACTACGATGCATTGAACAGCATCACCAGCGTCACTGCTTTACCAACTCACGACAGCAATGCGTCAGGTATCCCTGTACAGCCTATTGTTCACTATTTGGAGCGTGACGCTGCCGGGCGCCTGGTTGTCAAAATCACCGACGATGGCCGCACGGATTATTTATACGATCTCCTGGATCAATTGATCGCAATCACGTTCAAGGACGCCCAAGGCAACGAACAAAAATTGAGTTATCGCTATGACGCCCTCGGCCAGCCACTCGAAGAGCAAAGCTCGGCCGGCAGTTTGAAACATCGCTATGACGAATTGGGCAATCTGACCCAGACCCAATTACCCGATGGTCGCTGGATCAACCGTCTGTACTACGGCAGTGGTCATTTGCACCAGATCAACCTCGATGGCCAAGTCATCAGTGACTTCGAGCGGGACCGCCTGCATCGTGAAGTACTTCGCACACAAGGTCAGATCAGCACCCGCACTGAATATGATCGAGGCGGGCGGTTGCGCGCTCGTGTACGGTATCCAAGTACCCTGCCGCGACCACTGACGGGAATGAGTTCGACATACTTCGACTTTGATCCCAGCGACAACCTGATCGCCCGCCACGAACAAAAAGCAGGAATTGCACACCAACAGTCGTTTCACTACGACGCCACTGATCGCATCATTGCCAGCCAGAATCCAATACATGGGACGCAGGAAAGCTTTGCTTATGACGCAGCGGCCAACCTTCTGGATGGTCCCCTGCCGGGTGTAGGCCTGGTGGTACATAACAAATTAATGACCTACCAAGACAAGCGTTACCGGTATGACAGTTTCGGTCGGCTGGTTGAAAAACGTAGTGCTCGTCGCGCCGTTCAACTATTCAAGTACGACGCTGAAAGCAGAGTGGTCGAAATACGAAATCAGCACGCCGCCAATGAAACTGTCATCACAATGACCTACGACCCTTTAGGTCGTCGGATTACAAAAACCGAACAAAACAGCAACGGTAATACGCTTGGTAGCACTCGTTTTGTCTGGGACGGGTTGCAACTGATACAAGAGCACCGTAATAACCAGACCAGCCTTTATCTTTATGAAGATGGGAGCTATGAAGCACTGGCACGTGTTGATGGCCTGGGACCACTGCAAAGAATCAGGTACTACCACAACGATCCTAACGGACTGCCGCACGAATTGACGGACCACGATGGGCACCGCGTATGGCAGGCCAGTTATTACGCTTGGGGTAATACCGCCGAGGAAACCAGAGAGTCTTCTTACATCGAAGAACAGAACTTGAGGTTTCAGGGGCAATACTTGGACCGGGAAACCGGTTTGCACTACAACACGTTCAGGTTTTACGACCCCGATATAGGTCGGTTTATAACGCCGGACCCCATAGGACTCGCCGGTGGCTTGAACCTCTATCAGTACGGGCCTAATCCGATGGGCTGGTGTGATGCGTGGGGGCTGGCAGGCAGTCCAACCACAGCGACTCATATCACCTACCTGGGCGTCGACAAAGCGACCGGCAAACCTTATGTCGGTTATGCCAGCATGCAAGGCAAACAGGTAGGTTCAGACGTGTTGAACTATCGCTACGGGTCAAATTTCGATCGCTTTGGCGGCCAAGCACCTCAAGTCCTGCATACCGCCTACGGCCAGGATGGCAAGGACACCACACGAGGGCTGGAACAACGAGTGTATGAAGGCTTGGGAGGAAAAGATGGAACCGCCAACGCACAAAACCCGGTAGGCAAAGGAAATGGCCGAAGGAAAGAATACCTGGCTGCGGCGGATAAACATTTGTCTCAGACAGACTCAGGCAAAGCACTGGATAAACGCATAAAAGCCGCGAATAAAACCAAGGGCAAAGCCCCTGTCAAAGTCGCCGGCAAAAGCAGAGGTGCGCGAGCAGGCCGCTGCTCGTGAATATCATCAATGACTATTGAAAATGGAGTGGGCCCATGGCCAAGCGCATCCTCTGGAAGGAAGGCGATCTAGTCAGCCTCAAATTGCGAGATGACTTATACACCGTAGGCCAGATGATCAAGAACTCCGTCATGCGCTTCTACGATGTGAGAAGCGTGGACGGCGTCTGGACCGATCTTGCGCTGGACAACAGTATGATCCTGTTCAGTGGTTTTGTCGGCAAGGTGGTCACCCAGAGATTGGCAACGGAAAAACTAATTTCCGTCACGCCATTTAGCCTTTCGGATCATGAGCGTTATTGGCTCAGGCCCCACGTCAGCTTTGAGGGTGGCTTTCCATTTCGAGATGCTGATCTTGTTGACCTCGGCATCGGCTGCGATGCTGACTACAGCCTGGTACCTGCACTAAAGGAAGATCTGCAACTTTCGGACAGTCGCGACATTATCGAAAAGTATGAGTTGACCAACATGTGGGGAGATGAGGACCTCAGCGACAGACTGTGTCGCTACTTCGATACCGGTGTTAACCGGGATGATTTGAAATTTGAAGTCTTTCCGGGGCTCTGGAACGATCGTGAAAGCCTCAGGCCTTTAACCCGACGACTGCCTTTGCCGTTGAGATAAACAAGCAGTGTTTAGGTGGTTTGAAGCATTAAAAAATGGGCACCCAACCCAGTCGGCGTGCCCATTTTTCCTACCACCCCGCCTCCCTTCGGACGGTACTGCTCTTACGGGTTGACGCTGTCTTTGAGCGACTTGCCCGGCTTGAACGCAACGGTGTTGCTCGCCTTGATCTTCACAGGCTCACCGGTTTGCGGGTTTTTGCCGGTGCGGGCGCCACGGTGGCGTTGCAGGAAGGTGCCGAAGCCCACCAGGGTGACGCTGTCCTTGCGGTGCAGGGCGCCGGTGATTTCTTCGAGAACGGCGTTGAGGACGCGGTTGGCCTGTTCTTTGGTGAGATCCGCTTTTTCAGCGATGGCGGCTGCGAGTTCTGGTTTACGCATATGTGAAGCCTCTTTGACGGTTTTTTGTTGTTATGTCCGTGCTGCTCGTCTGTGGAGCAGCGCCCAAAGCGCCGCAGGCTCTACTCTGCGGCAGACGGGAGTGAGGATGGCATGCCCTCGCACGCTCCGCCAGTCTCGCGGCGACCTTTCTCGGGGGAAAAACGTGCTTATTCCGACAGAACGACCGGTATTTACGCCAGCAACGGCGGAAGTTCTTTGTTGAGGGCGAGTTTTTCCATCACGGCGCTGCCGGTCAGCGCGTAACCCAGCAGGCGGCCGCTGGCGTCGCGGCACAGGGCCTTGATGTCGGCACCCTGGCCTTCGACGCTCCACACCCCTTCGGTGCCCCGTGGCGGTGGCGAAACCACCAGCGGGCAGACCGGGGTTTTCACGGTGACCGGCATCGGGCCATAGCTGACAGCTGTGGCGTTGCCGGCCAGGGTCTGGGCCAGGGCACGGGCGCAGCTCATCAGCGGCATGACGTACAGCAGGTTGAGGCCATCGACCTCGGCGCAGTCGCCCAGGGCGTAGATATTGGCGTGGGAGGTCTTGAGGTGGCGGTCCACCATGATCCCACGATTGGTCTGCAGACCGGCGGCGGCGGCCAGGTCGACACGCGGGCGCAGGCCGATGGCCGAGACCACCAGGTCGCAGTGCACCACTTCACCGTCCGACAAATGCGCTTCCAGGCCGTCAGCGCTGCGTTGCAGGCGGTTGAGCACCGGGCCCAGGTGGAAACGCGCCCCCAGCCCTTCCAGGCCGGCCTGTACCGCTGCGGCCGCCGCCGGGTGCAGCAGGGTCGGCATCACTTGCTCGCACGGCGCCACCAGGTCGATTTCATAACCGCCGAGGATCAGGTCGTTGGCGAATTCACAGCCGATCAGGCCGGCGCCGAGCAGCAGCACGCGGCGCTTGCCGGCCGCGGCGGCGCGAAAGCGGGCGTAATCTTCGAGGTCGTTGATCGGGAAAACCAGCTCAGCCGCATCGCCTTCGACGGGGACACGCACGGTTTCTGCGCCCCAGGCCAGGACCAGATCGCGATAGACCACCGCTTCTTCACCGATCCACAGGCGCTTGTGGCCGGGGTCAATGCCGCTGACACGGGTGTGGGTGCGCACTTCGGCCTTGAGTTGCTCGGCCATGGCGCCGGGTTCGGCCATGCTCAGGCCATCGGCTTCCTTGTTCTTGCCAAAGCCGGTGGAGAGCATGGGCTTGGAGTAGGAGCGCCCGTCATCCGCGGTGATCAGCAGCAATGGGGTCTCGCTGTCGAGCTTGCGAAACTCCCGGGCCACGTTGTAACCGGCCAATCCTGTGCCGATGATCACGACAGGTGCGTTCATTCCGTTCTCCTTGTAGTACGTCTCTGAAACTGAAAATTAGCCGATTTCGATCATTTCGAAATCCATCTTGCCGACGCCGCAGTCCGGGCACAGCCAGTCTTCCGGTACGTCCTGCCACAGGGTGCCCGGAGCGATACCATCATCCGGCCAGCCGTCTTTTTCGTCATAGATCAGGCCGCAGACTACACATTGCCACTTCTTCATTTACTTGCTTCCTCAGGGTCCAGGCAGGTTGGCCGGCGGTCGATGGATCCAGCGTTGCCGCGCGGCTCAGGGCGTTTTGTACTGATCGGGGCCGACAGATGCAAGCTTGATCGACGCAAGGCGCCGGGCCGGCCCGGCAAAAGATCAGGACGCCATGGTAAGCTCGCCGCCTCTTTTGCTGCCAATACTGACGCACCGTGCCGCACTCAATCGCCCTTCCCGATGCTTGCCAATGGTTGACCCAGAGCCTCCTGAGCCCTGCGCCCGCGCCCTTGACCCTGAACTGGCTGTTCGACGAAGGCTCGCTGACCCGCCGGCTGACGTGGCTGTCCCACGATGGTTTCAGCGTGACGCCGCTGTTCGAAGGCTGGCAGCCGCTGCGCGATGATGAATGCGCGGCGCTGCACATGCCACCGGCCAGTATCGGTTGGGTGCGCGAGGTGTATTTGCGCGGGCATGGTCAACCCTGGGTGTTCGCCCGCAGTGTGGCGGCGCGCAGTGCGTTGCAGGGCGACGGCTTGCAGATGGACGAATTGGGCAGCCGCTCCCTGGGCGAATTGCTGTTTTGCGACCGCGCGTTCACCCGCCAGGCCATCGAGGTGTGCCATTACCCTCGCCAATGGTTACCCACCACGGACCAGGCCGACGGGCTGTGGGCGCGCCGCTCACGCTTCGATCGCGGGCCGCTGAGCGTGCTGGTAGCGGAAGTCTTCCTGCCGGCTTTCTGGCACGCGCTACATGACCATCCGGAGAACTGCTGATGTATCAACGTCTGCTCAAATCCTTGAACCGCCTGCACCCCAGGGCCTGGGATTTCATTCAGTTGACCCGCATGGACAAGCCCATCGGCATCTACCTGCTGCTGTGGCCGACGCTGTGGGCGCTGTGGATCGCCGGCAAGGGCTCGCCGTCCCTGGCCAACATCGTGATTTTTGTGCTGGGCGTGACGCTGACTCGCGCTGCCGGTTGTGTCATCAATGACTGGGCGGACCGCAAGGTCGATGGCCACGTGAAACGCACCGCGCAACGCCCGCTGGCCAGCGGCAGGATCCGTTCGAAAGAGGCCCTGGTGTTCTTTGCAGTACTGATGCTGATCAGCTTCCTGCTGGTGCTGCTGACCAACGCCACCACCATCTGGTTATCGCTGGGCGGCCTGGCACTGGCGGTCAGCTACCCGTTCATGAAGCGCTACACCTATTACCCCCAGGTGGTGCTGGGCGCGGCGTTTTCCTGGGGCATGCCGATGGCGTTTACCGCCGAAACCGGCCACCTGCCTGCCACCGCCTGGCTGCTCTATATAGCCAACCTGTTGTGGACAGTAGCCTACGACACCTATTACGCGATGACCGACCGCGACGACGACTTGAAGATCGGCGTCAAGTCCACCGCCATACTGTTCGGCGATGCCGACCGTGTGATCATCCTGACCCTGCAAGGCCTGGCGCTGCTGTGCCTGTTGCTGGCCGGCTCACGGTTTGAGCTGGGGGGGTGGTTCCACCTGGGCCTGCTGGCGGCGGCAGGCTGCTTTGCCTGGGAGTTCTGGTACACCCGCGACCGGGACCGGATGAAATGCTTCAAGGCGTTTTTGCACAACCACTGGGCCGGGTTGGCGATTTTTGTCGGGATTGTGGCGGATTACGCGTTTCGCTGAGGTTTTTGCGGTGTCTGGTCGGGCATCATCGGGGGCTTGCCCCCGATGGTTTCAGCAGCGCCGCGAAATCAGGGCTTGATCACATGCCATGCCCCACCCTTGCCATCACCATTCTTGTCGCCGGCCTTGTGGTCATCCTTGTAGGTGTAGACAGGTTTGCCTTTGTAAGCCCATTGACTGGTCTGGTCATCACGGGTGATCACGCTCCAATCGCCCATTGATTTGTCGGTAGACTCTGCTTTCAGCGGCGGCCAGTTGGTCGCGCACTGGTCCTTGCACACTGACTTGCCATCGGCGTCCTTGTCGAAGGTGTAAAGGGTCTTCCCACTGTGATCCACTAACAGACCGTTCTGGGTCATCGCCGGCTCCGCCGCGAATGCCAGTGTCGGCAGCGTCAACGCCGCCGTGACCAGCAGGGCCTTCCAGGAAAAAGTACTGTGAGTCATCGGAACCTTCCTTTTGTGGTTGTCAGGATTCGGACCCAAAGCGTAGTCCAGAGTGCCCCGAATTGCCCGAGCGACTAAATTACTGTCACACGACTGCAATAATTCCGTTATCTAATGCGGCGCAAGACAGTTAAATGACAAGAGGATTTTAGGCATGGTTGGCAGGAGCATTCTGATTGTTGACGACGAAGCGCCCATCCGCGAGATGATCGCCGTTGCGTTGGAAATGGCCGGCTATGACTGCCTGGAGGCGGAGAACTCCCAGCAGGCCCATGCCATTATCGTCGACCGCAAGCCGGACCTGATCCTGCTGGACTGGATGCTGCCCGGCACCTCCGGCATCGAACTGGCCCGCCGCCTCAAGCGCGATGAGCTGACCGGGGATATCCCGATCATCATGCTCACCGCCAAGGGCGAAGAAGACAACAAGATCCAGGGCCTGGAAGTCGGCGCCGATGACTACATCACCAAGCCGTTTTCCCCACGGGAACTGGTAGCGCGCCTGAAAGCCGTGCTGCGCCGTGCCGGCCCGACCGATGGCGAAGCGCCTATCGAAGTCGGTGGCCTGCTGCTGGACCCGATCAGCCACCGCGTGACCATCGACGGCAAGCCGGCCGAGATGGGCCCGACCGAATACCGCCTGCTGCAGTTCTTCATGACCCACCAGGAGCGTGCCTATACCCGTGGCCAGTTGCTGGACCAGGTGTGGGGCGGCAACGTGTATGTCGAGGAACGCACCGTCGATGTGCATATCCGTCGCCTGCGCAAAGCCTTGGGCGATGCCTACGAGAATCTGGTACAAACCGTGCGCGGCACCGGCTACCGGTTCTCCACCAAGGGCTGAGCCAGTCACTTTCCTTCCTTAACAGCTGACAAGGACGCATGTTTAAGTGAACCAGAACTGGCATGGCACCCTGATCCGCCACATGCTCCTGTTGATCACCGGCTGCCTGTTGGTGGGCCTGGTCAGCGGCTATTACGGCTGGAGCCTGGCCATCGGTATCGGCCTGTACCTGGGCTGGACCCTCAAGCAATTGCTGCGCCTGCATGAATGGCTGCGCCAGCACAAACCCGATGAAGCACCGCCCGATGGCTACGGCCTGTGGGGTGAGGTGTTCGACAGCATCTACCACCTGCAACGCCGCGACCAACGGGTACGCGGGCGCCTGCAAGCCGTGATCGACCGAGTGCAGGAGTCCACCGCTGCGCTCAAGGACGCGGTGATCATGCTCGACAGCGACGGCAACCTGGAGTGGTGGAACCGCGCCGCCGAGACCCTGCTGGGCCTCAAGACGCCCCAGGACAGCGGCCAGCCGGTAACCAACCTGGTGCGTCACCCGCGCTTCAAGGAATACTTCGAGCAGGACAACTACGAAGAAGCGCTGGAGATCCCCTCGCCCACCAACGACCGTGTGCGTATCCAGTTGTACCTGACCCGCTACGGCAACAACGAACACCTGATGCTGGTGCGCGACGTCACCCGCATCCATCAGCTGGAGCAGATGCGCAAAGACTTCGTTGCCAACGTCTCCCACGAACTGCGCACGCCCTTGACGGTGATCTGCGGCTACCTGGAGACGCTGCTGGACAACGTCGAGGAGATCAACCCGCGCTGGAGCCGTGCCCTGCAACAGATGCAGCAGCAGGGTTCACGCATGCAGACCCTGCTCAACGACTTGCTGTTGCTGGCCAAGCTCGAGGCCACGGATTATCCGTCGGACAACCAACCGGTAGCCGTCCACAGCCTGTTGCAGACCATCAAGAATGACGCCAAGGCCCTCTCGGGCGAGCGCGGGCAGCAGATCAGCCTGGATGCCGACCCGCAGGTGTTGCTCAAAGGCAGCGAAGGCGAATTGCGCAGCGCGTTCTCCAACCTGGTGTTCAACGCGGTGAAGTACACCCAGGACAAGGGCACTATCCGCATCCGCTGGTGGGCCGACGAGCAAGGCGCACACCTGAGCGTGCAGGACTCCGGCATCGGCATCGACGCCAAGCATCTGCCGCGCCTGACCGAGCGTTTCTACCGTGTCGATTCCAGCCGCAACTCCAACACCGGCGGCACCGGGCTGGGCCTGGCCATCGTCAAGCATGTGCTGCTGCGCCACCGCGCACGCCTGGAAATCAGCAGTGTGCTGGGGCATGGCAGTACATTCACCTGCCACTTTCCGCCAGGGCAGATGACCCGTTCGCGGCTCGTCGGGAATGATGAATAACTCAAACACAGCACAAAACCAAATGTGGGAGGGGGCTTGCTCCCGATGGCGGTGCATCAGTATCAGATATGCTGACTGACACACTGCTATCGGGAGCAAGCCCCCTCCCACAATTGGAATTGTGCTGTTTCGAATAAAGCATTCCACACCCCACCCGGCGGCACCCACTAGGCAAGCGCCCCGTCAGCCGCTACATTGGCCGACTTGCGCCTGCCTTTCAGGCCCTTCTGTCACCCCTTATTGAACACACGGAACCTGCAAAACCCAATCATGGACCCTTCCCCTGGTATCACCCTCGCCACACTCTTCGCCGATTTCGGCATGATTCTTTTTGCTCTGATCCTGGTACTGCTCAACGGTTTTTTCGTTGCGGCGGAATTTGCCATGGTCAAGCTGCGCTCGACCCGGGTCGAGGCCATCGCCCACACCAACGGCTGGCGCGGGCAGATCCTGCGCACCGTGCACAGCCAGCTCGACGCCTACCTGTCGGCATGCCAGCTGGGTATCACCCTGGCCTCCCTGGGCCTGGGCTGGGTCGGTGAGCCGGCGTTCGCGCACATCCTCGAACCGCTGCTGGGCGCCCTAGGTGTCGAATCGCCGGAAGTGATCAAGGGCGTGTCGTTCTTTGCCGCGTTCTTCGTGATTTCCTACCTGCACATCGTGGTCGGTGAACTGGCGCCCAAGTCCTGGGCCATTCGCAAGCCCGAACTGCTGTCACTGTGGACGGCGGTGCCGCTGTA
Source organism: Pseudomonas sp. GW821-FHT09C10 (assembly GCF_059418085.1). Lineage (NCBI taxonomy): Bacteria > Pseudomonadati > Pseudomonadota > Gammaproteobacteria > Pseudomonadales > Pseudomonadaceae > Pseudomonas > Pseudomonas sp. GW821-FHT09C10. The sequence goes on from NZ_JBWKPE010000004.1 coordinate 221,645, forward strand.
CCTTTTCTACTGGGCCATGTACCCGGCGATCTACCTGCTCAACGCCAGCGCCAACGCGATCCTGCGCATCGCCGGCCAAGGCGAACCCGGCCCGCACCACGAACACCATTACAGCCGCGAAGAGCTCAAGCTGATCCTGCACTCCAGCCGTGGCCAGGACCCGAGCGACCAAGGCATGCGCGTACTGGCCTCCGCCGTGGAAATGGGCGAGCTGGAAGTGGTGGACTGGGCCAACTCCCGTGAAGACCTGGTGACCCTGGACTTCAACGCCCCGCTCAAGGAAATCCTCGCGCTGTTCCGCCGCCATAAATTCAGCCGCTATCCGGTGTATGACGCGGTGCGCAACGAGTTTGTCGGGCTTTTGCACATCAAGGACCTGCTGCTGGAACTGGCGGCCCTGGACCACATCCCCGAATCGTTCAACCTGGCCGAGCTGACCCGCCCGCTGGAACGTGTGTCGCGGCACATGCCGTTGTCGCAGTTGCTGGAGCAGTTCCGCAAAGGCGGCGCGCACTTTGCCCTGGTGGAAGAAGCCGACGGCAAGATCATCGGCTACCTGACCATGGAAGACGTGCTGGAAGTGCTGGTAGGCGATATCCAGGACGAACACCGCAAGGCCGAGCGCGGCATCCTCGCCTACCAGCCCGGCAAACTGCTGGTACGGGGCGATACGCCGCTGTTCAAGGTGGAACGCCTGTTGGGCGTCGACCTGGACCACATCGAGGCCGAAACCCTCGCAGGGCTGATCTACGACACCCTCAAGCGCGTGCCGGAAGAGGAAGAAGTGCTGGAGGTTGAAGGCTTGCGGATCATCATCAAGAAGATGAAAGGGCCGAAGATCGTGCTGGCCAAGGTCCTGCTGCTGGATTGACCCTCAATTGCCCAATGCAAAATTGGGCAATGTCCCGACCGGCTGGTTGAATTCGTAAGGAATCGACACCAGCCCGGCCGCTGTACTCTGTTGCACCACAAAGTGCAGGTGCGGCCCGCTGCTGTTGCCGGTATTGCCCGACAACCCCAGTGCGCTGCCCACCGCCACACGCTGCCCCGGCCTGACACTCACCGAGCCTTGCTTGAGGTGCAGGTACACGCCCTGGGTGCCGTCATCGTGCTGCACGCGCACAAAATTGCCTGACGCATCGTTGCCGCGTCCGATCTGGCTATTCTCGATTTTCACCACCACACCGCTGCGTGCCGCGATGATCGGCGTGCCTTCGGGCATGGCGATGTCCATGGCGTAGAGGCTTTTGGCGTCGGTGTGGCTGAAGCTGCCGTTGGGGCCTTGGGTCAGGCGGAACGGGCCGCCACGCCAGGGCAAGGGGTAGCGGTAGGCTTGTCGCGGGTAAACGGGTTGTGGCCTGTAGAGTACCGGCGGCTGTACGCGCTCGACCCTACGCTCCTGGATCACGAATGCCTGGGCGCCGGGGGTGTGCCGATCGCTGAAAAACACCATGCCGTTGGCATCGGTGGATTTGTACAGGGTCATGGCCTGGGTCGAATTGGCGACCAAGGCCAACATGCAGGACAGCAAAAGGCGAAGGAGCATGGCGCGAACCTGCCGGAGTGAATGAACAGCAAGCTAGCAAGGGATCATGACAATCCCGGGGCACGCCCCTTCGGACTGAAGGTCAGGCCCCCGGCACAAAATGCTTCTGCGCCGTACCGCGCGCAATCAGACGAGAGATGTAGTCGAGCTTCTGCGCATCCTGGTCGATAAAGCGGAAGGTCAGTTGCAGCCAGTCACTGTCCGGCTTGGGTTCGAAGGCGACGATGGCGTGCAGGTAGCCGTTCAGACGCGCCACCTCGGCGTTGTCGCCCTGTTCCAGGTCGAGCACGGCACTTTCCAGTACCTGAGGCAGGACCTCACCGCGACGCACCACCAGCAGCGCTTCCTTGATGCTCAGTGCCTTGATCACGCATTGCTGGGTGCCGCTGGACAGGCGCAACTGGCCCTGGCCACGGCCGCCAGTGGGTGCAGCGCCTGGCGCTTGGACCGGCGGGGCGTTGTTAAGCAGGCCTTTGCTTGGCGCAGGTGCCGCCGCCGCAACGGGGGCTGCACGCACGGCTTCGGGCTTGCCACCGGTCAGGGCGCTCAGGGAATCATTGCCAAAGGCCGAGTTCATCTTGGTCGGCGCGCTGGCGACCAGGGCGTCGAGGCGACCGACCTTGTGCAGGGCCTGCTTGACCTTGTTCAGCAGTTGCTCGTTGGTGAACGGTTTACTGACGTAGCCGGAAACCCCGGCCTGGATCGCCTGGACCACGTTCTCTTTATCGCCACGGCTGGTCACCATCACAAACGGCATGGCCTTGAGGTGCGGTTGCTCACGGCACCAGGTCAACAACTCCAGGCCGGACATCTCCGGCATTTCCCAGTCGCACAGCACCAGGTCGAAGCTCTCGCGCATCAGGATGGTCTGGGCCTTCTTGCCGTTTACCGCATCTTCAAGCTTGATCCCGGGGAAGTAGTTGCGCAGGCACTTCTTCACCAGGTCGCGGATAAACGAGGCGTCATCCACCACCAATACACTGACTTTACTCATCGACCCTTCATCCTATAAAAACTTCGGCACGCAAAACGCCTGACTAATGGCATTTTGCCAAAACTCTGTAGTCACGTTCGGACTTTCTTTTACCCGATTCGCAAAAAATTCAGGCGCCACAAACGAAAACGCCCGACCAAAGGCCGGGCGTTAATTTCTCGGGCAACCTTACTTATCGTCAGGTTCGCCCGGAACATTAGGGATTTGATCGGCTGAACCCTCAACTTCGGCCTTCATGCGCTTGAGGCCCATGTGCCGTACGTCGGTACCGCGCACCAGGTAGATCACCAGTTCCGAGATATTGCGCGCGTGATCGCCGATACGCTCCAGGGAGCGCAGCACCCAGATGATGCTCAAGACCCGCGAGATAGAGCGCGGGTCTTCCATCATGTAGGTGGCCAGCTCACGCAGGGCGGTCTTGTATTCACGGTCGATGACCTTGTCGTACTGCGCTACCGACAATGCCAGCTCGGCGTCAAAGCGCGCAAAGGCATCCAGGGCATCCCGGACCATGTTGCGCACCTGGTCGCCGATATGACGCACTTCGACATAACCGCGCGGCGCTTCACCCTCTTCGCATAGCTGGATCGCACGGCGGGCAATCTTGGTGGCTTCGTCGCCGATCCGCTCGAGGTCGATCACCGACTTGGAAATGCTGATGATCAAGCGCAGGTCGGAGGCTGCCGGCTGGCGACGGGCGAGAATGCGCAGGCATTCTTCGTCGATGTTGCGTTCCATCTGGTTGATCTGGTCGTCGATCTCGCGCACTTGCTGGGCCAGGCCCGAGTCGGCCTCGATCAGCGCGGTCACGGCATCGTTGACTTGCTTCTCCACCAGCCCGCCCATCGCCAGGAGGTGGCTGCGCACTTCCTCGAGCTCGGCGTTGAACTGCGCGGAGATATGGTGGGTAAGGCCTTCTTTGCTAATCATGTTGGCGTCCTTGGAGCGTCCGGTAAGGTGCGGAGAACCGCAGCGTCAGTGCAATCAGAACCACAGCTTCCTAGCCGTAGCGACCGGTGATGTAGTCTTCGGTCTGCTTCTTCGCCGGATTGGTGAACAGGGTGTCGGTATCGCCGAACTCCACCAGCTTGCCCATGTACATGAACGCGGTGTAGTCGGAAACCCGCGCCGCCTGTTGCATGTTGTGGGTCACGATAACGATGGTGAACTTGGACTTGAGCTCGTAGATCAGCTCTTCGACTTTCAGCGTCGAGATCGGGTCGAGTGCCGAGCACGGTTCGTCGAGCAGCAGCACTTCCGGCTCCACGGCGATGGTCCGCGCGATCACCAGACGCTGCTGCTGGCCGCCGGACAGGCCGAGTGCCGACTCATGCAGGCGGTCCTTGACCTCGTCCCACAGCGCCGCGCCTTTAAGGGCCCACTCAACCGCTTCGTCGAGGATGCGCTTTTTGTTGATGCCCTGGATGCGCAGGCCGTAGACCACGTTTTCGTAGATGGTCTTGGGGAACGGGTTAGGCTTCTGGAACACCATGCCCACACGGCGACGCAGTTCGGCCACGTCTTCGCCCTTGCGGTAGATGTTGGTGCCGTAGAGGTTGATGGCCCCGTCCACGCGGCAACCGTCCACCAGGTCGTTCATGCGGTTGAAGGTACGCAGCAGCGTGGACTTGCCGCAGCCCGACGGGCCGATAAAGGCGGTCACGCGCTGCTTGGGGATATTCATGCTGACGTCGAACAGCGCCTGCTTGTCACCGTAATACAGGCTCAGGCCCGGTACTTCGATGGCCACGGTTTCCTGGGCCAGGCTCAGGCTCTGTTTGTCGCGACCCAGGGCAGACATGTTGATGCCGTGGGAATGGGTGTCGTGTTGCATGGGATGCTCCCTGTGCTGTTGTGTGGGAGGGGGCTTGCCCCCGATAGCGGTGCATCAGGAACATGTGTGCTGGCTGGCACACCGCAATCGGGAGCAAGCCCCCTCCCACAAATAAGTCCGCGTTCAATTCAGATCAGCTGTCCAGCGCCTTGTACTTCTCGCGCAGGTGGTTACGAATCCACACTGCCGACAGGTTGAGCGTGGCGATCACCAGCACCAGCAGCAAGGCGGTGGCGTATACCAGCGGCCGTGCGGCCTCGACGTTAGGGCTCTGGAAACCGACGTCATAAATATGGAAGCCCAGGTGCATGATCTTCTGGTCCAGGTGCAGGTACGGGTAGTTGCCGTCCAGCGGCAGCGAAGGGGCGAGTTTCACCACGCCGACCAGCATCAGCGGCGCCACTTCACCGGCGGCGCGGGCCACGGCGAGGATCATGCCGGTCATCATCGCCGGGCTGGCCATCGGCAGCACGATCTTCCACAGCGTTTCCGCCTTGGTCGCGCCGAGAGCCAGGGACCCTTCGCGCACAGTGCGAGGAATCCGCGCCAGGCCTTCTTCGGTGGCCACGATCACCACCGGCACCGCCAGCAGCGCCAGGGTCAGCGAGGCCCACAGCAGGCCCGGCGTACCGAAGGTCGGGGCCGGCAGGGCTTCGGCGAAGAACAGACGGTCAACCGAGCCACCCAGGACATACACGAAGAAGCCCAGGCCGAACACGCCGTAGACGATGGCCGGTACGCCAGCCAGGTTGTTCACGGCGATCCGGATAACGCGGGTCAGGGTGTTCTGCTTGGCGTATTCACGCAGGTACACGGCTGCCAGCACGCCGAACGGGGTAACGATCATTGCCATGATCAGGGTCATCATCACGGTGCCGAAGATAGCCGGGAAAATCCCGCCCTCGGTGTTGGCTTCCCGTGGGTCATCGCTGAGGAATTCCCAGACCTTGCTGAAGTAGAAGCCGATCTTGGTCAGTGTGCCCATGGCGTTCGGCTGGTAGGCGTGAACGACTTTGCCGATGCCGATTTCAACTTCCTTGCCGTTCGCATCACGCGCCGTCAGGGCATCGCGATTGAACTGGGCGTGCAGGTCGGCCAGGCGTGCTTCGATGTCCTGGTAACGGGCATTCAGCTCGGCGCGACCGGAGTCCATGTCGGCCTGGGCGGCGGCGTCGAGCTTGCCTTCCAGTTCCAGTTTGCGGCCATGCAGGCGGATGCGTTCAAGCCCGGCGTTGATCGCGCCGATGTCAGATTTTTCGAGTGTCTTGAGCTGGGCAGCGAGCTTGTTGACGCGGTCGACACGCGCTTGCAGCTCCGGCCACGCGGCCTCGCCTTCAGCGATGACCTTGCCATCCTGCTTGACGTTGACCAGGGTGCCGTAGAAGTTGCCCCACTCACGACGTTCGATGGTCATCAGGTTCTTCGGCGTGCTCTGGTCCTTCAACCACTCGCCGACGATCCAGGTGAAGTCGTTGCCGTTCAGATCGCGGTTGCCGACCTTGATCAGCTCGCGGGTCATGAACTCCGGGCCCGCATCGGGCACCGGCAGGCCCGCGCTTTTCAGGCGCTCGCGCGGCACTTCTTCTTTCTGCACCACTTCGCCGATGACGATATGGTTTTCCTGGCCCGGCACGTTGTAGTTGGCCTGGATCAGGTCGGCCGGCCAGAAGTGGCCCAGGCCACGCACGGCAATCACGGCCAGCAAACCAATGGTCATGATGACCGCGATGGACACCGCGCCACCGCTGATCCAGACGCCGGGAGCGCCGCTCTTGAACCATCCATTCAGGGAGTTCTGTTTCACAGACTTCTACCTTTCTTAAAGCGACGAGTATTTCTTGCGCAGACGCTGACGAATCAGCTCGGCGAGGGTGTTCATGATGAAGGTGAACAGCAGCAGCACCAGCGCCGAGAGGAACAGCACGCGGTAGTGACTGCCGCCGACTTCCGACTCGGGCATTTCCACCGCGACGTTGGCCGCCAGGGTGCGCAGGCCTTCGAACAGGTTCATCTCCATCACCGGCGTGTTACCGGTGGCCATCAGCACGATCATGGTCTCGCCCACGGCGCGCCCCATGCCGATCATCAGCGCCGAGAAGATGCCTGGGCTGGCGGTCAGGATCACCACGCGGGTCATGGTCTGCCACGGTGTGGCGCCCAGGGCCAGGGAACCCAGGGTCAGGCCGCGCGGTACGCTGAACACGGCGTCTTCGGCGATGGAGTAGATGTTCGGGATCACCGCAAAGCCCATGGCCAGGCCGACCACCAGGGCGTTGCGCTGGTCGTAGGTAATGCCCAGGTCGTGGGAGATCCACATGCGCATGTCGCCGCCGAAGAACCAGGTTTCCAGGTACGGGCTCATGTACAGCGAGAGCCAGCCCACGAACAGGATCACCGGGATCAGGATCGCGCTTTCCCAACCATCGGGAACCCGCAGGCGGATGGATTCAGGCAGGCGGCTGAAGACAAACCCGGCCACCAGGATGCCAATCGGCAACAGCATCAGCAGGCTGAAGATCCCCGGCAGATGCCCTTCGACATACGGCGCCAGGAACAGACCGGCGAAGAAGCCGAGGATCACCGTCGGCATGGCTTCCATCAGTTCGATCACCGGCTTGACCTTGCGGCGCAGGCTCGGGGCCATGAAGTAAGCGGTATAGATCGCCGCGGCAACCGCCAGCGGCGCCGCCAGCAGCATGGCGTAGAACGCCGCCTTCAGGGTACCGAAGGTCAATGGCGCCAGGCTCATCTTGGGTTCAAAGTCGGTGTTGGCGGCGGTCGATTGCCAGACGTACTTAGGTTCGTCGTAGTTTTCGTACCAGACCTTGCTCCACAACGCACTCCAGGACACTTCCGGGTGCGGGTTATCCAGCAGCAGCGGCTGCAGCTTGCCGCCGGCTTCGACGATCACGCGGTTGGCGCGCGGCGACATACCAAACACGCCCTGGCCGTCGACCACCGGATCCACCAGCAGGGTGCGGTGGGCGGTGCTGTGGAACACGCCGAACTTGCCGGAAGCGTCGAGGGCGGTGAAGCCTTTGCGCCGCTCTTCGGCGGTGATTTCCACGATGGGCGCGGTGCCCATCTGGAAGGTACGGATCTGCTTGAAGCGCTGCTCGCCATCCGGGTCACGGGCCATGAACCACTGGGCCAGGCCGCCTTTGGAGTTACCGACGATCAGCGAGATGCCACCCACCAACTGGGTGCTGGCGGTGACTTCGGCAGTGCCATCTTCCAGTAATTTGTAGCGACCGTTGAGGCTCTTGTCGCGCAGGCTGAACACATCCGCCAGGGCACGCCCGTTGATCACGTACAGCCACTGCTGGCGCGGATCGATGAAGATCGCCTTCACCGGCTCGGTCATTTGCGGCAGCTCGACACGCTTCTGCTCGCTGGTGACTTCACCGGTCATCATGTTTTCTTCGCGGCTCAGGGTCAGCACGTTCAAGTGCGAACCGGCCGAGCCTGCCACCACCAGCGACGAATCGGTGGCGTTGAGGGCAACATGCTCCAACGGACGGCCGGCATCGTCGAGCACGATCGGCGTTTCACCGTAGGGGTATTCAATCGCAGGCGTGATGGTTTTCTTGCCGTCCGGGTACGACACCTTATAGGTGTGACGGAACACCAGGGACTGGCCATTGGACAAACCGAGGATCACCAGCGGGCTGCCCGGCTGGTCCTCACCGATGGAGGCCACGCTCACGCCGGGCGCAAGCGGCAGGTCGACACGCTTGAGTTCGGCACCGCTCGTGACGTCAAAGAACAGCGCCTGGCCCTTGTCGGAAACCCGCATGGCGACCTGGTTCTGCTCTTCCAGGGAGATCAACAATGGCTTGCCGGCGTCCTGCATCCAGGCGGGCGTCAGTGCGTCTTCCTTGGTCAGCGAGGCGCCTTGGAACAGTGGCGCGACCACGTAGGCGAGGAAAAAGAAGATCAGGGTGATCGCACCCAGAACGGCGAGCCCGCCCACCAGCACGTACCAACGGGTCAGGCGATCCTTGAGCGCGCGAATACGGCGCTTGCGTTGCAGCTCAGGCGTATTGAAATCAATGCGCTTGGGGGGAGAAGTTGTCGTCATGGTGGAATTGGCCAGATCATTCATGCGCACACCCTAGCGATCCTGTATGACAGAAAGATGACAGTGCAGTGACGCAACAAATCCGCCGCGAAGCAGGGCTGGCAGCGGACTAGAAAATTCGGATGCGGGGCCGATATCCCGGCCCCGCAGAGGCAATCAGTTGCCTTCTTTCAGACCCAGGTCAGCCAGGGCCTTGGCGGCAACCTTGGCTGGCAGTGGGATGTAGCCGTCCTTGACGACCACTTCCTGGCCCTGTTTGGACAGAACCAGTTTCACGAACTCGGCTTCCAGCGGGGCCAGAGGCTTGTTCGGGGCTTTGTTGACGTAAACGTAGAGGAAACGCGACAGCGGGTATTTGCCGTTCAGGGCGTTTTCTTCGCTGTCTTCGATGAAGTCAGTGCTGCCTTTCTTGGCCAGGGCCACGGTCTTCACGCTGGCGGTCTTGTAGCCGATGCCCGAATAACCGATGCCGTTCAGCGAGGAGCTGATCGACTGCACGACCGAAGCCGAGCCGGGTTGTTCGTTCACGTTAGGCTTGTAGTCGCCTTTGCACAGGGCTTCTTCCTTGAAGTAGCCGTAGGTGCCGGATACCGAGTTACGGCCGAACAGTTGCACCGGCTTGTTGGCCAGGTCGCCGGTCACACCCAGGTCACCCCAGGTTTTCACATCGGCTTTGCCACCGCACAGGCGAGTCGAGGAGAAGATCGCGTCGACTTGTTCCATGGTCAGGTGCTGGATCGGGTTGTCCTTGTGCACGAACACGGCCAGGGCATCCACGGCAACCGGGATAGCGGTTGGCTTGTAGCCGTACTTCTGCTCGAAGGCCGCCAGTTCGGTGTCCTTCATCTTGCGGCTCATCGGGCCCAGGTTGGAGGTGCCTTCAGTCAGCGCAGGTGGCGCGGTGGCGGAGCCGGCAGCTTGAATCTGGATGTTGACGTTCGGGTATTCCTTTTTGTAACCCTCGGCCCACAGGGTCATCAGGTTGGCCAGGGTATCGGAACCGACGCTGGACAAGTTGCCCGACACACCAGTGGTCTTGACGTAAGCCGGGATTGCCGGATCAACACCTGCGGCCACCGCGTTGGCGGTCGCAACGCCAGCAGCGACAAAAGTCATTGCCGCCATCAAACGTTTCAGTTTCATGCCTTGCTCCTAGCAGATAGGGATAGTTGGATCGGGGCCAAGTATCGAGAGGCCGTGTGAACACTCTATGTCTGAAATATGACAATTGGATGAAAGGCCAGCATTGGGCGAGCATTCGCAGTTAAGAAGAAAACGGTTGGAAATACAGGCTGGAGCGGCGATATGAACGTAATGAGGCTCTGGTTTGAAAACTCTCTGCAATTGCTGATCGGAGATTTCCCACAGCTATTTAGGGTTGTGGCTCGGAACCAGCCTTACTAACCTCCCCGCGCCGCTGCAAATTCAGCGGTCGGGACTGCAGTTAAAACCTGACCCCTTCACGGCGCGCCTCAGGTTGACAAAACAAAAGCAAAGAATAGTCTTGTCAACCTAAGGAGACCTCACATGATCAATGACCGAATTCGCCGCGCAAGGTTATTGCGTGGCATGTCGCTGGAAGCACTGGCACTGCGTCTCGGCGACATAACCAAGCAAGGCCTGAGCAAATATGAAAAAGGGTTGAGCACCCCAAACTCTCAGCGCCTTCTGCAGTTGGCAAAAGCACTGGAGGTAAGCCCCGAGTATTTTTTTCGTACTCAGGCACTGCCACTCGCACCGTTGGAGTTCCGCAAGCTTGCGAAGATGCCTAAATATCGTCAGGTCCAGGTGGAGGAACAGATTCGAGAGCACCTGGAACGCTATATATCCCTTGAGGAGTGTTTCGATCCACAAGATATCAAGACTGCCGAAACCCCAGCCCAAATGCTCCCGGTCTCCTCCATAGAGGAAGCGGAACGAGCGGCGGATGAGCTCCGTAAGTATTGGGATATAGGTGAAGATCCTATTGCTCATCTGACTGAACAGTTGGAAGAGCACGGCATTAAAGTGGTGATGCTGGATGGGCCGGACGATTTCGATGGCGCTTGCGCAGCCACCCATGACGGCGAACATGTGTTGATCGCTTTAAATGCTCAGAGAGCAGGTGAACGTATTCGCTTCACCGCTGCTCATGAATTGGGTCACTGGGTGATGAAATTGCCTGATGATATGCCCGAGCGCGATAAAGAAAACTGCTGTCACCGCTTCGCAGGAGCGTTCCTTTATCCCTCTAAAAGCGTTACCGGAGATTTTGGGAATCACCAACGCTCCCGTGTCCACCCTAGAGAACTACTGATTGCTAAGCGCCAATATGGGCTCTCAATGCATGCGGCGCTCCGTCGATTGAAGGACCTCAAACTGTTAGGGGAAAGCGGCTACAAGTCCCTGACCATTCAATTCAGTAGCAATGGCTGGCGCAAAGCAGAACCTGAGCCGTTACCTTGCAAACCACCTCAGCGCTTTGAGTCACTCGTTTTCTGGGGGTTAGCGGAAAGCCTTATCACCCAATCACGAGCGGCCGAGTTACTGCGGCGTCCTGTGAGGGCTCTAGACCCCAATTTTCTAGGCTCACTGGAGAGTGCATGAGCCTGATCTATATCAGCGATACCAACATCTGGATTGATTTCAGGAACGCTGGATTGCTGGAGCATATGTTCAGGCTGCCATTTACCCTCTGCTGCACCGATTTCGTCATGCATGAGCTTGAGGATTTCCCTCATGAGGAACTGCTCGCCCAAGGGCTGGTTGTCGAATCATTTGATGAGGGAGGCGTGCAAAAACTCTTAGGACTTAAGGTCGAACACAACAACAGTTCCTTGGCCGACGTTTCTTGCTACCTGCTGGCACAAACAACCGGAAGACCCTTACTCACTGGCGATGGGAAGCTACGTCGCCAGGCAATTCGAGATGGACTGCAGGTACACGGCGCACTTTGGCTACTCGACCTCATGGTCGAACATCGAGTACTCAATGCTATTGGCGCAGCAACGGCACTCGAACGGATGCTGGCAGGCGGCGCCCGCTTGCCAGCATCAGAATGTCAAATACGGATCTCTGGCTGGAAAGTCATATGAAACTCAACTCGGATATTGAATATCCATCCAGCACTTATAAAAATTACCCTGTCCATCTGGCAAAGTAGAAAATTCAGCCTCTACAGCCTGCTCCTGAACTGATATTACCGTCCGCGCTTCCACAGATACCCACCCACCACCATCCCCATCACACACAGGACAGCCACGTAGTAAGCCGGGCCCATCGGGCTTTCCTTCATCAGCAGCGACACCGCCAGCGGCGTCAGCCCGCCGAACACGGCGTAGGCCACGTTGTAGGAAAACGACAGACCACTGAAGCGCACCACGGGCGGGAAGGCTTTCACCATCACGTAAGGCACCACGCCAATGGTGCCGACGAACAGGCCGGTCAAGGCGTACAGCGGGAACAGCCAGTCCGGGTGGGTCATGAGGCTGTGGTACAGCGTCCAGGAAGTCGCCAGCAGCAATGCGCAACCGCTTACCAGTACACGCCCGGCACCAAAACGGTCAGCCAGGGCGCCGGAGGCAATGCAGCCAAGGCTCAACGTCACGATGGCCAGGCTATTGGCTTGCAGCGCAACAGTCGGGCTGAAGTGGTAGATGGTCTGCAGCACGGTCGGGGTCATCAGGATGACCACCACGACGCCGGCCGACAGCAGCCAGGTCAGCAGCATCGACAACACGATGGCACCGCGGTGGTCACGTAATACGGCACGCAATGGCAGCTCGGCGGCCAAGGTTTTGCGTTGCTGCATCTCGGCGAAGATCGGCGTTTCATGCAGCCAGCGGCGCAGGTACACCGACAGCAGGCCGAACACGCCACCGAGCAGGAACGGAATGCGCCAGGCGTAATCCGAGACCTGCTCAGGGCTGTAAATAGTGTTGATGGCAGTGGCCACCAGCGAGCCCAGCAGGATCCCGGCGGTCAGGCCGCTGGTCAGGGTGCCGCAGGCGTAGCCGATATGGCGCGGCGGTACGTGCTCGGAGACGAACACCCAGGCGCCGGGGACTTCACCGCCAATCGCTGCGCCCTGGATGATGCGCATCAACAACAACAGGACCGGTGCCCACAGGCCGATCTGCGCGTAGGTCGGCAGCAGGCCCATGATCAGGGTCGGCACGGCCATCATGAAGATGCTCAGGGTGAACATTTTCTTGCGGCCCAGCAGGTCACCGAAGTGCGCCATGATGATGCCGCCCAGCGGGCGTGCCAGGTAACCGGCGGCGAAGATGCCGAAGGTCTGCATCATGCGCAGCCATTCGGGCATATCGACAGGGAAGAACAGTTTTCCGACCACGGTGGCGAAAAACACGAAAATGATGAAGTCATAAAACTCCAGCGCCCCGCCCAAGGCAGACAGCGACAGGGTTTTGTAGTCGTTGCGGGTCAGCGGGCGCGACGGTTGCGCACTGCTTGCAGGCACGGAGGACATGGCAAGGCTTCTCTTATAGTAGTCAGCTTGGTAAGGACGACACGCCCGGGACCAGCGGCGGTCTGGCAAGATAGCAAATCGCTTGTAAAAGCACAGCGCCAGGAGAACAGTTGCGCGCAAAAGCCGCGATACAGCAGCTATTTACCGACCAAATGAGCGCCGGGAGGTCGTCGTGGCGCCAGGGTCTCGATATACTCGGCCCTTGCAAGCGCAAGAACCCCAGGCTTGAGGGGCTGCTGCGCCAAAACGTCGTTGGGTGCCATCCAGCCGATTTGGCAGAGTTTCCCTTTAGTACGCCTTACGAGAAACGTATCGAACGGAGTATGTTTGTGCTGAAACGTTTTTCTAATAGTCGGCTATCCACCTTGCTCCACCTATAAAAGCGTCACGGGTCAGAGGCCCCCCGGCATGATCGAACTCGAACAAGAAGATCCTATCCCGCAAGGCGATCTCGCCCTGCAAATCACCGCGCTCCCGCGTGAAACCAACGGTTTTGGCGATATCTTCGGCGGCTGGCTGGTCGCGCAGATGGACCTCGCCGGTACCGCCATGGCCAGCAAGGTCGCAGGCGGGCGTGTGGCCACCGTGGCCATTGACCGCATGGCGTTCCTGGTGCCGGTGGCAGTGGGCGCGCAACTGTCCTTCTATACCCAGGCCCTGGAAATCGGCCGCAGCTCGATCCAGATGATGGTCGAAGTGTGGAGCGACGACCCGCTGTCCAGCGAATGGCGCAAGGTCACCGAGGCGGTGTTTGTATTTGTCGCTATCGATGGCAGCGGCCGCACACGCTCGGTGCCATCGCGCGCGCGTTAAACCTCGCGGGGTTTTGACGGTCAATTGCCCCATTGCCTGCCATTGAGAGTGCCTGCTATGCCTACGCCCCACGTTGAGACCGTGAAAATCGACGAACTGGACTGCTGGCGCATCCGCCATAACGGCGCCGAGCTGATGATTGCCCAGCAGGGCGCGCATATCTTCAGTTACGGCCGCGAAGGCGAGCAGCCGCTGATCTGGCCGAATCCTGAGGCGGTGTTCAAGAAGGGCAAGGGCATTCGTACCGGCGTCCCGGTGTGCTGGCCCTGGTTTGGGGTGTTCGACCGCAACCCGCCCAGCGTAAAGGCGATGCGCCAAAGTGATCAGCCTGCGGGCGCTCACGGTTTCGTGCGTACCGCGACCTGGGCATTGGCCGGCACCTCCCTTGAAGGTGAAGCGTTGCGGGTGGACCTGAAGCTACCGGTTCCTGCAGGCGGCTTCCCCGGCTGGCCCCATCAGGTCGACCTGAGCCTGAGCCTGCTGCTGGACGACCAACTGCACATCCGCCTGACCAGCCACAACCGTGGCGACGACACAGTCACGCTCAGCCAGGCGCTGCACACCTACTTCGCCGTGAGCGACGTACGCAACGTGCAGGTCGAAGGCCTGGACGGCTCGGCGTACATCGATACCGCCGATGGCTGGAGCGAGAAAACCCAGTCCGGCCTGCTGCACTTCACTGCCGAGACCGACCGCATCTACCTCGATACGCCCCCGTCGCTAAGCATCCTCGATCAGGACTGGCAGCGTCGCATCCAGCTCACCAGCCAAGGCTCGAAATCCACCGTGATCTGGAACCCCTGGACCGAACGCGCCAAGGCTTTCGACGACATGGCCGATGATGGCTGGCAGGGCATGCTGTGCATCGAGACGGCGAATGTGCTGGATGATGTGGTGACGCTGGCGCCGGGTGAAAGCCACACGCTGGGTGTGAGCATCACCGGTGTTACCCGGTAGATGGAGTTCCAAATGTGGGAGGGGGCTTGCCCCCGATAGCGGTGAATCAGACACCAAAGACAGTTACTGGCACCCTGCTATCGGGGGCAAGCCCCCTCCCACATTGGGTTCAGCGTAAGCTTATAGATCGGACTCCTTTACCACCCGCACCTTGCCCGCATCCAGCGCGTAGGCGGCGTCGGCCAAATCGTTGTTCACCGTCTCCACCTTCAACGTGCCGGTCACCCACAGCGGCGTGTAGATATCATCCAGTTTCAAACCCTTGGGATAACGCACCAGCACCAACTGGTTAGGCGGCGGTGGCGGCACGTGGATGCAGGCGCCCGGGTAGGGCACCAGGAAGAACAGCGTGCTGCGCCCCTTGGCGTCGGTTTCCAGAGGCACCGGGTAGCCGCCGATCCGGATGTTCTTGCCATTCATGGCGGCCACGGTCTTGGTCGAATACATCACCGCCGGCAAGCCTTTGCTCTGCTTCAGGCCACCTTTGTCGGTGAACGTGCCTTGGGCTTCGGGGGAGTTGTGATCGATCTCGGGCATGGCCTCGAGGGCCTTCTGGTCCGACAGCGGCATCAGGTCGAGCCAGTCGGTTTCCGGCAATTCACCGGCATGGGCCAGGCCAGAGCCCAGCAGAAGGAGAGTCAACAGGAAACGGCGCATGGAGAGGCTCGGCAAGTACAAGTGGCGAGCATTCTAGCCCTCTGCGCCTGCGCAGCGCAGAGGACTTTGTCGGCTGATTACTTCTTTTTGATCAGGCCGTAGATCACCAGCAGGATGATTGCGCCGACCAGTGCGCCGATAAAGCCTGCGCCTTGACCCGCCTGGTAGATGCCCAGCGCCTGGCCACCGTAGGTCGCGGCCAGGGAGCCGGCGATACCCAGCAGGATGGTCATGATCCAGCCCATGCTGTCGTCGCCGGGCTTGAGGAAACGCGCCAGCAGGCCGACGATCAAGCCGATAAAGATGGTTCCGATGATACCCATGGCATTTCCCTCTGAATGAAGTGAGCTATGCCAAAGCCTAGACAGGCTTTGGCATCCTGCAATCAGAGGACGGCGATAACCGAATGGTTCCCGCCGATCCCCGGGTTATTGCTCGGCGATCAGCGCTTCGACCTTGAGGATCTGCGCTTGCAGCGTTGCGCGGTCCTTGCAGCGCAGGTTGGCGTGGCCGACCTTGCGCCCGGCCTTGAAGGCCTTGCCGTAGTGATGCAGGTGGCAGTCTTCGATGGCGATCACGCGCTCCACCGGCGGTACCACGCCGATAAAGTTGAGCATCGCGCTCTCACCGACCTTGGCCGTGGAGCCCAATGGCAAGCCCGCGACAGCGCGCAGGTGGTTTTCGAACTGGCTGCACTCGGCGCCTTCGGTTGTCCAGTGCCCGGAGTTATGCACACGCGGGGCGATTTCGTTGGCCTTGAGGCCGCCGTCGACTTCAAAGAACTCGAACGCCATCACACCGACGTAATCCAGCTGCTTGAGCACGCGGCTGGAATAGTCTTCGGCCAGGGCCTGCAACGGGTGATCGGTGCTGGCCACGGACAGCTTGAGGATGCCGCTGTCGTGGGTGTTGTGCACCAACGGGTAGAAGCGGGTCTCACCATCCCGGGCGCGTACGGCGATCAACGAGACTTCGCCGGTGAACGGCACGAAGCCTTCAAGCAAGCAGGCCACGCTGCCCAGTTCGGCGAAAGTGCCGACCACATCGGCGGCGGTGCGCAGGACTTTCTGGCCCTTGCCGTCGTAGCCCAGGGTGCGGGTTTTCAGCACGGCCGGCAGGCCGATGCTGGCGACGGCGGCGTCCAGGTCCGCCTGGGACTGGATATCGGCGAAGGCTGGGGTCGGAATGCCCAGGTCCTTGAACATGCTTTTCTCGAACCAGCGGTCACGGGCAATGCGCAAGGCTTCGGCGCTCGGGTACACCGGTACGAACTGCGACAGGAAGGCCACGGTTTCGGCCGGTACGCTTTCAAACTCGAACGTCACCAAATCGACTTCGTCGGCCAGTTGGCGCAGGTGGTCCGGGTCGCTGTAGTCAGCGCGCAGGTGTTCACCCAAGGCTGCCGCACAGGCGTCCGGCGCCGGATCCAGGAAAGCGAAGTTCATCCCCAGCGGGGTGCCCGCCAAGGCCAGCATACGGCCCAGTTGGCCGCCACCGATTACACCGATTTTCATCGTCAACACCCTCAGGCGATACGTGGGTCTGGATTGTCCAGCACGCTGTCTGTCTGCTCGGCACGGAATTTCTTCAGCACCGCGTGGAACTGCGGGTGCTTGGCGCCCAGGATACTGGCGGACAGCAAGGCGGCGTTGATGGCACCGGCCTTGCCGATCGCCAGGGTGGCCACCGGGATACCGGCCGGCATCTGCACGATGGACAACAGCGAATCCACGCCCGAGAGCATTGCCGACTGCACCGGTACGCCAAGCACCGGCAGGTGGGTCTTGGCCGCACACATGCCCGGCAGGTGTGCGGCACCACCGGCACCGGCAATGATCACCTCGATGCCACGGGATTCTGCTTCATCGGCATACTGGAACAGCAAATCCGGGGTGCGGTGGGCAGAGACCACTTTCACTTCATACGGAATGCCGAGTTTTTCCAGCATATCGGCGGTGTGGCTAAGGGTGGACCAATCGGACTTGGAGCCCATGATCACGCCAACCAATGCACTCATCGTCGTGCCTCTTCTCTCTGGGCGCCCGCAGGCGCGTCAAAAAACAACAAGCCACGCGGGAAATCCGGCGTGGCTTGTTGTACGAAATGTGGCCGGTTGGACCGGCCGAAGGCCGCGCAGTATACCGTAATAATCCAGATAAACAGCCCCTGGGATGACCATCTGTCTAGCGGGGCAAAGTGGCGGTTTTATTGACTCTCAAGTCAGCCAAATCACCACAAGCCCCCTCCCACATTTGCCCTGCATTCGGCCCGAGATTGGCTCAGGCATTCTGCGCCGCGCCACCTTCCAACTTGCGCCACAACAACCGCACATTCGCCTTGCGCACCAGCGCGCAGCGATACAGACGAATTTCCAGCGGCACATGCCATTGCGGCCCGCCGCAGACCACCAACTCACCGCGGGCCAGTTCGGCACGCACGCTCAGTTGCGGCACCCAGGCAATGCCCAGGCCTTCCAGGGCCATGCTTTTGAGGCTGTCGGCCATGGCGGTTTCGTACACCGTGGTAAAGCGCAGCGCGCGCTGGCGCAGCAACAGGTGCACCGAACGGCCGAGGAACGCCCCGGCGCTGTAGGCCAGCAACGGCACACTGCCCTCGCCTTCGAGGTCGAACAGTGGTTTGCCGTCGGCGTCGGCCGCGCATACCGGAAGCATTTCGGTGTTGCCCAGGTGCAGTGAAGGGAAGATTTCGGCGTCCATTTGCATCGCCGCATCGGGGTCGTAGAACGCCAGCATCAGGTCGCAGCCGCCTTCGCGCAGGGCATGCACCGCATCGCCGACGTTGGTAGCCACCAGCCGCGTGGCGATGTTCAGGCCTTCGTTGCGCAGTTGCGCGATCCAGCGCGGAAAGAAACCCAACGCCAGGGAGTGGGCAGCGGCCACTTGCATGACTTCGCCCTGCCCGCCTTCCAGGTGATGCAAATGGCGCAGCACTTCACCGAGCTGCTCGACCACGGTACGTGCGGTGACCAGGAACAACTGCCCCGCCGCCGTCAGCTCAACCGGCGTGCGCGAGCGGTTGACCAGGGTCAGGCCCAATGCGGCCTCAAGGCTGCGGATACGTCGGCTGAACGCCGGCTGGGTGACAAAACGCCGTTCCGCCGCCTGGGAAAAACTGCGAGTCGCCGCCAGGGCACTGAAGTCTTCCAGCCATTTGCTCTCAAGGTTCATCACTGCCTCCCACGGGTACGCACCATTTTGGCACACACGCCCGCCATGATAGCCGGGTCACACTCACATTATGCCGTTTATGCATAGGCCAGTGTTTAACAGCATTGGCCCAAAATTTCCTACAAGCCTAGCATTCGCAGCGTTCCGGCCTGTTCCGGGTCCATATCGAGATGATTTCCGTCATGTCCTCCGCTGCATCATTCCGCACAGAAAAAGACCTGCTTGGCGTACTCGAAGTACCTGCCCAAGCGTATTACGGCATCCAGACCCTGCGAGCGGTGAATAACTTCCGCCTCTCGGGCGTTCCGATTTCGCATTACCCGAAATTGGTGGTCGGCCTGGCAATGGTCAAGCAAGCGGCGGCTGACGCCAACCGCGAGTTGGGCCAGCTCAGCGAAGCCAAGCACGCTGCCATCAGCGAAGCCTGTGCCCGCCTGATCCGCGGCGATTTCCACGAAGAGTTCGTGGTGGACATGATTCAAGGCGGCGCCGGCACTTCAACCAACATGAATGCCAACGAAGTCATCGCCAACATCGCGTTGGAGGCCATGGGCCACAACAAGGGCGAATACCAGTACCTGCACCCCAACAACGACGTGAACATGGCGCAGTCGACCAACGACGCCTACCCGACCGCGATCCGCCTGGGCCTGCTGTTGGGCCACGACGCGCTGCTGGCCAGCCTCGACAGCCTGATCCAGGCATTCGCCGCCAAGGGCGTCGAATTCAGCCACGTGCTGAAAATGGGCCGCACCCAATTGCAGGACGCCGTGCCGATGACCCTCGGCCAGGAATTCCGTGCCTTCGCCACCACCCTGGGTGAAGACCTGGCCCGCCTGAAAACCCTGGCGCCAGAGCTGCTCACCGAAGTGAACCTGGGCGGCACCGCCATCGGTACCGGCATCAACGCCGACCCACGCTACCAGGCCCTGGCCGTACAACGCCTGGCCGTTATCAGCGGCCAGCCAGTGGTCCCGGCTGCCGACCTGATCGAAGCCACCTCCGACATGGGCGCCTTCGTACTGTTCTCCGGGATGCTCAAGCGTACCGCGGTGAAACTGTCGAAGATCTGCAACGACCTGCGCCTGCTGTCCAGCGGCCCACGTACCGGCATCAACGAGATCAACCTGCCGGCGCGCCAGCCAGGCAGCTCGATCATGCCCGGCAAGGTCAACCCGGTGATCCCGGAAGCGGTCAACCAAGTCGCGTTCCAGGTCATCGGCAACGACCTGGCCCTGACCATGGCGGCCGAAGGCGGCCAACTGCAACTGAACGTGATGGAGCCGCTGATCGCCTTCAAGATCTTCGACTCGATCCGCCTGCTGCAACGCGCCATGGACATGCTGCGCGAGCACTGCATCGTCGGCATCACCGCCAACGAAGCCCGCTGCCGCGAACTGGTGGAACACTCCATCGGCCTGGTCACCGCGCTGAACCCGTACATCGGCTATGAAAACGCCACCCGCATTGCGCGTATCGCCCTCGAAAGCGGCCGCGGCGTGCTGGAACTGGTGCGCGAAGAAGGCTTGCTCGACGACGCCATGCTCGACGACATCCTGCGCCCCGAAAACATGATTGCCCCACGCCTGGTCCCGTTGAAGGCCTAAGCGTTTGTTGCACCGCTCACCAGGTTGAGGGACTAGACACCTCTCACCTTTTGAGGGCCTGAAGGCTCGTTCTTCAGGCCCTTTTTTTTGCCTCAAGGTTGTGAAATGACGCCCATAAAAAATCCAATATCGCCCTGCAAACCCTCCTTGCCTGTAACAGCTTGGCTGAAACCTTTAATCAGCCCGAGCAGACGGATCACGTTCGCCTAGGTATAGTGCCGCCCCTCTTCGCGTCTGCGGCCGTCGGTAACGAGCCCGGATACACGCGATAGCGCATGAATAACAACACCCGCAAAAGGATTGGGGTCGAACCGTCGCGCACTGCCTGGTGCTATGCGAGGGGTAGGACCGTCCTGCGTTTGCCATTAGAAAAATCAGCGAGGAACACTCCATGCTCGAAGTCATCAACGACTTCCTCTCAGGGAAAGTACTGATCGTGCTCATTGTCGGGCTCGGCGGTTATTTCACGATCCGCTCGCGTTTCGTTCAATTGCGTCACTTTTTCCACATGTTTTCGGTGTTTCGCGACAGCCTGAAAAACAGCTCCGACCAACTCAGCTCGTTCCAGGCGCTGATGCTCAGCCTGGCCGGGCGTGTCGGTGCCGGTAACATCGCGGGTGTCGGCATTGCCGTGACCCTGGGCGGCCCGGGTGCCGTGTTCTGGATGTGGGTCACCGCGCTGGTGGGCATGTCTTCGAGCTTTATCGAGTGCTCCCTCGGCCAGTTGTACAAGCGCACTGACGCGGAAGGCACCTACCGTGGCGGCCCGGCCTATTACATCCAGCACGGCCTGCACAAGCGCTGGCTGGGGATGGTCATGGCGTTCCTGCTGCTGGTGACCTTCGGCTTTGCCTTCAACGGCCTGCAAGCCCACGCCGTGACCCACTCGCTGAACAACGCGTTTGGCCTGGACACCACCTACACCGGCCTGGCCCTGGCGGTATTGCTGGGCCTGGTGTTCATCGGCGGGATCAAGCGCATCGCCTCGATCGCCGACCTGCTGGTGCCGGTCAAGACCCTGGTCTACATCGCCGTGACCCTGTACGTGATCGTGCTGCAATTCGACCACGTACCGGCCATGCTCGCGACCATCGTCAAAAGCGCCTTCGGCCTCGACCAAGCCTTCGGCGGCCTGGTGGGCAGTGCAATCATCATGGGTGTGAAACGCGGCGTGTTCGCCAACGAAGCCGGCCTGGGCAGTGCGCCCAACGTAGCGGCCGTCGCTTCGGTAGAACACCCGATCGCCCAGGGCGTGGTCCAGGCGTTCAGCGTGTTCCTCGACACCTTCGTGATCTGCACCTGCACCGCGTTGCTGATCCTGCTCTCCGGTTTCTACACCCCGGGCTTCGAAGGCGACGGCATTGCCCTGACCCAGAACTCCCTGGCCGCTGTAGTGGGTGACTGGGGCCGCATGTTTATCTCGGTGGCCCTGGCGTTGTTCGTGTTTACCTCGATCATGTACAACTACTACCTGGGCGAGAGCAACCTGCGCTTCCTGGTGGGCAACAACCGCAAGGTGCTGATGGGGTATCGCGCGCTGGTGCTGGTGCTGATTTTCTGGGGTTCGATCGAGAACCTGAGCACCGTGTTCGCCTTCGCCGACATCACCATGACCATGCTGGCCTTCGTCAACCTGTTCGCCCTGGCGTTCCTGTTCAAGATCGCCATGCGCATCCTGAACGACTACGACAACCAGCGCGCGGCAGGCATCAAGACCCCGGTGTTCGACTCCAGCCAGTTCCCTGACCTGGACCTGGACCGCAAGGCCTGGCCGGCCAACCCGGCAAAACCGGACGTTGCCGCATCGGCAGAACTGAACGCTCAAGTGCAACGCTGAGCGTAGACAGATGACACGCCGCCCGGCCTTGGGCATGCTCGGGGCCCGGCGGCGTTTTTCGTTCAGGAGAATCTTCGATGTCCCCAGCCAATAACCTCATGGTGCTCTACACCGGTGGCACCATCGGCATGCAGGCCAGCGCCTATGGCCTGGCGCCCACATCCGGTTTTGAAGCGCGCATGCGCGAACAGCTCGCCAACGTGTCAGTACCCGCCTGGCGCTTCCGGGAAATGTCCCCGCTGATCGACAGCGCCAACATGAGCCCCGCCTACTGGCAGCGCCTGCGCACCGCCGTGGTCGAGGCCGTGGATGACGGTTGCGATGCCGTGCTGATCCTGCACGGTACCGACACCCTGGCGTACAGCGCGGCGGCGATGAGCTTCCAGCTGTTGGGCTTGCCGGCGCCGGTGGTGTTCACCGGCTCGATGTTGCCTGCCGGCGCACCCGACAGCGATGCCTGGGAAAACGTCAGCGGAGCCCTGCTGGCGTTGGGCAAGGGCCTGGCGCCCGGCGTGCACCTGTACTTCCACGGCGCGCTGATGGCCCCGACCCGCTGCGCGAAGATCCGCAGCTTTGGTCGCCATCCGTTCGCCGCGCTGCAGCGCAACGGCGGTGTGGCCAAGGCCGAAGCGCTGCCCGCCGCGCTGGATTACCGCCAGCCGAAGGCCCTGGCCAATGTCGGCGTATTGCCGCTGGTACCGGGCATCGCCGCAGCACCATTGGACGCATTGCTCGGCAGCGGCATCCAGGCACTGGTGCTGGAATGCTTCGGCAGCGGCACCGGGCCCAGCGATAACCCTGAGTTTCTTGCCAGCCTCCAGCGCGCCGAAGAAAACGGCATCGTGGTCGTGGCAATCACCCAATGCCATGAAGGCGGCGTGGAACTGGATGTGTACGAAGCCGGCAGCCGCCTGCGCAGCGTGGGCGTGTTGTCAGGTGGCGGCATGACCCGTGAAGCGGTATTCGGCAAGCTCAACGCGTTGCTCGGGGCCGGGCTGTCCATCGCCGAAGTCCGGCGACTGGTAGAGCTGGACCTGTGCGGCGAACTGAGCTGACCCCACCGCCGCACTGTAGATAGTCACCCCCTTCCCTGGCTGGCCGGCCCCTAGCATGGAACACCCGAGCGAACACCTCGGGCCGTTCCCATCAACCGGCAAGACAGGGATGCCCCATGACCACGCCCATCTCAATCGCTTCACAACAGCCACTGGAATTGCTCACCCAACTGCTAACAGGCCCGTCGTTCAGGGAAGTGGCGGCGGTGTTGTTGCGCCAGGCGCTGCAGGCCCGCTACCCCACACTCGCAATCGACCCCGATATCTGCCTGATCGGCACCCCCGGCTGGGAGATCATCGACGAACAGGCCTGCGCCACTACCACCGCCTACCGCACACTGAGCGACAGCCTGACCGATCAGGCCGTGCTCGGCGAACCGACCCTGTACATCGAAGGCGAACACTTCCTGACCCAGCAACCGCTCACCGAGCCGCCAACCCATTTGCCGGTGCGCATCGGTGACATCGCCCATCTGCTCAATACCCTGGCCCCCGTCATGCTGGCGGCCTGGCAGGAGCAACAGCTGGCGTTCTGGAATAAAAGCAACGGCAGCGGCCCCCATTGGCATCAGCTGTCCAACTCATTGCGCGGGGTGTGGAATGTCCGGCAGGCACCGGGCTGGAACGAAAGCGACTGCGCCATGGCACGCCAGTTGTTTCACGCGCCCACCTACGATGTGCGACGGCTCAACGACCCATACACCAGCCACGCCTACCTGCTCGATATCGATCAGGTCGACGGCGCGCAGGTGACCCACCTCAACCGGCTCGCGCTGTCGGTCCTGATCGGCAGGCAGGCCGGGCGAGACGTCATCCTCACCCACTCGCTGCTCAAGGGCTATGAGAAGTTCACGTCCCTGGCACAGCTGGGCCAAAGCCTGCCCGCCCGCCTGGACACCTCGGCACCCCGCACACAGTTGCAATGGCGCCTGTTCGAACCTGACGGCAATTTTTTCGATCACCAGGCCTGCAGCCTGATTGCCTTGCAGGTCGAGGCCATCGGCAGCCTGGACTTCTCCGGCGTGCGCCACCCGGACACGGCGCCGCCACCCGGTGCCACCGAGTTGGCCACCGGCCCCGGCCCCGGCCGCGAGTGGTACCAGCAGGCGCTGCCGGGCTGGCTGCAAGAGGCGTCGACGTCCGACCTGAACTTCTATGCGCGGCATCTCAAGGACCTCGCGTCCCTGAACAGCAGCACCGGCGGCAAGTCGTATCAGGACGATATCCCGCCCATCGAGCAGTACGCGCTCAATCACCTCAAGGCGGAAATCCTCAACGACCATCCGCAAGCCGGTGCCCTGGCCTTGGACACGCTCACCCTGAAAGTCCAGCAGCCGGTGGTGTGGGGAACTTTCGCGGTGCCCGGCATGACCGAGACCACCACCTTCAACCTCGCCGAACTGGCGCTGCACAACCTGATCGCCCTCCCGGTCGGCAACAAGACCTTGCAGCTGCATAACGGCCAAAATCTGCCGGACTGGCTGACCGTCGAGTACATCGAGAGCCTCATTTCCCGGGTGGACATCGGCCGGAACTACCCGACACTGATCAAAAGCAAGCTGCTGGAAATCCCTCGCGAGGCCTCATCGCGAAAGAACCTCTACATCCAGCACCTGCGCATCCAGCTGCCGTTGCTGGCCCTGCAAGGCAAGATTCAGCAGCAGGACGGCATCGATGACCGCGGCTATCGATACGTCGCCGCCCTGATGCAAGCCGAGGCCTCGGATCACACGGTAGACGGGCAGACCATCGTCATGCGGCCTCTGGCGTTCATCCCGCAACGGCGGGACGACGCCACTGCCGATGAGGTCGAAAACATGTACGTCATCGGCCCGCAAGATCCCGCCGCCGGCCCCTGCCTGCTCTATCGACCGCTGTTCACGCCGGCCCTGGTGCAATATCCGTCCCCGACCAACCTGATGTACGCCATTGCCCAGTCCCCCGACCTGCGCCGTTCGGTGCTGGCTTGGTTGCCGGACAGCGCGCGCGATGCTTACGCCAACTATGTGTTCCCGGGAGAATTGCCTTCCCCCTGGGCCGTCGCCGATTTTCTGGTGGACGCCTCGACACTGGAAACCATGAGCGGCCCCATCGGCCTGGGCAAAGACCCACTCAAGGGTGACCTGCTCGCCGGCCTGTTTGAAGCCAACGCCCAGGCCCTGGTCAAGCTGGCCGACCGCCAGTCGACCTCCAATACCGAAAACCGCTGGGCGACCCTCAAGCAGACAGGCTGGACGCTCCTCAATGCCGCGCTGCCCTTTACCAGCCCCAGCGTAGCGACAGGCCTGTGGATCTGGCAGGTCGTCGATCAGTTGCAACAGTTTGTCGGAGCCACGGAACAGGACGACACCGCCGCCCAATGGACCACCTTCACCGACGTACTGCTGAACCTGTCGATGGCGATTACCCTGCATATCAGCACGCGCCTGCGTCCCCGCGGCGCTCGGCCCGAGCGTGAATCCAGGCCGACCGAGCCCTCGGCAGGGCAGCGGGTCGAGATCAAACAGCTGGGCGCCATCGACGGTAATGAAAGCCCACCGGGTCACACTCCACTGCTGCATAGCAGCGGCGCGCTCAATCGGTCGGCCGCCACCCTGGGGCGGGTGCTGGACCGTTTTAAAGTCAGCCAGCCTGGCGCAGCGAGCAGCGTCGACACCCGCCCGGGGCCCACCCGCCACCTGACCCGCGTCGCCGAGCGTTTCTACGCACAGGTCGGCGAGCGCTGGTTTGAAGTGAGCGCGGACGACGAGGGCAACGTGGTCATCATCGACCCTCGGCAGCCGGATCGAACCGGACCGCCGCTGATTCACAACGCCGCCGGCCAATGGTTCGTCGACACCCGCCTGCGCCTGCGCGGCGGCGGCCCCAAGCGCATGCTCAACAGAGCCGAAGCGGAAGCAACCCTCAAGGCCGCCGAAGTACGGGCCAAGCTCGAGGCCTTCGAAAACGCCAAGAAGACCGCACAAAGAGCACTGCAACAGGCCCGCCAGGCCATGACCGACGTCTCCGGTAACGCTGCAGAAGTCAAACGCCAGCACTACATGGACACCCTCGACCAGCAAAGCGCGGATTACGAAGCGGCACTGCAACACCTCAAGACCCTGAGTGTGTTCACCCCGGTCCCCGACTATCAGCAAAAAGCCCTGGGTTATATAAGAGCGCAACTGGAGCTTACCGAAGCCGCGATCAGGGAGGCCCAGACCACCTTCACCCCCCAGCTCAGGGTCGTGCTTGACCAGCTCGAACACCCCGACACCCGGCACCCGGCGCGGTACGTCGAAGACGCGCGACAAATGACCGAGATGAGTGAAGACATGATCACGCGCCTGGACTACACCCATGCGCGCTTCACTCAACTCAAGGCCCTGGCCAAGGAGGGCGTGCAGTTGATCCAGAGCGCCAGGAAAAAACTGCCGGCCTACACCAGTATCGACCTCAAGGCCCTGCAGATAACCCTGGCGCGCAGGTTGTGCCTGCCGGAGGACAGCGCGACCCGTGCACCCCAGGCCTGGGCCAACCTCAATGAGATTGTCGACAACGCCGATCTGTCGGTCCAGGCCCTGCGCGACACCCTCAACGAACGCAGCGAGGCGCGGCTGGACGAACGCATTGAATCCCTGAGCAGCCTGATCGAACAATTCAAGGTCCTTGACGAGCGCCTGGAGGACTTCTCCCAGGAGTTTTCCAGCCTGACCCACCTCTCCCCGCTGGAACGCCTGCGCAAACAGGTCAAGGATTTCTCCAGGCAGGCCTTGACCCATCTGTCCCAGCTGCACGCTGAGCGGGACATCCTGCGCAACCGGCCCACCCCTCCACCGACGCCCCCCAAGCCCTTGAAGAAATTCATCCATACCCGTTACAACGGCGTGATGATCGGCGAGCCACGCCTGACGGCGGTCGGCCTTGAAACCGACCTGGTGGATATCAAGTCACCGCTGACCCGGCAGGTCATTGCCACCTTCCATGAAAAAAGCCCCAACGTCTGGGTGCAACGGCTGAGCCCTGCACACACCGAGCAGGCGGTGCCCGAGCTTCAGTC
Source organism: Pseudomonas sp. GW821-FHT09C10 (assembly GCF_059418085.1). Lineage (NCBI taxonomy): Bacteria > Pseudomonadati > Pseudomonadota > Gammaproteobacteria > Pseudomonadales > Pseudomonadaceae > Pseudomonas > Pseudomonas sp. GW821-FHT09C10. The sequence continues at coordinate 248,721 of NZ_JBWKPE010000004.1, forward strand.
CAGCCTCGGACAGGGCCGCACGTTGCTGGACGGTTTGCCCGCGTTCAAGCAACGGGCCATCGAGCAAACACGCCAAGCCGGGCGCACCGCCGTCGGCATCGAATACCTGTACCACCGTCACGCGTTGCTGCTGGAAGAAACCAGCCGGCACATCGAGCTGGCCCTGGCCGACAGCACCATCACAGCGGATCAAACCCAATCGGCAACCGCCCTTGGCAAGCAGCTCAACGACGCGGCGCAGGACCTGTACCGGCGCGCGTCCGAAAGCATGGTACGCATGATCAAACAGCAGCCCCCAACCACCAAAGGCGTCGAATGGCTGAGCCAGCGCGACGAGATCGTCATCAAGAAATCCGTGAGGCGTCGCCGGCTCAAAAGCAGCACACCGGACTACCTGGACGAATACATCATCACCGAGCGCGCGACCCATCAAGTGCTCTGGTACGCGCACTTTCATTATTCGACCGACTGGACGCCTGCCAAGGCCTACCTGAGCGCACGGTTGAAAACCACCCATGAATATCGACAAGGCTCGGCGGCCGACTCGGTCAAAGGCCTGAACGAGCAGCAGCAAATCGACTATTACCGCAGCGAGATCAGCCTGGAGGCGGCCAAACGGCTATTTTTTGACCACAAGTAGGCGGCACACTCCTTGCTGCCTCTGGGCAAACCCTGGCAGGACTTCCCCATGCTGCACTCGCACCTGACTACGCTCAACGCCGTCTCCCTGGTACTCGACACCTTCAGGGCCGAGGGCGTGAGCCGCGACGTGCTGCTGGCCGGCAGCGGTATCTGCGGCGCCGACCTGAACCGCGCCGACACGCGCATCACCACCAACCAGGAGATGCGCGTATGTGCCAATGCCGTGGCCCTGCGCCGCGATATCGGCCTGGAGTTGGGCCGGCGCATGCACGTGTCATCCTACGGCATGCTCGGCTACGCGCTGCTGACCAGTGCCACCTTCGGTGACGCTTTGCGCCTGGCCCTGCGCTATCCGGCGCTGTTGGGAACACTTTTCGAGCTGAGCCTGGAAGACGACGGCCAGCGCATCTGGTTCACCGCCGACGGGTATCGGGAAAACCCGGCGCTGGCCACCTTCAATGTCGAGTTCTGCCTGGTGTCGTTGAAGGTCATCTGTGACGATCTGCTGGGCCATGCCCTGCCGTTGCTCGGTGCGCGTTTCGAACACCGCGCCCCCGACTATCGCGCACGCTATGCCGAACACTTCGATTGCCCTCTTGCCTTTGCCGCCAGTGCCAATGCCTTCGCTTTCGACCGGCACTGGCTCGACCAGCCGTTGCCGCTGGCCGACCCCATCACCCACCGCGCCATGGGCGAGCGCTGCCGCAAACAGAACACCGAATTCACCGGGCGCCAGGCCTGGCTCGGCCGGGTACGCCAATTGCTGGCCGCCCAATTGAACGCCGCCCCCGGCATCGATGGCCTGGCCGGGCAGATGAACTGTTCGCCGCGCACCTTGCGCCGGCATCTGCATGACCTGGGTTGCAGCTATCAGGAACTGCTGGACGAGTTACGCTTCGAGCGGGCCAAGCAGTTGCTGGGCGAGGACCAACTGCCGATCTATCGCATCGCCGAGCAGTTGGGCTTCAGTGAAACCGCAAGTTTCAGGCACGCCTTCGTACGCTGGAGCGGCGTGGCACCGAGTCAGTTCCGCGCTTGAGTCGCGTGCCCCCACATGGGGCGAATAACGGACACAGGCTTTGGCCATATTTATCCCCTTTTGGCCGCTCCTGCCGTTCTCCAAACCTGCCCACGCCGCAACACTGCAAGGCATCCCAAGCAGCCTGCGGAGAACAACAACAATGCTGACGATCTATTCGGACGATCATCATCTGCACCACGGCCGTTGTGAATTGATGGACGGGCAATTGATGCCCTGCTTCGAAATGCCCGCCCGCGCCGAACATGTGCTGCAGCGGATCAAGGACCGCCAGCTCGGCCCGGTGCAAGCGCCGCAGGACTTTGGCCTGGCCCCCTTGCAACGCATCCACAGCCGCGAGTACCTGGACTTTTTCAAAGGTGCCTGGTCCCGTTGGGTCGAGTTCGGCCAGGACGGCGACCTGCTGCCCTATACCTGGCCTGCCCGTACCTTGCGCGCCGTCATGCCCACCAGCCTGCACGGCCAGTTGGGTTACTACAGCTTCGACGGCGGCGCGCCGATTACCGCCGGCACCTGGCAGGCAGCCTACAGTGCGGCGCAGGTGGCACTGACCGCGCAACAGGCGATCCAGCAAGGCGCCCGCAGTGCCTTCGCGCTGTGCCGGCCACCGGGACACCACGCCGCCAGCGACTTGATGGGCGGTTATTGCTACCTCAATAACGCCGCCATCGCCGCCCAGGCATTTCTCGATCAGGGCCACAGGAAGGTTGCGATCCTCGATGTGGATTACCACCACGGTAACGGCACCCAATCGATTTTCTATGAGCGTAGCGATGTGCTGTTCACCTCGATCCACGGGCATCCGGAAGCCGAGTTTCCGTTTTTTCTCGGCTATGCCGATGAGCTGGGCGACGGGGCCGGAGAGGGTTTCAACTTCAACTATCCGTTGCCGGCCGGTTCGGGCTGGGACACCTGGTGCGCCGCACTGGAACAGGCTTGCCAGGCCATTGAGGGCTACGGCGCCGACGTCATTGTGGTGTCCCTGGGCGTCGATACGTTCAAGGACGACCCCATCTCGCAGTTCAAGCTCGACAGCCCCGACTACCTGGCCATGGGCAAGCGTATCGCCCGCCTGGGCAAGCCGACGCTGTTCGTGATGGAAGGCGGCTATGCGGTAGAAGAAATCGGCATCAATGCCGTCAACGTTCTCGAAGGTTTTGAAGGGGCAGTCGAATGAATCTGTTCAAGTCACTTGTGCTCTGCGCCGCCGTATTAAGCACTGCCGCGCACGCTGAAGAAAAAACCCTGCGGGTCTACAACTGGTTCGACTACATCACCCCCAAGGCCCTGGACGACTTCAAGGCTCAAAACCCGTCGATCAAGTTGGTCTACGACATCTTCGACACCAACGAAGCCCTGGAAGCCAAGCTGCTCACCGGCAATTCCGGCTATGACGTGGTGGTGCCGTCCAACGTGTTCCTGGCCAAACAGATCGAGGCCGGCGTGTTCCAGGCCCTGGATCGCAGCCAGTTGCCGAACTGGAACCACCTCGATCCCAAGTTGATGAAGCTGATCGAGGCCAACGATCCGGGCAACAAATTCGCCGTGCCCTACATGTACGGCACCATCCTGATCGGCTTCAACCCCGACAAGGTCAAGGCCGCACTGGGCGCCAATGCACCGGTGGACAGCTGGGACCTGATCTTCAAGGAGGAGAACATCAGCAAGCTCAAGCAATGCGGCGTGGCGCTGCTGGATTCACCCTCGGAGATCCTGCCCCTGGCGTTGCAGCACCTGGGCCTGGACCCCAACAGCAACAACCCCAAGGACTATGAAAAAGCCGAAGCCTTGCTGCTGAAAATCCGCCCGTACATCACCTACTTCCACTCCTCCAAGTACATGGCCGATATTGCCAACGGCGACATCTGCGTCGCCGTCGGCTACTCCGGCAGCTTCTCCCAGGCCGCCAATCGCGCCAAGGAGGCCAGGAACGGCGTAATCGTCGACATGCGCCTGCCCAAGGAGGGCGCGCCGATCTGGTTCGACATGCTCGCCATTCCCAAAGGCGCAAAGAACCCCCAGGACGCCTACACCTTCATCAACTACCTGCTGCAACCGCACGTCATTGCGCCGATCAGTGATTTTGTCGGCTACCCCAACCCGAACAAAGACGCTAACGGGCAGGTGGACCCGGCGATCCGCAACAACCCCAACCTGTACCCCACCGAAGCCGCGATGGCCACGCTCTATACCTTGAAACCCCTGGGACGCGACGCCGAACGCGCCAGGACCCGCGCCTGGTCCAAAATCAAGTCCGGGACCTGAGCAAACGTGGCCGGGAAGTGCGCTTCCCGGCCATGATGACTTATCTACCGACCCACCGGCCGCAGCGCCAATTACCTTGCAGCTCTTCATGCCGACCCAGGCCAAGGAGCTGCAGATGCCCAACGATTCCCCCCTTAGCAACAATCGCCCGCCCAGCAGCTATGAGCTGCTGACGCAACTGAGCGTCGGCCCGTCGATCCGCGACGTTGCCGCCAACCTGTTGCGTTCGTCCCTCATGGAGCAATACCCGACACTCGCTATCGACCCTGACCTGGCCATGGTCATCACGCCACGCTGGCGCATCGTTGGCGATGTCATCCAATCCGCACCCGCCACCGCGCAATCGCTGACCTCGGTGCTGGCCAACCAGGCTCTGGCGCCCGAGCCGGTGATCTATATCGACGGCGAACATTTCCTCACCCTGGAGCCCGAGGCCAAGCCCGCCGTGCACCTGCCGGTGCAGATCGATGCCATTGCGCGGCTGATCAATGAGCTGGCGGCGCTGATCTTTACCGCCTTCCAGGAGCAGCAACTTGATTACTGGAACGCTTCCACCGGCCTGGCGGGCCCACGCTGGCAAACGCTCTCCCATTCCCTGCGCAAAGTCTGGAACGTCACCGCGCAGGACGGCTGGGATGAACACGATTGCGCCATGGCCAGGACGTTGTTCCACTTTCCGGACCGGGCCAAGCGTCGGAACTTCGACATATTCCAGACACACGCTTACCTGATCGATATAGATGGCCTTAAAAACAACCGCTCCACTCACGTCGGCCTGTCGGATATCGCGGTGCTGATCGGGGTACATGAGCAACGCCAGCGGGTCCTGACGTATTCGCTGATCAACGGCTACGAGAAATTCGAGTCACTGCAAAAGCTCGGCGAAGCCTTGCCCGCGGCACTGACTCAAGCTGATGGGGAGGTAACCGTGCAATGGCGATTGTACGAACCCGCCGGGGATTTTTTCGACAGCCTGGCGTGCAACCTGATCGCCCTGCAATTGCAGGCCATCGGATCAATTGGCTCCGCCGACCTTGAAGCACCCGCCACGGCTGCGGTCACCGGCCAGGCCGTCGCGCGCATCCTGCCGGTGATTGAAGACTTGAGCGATCACTCATTGTCGAGCATCCACCAGATCCACGCGCAACTTCCCGACTGGCTTGCCAATGCCTCGGACCTGGACGTATCGACCTACAGCCGTTACGTGATCGAGCTGGCGGAACTGCATACCCACAACCACGGGCAGTCTTTCCAGGACGGTATCCCGCCGATCCGCGACTACGCCAGGCAGCAACTGCAAAACCGGATCAAGGCCCATGCAAATGGCGCGAGCCTGAACCTGGACAAGATAGAGATCAGCATCGAAAGCCCGGTGGTCTGGGGCACCTTCGTGCTGCCCGGAACCAGTGACATCACCCGGCGCAACCTGATCGACCTGGCCCTGGAAAACCTCACCGGGCTGCCCACCGGTACGCCCAGCGTGCACTACAACGGCGGCGAGGGGCCGCAATGGCTGACGTACAACTACCTCAAGGACGTGATCGAAACCCTCGACATCGGTGAGCGTTACCCGACGCTGATCAAACACACCTTGCTCGACGACCCCGTTCAATCGAGGCTTCGGCAAACCCTCTACACCTCTCACTTGCGGGTGCAACTGCCACTGCTGGCCTTGCAGTGGAAAATCCAGGGCCTGCACGGCATCGATGATCGCGGTTATCGCTATATCGCTGCCGCGGTGCAGGAACACGCCCATGAACGGCAGGTCGAGGGGCAAGAGATCGTTATTCGGCGCCTGGCGTTCATTCCCACCCTGCGCACCAGCCAGGCGCAGGATGGGGTGGCGAATATGTTTGTGATCGGCCCCCGCGACCACACCCAAGGCCCGTGCCTGTTGTACCGCCCACTGCTGGAGCCGGTGCTGATCCAGTACCCGTCACGGCAAAACCTGTTGTACGCCATCAAGCATCACCGCACCCTGCGCGACTCGGTACTGGCCTGGCTGGCCGAAGATGTGCGCTTCAACTACGAGCAGTATGTCTTCCCTGCCGCATTACCTTCGCCGTGGACCGTGGTGCGCGGGTTGGTGGAGCCGCACGTGGTGGTGCAAATGAGCGGCCCCCTGGCCTTGAGCGATGAAGTGGTGGGCAACGACAGCCTGGCGACGCTGTTCAGGGACAACGCCAACGCGATGGTTGAATTGGCGACGCGGCAATCGGTGTCCAACGCTCAGAAACGCTGGGCAAGCTATCGAGAAGCCGGCTGGCTGATTTTCAGCGCGGCGTTGCCATTCATGGGCCGCACCGTGGGCATCGCGGCCTGGATCTGGCAAATCATGGACGACCTGCAGGCGACCGCCCAGGTGGAGCCGGAGCCTGACGGGCAGGTGTCCTGGACAGCCCAGGTGGATCTGCTGCTCAACCTGGGCATGGCCCTGGTGCTGCACGTCGCCCTGCGCCATCCGCCGATGCGAAAGACGTCCAAGGCCACGCTGCCGAAACATGAAGCCACCCCGACCCAGGCGCCTGAAACCAGACTGCCGCCGGAGCACCGGATCCCCGTGATGCGCCGCCCCGACTTGCCCGACGCCGAACCGCCCGCTCGCCATCAAGGCCCGCTGTACAACAGCGGCGCACTCCAACGCTCACCGACAAGCCTGGGGGCCACACTGGACCGCTTCAAAGTGGCCAGGCCCGAGGGACTGGGGGCGGCCGTCAAAGAAGCAGGGCCGCACCTGCATCTCTATGCGCTTGGCGATAAATGGTACGCGCCGGTGGGCGCACGCTGGTTCGAGGTGGCGGTGGATGAGCACGACAATGTCATGATCGTCGACCCGGGCCGCTCCACTCACATCGGCCCGCTGCTGGTGAGCAACCTGGCCGGGCAATGGTTTGTCGACACTCGCCTGCGCCTGCGCGGTGCCGGTTTCAGGAATCGCCGACAATCGGCTCGCGGCAAGGTACCTTCGCGGATCACCGACCTCCGGCAGAAACTCAACCAATTCGATGCTGACGAACGGCGCGGGCAAGCTGAAGTCGCCCAGGCCCACGCCGCGATAGACCCGGTGCCCGGGCCCTCCTCCGATCGCCAGCGCCAGGCATTCCTCGACAAGGTCGACAGCCGCCTGGCCGACTATGACGTGCCCATTCGCCAGTTACGTTCGCTGAATGTCATCGATTCGGTACCCAACTACCAGAGTTCGATGATCGACTACCTGAACAAACAACTGCTGCTGACCCGCTCGGCCATCGCGGAACGCTTGCCGGTCTTTCGCGACAAGTTGCTGGTGTCGGTGGAAGACATGGAAGCCCTCACCTCCCTGGACATCAAGCAGCGTAACGAGATCGCACAGACGATGGCGAAGCTGAACCTGGATATGATCAACCGCATGGAGTATGCGCAATCGCGCTATCGCCAGCTGGAAAGCCTGGGCATAGAGGGCGCCAAGGTCATCCAGACCAGCGTGCAGGCCCTGCCCGACTTCAAGCTGCACGACCTCAAGGCCATGCAACTCACCCTCAGCCGCTACCTGTGTATTGGCGAAGGCAGCGGGGAGGCCTTCACCGACGCCCGGGCACAACTCAATGACATCGTGGATACCGCCGATCTCACGGTGCAAACGTGGATCGAGACCCTGGTGGAAACCAGCATCAGCGACCTGCACGAGCGTATTGAAGTGCTCAACAGCCTGGTCGACCAGTTCGCGATTGTCGACCAACGCCTGCTGGACCTGCACGCCGAACACCCGGAACAGGTGCAGCGAGACCCCCTGGAGAACCTGCGCCAACGCATCGATGAATTCAACCAACAGGCGGTGCATGAGCTGGCGCTGTTGATCAGGCAACGAAAAGCCCTGGAGCCCAAGCCTGGCCCATCAAAAGCCCCCCCGACACCCAAGCGCAAAGTCATCAAGACACGCTTCAACGGGGTGGTGGTGGGCGAGCCCCGTGAAGCCGAAAGCGGCCTGGTGGACGTCAAGGCCCCGGTGACGGGCAAGCTCATCGCGACCTTTCACGAAAAAACCCCTGGGGTCTGGGTTGAACGCCAGAGCACACCTTCAAGCCCCCGTGAGCCCCAGGTAATCGACCTGGGCACCCGCATCGACGCCGCCCAGAGCCTGCTGAATGAAGAGCCCGCCGCCACCCTGCGCACCCTGGACCACGCGAAGAAAGCCGGACGTATTCCGGTGGAAATCGAAGAGATGTTCCACCAGTACGCCGCACGCCTGGAACACGCAGTGGCCACGATCGAAGAGGCGCTGACCCGGCTCAACCTCACGGAAAGCGACCGCCCGCCCGCCGCCGCCCTCAACCGTCGCCTCAATGACGCCGCACAACGGCTATACGAACTGGGCACAAGCACTCGCATCAGCATGACCAAACAACAACCACCCACGGCGGCACGGGTGGAGTGGCTGCACAGCCAAGGCCTGGTGAAAATCGCCAAAGTGGTCACGCGGCGGCGGCTCAAGGGCCCCGGCAAAAACTACCTGGACGAATACGAGGTGCGTGACCACCAGACCCATGCGGTGCTCTGGTATGCGCACTTTCACTATGAGTCTCCCCAGGCGGCGCTGGAGCACTACACCGCCGGCCACCTCAAGACCCGCGACCAGCAGAAGCTGGGGGGCGCTGTGCACCGCACGGGCTTGAGCGACCGTGACCAGATCGCGATTTATCGCAGTGAAATCAGCCCGACCCTGGCCCGTTCGTTGTTTTTCCAGGCCTGACCGTCAATCGTGCTGCCAGGCCCTGCGCAACGTTGCCAGGGCCTCGGCAACGGCCGCCTCGGGTACGGCGGCAAACCCCAGCACCAGGCCGGCACGCTGGTCTACTGGAGTGCTGGGGTGCGCCAGCCAGTAACTGCTTAAACCATTGACTTCGACGCCCACGGCACGGGCCTGCTCAAGCAGCTGTTGCTCGCGGGCCAGGCTGTCCACGCGCACGGTCATGTGCAGCCCTGCGGCGATAACGGGCAACTCGCCCACCCCCGGCAGACCGCGCGGCCACCCGGCGAGCAAGGCATTGCGCCGGCTCAATGCCGCGCGCCGCATCCGGCGGATATGCCGCTGGAAGTGTCCGGCCGCCATAAACTCGGCCATCACCGCCTGGGTACTGACTTCCGAGTGGCGCATATCAACCGCACGGCGCCGTGAGAAGGCATCGACCAGGCCTGGCGGCAACACCAGATAGCCCAGGCGCAAGGCCGGGAATGCGACCTTGCCGAAGGTGCCGACGTACAGCACACGGCCGCTGCGGTCGAGCGCGGCCAGGGGCGCCAGGGGTGCGCCGCTGTAGCGGTATTCGCCGTCATAGTCGTCCTCCACGATCCAACCGCCGGTGCGCTCGGCCCAGGCCAGCAACTCCAGGCGCCGCGCCAGGCTCATCACCACGCCCAGCGGGTATTGGTGGGAGGGCGTGACATAGGCCAGGCGGCAATCACCCAAGGTATTCAGGACCTGGCAATCGATGCCGTCGCTGTCCACAGGCACGCCCTGCAGATTGGCACCGGCCAGTGCGAACGCGTGCCCGGCGGCCCGATAGCCCGGGTTTTCCACCGCCACCCCGTCACCTGGCTCCACCAGCAGCTGTGCACAAAGACTGATTGCCTGTTGTGCACCGCTGGTGATCACTATTTGCTCAGCCGTACATTGCATGCCCCGTGAGCTGCGCAGGTAAGCGGCGATCAAGCCGCGCAGGCGGCTGTCACCCGCCGGGTCGCCATAGCACAGCTGCGCCAGGTCCGGCTTGCGCCAGAACGCCCCGTTGAGCTTGGCCCAGACCTCGAACGGGAATAGATCGAAGGCTGGCACGCCCACGCGAAATGCCTTGGGCGGCCCCGCCGGCGGCTGTGGCAAATGGTGACTGTGCACGCGCCCCAAGGCCGGCCTGTGGATAACTTCGCCGTCGAGATCGTGCGGCAAATCCAGCCATTTTGTGGATAAGGCTGGGGATAAGCTTGTTGATAAGCCTGTGGATACTTTTGTGGATAGTTTTTTTGCCGTGGGCAACTGGGCGACATAGGTGCCATCACCCACACGGCCTTCGACAAACCCCTCGGCGTACAACTGATCGTAGGCGCGCACGACGCTGTTGCGGGAAATCAACAGCGCAGCGGCCAGGTCGCGGCTGGCGGGCAGGCGCGTACCGCTGGCCAGGCGCCCATCCAACACGCGCTGACGCAGGGCTTCATAAAGCTGGCGCGTCAAGCCTTGGCGTCGATCCAGCTCGATACCGGCAGGGTTGAAGGACAGCGGCGGCGAAATGGGCGACATCATATTGGACCTATGAAATTGGCCGAAGATGGCTCTTACAACGAACCATTAGCCTGCCTAGGATGCAGGCATTCGCCAAGGAAAATATTCATGTACACACCACGCGCCTTTGCCCTCGACGACTTGCCCGAAATACAGCAACTGATCCAGCACACACGCCTGGCGCAGTTGGTCACCTTTGGCGAGCAAGGCCTGCAGGCCAGCCACTTGCCGCTGCTGCTCAACCCGGATGAAGGCCCCAACGGCACGCTGTACGGGCACCTGGCCAAGGCCAATCGGCAGTGGCAAGACCTGCAAGACGGCAGCGAAGCTTTGGTGATCTTTGCCGGCGCCGAGGCCTACGTCAGCCCAGGGTTTTACCCGGCCAAGGCTGAGCACGGCAAAGTGGTGCCCACCTGGAATTACATCGCGGTGCATGCCTATGGCAAGGCCGAGGTGTTTACCGATGCCGATCGCCTGCTCGGCGTGGTCAGCGCCCTCACCGACCGCCACGAGGGCAACCGCGCCCAGCCATGGAAGGTCAGCGACGCCCCGGCTGATTACATTGACGGCATGCTCAAGGCCATTGTCGGCTTCAGCCTGCCGATCGAGCGTCTGATCGGCAAACGCAAACTCAGCCAGAACCGCAGCGCGGCGGACATCGCCGGCGTGCGCGACGGCCTGGCCGCCAGCGCCGATATACGCGACCAGACCCTCGCGCGCTTTATTCCCCAAGGAGTTTCAGAATGAGCCAGATCGAGATCCGCCAGGTCACCGCAACCGACCACGCCGCCTGGCTGCCGCTGTGGCAGGCGTACTTGACGTTCTACAACACCGAACTGCCGGACGCCGTCAGCCACAGCACCTGGCAGCGCCTGATCGATCCCCGTGAGCCGACCCACTCCGCGCTGGCCTGGCAGGATGGCAAGGCGGTGGGCATGGTCAACTTCATCTACCATCGCTCCAACTGGAGCATCGAAAACTCCTGCTACCTGCAGGACCTGCTGGTGGACCCGGCCCAGCGCGGCACTGGTGTCGGCCGTAAACTGATCGAGTTCGTCTACGCCACTGCCAAGGCCGACGGCTGTTGCAAGGTGCACTGGCTGACCCACGAGACCAACGCCACCGCAATCCGGCTCTACGAGCGCATCGCCGAACGCCCTGGCTTCATTCAATTTCGCAAAGGTCTTTAAGGAGCGCAGCATGTCCACTTCCCTCGCCGACTGGAAAGGCGTCCCGGCGCCCACCGCGCAACTGCTCGAAGGGCGCTTTATCCGCCTGGAAAAACTCGACCCGGCCCGCCACGCCGATCAATTGTGGCAAGCCCTCGAAGGCCCCGGTGCCGACCCCAAGTTGTGGGATTACCTGCCTTACGGCCCGTTTGCCGAACGCGCCGCGTTTGATGCGTGGTTGAACAACCATGCGGCGAACAGCGACCCGTATTTCTTCAGCGTGGTCGACCGTGCGTCCGGCCAGGTGCAGGGCATCCTCAGCCTGATGTCCATCGTCCCGGCCCAGGGCCGTATCGAAATCGGGCATGTCACCTTCGGCGCGCCGATGCAGCGCTCACCCAAAAGCACCGAGGCGGTGTATCTCTTGGCCAAATACGCGTTCGAACAGGGCTACCGCCGCCTGGAGTGGAAGTGCAACAACGGCAACGCCCGCTCCAAATATGCGGCGGAGCGGTTGGGGTTCAGTTTTGAGGGGGTGTTCCGCCAGCATATGGTGGTGAAGGGGCAGAACCGCGATACGGCGTGGTATTCGATCCTGGATTCGGAATGGCCGACGGTGGGCGCGGGGTTTGAGGCGTGGTTGTCGGAGGCGAACCAGGCAGGTTCCGGGCAGTTGAAGGGCCTGGCGGAGTGTCGCCGCCAGGCGCTTTAAGGCTTAGTCCAGCTTCTGGGCCAGCACCGCAATGTGCTCCGGCCCGATCCCGCAGCACCCGCCCAAGTGGCTGGCACCGCGCGTTTTCCAGTCCGCAGCCCACTGCAGGTAGCCCGGTGGGTCGAGATCCTCGCGCAAGGGGTCCAGGCCATCATTGGCCGTGGCTTCCTTGGGCTGGGGCGGGAAGGCATTGGCATAGGCGCCGATCCGAATCGCCACGCCCAACCGCTCGAAGGTCTGGCGCGCGGCATCGATCGCCGCGCCGATCACTTCCGGCTGGCTGCAATTGAACAGCAACACTTGCACACCCAACTGCGCCGCCGCTTCGGCCGCGTCCGCCACCGGTTCGCCGGAGCGCAGGCGCGGTACTTCGTCGGTGTCTTCGTCCTTCAAGGTAAACGACAGCCAGAACGGCTTGCCATCCTTCGGCAGGCCCGCATGAATCGCCCGCGCTTCAACGATTGAGCTCTGGGTCTCCGCCAGCCACAGGTCGACATGGGGTGCCAGGCCCTGCACCAGTGGCGTCAGCAACTCAGACACGCGCTGCGGCTCGAACAGATCAGGCCGATACGAACCAAACAACGGCGGCAACGAGCCGGCCACACGCACGGCCTTGCCCGAAGCCTGCACCGCCCGTCTGGCCAATTCACCCGCCAGCGCCGCCAGGGCCTGGCCTTCGGCAGCAAAGCGCGCCTCGCCTATATGGAACGGCACCACCGCATAGCTGTTGCTGGTAATCACGTTGGCGCCACTGTCGATATAGGCCGCATGCACGGCCTCCACCGCCTGTGGCGCTTCGCTCAACGCCAGCGCCGACCACTCCGGCTGCCGGAACGGCGCACCGCGGCGTTGCAGTTCACGGCCCATGCCGCCGTCCAGAATTACTGTGTTCCCTGCGGCCATATGCTTTTTACTCATAAGCTTATGAAAATAACTCACTATGAGAGTCGTTCTTATAACTATTTAATACGTTCAATTCGGTTCATAACAACTCTTTTTTATTCAGGTGCCCGTTTTGAAACTTAAACCGCTATTGGCCTTGGGCCTGACGATACTGGCTGTCTCCACCCAAGCCTTTGGCGGCGCGACCCTTGACCGGGTTGAGAAGAAAAAGGAACTGGTGGGCGTGCTGATGGAAAGCTACCCGCCGTTCTCGTTCCTCAACGACCAAAACCAACTCGACGGCTTCGACGTCGATGTGGCCAAGGCCGTCGCGCAAAAGCTCGGTGTGAAACTGCGCCTGGAAACGCCGTCTTGGGACGTGATCGCCGCCGGCCGCTGGAGCGGGCGCTATGACATCTGCATCTGCTCCATGACCCCGAGCAAGGCCCGCGCCGAAGTCTTCGACTTCCCGGTGGAGTATTACGCCTCCCCTGCCGTGATCGTGGTCAATGCCAAGGATGACAGCATCCACGGAGCCAAGGACCTGAGCGGCAAGAAAGTCGGCCTCACCAGCGCCTCCAGCTACGAGAGCTACCTGAACAAGAACCTGGTGATCGAAGGCGCCGAGGACACCCAGTTGCAGTACCCGTTCGAGAACGTACAGATCGCCCCGTACGACACCGATAACGTCGCCTTCCAGGACCTCGGCCTGGGCGCGGGTGTGCGCCTGGATGCGATCCTGACCAACCTGGTCACTGCCCAACCGCGCCTGGACCAGGACAAACGCTTCAAACTCGCCGGCGCAGCGCTGTATGCCGAACCCAACTCGGTGGCCATCGAAAAAGGCGACGCCCAGTGGGACGCCAAGGTGCGTGAGGTATTTGCCCAGTTGAAACAGGACGGCACCCTGAGCAAACTGTCGCAAAAATGGATCGGTGCCGATATCAGCCAATGAGTGTTCCCCCAAAACCTGCGCGCGCCCTGCTGGGCTTTCGCACGCGGCTTTACCTGACCTGGGCGGCGCTGTTCGCCCTGTTTGCCAGTTTCTTCCTGAGCTTTGACCTGAAGTTCTCGATCATTCTCGAGAAGCTGCCCAACCTGGTCGGCCTGCACCTGGCACCCAATGGCTTCCTGCAAGGCGCAGCGCTGACGCTGTTCCTGTGCCTGTGTGCGATTGCCGCCTCGTCGGTGCTGGGCTTTATCACCGCGCTCGGGCGCCTGTCCAAAAGTGCCGTGGCCTTTGGTATCGCCAGCTTCTACGCGTCGTTTTTCCGTGGCACGCCGTTGCTGATCCAGATCCTGCTGATCTATCTGGGCCTGCCGCAGCTGGGGCTGGTGCCGGGCGCCATCGTCGCGGGGATCATCGCGCTGTCGCTGAACTACGGCGCGTACCTGAGCGAAATCTTCCGCGCCGGCATCCTGGGCGTCCCTCATGGGCAACGGGAAGCCGCATTGGCTCTGGGCATGCGCGACAGTACGATCTTCTGGCACGTCACCCTGCCCCAGGCCATGCGCACCATCGTCCCGCCGGCGACCAACCAGTTCATCTCCATGCTCAAGGACTCGTCGCTGATCTCGGTGATGGGCGTGTGGGAAGTGATGTTCCTGGCGCAATCCTACGGGCGCTCCAGTTATCGCTACATCGAGATGCTGAGCACCGCGGCAATCATCTATTGGGTCATGTCCCTCGGGCTGGAACTGATCCAGGCGCGGATGGAACGCCATTTTGGCAAAGGGTATGTAAAACGAGGGTGAGGTCAGTCAAGTAACAATCGACCGCCACCTTAGTGCGCCAATCCTGTGGCATTCTTTTCCGCATCAGGCTAGAGACATCTCCCGCAAACGAGCACTGCCTGGCCTGACAGTTATCCCCCGAGTGCCCCGCTAAATTCCCCGCCTCATACATCAAGAGGTGGGTTTACATGCCGCTCATTCAGAAACAACTCGTACTCGCCATCACCCTCGCGCTGGGGGCCACCTGCGCTCAATACGCACAGGCACGGGGCGACATGGAGCCAGACAGCGAATGGTTCGATCCGCTCGCGGAGCACAGCGAGAAAAGCCCTTATGAACCGGCCCTGCCCGCGCCCGATAACTTCTACTTCGCTGACCATGCCACCAGCCGCAATGGCCTGAGCGTCGCCCGTGTGCTCGACGCCGCGGTGGATGACCTGCTGGCGTCGGACGAACTGAACGAGTGGGAAAAATACCGACTTGAGCAATACGGCGAGTACCTGGGCAGCCTGGAGCCAGGGCGATTGGGTGCGGTGCTGGAACAATTGGCGGGTAGCCAGAACGCCAACCTGGGCAGTGCCACCCAAAACAGCATGAAACAATTGAACGCCAGCCTGCTGTCCGCAGTACGTCAGTTGAATAACGACACCGACGAGGGCAGCCGTGTATGGCTCAAAGCCTGGGGCGGCGCCGGTACGCTGGATGCTCAACACGCAAGCGTTGGGTTGAAGCAACGCAGCCAAGGCTTGCTGCTGGGCGCCGACTGGTCGGCCGACAACGCATGGCGACTCGGCGTGGTGGGCGGCAAGTCGGGCAGTGACCTGAGCGCCAAACGTTTCAAAGGCGAACTGGACAGCTGGCATCTGGGCGCTTATGCGGTGCGCCAGGACGGGCCGCTGGCACTGCGCCTGGGCGCGCTCTACAGCAGGCATAGCGGGCAGAATCAACGCAATGTCGATTTCGACTTCATCAATGACCGCGAACACCTCACGGGCAAGTACACAGCGCGCAGCCAAAATGCCTTCGCCGAACTGGGCTATCAGTTCCACACCGGTGGCTTACGCGCCGAGCCCTTTGCCGCACTGGGTTTCCAGCGTTATCAGCGCGACCGCTTTGTGGAGAAAGGTGGCTATAGCGCACTGGATGTCGGTGCACAGACCCAGCAAAACCTCAGCAGTACCTTCGGCCTGCGTTTGACCCGCGACTTTGCATTGGGCAACCAAATGACGCTCAAACCGCACCTGAGCACCAGCTGGAAACATCTGTATGGCGACATCGGCAGCCGGGTGCGCCAGTCCTTCGCCTGGGAAAAACGCGAGGACTTCGACAGCTCGTTCACCATCGGCGGCACCTCACTGGACCGTAACAGCCTGGCGCTGCGTACCGGCCTGGACATGGCGCTGTCGGACACACACAGCGTGGGCCTGACCTATTCCGCCGAGTTCGGTAGCCACAGCCGCAATCAAGGGGTGATGGGCCAGTGGGCGATAGCGTTCTGAGCCATGAGGTAGCCTGATCATCAGGCAAAAAAAAGGGGAGCACCTGCCCCCCCGAGGATTAAACGGTCGTGTCGAAGGCTGGATCAGCCTTCGATTTCAATCAGGATTTCGCCAGGGTTCACCCGGTCGCCCTTGGCCACATGAACGGCGGTCACCTTGCCGGCAATCGCAGCCTGAACTTCGGTTTCCATTTTCATCGCTTCGGTGATCAGCACGGCCTGACCGGCCTTGACCACGTCGCCTTCCTTGACCAGCACATCGACGATATTGCCCGGCATCGCCGTGCTGACATGCCCCGGCTCGCTGGCCTGCTTGCGCTTGCTGCTGCCGCCGCCGACGAATTCGTTGAGCGGTTCGAACACCACTTCTTCCGGCATGCCGTCGATGGACAGGTAGAAATGGCGCTTGCCTTCGGCTTTCACACCGACACCGGTGATGTCCACGCGGTAGCTTTCGCCGTGCACGTCGATGACGAACTCGGTCGGCACGCCTTCACCACCGGCACGGGCCACACCGCCGGCTTCAGGGATAGGCAGCAGTACCTCAGGTGTCAGGGTGCCGGCGTCGCGTTCCTCGAGGAACTTGCGCCCGATGTCCGGGAACATGGCGTAGGTCAGCACGTCTTCTTCGGACTTGGCCAAGGCGCCGATTTCGCCGCGCAGCTTGGTCATTTCCGGCTTGAGCAGATCGGCCGGGCGCACATCGATCACGTCTTCGCTGCCGATGGCCTGGCGACGCAGCTTCTCGTTCACTGTGCCCGGCGCCTTGCCGTAGCCGCCTTGCAGGTACAGCTTCACTTCGTTGGTGATGGTCTTGTAGCGCTCACCGGCCAGCACGTTGAAGAACGCCTGGGTGCCGACGATCTGCGAAGTCGGGGTCACCAGCGGCGGGAAGCCGAGGTCTTCACGCACCCGTGGAATTTCAGCCAGCACTTCGCTCATGCGGTTCAGAGCGCC
Organism: Pseudomonas sp. GW821-FHT09C10; assembly: GCF_059418085.1. Classification (NCBI taxonomy): domain Bacteria; kingdom Pseudomonadati; phylum Pseudomonadota; class Gammaproteobacteria; order Pseudomonadales; family Pseudomonadaceae; genus Pseudomonas; species Pseudomonas sp. GW821-FHT09C10. The sequence continues at coordinate 265,875 of NZ_JBWKPE010000004.1, forward strand.
CTGCTCTTTCAACTGGTTGGCCAGGTTGGAAATCATCCCGCCCGGCACCTGGTTGACTTGCACACGGGTGTCGACGGCGGTGAATTCGCTTTCGAACTGGTGGTACTTCTTGCGCACGGCATAGAAGTACAGGCCGATCTCTTGCAGCAGTTCCAGGTCCAGGCCGGTATCGAATTCGCTTCCTTTAAGGGCGGCGACCATCGACTCGGTGCCCGGGTGGCTGGTGCCCCAGGCGAAGCTGGAGATCGCGGTGTCGATATGGTCGGCACCGTTTTCGATCGCCTTGAGTTGGCACATCGCGGCCAAGCCGGCGGTGTCGTGGGAGTGGATAAAGATCGGCAGGCTCTGCTCGGCTTTCAGCGCCTTGACCAGTTCACCGGTGGCGTACGGGGTCAGCAGGCCGGCCATGTCCTTGATCGCGATCGAGTCGCACCCCATGGATTCCAGCTGCTTGGCCTGGGCCACGAAGGCCTCGACAGTGTGCACCGGGCTGGTGGTGTAGGCGATGGTGCCCTGGGCATGCTTGCCGGCGGCTTTGACCGCTTCGATGGCCACGCGCAGGTTACGCACGTCGTTCATGGCGTCGAAGATGCGGAATACGTCGATACCGTTGACGGCAGCCTTGGCCACGAAGGCCTTGACCACATCGTCGCTGTAATGGCGGTAGCCCAGCAGGTTCTGGCCGCGCAGGAGCATTTGCAGGCGCGTGTTAGGCAACGCGGCACGCAGTTTGCGCAGGCGCTCCCACGGGTCTTCCTTGAGGAAGCGTACGCAGGCGTCGAAGGTCGCGCCGCCCCAGACTTCCAGGGACCAGTAGCCGACTTTGTCGAGCTTGTCGCAGATCGGCAGCATGTCGTCGGTGCGCATGCGGGTCGCCAGCAACGATTGGTGGGCGTCGCGCAGGATGGTGTCGGTTACGAAGATTTTTTTAGTCATTGGAATGTTCCTCACAGGCCTGCGTGGGCGGCGATGGCGGCGGCGATGGCCAGGGCCAGCTCTTCGGGTTTGCGCTTGATCGAGTAGTTGGTCAGCTCAGGGTGGCTTTCCACAAAACTGGTGTTGAACTGGCCGCTGCGGAATTCCGGGTTACGCAGGATTTCCTGGTAGTAGGCGGCCGTGGTCTTCACGCCTTGCAGGCGCATGTCGTCCAGGGCGCGCAGGCCGCGGTCCATGGCCTCTTCCCAGGTCAACGCCCAGACCACCAGCTTCAGGCACATGGAGTCGTAGAACGGCGGGATGGTGTAGCCGGTGTAGATCGCCGTGTCGGTGCGCACGCCGGGGCCGCCGGGCGCGTAGTAGCGAGTGATCTTGCCGAAACTGGGGAGGAAGTTGTTCTTCGGGTCTTCGGCGTTGATGCGGAACTGCAACGCAAAACCACGGTGCTGGATGTCTTCCTGTTTCACCGACAACGGCAGGCCCGAGGCGATGCGGATCTGCTCGCGGACAATGTCGATCCCGGTGATTTCTTCGGTGATGGTGTGCTCCACCTGCACCCGGGTGTTCATCTCCATGAAGTACACCTCGCCCTCGGCGAGCAGGAACTCCACGGTGCCGGCGTTCTCGTAGCCCACGGCCTTGGCCGCACGCACCGAAAGGTCGCCGATGTAGGCGCGCTGTTCCGGGGTGAGCTGCGGGCTCGGGGCGATTTCGATGAGCTTCTGGTTACGGCGCTGGATCGAACAGTCGCGCTCGAACAGATGCACCACGTTGCCGAAGCTGTCACCGAGGATCTGCGCCTCGATGTGCTTGGGATTGACGATGCATTTTTCCAGGAACACTTCCGCCGAACCGAACGCCTTGGTGGCTTCGGAGATCACGCGAGGGAAGGCTTGCTCGAGTTCTTCGCGGCTGTTGCAACGGCGGATACCGCGACCGCCACCACCGGAGGTGGCCTTGAGCATCACCGGGTAACCAATGCGGTCGCCTTCGGTCAGGGCCTCGGCGATGTCGGCGACGTTGCCTTCGGTGCCGGGCGTGACCGGCACACCGGCCTTGATCATGCTGCGGCGGGCTTCGGTCTTGTCGCCCATGCGGCGAATCACTTCAGCCGAAGGGCCGATGAATTTGATTCCACGTTCGGCGCAGATGTCTGCCAGCTCGGCGTTTTCCGACAGGAAGCCGTAGCCGGGGTGCAGCGCATCGCAACCGGTTTCCACCGCCAGGTTCACCAGCTTGCGCGGGTTCAGGTAGCCGGCCAGCGGCTCGGCGCCAATGCTGTGGGCTTCGTCGGCACGCTTGACGTGCAACGCATGGCGGTCGGCGTCCGAGTAAACCGCGACCGAGCGAATGCCCATCTCGGCGCAGGCACGCACGATTCGTACGGCAATTTCACCACGGTTGGCGATCAGGATCTTTTTTATCACTTGGAAATTCCCTTGAGCCGATTGCTGCGTTCTTCGACCCGCTGGAGCCGGGTCGGCGCGTGACTAAATGTTTCAAGCCAGTCGCAGCCACACACTAAGCCCGTGGAGGGATTAACAAAAATCAATAATTATTGGGTCGCTCATAAGTAAAGACTTATAGTTGGCCGGTCGACCTGGAGCGAGAGGATTTGATTAATGCGTAAGTCATTGATGCGTATGACATTACGTCAATTGCAGATCTTCAATGAAGTGTGCGATTTACGCTCTTACAGCCGCGCGGCCGAGGAAATGTCTCTCACCCAACCGGCCGTGAGCCTGCAAATTCGCCAGCTTGAAGAGCTGGTCGGCCAGCCGCTGTTCGATTATGTCGGCAAAAAGCTCTACATGACCGAGGCTGCCGAAGCCCTGCAACGGGCCAGCCGGGATATTTTCGGGCGCCTGGAAAACCTCGATATGCAGTTGTCGGACATGCAGGGTTCGTTGCAGGGCCAGCTGAAGCTCGCGATTGAATCCAGCGCCAAGTACTTCGTGCCGCACCTGTTTGCCGCGTTCAAACGCCAGCATCCCGAGGTGCAACTGCACTTGACGGTGGTCAACCGCGCCCAGGTGATCCGCCGCCTCTCCGACAACCGTGACGACCTGGTGATCATGTCCATGGTGCCCCAGGACATGGGCCTGGAATTCCTGCCGTTCCTCAACAACCCGATCGTGGCCGTGGCGCCACCCGATCATCCTTTGAGCCTGCAAGGGCCGTTGCGTTTGCAGGACCTGGAACCCTACACGCTGTTGCTGCGCGAACCGGGCTCCGGCACGCGACTGGCCTGCGAGGAGTATTTCAAGGAGAAACGCGTGCACTTCACCCAGACGGTGGAAGTGGCCTCGGCCGAGGCGCAACGTGAATGCGTATGCGCCGGGCTGGGCGTGGCCTTGCTGACGCGCCATGCGGTCAATATGGAACTGGCCACCGGCGGGCTCAAGGAGCTGCCGGTGGAAGAACTGCCGCTGTACCGCAGCTGGTGCCTGGTACAGGCCAAGGCCAAGCGCCTGTCACCGGTGGCCCATGCGTTCCTGGGCTTTATCCGCAGCGAACGGGTGCAGATCAGCGCGTTGGCTGAACGTTTCGCTGGGCAGCCGCGGGTGCCTGCCAGTGGAGTTCCGGGTAGTCACTGATGCTCTGCTGCAGCTGGCGCTGGTCGCAGCGGTCTTCGATTGCGCGACGGAACGCCATGCGGCGCTGGTCTTCCTGTTGACGACGGGTCTTGACGGAGCTGTTGCTGTCTTCGTAGGGCCGGGCCATTTGGAGTCTCCCAATGCGAGTACGGGGAGTACAGGATGGGTTGTAGCGATGACGGTTTAACGGCGCGGGGGTTACAGGACGATGAATCTTCCGGATAGGTAGACAAACCAAATGTGGGAGGAGGCTTGCTCCCGATTACGGTACATCAGCCGATTTCTCTTTGACTGACCCACTGCTATCGGGAGCAAGCCCCCTCCCACATTTTGAGCGTGTATGGCCCTGGATCAGTCGTCGAGGGCTTTGACGGACTTGGGCGACAACCGCAGGCTGCGCAAGCTGCGCTTGACGCTCTTGAGGTGGTTGACCAGGCTCGGGCCCCGCGCCATGGCCACGCCCATCGCCAGCACGTCGATCACCACCAGGTGCGCGATACGCGACGTCAGCGGGGTGTAGATCTCGGTGTCTTCGTGCACATCGATCGCCAGGTTGACCGTGGACAGCTCCGCCAACGGCGTCTGGCTCGGGCACAAGGTAATCAATGTCGCGCCGCTTTCACGCACCAGGTTGGCCGTGATCAGCAGGTCTTTGGAGCGGCCCGACTGGGAAATGCAGATCGCCACGTCGGTCGGCTTCAAGGTCACCGCCGACATCGCCTGCATGTGCGGGTCGCTGTAGGCCGCGGCGGTGAGCAGCAGGCGGAAGAACTTGTGCTGGGCATCGGCCGCCACGGCACCGGAAGCACCGAACCCGTAGAACTCGACACGCTGGGCCTGGGACATGGCAGTCACGGCCTTTTGCAGCTCCACCGGGTCAAGCTTCTCGCGCACCTCCATGAGCGTGTGCAGGGTGGTGTCGAAGATTTTCAGGCTGTAGTCGGCGACGGAATCGTCTTCGTGAATCGCAAACTGGCCGAAGCTCGCGCCGGCGGCCAGGCTCTGGGCCAGCTTGAGCTTCAAGTCCTGGAACCCGGAGCAACCGATGGCGCGGCAGAAGCGCACGATGGTCGGCTCGCTGATGCCCACGCTGTGGGCAAGGTCGGCCATGGAACTGTGCATCACGGCCGCAGGGTCAAGCAGCACGTGATCGGCAACCTTGAGTTCCGATTTGCGTAACAGGTGGCGCGACTGGGCGATATGTTGCAACAGGTTCAAAGGGCAGGACTCTTGTTATTGGCAGGGCCAGGGATGTAGCAAGCTTGTAGTTATACTACAAGAATTGCCGTTTTGCCCGCCCGATGCATCACTAAATCGCCCTGATGCCCTTTGAATCAGCGGGCAGCTGCCTTGTAGCCATATGGGCGTGCGGACTGTCTTCAGGGAAAATCTGCATTGTTGCGTAACAAATCTGCCAGCCCTTCGGCCTCCATCGGCCGACTGATCAGGTAGCCCTGCACCTCATCGCATCGTTCTGTACGCAGGAAATCCAGCTGCTGCTGATCTTCCACACCTTCGGCCACCACCTTGAGCGCCAGACCGTGAGCCATCGCAATGATCGCTCGGGTAATGGCGGCGTCTTCCCGTCCCTGACCGAGGCCGCGGATAAAGGTCTGGTCGATCTTCACGTAGTCCACTGGGATACGCTTGAGGTAACTGAGGGATGAATAGCCGGTGCCAAAGTCGTCGATCGCCAGCTTCACGCCCAGGTCGCGCAGTTGCTGGAAGGTCGCAATGATGTGTTCAACACTGTCGAGCAACTGGCTCTCGGTCAGTTCCAGTTCGAGGTATTGCGGGTCCAGGCCGGTCTCTTCCAATACCTGGCGCACCAGGCTGACCAGCTTGCCCTGGCGCAACTGGTGCACCGAGAGATTCACCGACACGCGGATCGGTGCCAGCCCCTGGCGCTGCCACTCACAGGCCTGCCAGCACGCCTGGCGCAGCACGAATTCGCCCAGCGGTACGATCAGGCCCGTTTCTTCGGCCAGGCCGATAAAGTCGCCTGGTGGCACCATGCCCCATTGCGGGTGCTCCCAGCGGATCAGCGCTTCGGCAGCGTTAAGCTTGCCGGTGGCCAGGCACAGTTTCGGTTGGTAGAACACCGTGAGCTGGCGCTCATCGATGGCTTTGCGCAGATGGTTTTCCAGCTGCAAACGCTCCAGGGTGCTGGCTTGCAGGCTGTCGGTGTAGAACTGGAAGTTATTGCCGCCCAGGTGCTTGGCGTGCTGCATGGCCATGTTCGATTGACTGACCAGCGCAGAAATTTCCCGCGCGTTATCCGGCAACAGGCTGATCCCCATCGACGCACTCACCACCAACTCATGCCCTTCTACCGTCACCGGCACCCGCAGCTTGGCCAGCAGCCGCGTGGCCACCCGTGCCAGGCTCGACAGGTTGCCGTAGGCGTCGAACAGCACGGCGAACTCATCGCCGGACAAACGCGCGATGGTGTCGGCCTCGGGCAAGGCATTGATCAACCGACGGGCCATCTTTTGCAGCAACTGGTCGGCCACTTCATGGCCCAGGCTGTCATTGAGCAACTTGAAGCGGTCGAGGTTGATATGCAGCAACGCCAGGCTGCGCCCGCCCTGGCGTACACGCTGATGGGCCTCGCGCAGCCGTTCGCGGAACAGCGAGCGGTTGGCCAGGCCGGTCAACTCATCGTAGTGGGTGAGGTAGCGCATGCGCTCCTCGGATTCGCGCCGCGCTGACAGATCGGCGAAGAAGCCCACGATATGGCTGACCTTTCCCCGAACATCGCGCACTACGTTCAGTTGCAGCCATTGCGGGTACAGTTCACCATTCTTACGCGTTTCTACCAATTCGCCCTGCCAGGTCCCATGCGTGAGTAGCGCTTGGCGGATCACCGGGAAGTGGCGCCGCGCATCACGACTGCTGGGCAGCTCGACGACGTTGCGACCGAGCATGTCATCGATCTCAAAGCCAGTGACACGGCTGAAAGCCTGATTGACGGCGATTAATTTGTAGTCCGGATCAAGGATCACAATGCCTTCGCTGGCCGCCTCGAACACGGTCGAGGCCAGTCGCTGTTGCTCCTCCAGGGCTTTGCCGGCGCTGATGTCGCGGCGGGTGCCGAGCATTCGAATCACTCGCCCACTGGGTGCACGCTCCACGGCGCGACCGCGGTCTTCGATCCACACCCAGTGGCCATCCCCATGGCGCACGCGGTATTCCACCTGGTAATCCTCAGTGCGCCCCTTGAGGTGCTCCACCAGTGCCCGCTTGAGCAGCGGCAGGTCGTCGGGATGCAGGCGCGGCTTGAGGTGGCCGAGCATGGCCGTGACGTACTCGGGCTCAAGGCCGAACAGCTCTTTGAGCTGGGTGTGGTGAACCTCATCGGTTTGCAGGTTCCAGTCCCACAGGCCCAGCTCACTGGCTTGCAGGGCCATGGCCAGGCGCGCCTCGCTTTTATTCAGGGCCAGGCTGGCGGCGTCCAGTTCCTGGCTGCGTTGCGCCACGCGGTCCTGCAGGCCGATTTGCGCCTCACGCAACTCCTGCTCGACCTGACGCCGCTGCTCGACTTCGCGCACCAGATCCTGATTCAGTTGCTCGCTGCGCTGCTGTGCCTGCTGCAGATGCTCGATCAATGCCTGGTTCTGGAAGCGCCGCAACAGCCCGCGCTGGATCAGGCGGTTGACCTGCCACGCCACCACGCTCAGGGAGGCCAGCAGGATCAGGCCGAGCACACCCCAACCCTGTTGCTGCGGCGCCCCATTCCAGAACAGATAGGCAATGGCCGGCACCAGGCACGGCAAGGCAAAGGACAGGAACGCCGGCAGGCTCACGGCGTAGGCGACACTGGCTGACAGCGTCGCCGCCCCGATCAGGCCGAACACCCAGGCCTGTTGGATAAAGCTGTCCACCGGCACCAGGGCAATGGCCGCGGTGGCCAGGGTCAGGCCACTGACCGCCGAGCCAAGCATGAACATGCGCCGCCAGATCGGTTGGGCCTGGCGGCTGGGCATGGCCGAATCAAAGGCCGCCACCTGGATCACGCGCATGGCCACCAGGGCCAGCAGCCACACCAGCCAGATGCTGTCGAGCAGGTATTGCTTGGGGTTCCACAGCAGCCAGGCGCAGACAAGGCCGTTGACCAGCATTAATAAGGTGGGCAGCAACGAGCCCTGATAGAGCAGGCGTGTGCGCTCGACCGCCATCTCGGTGGCGTAATGTTTACGGATAACCTGCGCGGGCGCCGCCGATGGGCCAAGCAGGTCGGTACTGAGAGTCATAGGCAGTGTTCTTATAATGGTGAGCCCGAAACGTCGACGGAGCATACACAAGCAAGCGCTTCGGCCAAACTGCTCCAGATCATAAAAATCATCCTGTGATCAGCCGCAAACCTTGGTGCCAGACCCCTCGGGCGAGGCACTGCGCGGGCTGTGGCCCATGACTTACCGGTCATCAGCCTTGCCGGAATGTTTGCCCCTGCGAGATCACGCGGGAGGTTTTGCATCGACCACCCGGCATTGGGATTTGCCCGAGCCCCCTTAGGCCCATAGAATGCGTCGATGCGCGATGATCTCTCTCTTTTGCTGAACTCCCTCAACGATGCCCAACGCCAGGCCGTAGCGGCCCCCGTTGGCCGTCAGTTGGTCCTGGCCGGTGCTGGCTCCGGTAAAACCCGAGTGCTGGTGCACCGTATCGCCTGGTTGATCCAGGTCGAGAACGCGTCCCCGCATTCCATCCTGTCGGTGACCTTCACCAACAAGGCCGCTGCCGAGATGCGCCATCGCATTGAGCAGTTGATGGGCATCAGCCCGGCCGGCATGTGGGTGGGCACCTTCCACGGCCTGGCGCACCGTCTGTTGCGGGCACACTGGCAGGAAGCGGGCCTGGCCCAGACCTTCCAGATCCTCGACAGCGATGACCAGCAACGCCTGGTCAAGCGCGTGATCCGCGAGCTGGGTCTCGACGAGCAGCGCTGGCCGGCACGCCAGGCCCAGTGGTTTATCAACGGCCAGAAAGACGAAGGCCTGCGCCCGCAGCACATCCAGGCCAGCGGCGATTTGTTCCTGGCCACCATGCGCAGCATTTATGAAGCCTACGAGGCCGCCTGCGCCCGCGCCGGCGTCATCGACTTCTCCGAGCTGCTGCTGCGCGCCCTCGACCTGTGGCGCGACAATCCGGGTTTGCTGGCCCATTACCAGAAACGCTTCCGTCACATTCTGGTGGACGAGTTCCAGGACACCAACGCCGTGCAGTACGCCTGGTTGCGCCTGCTGGCCAAGGGCGGCGACAGCCTGATGGTGGTGGGCGACGACGACCAGTCGATCTACGGCTGGCGTGGCGCGAAAATCGAGAACATCTACCAGTATTCCGAGGATTTCCCGGACGCGGTCACCATCCGCCTGGAGCAGAACTACCGCTCCACCGCCGGCATCCTCAAGGCCGCCAACGCCTTGATCGCCAACAACACCGGGCGCCTGGGCAAAGAGCTGTGGACCGACGGCGGCGAAGGCGAGGCGATCAACCTGTATGCCGCGTTCAACGAGCACGATGAAGCGCGCTACGTGGTGGAAACCATTGAAAGTGCGCTGAAAACCGGGCTTGCCCGTAGCGATATTGCGATTCTGTACCGTTCCAATGCCCAATCGCGGGTGCTGGAAGAAGCCTTGCTGCGCGAGCGCATCCCGTACCGCATTTATGGCGGCCAGCGCTTCTTCGAGCGTGCGGAAATCAAGAACGCCATGGCATACCTGCGTTTGCTCGAAGGCCGTGGCAACGACGCGGCACTGGAGCGGGTGATCAATATCCCGGCCCGTGGCATCGGCGAGAAAACCGTCGAGGCGATTCGCGACCACGCGCGCCATGCCGATGTGTCGATGTGGGAGTCCATGCGCCTGCTGATCGCCAATAAAGGCCTGACCGGCCGTGCTGCCGGGGCGCTGGGGGTGTTTGTCGAGTTGATCGAGAACCTCGCGGCCAAGTGTTCGGAAATGCCCCTGCACCTGATGACCCAGACGGTGATCGAGCAATCCGGGCTGATTGCCTATCACGAAGCGGAAAAAGGCGAGAAAGGCCAGGCCCGGGTAGAAAACCTCGAGGAACTGGTCAGCGCCGCCCGCGCGTTCGAAAACACCGAGGAAGACGAAGAGCTGACCCCGCTCGCCGCCTTCCTCGGCCATGCGTCCCTGGAAGCCGGTGACACCCAGGCCGATGAGCATGAAGACAGCATCCAGTTGATGACCTTGCACAGCGCCAAGGGCCTGGAGTTTCCGTATGTGTTCCTGGTGGGCATGGAAGAAGGCCTGTTCCCCCACAAGATGAGCCTGGAAGAGCCCGGCCGCCTTGAAGAGGAACGCCGCCTGGCCTATGTGGGCATCACCCGCGCAATGCAGAATCTGGTGATGACCTACGCCGAGACCCGACGCCTGTACGGTAGCGAGACCTACAACAAGGTGTCGCGCTTCGTACGTGAAGTGCCGAAGGGGCTGATCCAGGAAGTGCGCCTGTCCAACAGCGTCAGCCGTCCGTTCGGCGGGGGCCAGCAGCAGAACTCCAGCAGCATGTTCGCCGGTTCCGAGATTCCGGAAACGCCATTCAGCCTGGGCCAGCAGGTCAGGCATGCGATCTTCGGCGAAGGCGTGATCCTCAACTTCGAAGGCGCCGGTGCCCAGGCACGCGTGCAGGTGAACTTCGCCGAAGGCAGCAAATGGCTGATGATGGGCTACGCGAAGCTCGAAGCTGTCTGAAACATTTGCCTACATGAAGGTTATTGGCCCGCCCTTGTTTTTAACGAGCGCGGGCCAATATCTGTAATACGTCCTACAGACCATTCTGTTTCGGTCTTACGCAAAAGCCCGAAACATTATGTAGCTAGCCACTGTCACTACACCTGTGCAACATGGCGCGCGTGCAATCCACAAATGGGAATTCCCTTTATGAAACGTTTTCTTAGCATCGCCATGGCGTTGTGCATCGGCCTGACGATGAGCCTCGACGCCAACGCCAAACGCTTCGGTGGCGGCAAAAGCTCGGGCGCGGCGCCGACTCACCAGACCAGCCAAATGGCTCCATCCGCCGGTGCCGGCGGTGCTGCCGCTACCGCAGGCGCAGCCGGTGCTGCCGGCGCCGCTGCCAAGGCCGGCGGTGCTTCGCGCTGGTTGGGCCCTCTGGCCGGTATCGCGGCCGGTGGCCTGCTCGCTTCCATGTTCATGGGCGGCGGCTTCCAGGGCATGCAGATCTTCGACATCCTGATCATGGCGGTCATCGCCTTCCTGGTCTTCCGTTTCATCGCCGCCCGTCGCCGCAAGCAGCAGGAGCACATGGCTCCGGCCGGCGCGCCGATGCAGCGTGAAGTGTTCGAGCAGAAGCCAGCCATGGGTTCGATCTTCGGTGGTTCGGCAGCGCCTGCCGCAGCCCGCCCGGTGATCAACGCACCGGCGTGGTTCAACGAAGAGCGTTTCGTCGAAGCGGCCCGCAGCCACTTCCAGTCCCTGCAGCAGCACTGGGACGCCAACGAAATGGACAAGATCTCCGAGTTCGTGACCCCGCAACTGCTGGAGTTCCTCAAGCGCGAACGCGCCGACCTGGGCGACGGCTTCCAGTCGACCTATATCGACGACCTGCACGTGCAACTGGAAGGTGTGGATGATCGCGCCGACAAGACCATCGCAACGTTGACCTTCAGTGGCGTGTCGAAGACTTCGCGTTTCGACCAGGGTGAAGTGTTCAGCGAAAGCTGGAACATGGAACGTGCCCAAGGCGACAACCAGCCATGGCTGGTCGTCGGTATCCGCCAGAACGGCTGATACCCACGCGCTTGAGCAAGTCGTAACAAAACCCCGGACCTGTCCGGGGTTTTCTATTTCACGGTTGCACTTATAGCGAGCTACTGTATAAAACGCCCCTATAAACCGCGCCATCAGCAAGAGGATCCCGGCCGTGGAAGAAATCATCGAACAATTGCGTGAAGCCAATGAACCGGTTCCGGTTCCTCTGGAGTTGCCTGACGAAGATCAACTGGTGGAAATCGAGGAACAGCTGTTCATCGACATCCCGTTTGTCTTTCGTGAATTCCTGCTGACCGTCAGCGATGTGGTGTACGGCAGCCTGGAGCCGGTGACCGTCACCGACCCGCAATCCCACACCTACCTGCCGGACGTGGCTGCCAACGCCTGGGATGCCGGTGTTGACCGCAGCATGATCCCGATCTGCCAGGACGGTGACGATTACTACTGCGTCGAAGAAGACGGCACCGTGGTGCTGTGGTCCGGCGAAGAAGAACTCGTCACCGAAGAGACCTGGGAATCGGTGTGGCACTGGGCGCGGGACGTCTGGCTGGAAAGCTGACACCTGACCCCCGTGGCGAACGGGCTTGCGGTGGTGAGCGGGCTTGTCCCGCGCCGGGCCGCATAGCGGCCCCCACTAGTGTTCCGGCGTATCCTTATGGTTATCCAGCGTCTCCAGCAAGGCGACCTGCATCCGCGTATGCACACGGATGAACCATCGCCAGAGCACCGCCGCCACCGCCGCCGTGACCACGGCAATCAGCACCAGCAACTTGTTGGTCGGCAGAATACTGGCCGACAAGGCTGCCAATAGCACAAAGATCACCAGCAGCGACAAAATCGGGATCAGCTCCGCAATCACCCGTCGCACACGCTGGGTATGCCGCCCGGCCATTTCCGGCTTCACGCTCATCTCCGCCAGCAACATCGACAGCGCCTTGAGCTTGCGGTACGCCGCAATCAGGAACGGCAGCGACAACAGCAATGCCCCACCCCAGATCAACGCCTTCTGCCAGCTTGGATCACTGATCCAACCTTCCAGGTACCCACCAATGCGCACCGCGAAAAAGCTTCCGGCGAAGAAAATCGCGATCACCAGCGCCAGGTTCACGCCCACCTGCAGGATGATCTTGCGGATCATCGACGCCAGCATGGCGCCCTCGCCTTGCGGCTGAATACTGCGCAACCATTCGCCGTACATGCCGAACACCCGGCTCAGACGCTTGGGCATCACCGCAGCGATCTTCAATGACAAGGGGTCGGCGCCGCGAATCAAGTACGGCGTGAGCAGCGTCGTAATCGCCGAAACCGCCACCGCTACCGGATACAGGAAGTCGCTGGTCACCTGCAAGGTCATGCCCAGCGCGGCGATAATGAAGGAAAATTCGCCAATTTGTGACAGCCCCATGCCTACGCGCAGTGAGGTACGCCCGTCATTGCCGGCGATAAAGGCACCCAGGCCGCAGGACAGCATCTTGCCCAGCACCACGGCCACGGTGATCACCGCGATCGGCCAGGCGTATTGCAGGAGGATCTGCGGGTCGATCATCAAGCCGATCGCCACGAAGAAGATCGCGCTGAACATGTCGCGAACCGGCTCGATCAGGCGCTCGATCTTAACCAATTGCCGGGATTCGGCCATGATCGCACCGATCAGAAACGCCCCCAGCACCATGCTGTACTCCAGTTTGACCACGAGCAGGCAGAAACCGAAACACAGGCCCAGTACGGTGATCAGCAGCATTTCGTTGCTTTCGAATTTGGCCACGTAGGCCAGCAGGCGCGGCACCAGCAAAATACCGATGACCAACGCGACGATCATGAACAGCGAGAGCTTGCCGACCGTGGAGAACACCTCGCCGGAACTCACCGTACCGCTGACGGCGATGCTCGAGAGCAAGGCGATGATGCCGATGCCGAGGATGTCTTCCACAATCAGCACGCCAAAAATAAGTTGGGCGAAGCGCTGGTTTTTCATCTTCAGGTCATTGAGTGCCTTCACGATGATGGTAGTGGAGGAAATCGCCAGGATCGCGCCGAGGAACAGCGAATCCATGGTGTTCCAGTCGAACCAGCGGCCAATCTCGTAGCCGATCCAGATCATCAGGATGATTTCCAGGAAGGCCGCGATAAACGCCGTGGCCCCCACCTTGAACAGCTTGCGCAGGCTGAACTCCAGGCCCAGGCAGAACATCAGGAAGATCACCCCCAGCTCGGCGAGGGTCTTGATGGTGTCTTCGTCGTGGATCAGGCCGAACGGCGGGGTGTGCGGGCCAATGATGAAGCCGGCGACGATGTACCCCAGCACTACGGGTTGCTTGAGGCGGTGAAACAGGACAGTGACCACCCCTGCCACCAGCATGATCACGGCCAAGTCCTGGATAAAGCTGATGGCGTGCATGGCGAGGGGCTCCTTGAGGGTACTGGCGCTTTTCCCACTTCCGCACGCGCCTTTGAAAAATCGCAAAGTGCGGAAGGAAAAGTCTGCCTTGATCGTAAGAAATGCCCTGAGATGGGCTTTTGAAGGTTAACACCGCGACTTCCGCCGGAAAGCCGGTGCAATATATGGAAACAGATCGGTGAACGCGTGACGGCAAGCCGCCCACCGGCGTCCCGTAAGGGATGGCGCTGCAAAGATCCCAGCACCCGCAGAGGTGCCCCCCAACCAATGCCTACAACCCGTGAGTGTGCTATGGAACCCGGAAACGCCCAGCTGTCGATGACGGTATTGATGACCCCTGACATGGCCAACTTCTCAGGCAATGTCCACGGCGGCACCTTGCTCAAGTACCTCGACGAAGTGGCCTACGCCTGCGCGAGCCGTTATGCCGGTCGCTATGTGGTGACACTGTCGGTGGATCAGGTGATTTTTCGCGAACCGATCCATGTCGGCGAGCTGGTGACATTCCTTGCATCGGTCAACTACACCGGCAATACGTCGATGGAAGTGGGCATCAAGGTGGTGACCGAGAACATCCGCGAGCGCTCGGTGCGTCATACCAACAGCTGTTTCTTCACCATGGTGGCCGTGGACGACCAGCGTAAACCCGCTGCCGTGCCACCGCTGCAGCCCCATAACAGTGAAGACAAGCGCCGGTTCGTGCAGGCCCAGCAGCGCCGACAGATCCGCCAGGAGCTTGAGAAGCGCTACCAGGAAATCAAGGCTGACGCGCTGTAAGTCCAACCAAAAAATGGGGGAGGTTTGCCCCCCTCCCACATTGGGTTCTGTGTACTTACAGGCTGATCGGCGTCGCCTCGAAACGTACGCGAGGATGGGCGATGCGGTCCTGGGCGCGGACCAGTTCCAGCTCGTAACTGGCGCAGGCCTGGGTTTCCAGCAGCACTTCGTGCACCGCCGCGGCCGTGAACTCAAAAGCCGCCAACAGGCTGTCGCCCAACAACACCCGCGCCAGGAACAACCCCGACGTCAGGTCGCCCACGCCCACCGGCTGGCGCGGGAACGCCAGCAGCGGCCGACGCAGGTGCCAGCTGCCCTCGGCAGTTACCAGCAGCATCTCGAAACCATCCGGCAACTTGCCCGGGTAATCCAGGTGCTTGACCAGCACCGCCTTCGGGCCACGGGCCAGCAATGCCTTGGCCATGCCCAGGCAGTCGAACAGCGATTGCGGCTTGCGCCCGGCAAAGCTGTCCAGTTCCAGTTGGTTGGGGCACAGGAAGTCGGCCATGGCCGCCGCTTCATCCAGCAGGAAATCGCTGACCTCCTGCGGCACGATGCAACCCTTTTCCGGATGGCCCATCACCGGGTCGCACAGGTACAGGGCCTTGGGGTTGATGGCCTTGATGCGCGCCACACCGGTAAGAATCGCGCGGCCCTGATCCGCACTGCCCAGGTAGCCAGACAGGATCGCATCGCAGTTGCCCAGCTCGCCGATGGCGGCAATGCCTTCCACCAACGCAGGAATCTGCCGCGGCGCCAGCACTTCGCCCGCCCACTGACCATACTGGGTATGGTTGGAGAACTGCACCGTGTTCAGCGGCCAGACGTTCACCCCGACCCGCTGCATGGGGAACACGGCGGCGCTGTTTCCGGCGTGGCCAAAGACCACATGAGACTGGATCGCAAGCAGATGAGGTGTGCGTTTCATGCAGGAGATTTCCGTAAAGCCATTGAAATTCTGGCCGCGCAGTATGCGACTAAACGCAGCCTGTACGACAGACCGACGACACAGTTAAGCTGCTCTCACTTTGTTGGAGTTTTTCGCATGCTGACCCTGGGAAACATCTTCGTGTTGATGCTGCTGGCGACCGGCGCCGCCTGGGTATGGCACAACCACGGCCTGCGAGAGCGGGCGTTGGCGCGGGTCAAGCAGCATTGCGCCAAGCTCGATATCGAATTGCTCGACGGCGCCGTGGCGTTGAAGCGCATCGGTTTTGTGAGGGATGCCAACGGTCGGCGACGTCTGGCGCGTATCTACAATTTCGAGTTCACCGTCACGGGCGAGACCCGTCACAGCGGAACCATCACGCAATTCGGCGCCCACAGCGCGCAGATCGAACTGGCGCCCTACCCGTTCGAGGTCAAGGAAGCACTGCCCAGCGCCAATGTGATCGAGCTGAGCCAATGGCGCCAGGACCACGCCACCAAGAACCGTCAGTAACGGCAGGCGGCCAGTGCGGCCTGCAACGCGGCTACGTCCTGGGGTGCACTGAAGATCAGTTCGATACGTGAGTCGCGACGCCATTCGCTGGGTTGCCAGGCGAACGGGCTGTTATCCACAGCGTTGGCCGAGATCCACCCATCACGGCTGTGGATAACCAGTTTGGCGCGGCGCCACTCAAGGGATGTCAGCCACAGGTGCAGACGCTCGGAATCGAATTGCTGGCTCGGGTGCCAGCGCCAACCGATGCTCCAACCGCCCTCCTGGGCCTGGCTCAGGCAGATCGGCACTGCTGGATCGCTCCAGACAGCCGGCAATTGAGCCAGCCCCTTGGGCACCACGAAGTTATCCACAGCCGCTTCAGCCTGCGCATTCAAGCCTGGCAGTTTGCCGAGAGGCACGTGCGCCTGGCGCGTCCAATAAATATCGCGGTCGGGTAGCTGTCGTTCGACGGCCTCGCGTTGCGCAGCATCCAACCCCTCATCCTTGTTCAACACCAACAGCCAGGCACTGGCCAACGCTTCCTGCTGCGCCGGCGGCAAGGGTTTGCCCGCCGCCAGCGCCTGGGCGTCCAGCACCAGTACACAGGGCTGAACCGCCAGCACCTGCTGCCACGGCGCTTCGCGCAACTGCTTGAGCAACTGTGCAGGATGGCCCAGGCCCGAGGGTTCGATAAACAACCGATCCGGCTTGGCCTTACGCAGCAGCCGGCCCAGGCCTACCTGAAACGGTGCGCCATTCACACAACAGAGGCAGCCACCGGCAACTTCGCCGAGGGCAATGCCGTCGTCACCCAGGGTCAGAAGTGCAGCGTCCAGGCCGATCTGGCCGAACTCGTTGATCAACACCGCCCAGCGCTCGTTGGCCGGGCGTTGGGCAAGCAGGTGCCTGATCAGGCTGGTCTTGCCTGCGCCCAAAGGCCCGGCAATCACGTGGGTGGGAATGTTCTGCAGCATGGGTGCCATCGTTCGGACCGTGTAGAGGGTTTGATCCTACGCGGTTACGCGAGCCAATCCAGCGTCAGAATCAATCGGCGCTCATCCGCTTTCAGCGCCGGGGAGCGATGGATGAGGCCGTGGTTTTCGTTGCCGTGCCATTTGGTGCCTTTGAGCAGGGCCACTTCACCGCACTGGATCTGTTCGATGCGCTCGCTCGGTTCGGCTTCCGGTTGGCTGAGCTTGCGGCGGTCCATCACCCCTTCGCGCAACCACTGACTGCCGATGCCGGCGTAGGTGGTGATCAGCCGCACCGGCACATGGTCAACGTGAAAACGCGGGCACATGGCTTTATCCAGCAGCCGCAGGCGCACACCGATGCGCTTGGCGCCGAGCAGGCACGCAAAGGCGCTGACCAGCCACGACACATCGGCGATAAACCCTTCGTAGCCTTCAAGATCGCGGCAGCTGGATGCCAGACCGCACAGGTTCGGCTCGGCGTCTTCGCTGTTGAGGTCGATCACCAGGGACTCGGCCAACGGCTCATTGAGCGCCACCAGCAAGGCGCCGAACTCGGCGATATGCAACGGCAATTGGCGCTGCCACAGCGCCAGGTTCACGCCGTCTTCGAGAATATCGGACAGCGCCAGCGGGGTTTCACCACGGGTCTGGCGAACCATCGGGCGCAAGGGGATAAGCGGTGCCAGCATCAGGCGGCCTCTTCATACCAGGGACCAAACGGATCAGCCAGCAGGCGCCAACCTTCGACACCCAGGGCCAGTTCTTCATCGGTGAGCAAGCACGCGTCCAACTCGGCACGCATCCACGCGAAGTCGATGTTCTGTCCGATAAACACCAGTTCCTGACGGCAGTCGCCAGTACTGAGCTGCCAGTTGCCCATGATGGCGGCGACGCTTTCTTCGTCCTGGGGCCATTGGCTTTTCGGCACAAAGCGCCACCAGCGTCCGGCAAACCCATGGCGCATCAAGCCACCGGCCTGGGACCAGCTGCCCGCATCCTGATGCTTGCTGGCCAGCCAGAAAAAGCCCTTGGAGCGCAGCAATTTGCCGTTGACCCAAGGCCGGTCGATAAAGTCAAAGAAGCGTTGCGGGTGGAAGGGCCGACGTGCGCGGTAAGCCGTGGAAGCAATGCCGTACTCTTCGGTTTCCGGCACATGTTCACCCCGCAGTTCCTGCAACCAGCCCGGCGCCTGCGCGGCACGTTCGAAGTCGAAGCGGCCGGTGTTGAGGATCTTGTGCAGCGGCACCTCGCCCATGACCATCGGGATGATTTCCGCCTGGGCGTTGAGGCGTTCAAGGATCGCCATCAGTTCCTCGCGCTCGTGGCTGCTGATCAGGTCGATCTTGCTGATCAGGATCACGTCGGCGAATTCGATCTGCTCGATCAACAGGTCGGTGATCGAGCGTTCGTCCTCCTCACCGAGGGTTTCGCCCCGTGAGGCGAGGCTTTCGGCGGCCTGGTAGTCGAGCAGGAAGTTCATGCCGTCGACCACGGTGACCATGGTGTCCAGGCGCGCGATATCGGCCAGGCTTTGTTCGTTTTCATCACGGAAGGTGAAGGTTTCAGCCACGGGCAACGGCTCGGAGATACCGGTGGATTCGATCAACAGGTAATCGAAGCGACCTTCCTTGGCGAGTTTTCCGACTTCTTCGAGCAAGTCTTCACGCAAGGTGCAGCAGATACAGCCGTTGCTCATCTCCACCAGTTTTTCTTCGGAACGGTTGAGGGTAACGTCACGCTGCACCTCGCTGCCGTCGATGTTGATTTCGCTCATGTCGTTGACGATCACCGCCACGCGCAGGTTTTCGCGGTTGCGCAGGACGTAGTTGAGCAGCGTGCTTTTACCGGCGCCGAGAAAGCCGGACAACACGGTAACGGGGAGACGATTGGGCATCAGGTAATCCTCATCAGGGTTGGCCGGTCAAATCGCCCGTTTATGGCGTTCGCGCAGCTCTTGACGTTCTTTGGCTTCGATACACAGGGTGGCGGTGGGGCGCAGCAGCAGGCGTTGCAGGCCGATGGGCTCACCGGTTTCGCGGCACCAGCCGTATTCGCCGCGGGCCAGCAGCTCGAGGGCGTCGTCGATTTTGTCGAGCAGCTTCTTTTCCCGCTCCAGCAAGCGCAGTTGCCACTGGCGCTGTTCTTCGGCGCTGCCCACATCGGCCGGGTCGCTGTTGGGCTCCTGCTCGCGCAGCACCAGGAATTCGCCCTCGATGCGCGCTTGCAGTTCATGGCGCTGAGTCAGCAACAGTTCGCGGAAAAAGCCTTGCTGGGCTTCATTCATGTAGTCGGCGGGCGGTTGGGCCAGCAGGTCTTGTTCGGTCATGGGGAGCGGTTCACGGGTCAGGCTGTGCTTTTATGTTATAGTATAACAATACAAATAAGCCAATCCCCCTTGCTCGTTACGACGAAGGGCGCAATGCTTGAACACTTACCAGCCCCCGAGCCCCCTTATGAAATACCTGGTGTGCGCCCTGTTACTGGCAGTCGCGGGGCCTGCCTGTGCCCAAGCGCCAAGCTTGCTGGCCACGTGCACGCGTAGCGCCAACCTGTTGGCCTGTGTGGACCCCCTGGGCAATGCCTACAGCGTGGCAACGGTGGGCACCACCACGTATCTGCGCGGTTTCGAAGTGATCGGGAAACGTTATTGGGCACAAACCAACAGCCGCTACGGGCAATTGACGTTCTTTACCGGTTTGGCGTCGGATGGAGAGGCATGGGTGGGCTACACGCGGCGCGTGGGCTGGACCACGATCAACCGGTTTTCCAGCTCCGGTGGCGCCACTGCCAAATTCACGTGCAGCCGAATTACCGGCTGTTAGACCTGAGCATTCTTCTGTTCCTGAACCCAGGCCATGTAGCTGTTCATTGGCGGGTTCTTCTGGAAGTATTTTTTCAGGCCTTCGAACAAGCCATCCGCAACCGCTTGTTGATGACGCGCCGTCACCAGGCGCTGGGCGTCCTGGGCATTGGAGATAAAGCCGGTCTCCACCAGGATCGACGGCACGTCCGGTGACTTGAGCACCGCGAACCCCGCCTGTTCCACACGCTTCTGATGCAGGCTGGTGATGCTTTGCAGGCTCCCCAGCACCGAGCTGCCCAGTTGCAGGCTGGAAGCGATGGTGGCGTTCATCGACATATCAAGAATCACCCCGGCCAGCATCGGGTCCTTATCCTTGAGATTGAGCAACGTGGTGGCGCCCAGCAAATCCGCGCCGTTTTCGCGCTGGGCCATAAAGCGCGCCGTGGCCGAGGTCGCGCCGCCCTCCGACAGCGCATACACCGAGGCGCCCGAGGCCGTGAGCCGTGGCGCGGCATCGGCATGCACCGAGATGAACATATCGGCCTTGTGCTGACGGGCTATGTCCACGCGCTTGCGCAGCGGCACAAAGAAGTCGTCGTTACGCACCAGTTTCACGTCAAAACCCTTTTCGCGCTTCAAGCGCTTGGCCAGCAGTTGGGCGATAGACAACACCACGTCTTTTTCGCGCTGGCCCTTGGAGCCGACAGCGCCGGGGTCTTTGCCGCCGTGGCCGGGGTCGACCACCACGATAATGTCGCGCTTGGGGTGCGCCTTGTTCACCGCGGCCACCAAGGGCACCGCCTCAGCCGCGATTTGACTTTGACGCGGTGCACGGGTGGCGCTGGTCAGGTCCAGCACCAGGCGATGGCCCTGCCCGTCCTGAGGCGGCAATACAAAGCTGTTGAGCTGCATCGGCGCGGCCAGGTCGAGCACGATGCGCGTATCCGCCTTGCCGAAATGCCCCGATCGAATCGAGGTGATCCCGCTGTTCTTCAGCTCAAGTTGAGAAAAGTCACCACTGAGGCCTGCGCCGCTCAGGTCGATGATCAGGCGTTCCGGAGCAGTCAGGGAGAAGGTCTTGTATTGCACTGGGCCGCTAAGATCAAACACCAGGCGCAGCTTGTCGTCCGAGCGCCATAGGCGTGCATTGCGGATCTGGGTCGCGTGGGCGGCGAACGGCAAAGCAAACAAAGGGCTGGCCAGGAGCAGGTTGAGGAGCTGACGTCTGTGCATGACAAATACCGCAAATGGAGGAGCGTCCGTACTCCACATGAGTGAAAAAAGGCCGGGGCAGAAAATTCATCGTCGACTCTATTGTTATACTATAACATGTCGAATTATTTCCAACGATGGACCTGCTTATGAATGCGCTGACTCTGCCGGATATTGCCGCGCAGGCTTCACGCCAAGCCTTGCCACTCGACTGGGTGGGCATGTGCGGCATCGCCCTGCCGATCCTCATTGACGGCCAACGCCTGAGCGCCAGCGCCGATGCCGGCGTCAGCCTGGACGACGGCACCGCCCGTGGCATTCATATGTCACGCCTGTACCTGGCACTGGAGATGCTCGAACAGCAGCCCGTTACGCCTGCACTTCTGCGCAATGTACTGCAGCGGTTTCTCGACAGTCATGAAGATTTATCTAAGAACGCCTACCTGCGTCTGCACACGAATTTGCTGCTGAAACGCCCAGCACTGGTCAGCCCACTGGCCGGCTGGAAGGCCTACCCGGTGAGCATCGAAGCGCGCCTTGAAAACCAGATGTTCCACGTGGAACTAAAAATTGACGTTACCTATTCTTCAACCTGCCCCTGTTCCGCCGCCCTCGCCAGGCAGTTGATTCAGCAGCAATTTCTCCAAGACTTCGGTAACACGCCGTTGCAGCATGAAGACGTGCTGTCCTGGCTCGGCAGCGCCAACGGTATCGTCGCCACGCCCCACAGCCAGCGCAGCAGCGCGCAGTTGCACGTGCACCTGCAAGGCGAGCATCTGGCGCTGACCGAGCTGATCAACGCTGCCGAAGCCGCACTCGGCACCGCCGTACAAACCGCCGTAAAACGCGCGGACGAACAAGCCTTCGCCTTGGCCAACGGGCAGAACCTGATGTTCTGCGAAGACGCCGCCCGCCGCCTTAACCTCGCCTTGAAACGCTCGGATGCGGTCAAAGCCTTCCACCTCAAAGTGATCCACGCCGAAAGCCTGCACGCGCACGATGCCGTGGCTGAAAGCCGCTGGACGAGAAACCCTGCATGATCACCTGCACCGCTTTACGCTGGGGCGCCCCTGGCCAACCGCTCACTCCCGCCGTGGATTTCACCCTGGAAAAAGGCAGCCTCACCGGCGTGATCGGCCCCAACGGCTGCGGCAAAAGCAGCCTGCTCAAAGTCATCGCCGGCCTGCAAAAACCGTTGGCGGGCAAAGTGACCGTGGATGTTCCACGCCGAGGTGGCCTGTCGTTCCTGCCCCAGCAACAGCACCTTGATCGTCAGTTCCCCATCAGCCTGCAAGAACTGGTCGCCGCCGGTTTCTGGGGCACGCGCCTCACCCCGCAGCAAAGAAGCGAGCGCCTGCAAAAAGTGTTGGACGACTGGTGCCTCAGTGGCCTGGAACAGCGCCCGCTGATGGCGTTGTCAGGCGGCCAACTACAACGCGCATTGCTCGCTCGCATGAGCCTTGCCGAGTCGCCAGTGTTACTGCTTGACGAGCCCCATGCCGCTCTGGACGAAGAAGGCCAGGCGCTGTGCTGGAGCCATATCCACGCCTGGCACGCCGAAGGCCGGACGTTGGTGGTGGTGTGCCATGACTTGGCCTCCGTACGCCAACACACCCAGCAAGTGGTGCAAATCAAAAGCAGTGGCTGTGTATTCGGTTCCAGCAAAGAGTTGATCCGCCCGCAGCCGCACATGCAGGTGGCCTGATGCACTTCGCCGCCCACCTGTGGATGCCCTTCCTCGACTTCGTCTTCATGCGTCGCGCCCTGATCGGGGGGCTGGTGCTCGCCTGCAGCACCGCTCCGCTCGGCGTATTTCTGATCCTGCGCCGCATGAGCCTGATCGGTGACGCCGTCGCCCACGGCATATTGCCCGGCGCCGCTCTGGGCTTCTGGTTCGCGGGCTTGAGCCTGCCCGCGCTGACCATCGGCGGCCTGGGCGCTGGCCTGGGCATGGCCGGCCTGTCGGCGTGGATCACCCGCCGCACCGGCCTGCGCGAAGATGCCAGCCTGGCGGCCATCTACCCCATCTCCCTCGCCGCCGGCGTGTTGATCCTGGGGCTGGCCGGCAAGCGCCTGGACCTGCTGCACCTGCTGTTCGGCTCGGCCCTGGCCGTCGACGAAACTACCCTGACCGGCATGCTCTGGGTTTCCGGGTTCAGCCTGATCGCCATGGCGCTGATCTACAAACCGCTGCTGCTGGACACCCTCGACCCGCTGTTCCTGCAAACCGTCAGCCGCCTTGGCCCACTGGCCCACGGCTTGTTCCTGACCCTGGTGGTCCTGAACCTGGTGATTGGCTTCCAGGCCATCGGCGCCTTGATGGTGGTGGGTTTGATGATGCTGCCGGCCATCGCTTCACGCTTTTGGAGCCGGCGCCTGCCGGTGTTGATCGCGGTATCGGCGGTGCTGGGATGCCTGTCGGTGTGGTTGGGTTTATTGCTGTCGTTCTACTTCTCGCTGCCCAGCGGCCCGGCGATTGTGCTGGTGGCTGGCGGTGGGTACCTGCTGTCCGTGGTCTTCGGTCCGGTGCACGGCTTGCTGCGCCGCCCGCCTTTGCTTACATCCCAATGAGGTGTTTCCCGATGCGCGCTCTACTCGTGCTGTTCAGTCTGCTGCTGCCGTTGTCGATGGCCCAGGCCGCCGACAAACTCCAGGTGGTTACCAGCTTCAGTATTCTCGATGACATCACCCACCAGATCGGTGGCGATCACATCCAGATCAGCAACATGGTCGGCCCCGACGCCGATGCCCATACCTACGAGCCAACCCCGGACGACGCCAAGGCGCTGCTCAAGGCCAAGCTGATCATCAAGAACGGCCTGGGCTTCGAGCCGTGGCTGGACCGTCTGGTGACCAGCACCGAAACCAAGGCCACGGTGGTCACCGCCAGCAAAGGTGTGATTTCCCACACCATGGAGGAAGACGGCGAAACCATCCCCGACCCGCACGCCTGGCACAACCTGGCCAACGCCGAAATCTATGTGAACAACATCACCAAGGCGCTGGTGGCTGCCGACCCGGCCAACAAGGCCGACTACCTGCGCAACAGCCAGGCCTACCTGAAAGAAATCTACCGCCTGCTGGCCGAAGCCAAGACCAAGTTCGGCGCGCTGCCACCGGGTAACCGTCGCATCGTCACCTCCCATGACGCCTTCGGTTACCTGGGCCAGGCCTATGGCATCCAGTTCCTCGCACCGCAAGGCCTGTCCACCGAACGTGAACCTTCGGCCGCCGAAGTCGCCGCGCTCATCACCCAGATCCGCAAGGACAAGGTCAAGGCCGTATTCATGGAAAACATCAAGGACTCGCGCCTGCTCAAGCAGATCGCCGATGAAAGCGGCGCGCAGATTGGCGGCACGCTGTACTCCGACGCCCTGGCCGCAGAAGGGCCGGCGAGCACCTTCACCGGGCTGTTCGAGTACAACCTCAACACCCTGTGCGCAGCATTGAGCAAGCCATGACCCTGAGCATGCTCGAACTGGAAGGGGCTGCCGTCGGCAGCCGCTTTCCACTCGCCGCCGTGCTCGACGCCCTGCCGTGGAACAGCGACGGCCTGATCGCCGCCATCGCCCAGCAACACGGCAGCGGCGAAGTGCTGATGCTGGCCTGGATGAATCGCCAGGCCCTCAACGAAACACTGGCTACCGGGCAGGTTTGTTATTGGTCGCGCTCGCGCCGACAGCTGTGGCGCAAAGGCGAAAGCTCCGGCTACTGGCAACAGTTGGTGGAAGCGCGCCTGGATTGTGATGGCGACGCAGTACTGCTGATCGTCGACCAGCAAGGCCCGGCCTGCCACACCGGCCGCCCCACCTGTTTCTACAACGCCATCGACGGCGCCTACGTTCACATCATGACGGAGCCAGTTGCATGATCCGCAAGAACCCTTCCGGCGATCTGCCGGTGATTGCCGAATCGGCCTACGTCGACAAGACCGCGATCATCTGCGGCAAAGTCATCATCGGCGAGAACGTGTTTGTCGGCCCCTACGCCGTGATCCGCGCCGACGAAGTCGACGCCGGCGGCGCCATGGACCCGATCACCATCGGCGCCAATTCCAACATCCAGGACGGCGTGGTCATCCACTCCAAGTCCGGCGCCGCCGTGACCATCGGCGAATTCACATCCATCGCCCACCGCTCCATCGTCCACGGCCCCTGCACCGTCGGCGACCGGGTGTTCATCGGTTTCAACAGCGTGCTGTTCAACTGCGCCGTCGGCGATGGCTGCGTGGTACGCCATAACTCGGTGGTCGACGGCCGTGATTTGCCCGCCGCCTTCTACGTACCCTCCACCACCCGCATCGGGCCGAATACCGACCTGTCGCAATTCCCGCCGGTGAGTGTCAGCGCCTCGGAGTTTTCCGAAGACGTGGCACGTACCAACGTCGACCTAGTGCGCGGTTACAAAGCCCTGCAAAACGAGTTCTAAGCCATGAGCCGCCTGCTGATCCGCAACGCCCGCCTGGTGAACGAAGGCGAGGAATTCGACGCCGACGTGCTGGTCGCCAATGGCCGTATCGAAAAGATCGCCAGCAGCATCGGCGGGAACGCCGCGCCCGTGTCCATCGACGCCCAAGGCCAGTGGTTGCTGCCGGGCATGATTGACGACCAGGTGCACTTTCGCGACCCCGGCGCGCCGGACAAGGGCAGCTTCTACAGCGAGTCCCGCGCAGCGGTAGCCGGCGGCATCACCAGCGTCATGGACATGCCCAACACCAACCCGGCCACGCTGAACCTGGAAGCCCTGGCCGATAAAAAGCGCCGCGCGGCCCTGCACTCGGTGGCCAACTACGGCTTTCACTTCGGGGTCAGCAACGACAACCTCGACACCGTCGCCGCCCTCGACCCGCGCGAAGTGGCCGGGGTCAAAGTGTTCATGGGCGCTTCTACCGGCAATATGCTGGTGGACGACCCACGGATCCTGGAACGGCTGTTTGCCGAAGTGCCGACCATTCTGCTGGCCCACTGCGAACACACGCCGAGCATCCAAGCCAACGAGCAGCGCATGCGTGAGCGCTTTGGTGACAGGATCCCCGCCGTCGCCCACCCGCTGATCCGCGATGCCGAAGCCTGCTATCGCTCATCCTCCTTCGCGGTGGAATTGGCCAAGCGTCACGGCACACGCCTACATGTACTGCACCTGACCAGCGCCCGCGAGTTGGCATTGTTCGAAGACAAACCCCTGGCACAAAAACGCATTACTGCTGAGGTCTGCGTGCATCACCTGCTGTTCGATGACCGTGACTATCACCGCCTCGGCCACCAGATCAAATGCAACCCGGCGATCAAGACCCGCGCCGACCGCGACGCCCTGCGCCAGGCCTTGCTGAGTGATCGTCTGGATGTGATTGGCACCGACCATGCGCCGCATACCTGGGCGCAAAAACAGTTGGGGTATCGTGAAGCGCCCGCGGGTCTGCCCCTGGTGCAACACGCGCTGCCGGCGTTGTTGGAGTTGGTGGCCGATGAGCTGCTGCCCCTGACCACCCTGGTGGCCAAGACCAGCCACCGTGTCGCCGACCTGTTTGCCATCCCGGACCGAGGTTACCTGCGCGAAGGGTATTGGGCCGACCTGGTGCTGATCAAACCGGAGCCCGAAGGAAAACCGGTCAGGGACGAGCCGATTCTTGCCCGCTGCGGCTGGACGCCGTTCGCCGAACGCAGCTTTCGCCACAGCGTGAGCACCACCCTGGTCTCCGGCCACCTGGCCTGGCACAACGGCCAGGTGGTCGACAGCTGCCAGGGTTTACCGCTGTACTTTCTGCGTTAAGCGCGAGGCTTGACCGTACCGCAATCGGTGCCCAGCCATTGGGCGTGGGTATCCAGGCTGCCCTTCTGCTGAACGCCGGTGGCATTGAAGGTGCCGTTGACGGTGGTGGTGAACTCTTTCTGGCTCTGGAAGGTAGCGACGCCGGTGCCCTGGGCTTTCGGGCAACTGAAACGGAATTTCCACTGGTTACCGGTCTTGTCGGTCACTTCCTGCCTGCAGCCCGATTGCGGGTCGGTCAGGGGGATCGAATCAGAGGCGACTTGTGCCGGGGTGAGACACACCTGCACGCCTTTGCCGGCCATGGTGATGCCTTGTTTTTCCAGCATGGCGCGCTGTTCGGGGGTCATCTGTTGCTTGAGCTGACCGAGGATCAGCGACAGGTCCGGCAGGTCCTGGTTATCGACTTTCATATTGCTGGTGGTCAATTCCCACAAGCCCGGCGCCAGCATCTGCGCCTGCGCTGCCACCGGCAACGACAAACCAACAACCATGGCCAAACCAAGCAGACGAGCATTCATCGGGTAACTCCTGGGCAATTGTGGGCGTTAGACGCCGCAAAAGTGCCAGTGTTGCACGGCAAATAAAATAGCGACATTCGCAGCCGTTCATGGTCTGTTAGGCATTGGATTGTCTGGAGTACCGTCGTCCATGGATTTCTTTGGCCCGCACCTGCTCGCCTACTTCATCGCCACGCTGCACTTGCTCGGGACTCTCGCCGCGATCCACGCGGTGCTGACCGTCAGGACCGCTCAAGGCTCGATCGCCTGGGCCCTGTCACTGATGTTCATGCCCTATCTCACCCTGATCCCCTACCTGATCTTTGGCCGCAGCACCTTTGACGCGTATATCCAGGCCCGTCGCCAGGCCAACCAGGAAATGCACACCGCGATCACCGAGCTGAACTGGCGCCCCTGGGTCGAGGAGGCTCTCGCCGCGCGCAACTCCAGTGCCTACGCGTCGTTGCGTGCCATGCCCAAGCTGGGCCGCATGCCGTGCCTGGCAAACAATGAAGTGCACTTGCTGATCAACGGCGAGGCCACTTTCAGTGCAATCTTCGACGCCATTCGCAATGCCAAAACCGCCGTGCTGTTCCAGTTCTTCATCATTCATGACGATGAACTCGGTCGTCAGTTACAGGCGCTGTTGAAGGAAAAGGCTGCCCAAGGCGTGGGCATCTACGTCATGTACGACCGCATCGGCAGCCATGCCCTGCCCCATCAGTACGTGCAATCGCTGCGCGACGCCGGGGTGCAGGTCAAGGCATTCGCCACCCGGAGCGGTTGGCTCAACCGTTTCCAGGTCAACTTCCGCAACCACCGCAAGATCGTGGTGGTGGACGGTGTCACCGGGTTTGTCGGTGGGCACAATGTGGGCGATGAATACCTGGGCAAAAAACCGCCATTGGCGCCATGGCGCGATACCCATGTGCAAGTTACCGGCCCGGTGGTGGCGTGTTTGCAGGAGTCGTTTGCCGAGGACTGGTTCTGGGCCGCGCGCGAGCTGCCGCCGCTGATCCTGCCGGACGCCTACCCCGAAGACGGCGTGCTCTGCCAATTGCTCGCCAGCGGCCCGGCCGATCCCTATGAAACCTGTTCGCTGTTTTTCGTCGAGGCCATCCATGCGGCCACCGAGCGCGTGTGGATCACCAGCCCATATTTCATCCCCGACGAAGCGGTGTTCGCCGCCCTGCGCCTGGCGGTCCTGCGGGGCGTGGACGTGCGCCTGTTGCTGCCATCGCGGCCCGACCACCGCATCGTGTACGCCGCGTCCAGCCTGTATGCGATCGAGGCGGTGCGCGCTGGTGTCCAGGTGTTCCGCTATACGCCGGGCTTTCTGCATCAGAAGGTGGTGCTGGTGGACAACGAGATCAGCGCCATCGGCAGTGCGAACATGGACAACCGTTCATTCCGGCTGAATTTCGAAGTGATGTTGCTGACGGTCGACGAAGCCTTCGCCAAGCAGGTGGAACAGATGCTGCTGGACGACTTCGCCCAGGCCCATGAAGTGAGCCAGGAAGAAAGCCGCGAGACCCGCCGCCTGCAGCAACTGGGCATGCGGGTGGCGCGCTTGATCTCACCGATTCTCTAACGGCCGATGCGGTAAAAAATGTGGGAGGGAGCAAGCCCCCTCCCACATTTAGATCTCCACCTTTCTGGAACATCAGCTCAGCGATAAATGTCTTCCCGCGTCCACGGCAGTTCATGACTGCCATCCGCGTGAGGCTTCACCGCGAGGATCTGGTGCAGGTTGATCCAGCCCCGCGCAAACGCATAGGCACACCCGGCCAGGTACAGCCGCCAGATGCGCAACGCCTGCTCCGGCACCAGCTTCGCCGCCGCTTCCAGGTTGTCTTCCAGGCGCTCGCTCCAATGGTCCAGGGTCCGCGCGTAATGCAGGCGCAGGCTTTCGACGTCGACCACTTCAAGCCCGACTTCGCTGATCTCGGCAGTCATCATCGCCAGGTGCGGCAGTTCGCCGTTGGGGAACACATAACGCTCGATAAACTCCCCGGCGCCACGGCCCACGGGCCGGCCGTCGGTGTGCTTGGCGGTAATGCCATGGTTCATCACCAGGCCGCCTTCGCGCACGGCACCAAACAGGGTCTTGCAGTATTGCGCCAGGTTGGCGTGGCCGACGTGTTCGAACATACCCACGCTCACCACTTTGTCGAAACGACCATCCTGGGGCAGATCGCGGTAGTCGAGCAGTTGCAGGTCGATCTGGTCTTCCAGGCCCTCGGCTTTGACCCGCTCCTTGGCCAATGCCAGCTGTTCCTTGCTCAGGGTGATACCAAACACTTTCACCCCGAACTCACGCGCCGCAAAACGTGCCAGCCCGCCCCAGCCACAGCCTACGTCGAGCAGGTACTCGCCGGGCTGCAAGCGCAGTTTGCGGCACAGGTGGCGGAATTTGTCTTGCTGGGCCTGGTCGATGGATTCGCTGCCGGTTTCGAAATAACCGCAGGAGTACGCCATGTCCTGGTCCAGCCATAGCTGGTAGAACGCGTTGGACAGGTCGTAATGGTAGGAAATAGCCGCGGCGTCGGTGGCCTTGTCGTGGATCGATCGCACCGGCAGACTCGCGCCGTCGTCCTCGACCAAGGCATGACTCAGCTCATCACACACCCGGATCACTTCGCTGATGGAACCTTCCAGCTCCAGTTTGCCCTCGACGAAGGCTCCGCCCAACGAGTCGAGTGTGGGATGGGTCAGTTGGGGCACGACCGTGGGGTCCTTCACCACGATGGTCACACTGGGCTCGGGGCCCAAGTTGAATTCATGGCCATCCCAGAGTCGAAGACGCAGCGGCAGCTGAAGATTCTGTAAGGCCGGTGGAAGTTGCGCGAGCATGAGTAGTCCCCCCTTGTTTCAGACGTCTGGAATGAGGGTAGACCATCCCGAGAAAAAGTAGGAGGCTATCGATTTGATAGCGTTCTTCTATGGGGCTCGGCGCTGGAGCAAACCGTCCTGGATCCACTGTTTCAGCCATGTCACCGCTTGCAGTGGTGCACCCTCTCCATAAGTGACTGCCAGTTGCGCACACAGTTCTGCGAAGCGCCAACCGGTCGTCACCATCCCCGCCAGCGCAAACGCCTCGGCCGGTTCCAGGCTGCGATAACGGCACACATTCTGATCGCGCCATACCAGGCAGATCTGTGCGAAGTCCAAGGTGTGACTGTCGGGGAAATCCGCGCCATCCTTGCTGGCACGCCAGATGGCCACGGTGTTGAAGTGGCAAAGTCGCTGCTGTACGGATGGTGTCAGGGAGACCTGCAAACCGGGCCAATCCTCGGGCGGCAGCACCGCCATATCATCCTGGGTCAGCGGCTCACCCTGCGGCGCATCGAACGCCAGGGTGAAGGCCCACTCCAACTGGGCCAGTTCAACCAGCGGCGCACTTTGCTCGGCCACCAGGTGCTCGTGGATAAACGCCGGAAACCGTTCCCCCAGCCAGCGCAGGCTGTAGTGGGACGACGGATAGCGACGCACATAGGCTTGCGTCAGCAGCGCAAACTCATCATCCCCCAGCCAATACCGGATGGCGCTGAAGTCGTGCCGCAACACCTCCAGCAACCGTGCCAGATAAGCGTTGTGGTAGATCGCCAGGCCGGTGTCTACATCCAGCGTCGGCCCACCCAATAACGTGGCGGCAAAGCCATTGGTGGTATCTGGCGTCTGCGCTGACAAGTGCTGTTCAAAGGCCAACTGCCAGTCGGTCAGGCGCATAACGACCTCCGGGCCAAGGCTGCGGCGCCCAGCTTGCGGGCCTTTTCCAGCTCGGTGAGGAGCTCTTCGAACGGCGGGAAATGGTCATCGCGCTCCAACAGCGTCGAGACCGGGCCCAAATGCTCCAGGGTCTGTTGATACAACGCCCACACCGGGTCGCACACCGGATGGTCGTGGGTATCGACCACGTAGTCGCCGTAATCCATATGCCCTGCCAGATGCAGTTGGCGGATGCTGTCGGGCGGCAGGTTGCGGATAAAGGTCCAGGCATCGAAGCCATGGTTGCGCGCACTGACATACACATTGTTAACGTCCAGTAGCAACTGGCAGCCCGACAGGTGGGCCAGGGCATTGAGGAATTCCCATTCGGTGAATTCATCCGCCTTGGCACGCACATAACTGGAGACGTTTTCCAGCACCAGCGGGCGCTGCAACACATCCTGCACTTGGCGAACGCGAGCAGCTACGTAGTAGAGGCTTTCTTCGGTGTAAGGCAGGGGCAGCAGGTCATGCAACTGGTGCGCGCTGCCACGGCTCCAGCACAAATGATCGGAAATCCACGCGGGCTGGATGCGCTCCGCGAGCTGCTTGAGGTGTTTCAGGTAGTCCATGTCGACGGGGTGGGGGCCGCCGATGGACAGGGACACACCGTGCATCACCAACGGGTAACGCTCGGCTATCGCATCCAGGTAGTACAAGGCTTTACCGCCCTGCACCAGATAGTTCTCGGAGATCACTTCGAACCAATCCACGGCCGGCGCTTGTTCAAGGATCTGCTGGTAGTACTCACTGCGTAAACCCAGGCCGTAACCCAGACTTGGAAGGGACGCGGACATGACTCGCTCCTGGGCAAAGTGTCCGCAGCGGTGGGGGCTGCCGCTGCGGTTGTTTGCCGGTTATTCGCCGACTTTGCCGCCCGCTGCGTCACAGGCGGCTTTGGTCATGGCCTTGAAGCCGTGGCCCTTGCACACCGCCTGGCCTTTGCAGGCGTTTTCAGCGGTTTTGCAGTCGTTCATGCCTTTGCAGGACGTCACGCCGTAGCAATGCACTTGCGCATCGGCGGCTTGTACCTGGGTCGCAACACCAGCAAACATGGTGGCGGCGGCCATCGCCAGGGCAGCACCAGCAGCAGCGGATTTAATCTTCATTCTCGTATTCCTCATGATCGGTAGTGGCGTCGGTCTGAACGGATTGCCCAGTCTCGACACAGCACTAGAGTGAGGCCCCTTATCGGCGTTACAGCCGTGTGAAAATATTTCTGAAATTAATCCTCAAGCTTCGACAGCGGCTCCTGAAACCGCAGCAAACGCCCGGCATTGCCCAGTACCAGCAAGGTGCTGAGGTTATGCAGCACCGCCGCAATCATCGCCCCCGCAGCACCCAACCAGCCAAAGGCGGCAAATACCACGATGGCCAAGGTCCAGCCCAGGCCTATGACCACGTTGACCTGCAACGTACGCCGGCACTGGCGACTCAAGCGCACACAGGTGCCCAGGCGCCGCAGGTCGCTGCCGATCAACACCACATCCGCCGAGGCCAGCGCAATGTCCGCCCCGCCCGCGCCCATGGCCACCCCAACCACGCCAGCCTTGAGCGCCAGGGAATCGTTGATCCCATCACCGACCACCATGGGCCGGAAGCCGCTGCCGATTTCCCCCAGCACGCGGTTGAGCTTGTCTTCCGGCAACGCCTGGGCTTCGACATCGCTGATGCCCACGTCCAGCGCCAGGCTGTCGGCCACGCTTTGACGGTCGCCAGTCAGCAGCAGTTGGCGACCCAGGCCCAAATCCCGCAACTCTTGCAGGGCCTGGCGCGCCTCCGGCTTGACACTGTCGGCCAGCAGCAGCCAGGCCAGAAACTGCCCGTTCAGGGCCAGCCCGGCAATCGGGCCGTCATGGTTCGGCACCGTCGTCGTGACAATACCCAATTGCTCGAACAACTCGGGACGGCCCAACGCCGCTTCGCCCTGCTCGGTCTGTGCCACCACGCCCAGGCCCTGGCGCTCGCGAATATCCGTGAGCGCCAGCAGTTGCGCCTGAGTCGCCAACCCCGCCAACGCACGGCTGACCGGGTGGCTACTGGCCGAACCGAGGCTGGCCGCCAGGTTGAGCAGCGCCTGGCGGTCGGTCGACGAGGTCTCGATGGACTGCAAACGCAGGGTGCCAAAAGTCAGGGTGCCGGTCTTGTCCACCACCAGCGAGGTCAGGTCCGCCAACTCTTCGAGGAACGCCGAGCTGCGAATCAGGATCCCATGCCGGGCCGCCACGGCGATCCCGGCAATCGCCGTTGCCGGTGCCGACAGCACCAGGGCGCAGGGGCACGCCGCCACCAGCACCGCGAGCATCGCCTGGGCGTCATTGGTCACAAACCAGGTCACTGCCGCCAGCAGCAACACCAACACCATATAGCTGCCCGCGTAACGCTCCAGCAGCCGCGTGATCGGCGGCTTGGAACGTTCGGCGTTCTGCATCAGCGCGATGACTTTGCCCAGGGTCGACTCGTTGCCGGTGCGCGTCACTTGCAGGCGCAACAGCCCATCAAGGTTGATCGCCCCGCCAAACACCTGCACACCCACACTGGCTTCCAACGGCACCGACTCACCGGTGATCGGCGCCGTGTCCAGGCTCGCCTGGCCCGACAGCACCACGCCATCGGCGGGCACCCGATCACCGGCGCGCACCTCGACGATATCGCCGGTGCTCAGCGTGCCGTTATCCACTTCGATGATGCTGCCGTCGGCCTGCACCCGCCGCGCATGGCTGCGGGTCAGTTTGCCCAGGGCATGAATCGCCTCCTGGGAGCCGATCACGCTGCGCTCTTCCAATACGTGGCCGAAGATCATGATGATCGGCAGCAGCGCGGCGGTCAGCAGATCGCCGGTGGCCCAGGCGCCGAGCATCGCCAGGGCGATCAGTTGGTCGGTAATGCCATGCAGGCTGGGAAAACGCAGGCTGTACCAGGCCGAGCGCATCACCGGCACCGCCACCAGCAACGAGGCGACACCGAGCAGCAACTGGCTGACGCCCGTCTGGTCCGGCGCCAGCCAGCGCCATACCAGGCCCAGCGTCAGCAAGCCCAGGGCGAGCATGGCCAGGGTCAATTGTCGGGCAGCGCTGCGCTGTTCGGCGGAGGTCAGCATGGGTGCGCTCATTGTTCGGCTCCCTGGATGATCAAGCGGGAGTCGTCTTTAGGATCGACCGTGGTCACCGAACCGGCCTGGCCGAGAATCTTCGGCATACGCTCGCGGTACAGGCGCAACAGCAAGCCCGGGTCCTTGACCTGGGCCAGGCTGGCGACCGTGGCCGTTTGCGCCTGGGCATTGGCCAGGCGTTCACTGGCCTGGGCGTGGGCAACCTGCACCAGGCGGTCGGCCTGCTGGTTGGCGGTCTGGGTGAGTTTTTCCGCTTCGGTCCGGGCGTTTGCCACGGCTTTGTCGGCTTGTTGACTGGCGGTGAGTACGGCGTTGAATGCGTTCACCGCCGGGCCCGGCAGGCTCGATTGCACATCGACCCGCGTCACCTCGATGCCCAGCCCCAGACCGGTGGCGGCCAACTCGGCCAGGCGCTTGTTGATGCCTTGCACCAAGTCACCCCGCAGCCGCTCGCGACGCTCGGCGGCGCCGTTGTCGGTACCGATCAATTCGGGGCGCGCCACCAGGATCGTGTCCAGATCGCGCGCCGCCGTCAGCGCCACGGCGCTGCGGGTCACCAGGCGATCCAGGGCCGGCAGCACATGCGCGCCCTGCAATACAAAGGCGTAGGGTTCGGTAACCTTGAAGAACACCCGCACATCCAACTGCACCACTCCGGCATCGCCGGTCAGCAAATAGCCGGAGCCGGCCAGGGCGTCGCTCAAGGGCGTGGCGAAACTGGCCACGCGATCAGCCTGCACCGCCGCATCGGAACGCAACAGGTTCTCCACCCGACGCTCGATCACCCGGTCGGCCGCCGGCAATAACACCACCTGCTCGAACGGCTGCGGCCAGGCCAGCAGCAGCCCGGCATTCTGGATGCGGTCGAGGGCGCCGAAGTGCAGCACCACCGCACGGTTCTGCGGGTCGATCTGCCGCACATTGGAAAACGCCCACGCCAATGCCGCCAACACCGTCACCGCGTACAACGCCAGGAACGTCAGGCGCCCGGCCTGGATCCAGGGGCTGTCCGGGCTGTCACGCTCGGTCATGGCTGAACGTCCTTGGGTCCGTCCACCAACGCGCGAAAGGGCGCGGCGTCGGTGCGCAGGATGATTTTGGTGCCAGGGGTCACGACCGTGCCCAGGGTATCCAGGGAGCGCAGCAGGTTATACAGCTGCGGATTGCCGGCGTAGGCACGCCCATAAATCTGCGCGGCTTCGACCCGTGACTGGGCTTCGATGTCGGCGGCTTTCACCGTGGCATCGGCCTGCACGATGCGCGCGTCACGCTCAGCCGCGGAGCGAATCTGCGCGGCCTCGCGCTTGCCCACGGCCGTGCGTTCGGTGGCGATGGTTTCACGCTCGGCACGCATGCGGTCGACGGTGGCGGTGAGCGTGACCGACGGCAACGTCAGGCGCTCGATCCCCACCTGCGCCACGCGCACGCCATAGGTGGTGAGCAATTGTTGATCAATCTGCTGGCGCAGCTGCGCCTCGAAATCGGCAATGCGCACCTGGCTGGCGTCAGTGTTGATCAAGCTCGACAGGTCAAAGCTGGCCGCCGTGGTTTCCAGCGCCGAGCCGACAAAGGTGCGGATCTGCCGCGCCGCCTCATCCGGCTGGTTCTGCACGGCGCGCATAAAGCGCTGCACATTGTCGGCATCGCCCTGCACCTGCCACGCCACATAGGCCTGCACGATAATCCGCAGGCCGTCGCGCGTGCCCACATCCTGCAAGCCGCTGGAGGTGGTGCGCAGGCGCAAGTCCACCGGGATCGCCGCTTCGAACGGCGCCGGCCAGCGCCAGCCCAGGCCCGGTTCCAGCAACACCCGCGACGGGTTGCCGAAGCGGGTAATCACCGTGGCTTCGCCGGAGCGCACCTGCACCAGGCTCGCCGCCGCCACCGCGAACAGCACCAGCAACACCGCCCAGGCCATACGCCGCCAAGGGAAAGGACCCGCCGCCTGTTCATCACCGTGATGAGGGTGATGGTGGCCGTGGTGGTGACCATGATCGTGAGAATGAGCGCTCAACAGACAGACTCCTTATTGAACGGCTTTACGCGGCAGCGAAGGGTCGGCCGGCAAAGTAAAAGAACGCAGATCAATCGTCGGCGCGCCATCGGCGCCCAGGCGGTGATCCAGAATAAGCAGCTTGGCGTGGGCCAGGCCCAGGCTGAGTTGGCCCAGGTACTGTTCCAGCACAAAGGCCCGGCCGGCCGCGGCGTAGGCCTTTTGTTCGGCGGTAAAGCGCAGGTCGGTGGCTTGGGCGCCAGCATTCACTTCGCGGGCGGTGGCCAAGGCCTGGTCGCGGGCGGTGCTGGCTTGCAGCAAGGCCTGGTTGGTGTGTTCGCTGGCGGCGCCGCGCTCGCGGGAGATCAGGGCCTGGGCGCCGATCTGCGCGGCTTGCACGCCGTGGTAGGCATTGGCGGCGCCGGCCGGTGGGTGGATGGCTTCCACGACAGTGGCGAGGATTTCCACGCCGCTGTCGAGTGCCTGCAAGTCTGCCTGCACGGCGCGGCCGATTTCGTCGGCCAGGCGGGTGCGTTGTTCGCCGAGCAATTCGTCGAGGGTACGCGAGGCAAAGTCGTGCACCAGGATGCGGCTGGCGGTGCTGCGGATCAGGGTCGGCACATCCGCGCTGTTATAGGTGGCGGCGAGCGCGGCCTGGTCGGTGAGGCCGATGCGGTAAACGAAGCGCACATCCATGTTGACGATCTGGAAGCTCTGTTTATCGCCGCTGCTGCTGGCGATCACCTGGGATTTGTCATTCACATGGCTGGCGTCCCACAGCCGATTGGCAATCAGCGGTGCCGGGCCTTCGGCAGGCGCCAGCTCCGGTGCGGCGGCCTCGCTGACGCTGGTGGCCAACTCATGCACCACGCCGTTCTCCACGTTGATCACGCGGCCCAAAGGCCACGGCAAGCCGGCATGCAGGCCAGGGCCGAACACCTCGACGGGCTTGCCAAAGCGCTCATAAATCCCACGGCCTTGCAGGGGCACTTCATGCACGCCGGTCAGCGCCCAGCCGACCGCCAGCACCACCAGCAGCACCGGCAAAAACGCCCGGCGCATGTAGGTAAACGCCCAGATCTGGCGCAGGTCGATGCCGAAACGGTTGTGTAATTCGTGCTGCAACGCCAGCAACGGTTGTGGCGGCCAGCGCAGCAACCCGGCGATGAAACTCTGCGCCATCAGGCGTGGTTCAAGGCGCGGCTGGCGCGGGCTGAACAGCGACAGCACACCTCTTAATAGAAACTCCACCGCCACCAGCGCCGGCAACAGCCCCACCAGCACCGCCAGGCGCAACGGCCAGACCGACTCGGCCCCGGCAAACAGCAGGCAAATGGCACTGACCACCAGGCAGATAATCGCCACCCGACTCAACTGCGCCAGTTGCGCGGCTTCCGGCCACTGGGCCGTGGTTTCCTGAGCCAGGCGCCGTTCGAACACCAGCAAGGCAAACGCCAGCGCCAACGCCAATGCCGCCCCCACGCTGGCCGCTTGGCCGACAGGCGCCGAGGGCAGGCCCAGGTTCCAGAATTCGATGATGCTGACCAGCGCCAGCAGCGACCAGCCGCCGAGCCACAAGACCGGGGCGCCGATCTGCCGGCCAAAGCGTTCCACAAGGCGCGCGTAGCGACCCGTTTCTTCAACGGGCAATTCGGCCGCCGGCGCCTCCAGCGCCTGGGCCCGCCAATCGGCCACCCACCACGCCGACTGCAGCCCTGCCACCAGCACCAGCAGGGCCGATGCGCAGTTGATTAACACCACCGGCCAGATCAACAACGGTGCAAACAGCGCGACAAACAACGCCAGCAACCAACCGACTACGGCCAGTACTGTCAGGCTGATACCGGCTTGCCGCAATCGGCGGGCATGGAACAGCCCTTGCTGAAAACGCGGCAGGCCTTCCACCGAAGCGCCGTCCGCCTCTAGATCCACTTGCATCCACTCACGCCCGCTTGTACACAATTCGTTACGATATAACACGCGGCGTGAAATTTTTGTTCGTTAAACAGGGTTTTTGAACATGGCAAAAATCTCCTGTGGAAGGGGGCTTGCTCCCGATGGCGATGGGTCAGCCGGCACATGCATCAACCGGTAGACCGCTATCGGGGGCAAGCCCCCTCCCACATTTGTCCCTCAGTGCTTTCCAGATCGTGACTAAACCCCCATAAACACGCGCCATCACTGGTATAGGCCATGAATAATCGGCACACTCCAGGCAGTTTTTCGCGGGCTCTCGGACAAGGAAGCGTCACCCCCATGATTTCGATCTATCAGCTCAAACCGCGGTTTCAGAACCTGCTGCGTCCCCTCGTGCAGCGCCTCTATGACAATGGCACCACGGCCAACCAGATCACCGTGCTGGCCGGGGTCATTTCCCTGCTGGTCGGCCTGTTGATCGCCAGCTTCGCCCAGCACCTGTGGCTGTTTGCGCTGATCCCGCTGTGGATGATCCTGCGTATGGCCCTCAACGCCATCGACGGCATGCTCGCCCGGGAATTCGG
The DNA here is from genome assembly GCF_059418085.1 of Pseudomonas sp. GW821-FHT09C10. NCBI lineage: Bacteria > Pseudomonadati > Pseudomonadota > Gammaproteobacteria > Pseudomonadales > Pseudomonadaceae > Pseudomonas > Pseudomonas sp. GW821-FHT09C10. The sequence goes on from NZ_JBWKPE010000004.1 coordinate 304,392, forward strand.
CCAGCAGTCGCGCCTGGGCGCCTACCTCAATGAATTGTGCGACGTGATTGCCGACAGTGCGTTGATCCTGCCCTTCGCGCTGATCCCCGGCGTGAGCCTGGTGCCCGTGCTGCTGGTGGCGCTGCTGGCGGTGTTCAGCGAATACGCCGGGGTGCTGGGGCCGATGGTCGGCGCGTCACGGCGCTATGACGGGCCGATGGGCAAGAGTGACCGCGCGTTTGTCCTCGGCGTGCTGGCCATCGGTGTGGCGCTGGGCTGGCTCGGCGCTGGCTGGGTCGACACGGTGATGTGGCTGGTCGCCGCCCTGCTCGCCTACACCCTGGTCAACCGGGTGCGCCAGGGTTTGAAAGAAGAACAACCTATCTCCCCTTCTGCATAAGGATTTTGCAATGCGCGAACAGCAAGAGCACACCTTCAGTACCCATGACGGCGTCGAGCTTTTCTACCGTCATTGGCCGGCCAGCGCGCCGGCGGGCGGCGAGCCGCGCAAGGCGATCCTGCTGTTCCATCGCGGCCATGAGCACTCGGGGCGTATCGCGCACCTGGTGGATGAACTGGACTTGCCGCAGTTCGACTTCTTCGCCTGGGACGCCCGCGGTCACGGCCAATCGCCCGGCGAACGCGGCGACAGCCCGAGCTTCGCCACCAGCGCCCGTGATGTGCAGACCTTCCGCGACCATATCGGCGCCACTTATGGCATCGAGGAAGAAGACTGTGCCGTGATTGCCCAAAGTGTCGGCGCGGTGATCGCAGCCACCTGGGTGCATGACTACGCGCCGAAAATCCGCGCCCTGGTGCTCGCGTCCCCGGCGTTCAAGGTCAAGCTGTACGTGCCCTTTGCCCGGCCGGGCCTGGCGCTCATGCGCAGGTTTCGCGGCAACTTCTTCGTCAACAGCTACGTCAAGGCCAAGTTCCTCAGCCATGACCCGGAGCGCGTGGCGTCCTACGACAGCGACCCGCTGATCACCAAGGCCATCTCGGTGAACGTGCTGCTGGGCCTGTACGAAGCCGCCGACCGGGTTGTCGCCGATGCCCAGGCGATCCAGGTGCCGACCCAACTGCTGGTCTCGGGCGCCGACTTTGTGGTGCACCGCAAACCCCAGCAGCAATTCTTCGACCGCCTTGGCAGCCTGAAAAAAGAACTGCATATCCTCCCCGGTTTTTTCCACGACACCCTCGGCGAGCGTGACCGCGCGGTGGCCGTGAGCAGCGCCAGGCGCTTTATCCTGCAGAACTTCGCGCACCCGCTGGACCGTGCGTCCCTGCTGGACGCCGACAAACTGGGCGCCACCTGCGCCGAATCCGAATCCCTCGCTGCGCCCTTGCCACGCAATTCCCTGCGCGACCTGTACTGGCGCCTGACCCGCGCCAGCATGGGCCTGGGCAAGAACCTGTCGGACGGTGTAAAGCTGGGCTTCGACACCGGCTTCGACTCCGGCAGCACCCTGGACTACGTGTACCGCAACACGCCCACCGGCAAAGGCGGGCTGGGCCGCATGATCGACACCAACTACCTCAACTCCATCGGCTGGCGCGGTATTCGCCAGCGCAAGTTGAACGTCGAGGAACTGCTGCGCCTGGCCATGGCCAAGCTGAGGGATGAACAGCGCGAAGTACGCATCGTCGACATCGCCGCCGGCCACGGCCGCTACATTCTTGAAGCCTTGCAGGGCGTGTCGCCGCTGCCGGAATCGATCCTGCTGCGCGACTACAGCGACATCAACGTGCGCGACGGTGGCGCGCTGATTCGTGAGAAGGGCCTGGGAGATATCGCGCAGTTCGTCAAAGGCGATGCGTTTGACCGCTTGGATTTGGCGGCCCTGCAACCCAAGCCGACGCTGGCGGTGGTGTCCGGGTTGTATGAGTTGTTTGCCGATAACGCCATGGTCGGCGGTTCGTTGGCCGGCCTGGCCGAAGCCGTGGAGCCCGGCGGTTACCTGGTCTACACCGGCCAGCCATGGCACCCGCAACTGGAACTGATCGCCCGCGCACTGACCAGCCATCGCCAGGGCCAGGCCTGGGTGATGCGCCGTCGCAGCCAGGCAGAAATGGACCAGTTGGTTGAAGCTGCAGGCTTTCGCAAGATCACCCAGCGTGTGGATGAGTGGGGCATCTTTACCGTGTCCCTGGCCCAGAAGATCTGACCATGCGCGAACCCGGTCTATTGAAACCAGCGGTGCTGTGGCTGCTGCTGTTGGCGCCGCTGTTTTTCAGCACCTACGGCTTCGCCACTTGGGTCACCAGCCAGCGCAGCGATGTCGGCACCCTGGTGTTCGGCTGGGAAACCCATATGCCGTTCTGGGCCTGGACCATCGTGCCCTATTGGTCCATCGACCTGCTTTACGGGTTCTCCCTGCTGCTGCCCAACAGCCGCCATGAGCTGAAGCAACACGCGCTGCGCCTGCTCAGCGCGCAGGTCATCGCCGTAAGTTGCTTCCTGATCTGGCCGCTGCGCTTCACCTTCAAGCGGCCGGAACTGGATGGCGTGTTCGGCTGGCTGTTTGCCGTGCTGGCGGGGTTCGACAAACCCTTCAACCAGGCGCCCTCGCTGCATATCGCGCTGCTGGTGATCCTGTGGGTCATGTATCAGCGCCACACCCAAGGGTTATGGCGCTGGCTGGTGCATGGCTGGTTCGCCTTGATCGGTATTTCGGTGCTGACCACTTATCAACATCACTTTATCGACTTACCCACAGGCGCCCTCGCCGGCTGGCTATGCGTGTGGCTGTGGCCGGTGGAACACCCAAGCCCCTTGCTGAATGCACGCCTTACCCGGGATTCGAAGCGCTGGCGCTTGGGCCTGCGCTACGGCCTGGGGGCGTTGGCACTGGCAGTTCTCGCGTTTTCCCTGGGCGGCGGCTGGTTATGGCTGCTCTGGCCGGCGGTGTCCCTGGGCCTGATCAAGGCCAATTACCTGGTGCTCGGCGCTGCGGGCTTTCAAAAACGCACCGATGGCCGGCTTACACCTGCTGCGCGTTGGCTGTACGCACCCTACCTGGCCGCGGCGTGGATAAATTCGCGCCTGTGGACACGCAAACATCCACAGCCGGACCTGATTGTGGATAACGTCTGGCTGGGGCGGATTCCCAGTGCGAAAGAGCAGGGTCCATTCAGCGCCATCGTCGACCTCTGTGCCGAATTGCCGATTAATCCACAGGGCCGTGCGTATCAAAGCATCCCGGTGCTGGACCTGATCGCCCCGACACCCGCCGACTGCCAGCAAGCCGCCGAGGCCATCGAGCGCCTGCGTGCAAGCGGCCCGGTGCTGGTGTGCTGCGCCCTTGGCTACTCACGCAGCGCCACCGCCATCGCCGCCTGGCTGCTGCACAGTGGGCGCGCTGCCACGGTGGACCAAGCGCTGGCTATTATTCGTACAGCGCGGGCCCATGTGGTCCTGCATCCTGCTCATCGTCAAGCGTTGGAGGGTTTGCCCCATGCCCGCTGATATGGAACTCCAGGTGGTCGCCAGCCTGCTGCGCCGTGGCCGTTCGCTGGATCAGTTATCCACAGGCCTGACCGTCGCCGGGGTGTTATTCGGCCTGGCCCAGTTGCTGATGGCGAGTGTTTCAACCATCTGCCTGCTGCTCAGCCTGTGGATGATTATCCTCGGGCTGCTGCAAAAGTACTGGGCGCTGCGGGTGGCCTTTGACGCCGACCTGTTCGCCCTGCTGGCCTGCGACATCGAGCGCACGGCGGACCTCGATCAAGCCCTGCAAACCCTTGGCCTGCAATCGCCCAAGCGGGCCGGCCGGCCCTGGGCCGAGCGCCGTCGCGGCGCCCTCAAATTGCTGCGCAAACAAGCCTGGCTGCTGGGCGCGCAAGCGCTGCTGACCCTCGCCGTGATCCTCGCCAGCCCCTGGCTGCCTTTCGCCGCATAAGGAACCCCCATGTTCGAACCCGTGGTCGCCACGCTGATTACCTCCATGGCCCGCACCGTCACCGGCGCCCGCAGCCTGTGGCTGGGTTGCGCGCCAGTGCCGGTGCAACGTATCTATTTCGCCAACCACAGCAGCCACGGCGACTTCGTGCTTCTGTGGGCCTCACTGCCACAGAACCTGCGCAAATTCACGCGCCCGGTGGCCGGCAGCGATTACTGGAATAAAAGCGCCCTGCGACGCTACATCATCAACCGCGTGTTCAATGGCGTGCTGATCGACCGCGAGCGCAAGGACCCTGTGGATAACCCCCTGCAGCCCATGCTCGCCGCGCTGGAAGGCGGCGACTCGCTGATCATCTTTCCCGAGGGCACGCGCAACCTGGAGGACGGCTTGCTGCCGTTCAAAAGCGGCATCTACCATCTGGCCAAAAGTTACCCACAGGCCGAATTGATTCCGGTGTGGATCGCCAACCTGAACCGGGTCATGCCCAAGGGCCGCGTGTTGCCGCTGCCTTTGCTGTGCACCACCAGCTTCGGCGCCCCCTTGCAATTGGAAGAAGGCGAAGACAAAGCCGCGTTCCTTGCCCGAACCCGCGACGCCCTGCTCGCCCTCGCCCCGGAGCACTCCTGAGATGGATAGCCAAACCCTGATGTTATTTGGCGGCATCGGCGCGATCCTGGTGCTCGCTTCGCTGATCGGCCTGATCCTCAAACTGCGCACCCGTGGCACGCCTAATGCGGTGATCGACAACCTCAACGCCCGCATCAACGCCTGGTGGGTGATGGTGGTGGTCATTGGTATCGCCTTCTGGCTTGGTACCGGTGCGGTGATCCTGCTGTTCTATGCAGTGTCGTTCTACGCCCTGCGCGAATTCCTGACCCTCACGCCCACCCGGCGCAGCGACTACCCAGCCCTGGTGGCCGCGTTCTACCTGGCGTTGCCGTTGCAATACCTGCTGATCTACTCGGACTGGTACGGGCTGTTCTCGATCTTTATCCCGGTGTATGTGTTCCTGCTGCTGCCGATCCTCGCCTCCCTCGGCGGCGACAGTACGCACTTCCTGGAACGCGCCTCCAAAGTGCAATGGGGGCTGATGATCGCAGTGTTCTGCGTGTCGTTCGTGCCCGCCCTGCTGACCCTCGACATCCCCGGCTACGAAGGCCGCAACCTGCTGCTGATCGCGTACCTGGTGATCGTGGTGCAACTCTCGGACGTGCTGCAGTACGTGTGCGGCAAGCTGTTCGGCAAACACAAGATCGCGCCCAACCTGTCGCCGTCGAAAACCGTGGAAGGCTTTGTCGGCGGGATTCTGTTGTCCTCCCTGATCGGTGCGGCGCTGTGGTGGACCACGCCGTTCAACCCTTGGCAGTCGTTCCTGATCGCACTGCTGATCAACCTGCTCGGCTTCGCCGGCGGCATCGTGATGTCGGCGATCAAGCGCGACCGGGGGGTGAAGGACTGGGGGCATATGATCGAAGGCCACGGCGGCATGCTGGATCGCCTGGATTCGGTGTGTTTTGCGGCACCGATTTTCTTCCACCTCGTGCGCTACTGGTGGACCTGACCCCCCCCCTCTCAAGCCCAATGAAGATCAAACTGTGGGAGGGGGCTTGCCCCCGATGGCGGTGTGCCAGTCGCTGAAAGTTTCGACTGATCCACAGTCATCGGGAGTAAGTCGAATCGTCGCACTGCCCCTCCCACATTGGTTTTCTGGTGTTTTCGAGGTTTAAGCAAAGTCTGAAACCGCTGCTCCTACCTCTCGCTTCTCTTTATTTCGCAGGACATTTCCGAGAGAATCCCAGCCGCTTGTGCCCTGCCTTTTCGGTGGCTAGTCTGCGTTCGTCACTGCCAATTCAGTGACCGGGTTTAGTCGCTCGGGAAAGATTTACATTGGGCGCACAAGCGCCATCTCAAGCATGGCGTTTTTTTCTGCCAACGCTTTATGGTGGCTGTGCGCAGGGCACCTTCGGGTGCGCCGGGTTCCCAATGTTCCGGTCGACTAACCTGCGTACAGCTGCCACCCCATCGTTTAGTCGCGACTCGTGGCAGCTCCAATTACCTACATTGGAGTTACCGCAATGAGCAAAGTAAAACCCGGTCCGCCCCATCCCTTTTTCATCCCCCACCCCGAAATCAGCTTCGAAGACGCACTGGTCTACGCCTCAGACCTGCTCCACTGTGCCGAACAGTTGCGCGACTCGCCCAAAGCCGCCGGACACCTCATGGAAATGGCCAAAGTGATGGTAGACCGCTCGCTAGAATGCATGGGCCCCCGCTGACTCGGTAAACATCCCCGCTGTGCGGCGTATCGGCGTCATCTTTTGTATCAAAGACCCTGTAAGATACGCCGCACTTAGCCAGGGATGCTCACCATGTTCGATTCGCTCAAAGCCATCAGCCGTCGTGTTGTCGGTGTGTTTCTGACTGTGGTGGGGGCCGTTTTCGGCCAATGGCATCCGCCGCTATGGCTGCGCGCCATCGGCCGTGGCCTGGCGAACCTGGGTAACAAAGCCCGCGCTTATCCGCGCCAGGCCGGTGCCGGCGTACTGGGCCTGGTGCTGCTGGCGGCCGCTGGCTTCTATGGCTGGCACTGGTACTCCAACCTGCCGCAGCCCCACACCGTGGGCTATTCGCTGCACAAACCCAACCTGACGGACTACACCCAGCAACCGCCGGTTGTGGATAACTTGCAAGTGCGTTTTGCCGAATCGGTGGCCCCGCTGGCCGCCATTGGCAAGCCGGTCACCGAAGGCATCACCCTCAAACCCAATGTGGCCGGGAGCTGGCGTTGGTCCGATGACCGCACGCTGCTGTTCGTACCGGAGAAAGACTGGCCCATCGAAGCGGGCTACACCCTTGATCTGGCCAGGAAAGGTTTGCTGGCCGATGGCGTACTGCTCAGCCAGTACAGCAGCCAGTTCTCCACCCAGCCATTCCGCGCGACCCTGACACACAACGAGTTGTATCAAGACCCGTCGAACCCGACGCTGAAACAACTGGTGGCGACCTTCCATTTTTCCCACCCGGTCGATGAAGACAGCCTGCGCAAGCGCGTTTCGGTCACTCTCGGCAAAGGCCTGGCCTACCGCGACGCCCAGTTGCCCAACCGCCCGGACATCAGCTTCGACGAGACCAGGCTGAACGCCTACGTGCGCTCCGCCGCCCTGGCCACACCGCTGGAAAGCACGCCGGTCAGCGCCAAGCTGGATGAAGGCATCAAGGCCCGCGACGGCGGCAACGCCAGCACCGCGCCGCTGGTGGCGGAAGTCACCGTGCCTGGCCGCTATCGCCTGACCTTTACCGGCGCCGAAGTGGCCTTTGTGGATAACGAACGCGGCGAGCCTGAGCCGGTGCTGATGTTCAGCAGCTCCAGTGCCGTGGCCGATGACACCATTGCCGGTAAGGTCCAGGCCTGGCTGTTGCCGGAAAAGGCCCAGGACGACACCCGTCCCTATAACAGCAACGACATCGACGATGCCCTGCTGGCCCGCAGTACCAAGGTCACGCTGACCCACGTGCCCAGCGTCGAACCGCTGAACACCCTGCACGCCTTCAAGTTCAAGGCCCCGGCCGGCCGTGCGCTGTATGTGCGCGTGCCCGCCAACCTGGAAGCCATCGGCGGCTACCTGGCGAAAAACCCTACAGCCTCGCTGATCAGCATGCCGGCTTATCCGCGCACCTTGCAGTTCCTGTCCGACGGCGCGTTGCTCAGCCTTAACGGCGAAAAACGCCTGGGCTTCATGGCCCGTGGTGTACCTGGCGCCCATGTGGAAATCGCGCGCTTGCTGCCCAACCAATTGCAGCACCTGGTGGACCAGAGCAGCGGCAGCTTTGCCCGGCCCAATTTCGGCAACGAGTATTTCGACCGCATGGTTGAACGCCAGTCCCTGGATATTGCGCTGTCGTCCTCGGACCCGGCGAAAACTGTGTATGACAACGTCGATCTGAGCCACTACCTCACCGCCAACGGTGGCCGTCGCGGCATTTTCGTGCTCAAGCTCAGCCCTCAGGATGAGCCGGCCGAGCGCACGTTCGACTATTCGCGCAGCACCACCTCTGACCTGCGCTTTATCGTGGTCACCGACCTCGGCATCATCGCCAAGCGCTCCAGCGATGGCAGCCATGACGTGTATGTGCAATCCATCGGCAACGGTTCGCCGGTGTCCGACGCCCAGGTCGACATCATCGGCCGCAACGGTCTGCCGGTAAGCAGCGGCCACACCGACGGCGAAGGCCACGTGCATTTCGCCAAGCTGGATGAACTGCGCCGTGAGAAGACGCCGCTGATGTATGTGGTCACCCGCGGCAATGACCAGTCGTTCCTGCCGATCGCCCGTCAGTCCCAGCAGTTGGATTTGTCGCGCTTCGACGTAGGCGGTTTGGAAGAAGACGGCGCGATTGATCGCCTCAGTGCCTACCTGTTCACCGATCGTGGCCTCTACCGCCCTGGCGAAACCGCGCACTTGGGCATGATCGTGCGCAGCGGCAACTGGAAAGGCGCCCTGCAAGGCCTGCCCGTGGAGCTGCAGATCACCGACCCGCGCGGCCTGGAAGTGATTCGCCAGCCGCTGAAGCTGTCCGCCAGCGGTTTTGAAACCTTTGATTTCCCCAGCAGCGAAGTCGCCCCCGCCGGTGACTACACCGCGACCTTGCAGTTGATTGGCCAGAAACAGACCCGCACCGACCTCGGCAGTGTCAGCTTCAAGGTCCGCGATTTCGAACCGGACCGCATGAAGGTCAGCCTGAGCCTGCACGACACCCCGGTACAGGGCTGGATTCCACCGGACCAGGTGGTGGCCAAGGTCACCGCGATGCACCTGTTCGGCGCCCCGGCGGCCGGCCGTCGTGTCACCGCGAAGATGTCCCTGAGCCCGACGCTCGCGGCATTCGAGCGTTACCCCGACTACCGTTTCCGCCTCAACGATTCCCTGGAAGAGGCCAGCACCGAAGACCTGGCCGAAACCACCGTCGACGACAACGGCCAGGCCATACTCGACCTCAACCTGCAACGCTTCGCCAACAGCACCTATCGCTTGCAAGTGATGACCCAGGTGTTCGAGGCCGAAGGGGGCCGTAACGTGGCGGCGCAAAGTGCCTTGCTGGTGTCGTCCGCGCCCTACCTTGTGGGTGTGAAAAGTCAGGACTCGCTGTCGTACGTCGCCAAGGACGCCCCGCGCCAGGTGCACTGGCTGGCCGTCGCGCCAGACCTCACTCCGCTGGCGGTGGATGGCCTGACCAGCGAAGTGGTCGAGCATCGCTACGTGTCGGTACTGGTGAAACAGTCCAACGGCACCTACAAGTACGAGTCGCGCATCAAGAACATCAGCCAGCCGGCCTCGCCGCTGGTGATGACCAAGGACGGCGCCAGGCAGACCCTGAACACCGCCACCCCAGGGGATTTCACCCTGCAAGTGAAGGACGCCAACGGCAACCTGCTCAACCAGATCGACTACAGCGTGGCCGGACGCGGGAATACCTCGCGCTCCCTGGAACGCAACGCCGAGCTGCAACTGCGCCTGGATAAACGCAGCTACGCCACCGGCGATGAGATCGCGATCAGCATCCGCGCGCCTTACACCGGTGCGGGCCTGATCACCATCGAGCGGGACAAGGTCTACACCCAGCAGTGGTTCAAGGCCGACAGTACCAACAGCGTGCAACATATCCGCGTGCCTGCGGGGCTTGAGGGCAATGCCTACGTCAACGTGCAGTTTGTGCGCGACATCGGCTCGTCCGAGGTCTACATGAGCCCGCTGTCCTACGGGGTGGTGCCGTTCAGCATCAACCTGGATGCGCGGCGCATGGCGTTGAAGGTCGAGGGCCCGGCGAAAATCGAGCCGGGGCAGACGCTGGACATCAAGATCAACGCCGACCGCCCCGGCCGTGCTGTGGTGTATGCAGTGGACGAAGGCATCTTGCAGGTAGCGCGCTACCAGACGCCGGACCCGCTGGGCTTCTTCTTCCAGAAACGTGCGCTGGAAGTCGGCACCAGTCAGATCCTTGACCTGATCCTGCCGGAATTCAGCCGCCTGCTCAGTGGGGCGGCGCCCGGTGGCGATACGGAAGGCGCCCTGGCCAATCACCTCAACCCGTTCAAGCGTAAACATCAGCCGCCAGTGGCCTGGTGGTCAGGGCTGGTGGACTTGCCCGCCGGTGAAACTGTGCTGCATTACCAAGTGCCGGACAGCTTCAACGGCAAGCTGCACCTGTTCGCGGTGGCTGTGGACGCCGACAGCGTGGGCGTCAGCGAGGCCAATACCGAGGTCCGTGGCCCGATCGTCATCACGCCGAACGTGCCGGCTTTCGTGGCGCCGGGTGATGTGTTCAACGTCAGCGCCGGGGTATTCAGCAACCTCGAGGCGGCAGCGGACGTGAAGTTTGAAGTGCAGACCAGCGACGGCCTGGTGGTGCAGGGCGACAAAGCCAGCACCTTGTCCCTGCAACCGCGCAAAGAGGGCACCGCCGAGTTCAAGATCAAGGTCGGCGAAACCCTCGGTTCGGCGGATTTGCGCTTTGTCGCCGTGTTGCCGGATGGCAAGCGGATCCAGGTGGCGGAAACCACCTCGATCCGTCCCCTGAGCGAGCATCGCGTGGCCCTGAGCCTGGGCCGTTTCGACAGCGCCAGCAAAGAGCTCAAGCCCACCCGTGAACTGTTCAGCCAGTTGCGCGACGTGCAACTGGGTGTGGCTGCCTCGCCGCTGGTATGGGCCAACGGCCTCAAGCATTACCTGGATGACTACGGTTATGCCTGCACCGAGCAATTGGTGTCCAAGGCCATGCCGGCGTTGATCTGGGGCGGTACCGCACCCGAGGCAGAACAGGCCTTCAGCAGCGCGGTGCGTATGTTGCGCCAGCGCCAGAACCAGGCCGGCGGCTTTGGTTTGTGGGCCGCCAACCCGGATGTGGCGCCCTACGCCAGCCTGTACGCCACCGATTTCCTGATCGAAGCCAAGGAGCGCGGGCTGCCGGTGCCGGAAGACCTGCTGGTGCGCGCCAACAGCTATCTGACGGACCTGGCCAACGGCCCGAGCGAAGGCCTGTCGGAATTGCGCAACCGCGCCTACGCCAGTTACCTGCTGAGTCGTCAGGGGATTCTGGTGAGCGGCGCCTTGAGCGATATCCGCGAACGTTACGAGAGCTACTTCAAGGACAGCTGGCAGAACGACCTGGGCGCCGCCTACCTGGCGACCAGCTACAAACTGCTCAAGCAGGATCGCCAGGCCGACACCGTGTTCCGCAAGATCCCTTGGCGTTCGCTTGTGGATAAGTGGGACAGCGACGGCCTGTATTACGACCCGCTGGTCCACGATGCCGAGCACCTGCATCTGCTCGCTCGCCATTTCCCCGAGTTGCTGGACGATGTCCCTACCGCCCTGCTGGATAAACTCGGCAAGCGCCTCAACGAACAGCGCTACAACTCGCTGTCGGCAGCGCTGTTGCTGCGTGCCTTGGACAACTACGGCCAGCGCGCGCAAAGCGATATGACCCTCAAGGCCACCGCCTGGCTGGGCGACAAGCAGCAACAACTGCTGGAAATGGCCGGCCAGCCACCGCGCGCGGCGGTACCGGGCGCCACGCAAAAACTGCTGATGGAAAAATCCGACGGCCCGGCGGCGTTCTACATGCTCAGCGAAGCCGGTTTCGATAAGGGAGCCAAGCTCAAGCCGATCAACAACGGGCTGGAGATCATCCACGAATACCTCGACCTCAAAGGCGAGCCGGTGAGCACAGTGGCGGTGGGCGATGAGTTCCTGGTGCGCTTGCGTCTGCGTGCCACCGACCGTGACCAGGTGCAGCAAGTGGCCGTGGTCGACCTGCTGCCCGGTGGCGTCGAGCCTGTGTATAACTTGCCGCCGGAGCCGGAAGCCGCCAGCAGCGAGGACAGTGAAGGCGAAGCGTCCGAATACGTAGAAGAAAGCGAACAAGAAGCCGATGCCTGGCAAGCGCCCATCGGCGAAACCGAGCTGAGCAACTGGCAGCCGGACTATGTGGATGTGCGTGATGATCGGGTGGTGTTGTACGGCACGGCACTGCGCGACGTAGGCACCTTCGTCTATCGCGTGCGCGCCACCAACGCCGGCACGTTCAATACGCCACCGGCCTACGCCGAAGGCATGTACGAAACCACCCTGCAAGGGCGCGGCAAAGTAGGCCAGCTTGAAATTACCAAGCCTTAAACACCTGGCGCCGCTGCTGGCAGCGGCGCTGGTGCTGGCGGGGCTGCGGCTATGGCCCCACGCTCCGCTGGAACAGGCTGTGACGTCGTCACGGGTGGTGCTGGCCGATGACGGTTCGCTGCTGCGCATGACCCTGGCGGATGACGGCCAATACCGCTTATGGCTGCCGCTGGAGCGCATCTCGCCGTCACTGGTGGAGGCCTTGCTGCTCAAGGAAGACCGCAATTTCCATTGGCACCCGGGGATCAATCCCCCGGCGTTGCTGCGCGCGGCCCTGGCCACCTACAGCGGCGGCCAACGCCAGGGCGGCTCGACCTTGAGCATGCAACTGGCGCGACGCCTGTGGGATCTCAACACCCGCCAGGTACCCGGCAAATTGCAGCAGATGGCGTTGGCCTTGTGGCTGGAAGCGCGCTACAGCAAGCACGACATCCTCGAGGCGTACCTGAACCTGGCGCCCATGGGCGGCAATATCGAAGGCGCCGAAGCGGCCAGTCGCATCTACTTCGGCAAGGCGGCGGCGCAGTTGTCTTTGTCCGAAGCCTTGGCGCTGGCGGTGATTCCCCAGCAGCCGGGGCGGCGCGCACGCTTCGGGCCGTCACTGCAAAACGCGCGACTGCGCTTGATGAATGACTGGCGCGAAACCTATCCACAAGACCCGCGTAACGCCAGTTTGCTCGAGCTGCCCCTGGAAGCCCGCAACCGCCAGCAGATCCCGTTTCTGGCGCCGCATCTGAGCGAGCAGCTGTTGGCCTCCCAGCCCGGCAACGAACTCAACAGCACCCTCAACCTGCCCCTGCAGCAACTGCTCGAACGCCTGATCAGCGGCTTTATCGCCGAGCGGCGCAGCACCGGTGTGGAAAATGCCACGGCCATCCTGATCGACAGCCGCGACCAGAGCGTCAAGGCGCTGGTGGGCTCGGCGGATTACTTATCCACAGGCATCCACGGCCAGGTCAACGGCGTGTTGTCACGCCGTTCGCCGGGGTCGACCCTCAAGCCGTTTCTCTACGGGCTGGCGCTGGATCAAGGGGTGATCCACCCCATGAGTATCCTCAAGGATTTGCCCAGTAACTTCGGCTACTTCCAGCCGGAAAATTTCGACGGCAGTTTTGTCGGGCCTCTGACCGCACGGGATGCGTTGATCCGTAGCCGGAATATCCCGGCGGTGTGGCTGGCCAGCCAGGTGAAGTCGCCGTCGTTGTATGGGTTGCTGCAACGCGCCGGGGTCAAGGGCCTACGCGGTGAAAGCCATTACGGCTTGGCCCTGGCCCTCGGTGGCGGTGAGATGACACCCGAGGAACTGGCGCGGCTGTACGTGATGCTGGCGGGCGACGGCCATCTGCGGCCGTTGCGCTATCTGCAGGAGCAGCCCCAGGCTACCGGCCCGCAGCTCCTCACCCCGCAGGCGGCCTTTATGGTGCGCGACATGCTGCGTCGTAACCCACGCCCGGATGGCCTGCCCGCGCGGCACTGGCGCACCGCCTGGAAAACCGGCACGTCCTGGGGGTTCCATGATGCATGGAGCGCGGGCCTGGTCGGCCCATACGTGCTGGTGGTGTGGGTGGGCAACTTCGATGGTCGCCCCAACCCGGCGTTTATCGGTGCCAAGACCGCCGCGCCGCTGTTCTTCCGTATCGCCGACGCCCTGCCCCTGGCCTTGCCCAACGTCGTGATCAAGGCCGACAAACCACCCGCCGGCCTGGTGCGCATCGACGTCTGCGCCGCCTCGGGCGAGTTGCCCAACCGCTGGTGCCCGCAAACCCGCAAGACCTGGTACATCCCCGGCGTGTCACCGATTCGCGTGTCCAACCTGCACCGCCCGGTACTGATCGACACCCGCACCGGCAAAGCCGCGTGCCCGCCGTTCGAGGCGCAATACACCCGCGAGGAAGTCTTCGAATTCTGGCCCAGCGACATCCAACGCCTGTACCGCGCCGCCGGCCTGCCCCGCCGCACGCCACCCAACGTGATGAAAAACTGCCAGCCCAACCGCATCAGCGACCAGAGCGAAGCCCCGCAGATTCGCTCGCCGCTGACTCAAGTGAGCTATCAGTTGCGCCTGTCCCAACCCCAGGAAAGCATCCCGCTGAACGCGAATGCGGCCAGCGATGCGGCGATGCTGTACTGGTTTGCTGATCAAACCTTGATCGGCCAAGGCCCGCCGCAAGCCACATTGAACTGGCGGCCGGGCAAGTCGGGGGAGTATCGGCTGCGGGTCAGTGATGATCAGGGGCGCAGTGCGAGTCGGGGGTTGAGGGTGGAGTTTGTGCCGTGATAAGCCGCCTCTGACCCCTGGCTCAGTAAAAGCGCCGATGAAGATCAGGGAATATCATCTGCGCGAACCATACGGGTAGGCCGGGAAAAATCGAGCGTGACTTGGCAGACGGCGCTTCAACTACGCCCAAATCAATTAACTTTTTAAGCTGATCACTTGCTACGCGATCATGCAGCCCAGAAAAGATTTTGAAGTCCGCTCGGGCAATCTCACCTTGAGTTAGCAGGATATGGATGGCCTTGGCCATTTCCGGCTTCACTCCAGCCCCAATGAATCGCTCCTCAAGCCCAATCACTCTCTCAAGCCGCTGACGCAGACTTACCAGGCCCATCGCTTGTTCTACATACTCCATCTGATCAATGCAGACTTGCAGCATGAACTCTACAAATTCGAACAACCCACCTTGAGTCAGCTGACCACGACCGTCGAGATCACCGCGACGCGGCTGGTCCGCTGCACGCAAGCGTCCATAGTACTCATCCTGTTTTCGTGCCAGCCCCCGAGAAAGTGACCAAAGTGGGGACGCTAGCCCAAGGCGCATCAACTGCAAGTGCGTAATCATGCGCACGACTCGGCCATTGCCATCTTCAAATGGGTGAATAAACGCAAGACGATGGTGATAAGCAAGAGCGCTGAGAATTCGCGACGTCAGATCAGGTTGCCCCCCATATACCTGTTGAAGGCGGGTGAGCATGGGGGCGACGGATTCCCAGGCAGGCGCTGCATGATCACCCACCAAGACATTGCGTTGTGCACTATCACGCAATTGACCCGGCACCATTAAGCGCCCATCACTCAGCCGCAAGTCGTCGTCGCTGGCACCTGTAAAAAGGCGGCGATGAATGACAGAAATGAATTCAGGAGCAAAGAACACGCTCCAAGGCGCGTCAATTGATTTCGGCCGACGTACTGTTCGCTCCAGTAACGCCTGAACGCCGATGTGACTTTCGGCCAGCTCACGCAGTTCTTTGGAGTCGCGCCTGGGTACTCGTGTAGATAACGTAGCAGGCTCGGTGAATTGGCCTTCAATCAGGTTGCTGTAGTAACTATTGGTGATCCGCATCAGGCCGCCGATGCGAATAGCGGTGTTTTCGGGGAGCAAACCCGTGAGTTTTCCGGCACGAAACGATAGCGTCTCTGCCGTACGTAAAATCGACGCAGGAAAACCTGGAGATGGCCAGACAGGTTCCAACCAGTGATTCCCGAAGATGAACTTCTGCGTCATTTTCCTCACCATTTTTCCGATTTTTTTTCGAATCTGTTTTCCTTTAAGGTCCAATAGTAGCGGGATAAATCCAAGATTTTATACAACTATCTGCTAAACATTTTTCTGATTTTTTTTCTGATTCTTTTTAGCCTATACAACCAGCTCCACGTAGTTCGACTCCCCGCCTCCCGTCGCCCCCGACAACCAACCCCACACGAAACTCAGCGTGGTACGCCCGGCAGCATCGACACCGATGATGCCCCGCGACCAGCCGGCCAGCAGCTCACCTTCCAGCGTCAGGCACTGATACAGCAGCTCGATAGCGTCCGGGCCTGTGACGCGGCCGACCTGCGTACCCAGGCGAATTCGGCCGCCTTGGTAGGTACCGGAAATGGCATCGCCCTCGACAAGGTAATGAAACACCGTGCCCGCGCCGGAGAGCCCGTGGGTGTTATTGGCGACGGTGAATCGGCGGTTGTGCAAACGCTCGTGGATCTGCGAGGGGGTGCTCATCGAAGGCGCGTCCTTTCGGGTACCTGGAGACCCGGGCGGGCCTCCAGGGTGGAGCGGGTTACTCCACCGTCACCGACTTCGCCAGGTTGCGCGGCTGGTCGACGTCGGTGCCTTTGAGCACGGCGACGTAGTACGACAGCAGTTGCAGCGGGATGGTGTAGAGGATCGGCGACAGGGTGTCGTGGATGTGCGGCATGTTGATGACGTGGGTGCCTTCGCCGTTGGTCATGCCGGCTTTTTCGTCGGCGAACACGATCAGTTGGCCGCCACGGGCGCGGACTTCCTGCAGGTTGGACTTGAGCTTCTCCAGCAGTTCGTTGTTCGGCGCGACGGTGACCACCGGCATGTCGTCGTCCACCAGGGCCAACGGGCCGTGTTTGAGCTCACCGGCCGGGTAGGCTTCGGCGTGGATGTACGAAATTTCCTTGAGCTTCAGCGAGCCTTCCATCGCCACCGGGTACTGCGCGCCACGGCCGAGGAACAGGGTGTGGTTCTTGTCGGCAAACAACTCGGCGACTTTTTCCACGGTGCTGTCCATGGCCAAGGCTTCGCCCAGGCGGGTCGGCAGGCGGCGCAGTTCTTCCACCAGGGTGGCTTCGACGCCGGCAGCCAAGGTGCCGCGAACCTGGCCCAGGGACAGGGTCAGCAGCAACAGGCCGACCAACTGGGTGGTGAAGGCTTTGGTGGACGCCACGCCGATTTCGCGACCGGCCTGGGTCAGCAGGGTCAGGTCGGACTCACGCACCAGGGAGCTGATGCTGACGTTGCAGATCGCCAGGCTGGCGAGGAAGCCCAACTCCTTGGCGTTGCGCAGCGCGGCCAGGGTGTCAGCGGTTTCGCCGGACTGGGAAATGGTCACGAACAGGGTGTCGGGCTGCACCACCACCTTGCGGTAGCGGAACTCACTGGCGACTTCGACCTGGCACGGGATGCCGGCCAGTTCTTCCAGCCAGTAACGGGCAACCATGCCGGCGTGGTAGCTGGTGCCGCAGGCCACAATCTGCACATTGCGCACTTTGGCGAACAGCTCGGCGGCTTGCGGGCCGAAGGCGTTGACCAGCACTTGCTTGTCGCCAAGGCGGCCTTCCAGGGTGCGCTGCACCACGGCCGGTTGTTCGTGGATTTCCTTGAGCATGAAGTGGCGGAACTCGCCTTTGTCGGCGGCCTCGGCACCGTCGCGGTATTGCACCGCTTCGCGTTCGACGGAATTACCGTTCACGTCCCAGATCGCCACGCTTTCACGGCGAATGTCGGCAATATCGCCCTCCTCCAGGTACATGAAGCGGTCGGTCACCTGGCGCAGGGCCAATTGGTCGGAGGCGAGGAAGTTCTCACCCAGGCCCAGGCCGATCACCAGCGGGCTGCCACTGCGGGCGGCAACCACACGGTCCGGTTGGCTGGCGCTGACCACGGCCAGACCATAGGCGCCGTGCAGTTCCTTGACCGTGGCCTTGAGGGCGGCGGTCAGGTCGCTGTGGTCCTTGAGCTTGTGGTTGAGCAGGTGGGCGATGACTTCGGTGTCGGTGTCCGAGGTGAACACGTAGCCCATGCTCTTGAGCTGTTCGCGCAGCACTTCGTGGTTTTCGATGATGCCGTTGTGCACCACGGCCAAGTCACCGGAGAAGTGCGGGTGGGCGTTGCGCTCGCACGGTGCGCCGTGGGTGGCCCAGCGGGTGTGGGCAATCCCCAGGCGACCTACCAGCGGCTCGCCGGCCAACGCCTGCTCCAACTCGCTGACCTTGCCTGGGCGGCGCATGCGCTCAAGCTTGCCGGCGTTGGTGAAGACGGCCACACCCGCGCTGTCGTAGCCGCGGTATTCCAGGCGCTTGAGGCCTTCGAGCAGGATGGCAGTAACGTTACGTTCGGCGACTGCGCCAACAATTCCACACATGGTGCTTCTCCTAGATGATTGCCGCGCATATCAGCGTAATGCCGCGGGCTTGGATCTGGTCGCGGGCCTCAAGCGGCAGGCGATCATCGGTAATAAGGGTATGGACGCTGCTCCAGGGCAGTTCCAGGTTGGGAATCTTGCGGCCGATCTTGTCGGATTCGACCATCACCACCACTTCACGGGCGACCTCGGCCATCACACGGCTCAGGCCCAGTAATTCGTTGAAGGTGGTGGTGCCACGTTGCAGATCGATGCCGTCGGCGCCGATGAACAGTTGATCAAAGTCGTAGGAACGCAACACCTGCTCGGCGACCTGGCCCTGGAACGAGTCCGAATGCGGGTCCCAGGTGCCGCCGGTCATCAACAGCACCGGTTCGTGTTCCAGTTCGCTCAAGGCGCTGGCCACGTGCAGGGAGTTGGTCATGACCACCAAGCCGGGCTGGTGGCCCAGTTCCGGGATCATGGCCGCAGTGGTGCTGCCGCTGTCGATGATGATGCGGGCGTGTTCACGCAAACGCATCACCGCAGCACGGGCGATCGCACGTTTGTAGGCCGAGACCGGTTGGGCGGGGTCGCCCACCAGTTCCTGAGGCATGGTGATCGCGCCACCGTAGCGACGCAGCAACAGGCCGTTACTTTCGAGCGCGGCCAAGTCCTTGCGGATAGTGACTTCCGAGGTTTCGAAACGCTTGGCCAATTCGTCCACGCTGACTTCGCCCTGTTCGTTGAGCAAGGTCAGGATGTTGTGGCGTCGTTGGGGTGTATTTCGTTTCGACATGGTGATGATAAGTTTCGTTTCGAAAGATAACGAAGGCAATCAAAACCTATTGGGAAGATATCGTCAAGCGTCGGAAACAGATTTTTCAAGCAACACACGACAAATGTGGGAGGGGGCTTGCCCCCGATTGCAGTAGATCAGTCGACTAAAACCTTGACTGAAAATCCGCCATCGGGGGCAAACCCCCTCCCACATTTGGATAGCATTGCTGATGAGGCTGTGGATAACTCAGCTTTTCTTGATTTTGACCGGGCGTTTCCAGCCGTCGATATTGCGTTGGCGGGCACGGGCTACGGCCAGTTGGGACTTATCCACATCCTGATTGATGGTTGAGCCTGCGGCAGTGTTCGAACCATCACCGATAGTCACAGGTGCAATCAGCGAGTTATTCGAGCCGATGAAGACGTCCTCACCAATCGTCGTCTGGTACTTGTTGGCACCGTCGTAGTTGCAGGTGATCGCGCCAGCACCGATGTTACTGCGCGCACCGATCACCGCATCACCCAGATAGGCCAAGTGGCCGGCCTTTGCATCGTCGCCCATGCGTGCGTTTTTCAGTTCGACGAAATTGCCGACGTGCGCCCTGGCGCCCATCACAGTGCCCGGACGCAACCGCGCAAACGGACCGGCATCGCTGCCCTCGCCCATTACGGCGCCGTCGATATGGCTGTTGGCCTTGATCACCACGCCCCTGCGCAGGGTGCTGTCCTTGATCACGCAGTTCGGGCCAATGACCACGTCGTCTTCGATGATCACGCGACCTTCGAGGATCACGTTGATGTCGATCAGCACATCGCGGCCCACGGTGACCTCACCGCGTACGTCAAAACGCGCAGGGTCGCGCAGGGTCACGCCCTGGGCCATCAGGCGGCGGCCTTCACGCAGTTGGTAGTGACGCTCGAGCTCTGCAAGCTGCTTGCGATCATTGGCGCCCTGCACTTCCATCGGGTCGTGGGGCTGTTCGGTGGCGACCAGCAGGCCATCACTCACGGCCATCTCGATCACATCGGTGAGGTAGTACTCGCCCTGGGCGTTGTTGTTGGACAGGCGGCTCATCCAGTCGGCGAGCTTATTGGCAGGCACCGCAAGGATGCCGGTGTTGCCTTCGGTGATAGCCCGCTGGGCTTCACTGGCGTCCTTGTGCTCGACGATCGCCGCGACCTTGCCGTCGGCACCGCGCACGATGCGCCCGTAACCGGTGGGGTCATCCAGCTCAACGGTGAGCAGGCCCATCTGGCCGGGCACCACATGCTTGAGCAGGCGTTGCAGGGTTTCCACTTCGATCAGCGGCACGTCGCCGTAGAGGATCAGCACGGTGTCGGCGGTAATGAACGGCACAGCTTGCGCGGTGGCGTGGCCGGTGCCCAGTTGTTTGTCCTGTAATACGAAATTCAGGTCATCCGCCGCCAGGCGCTCGCGCACCACATCAGCACCGTGGCCGATCACCACGTGGATACGTTGCGGGTCCAGTTGACGAGCGCTGTGGATAACATGCCCAAGCATGGAATTGCCCGCGACCGGGTGCAGCACCTTGGGCAGGGCCGAACGCATGCGGGTGCCCTGGCCTGCGGCGAGAATGACGATTTCAAGAGACATGAATGGCTACCAATCCTGGGCGGTCCGGCTTCAGACCAAAGATGTGTTTTGCTAAAAAAGAAAAAGGGTAGCCGAGGCTACCCTTTTTAATCAATCGCGCATAAGCATCACGGCGTCGCCGCTTACTTCTTGCGGATCTGCTGGAGCGTGCGCAGCTGAGCTGCAGCCTCGGCCAGACGTACAGCAGCAGCGCTGTAGTCGAAGTCCGCACCCTTTTCGTTCAGGGCCTTCTCGGCAGCCTTGACGGCTTCCTGAGCGGAGGCTTCATCCAGGTCGCCAGCACGTTGCACGGTGTCGGCAAGTACCTTGACCATGTTCGGCTGAACCTCAAGGAAACCACCGGAGATGTAGAACACCTCCTTTTCCCCGCCTTGCTTGGTCAGAGTGATCGGACCTGGCTTCAAGCTGGTGATCAATGGCGCGTGGCCCATGGCAATACCCAGGTCACCGAGTTCGCCGTGTGCAATCACCATTTCTACCAGACCGGAGAAGATTTCCCCTTCCGCGCTGACGATATCGCAATGGACTGTCATAGCCATCTGATTGCCTCAACCTGATGAGCGCCCGTTTCCGGGCGCCTGGATTACAGTTTCTTGGCTTTCTCGATCGCTTCTTCGATGCCGCCGACCATGTAGAACGCTTGTTCTGGCAGGTGGTCGTAGTCACCGTTGAGGATGCCTTTGAAGCCAGCAATGGTGTCTTTCAGGGAAACGTATTTACCCGAAGCACCGGTGAAGACTTCAGCCACGAAGAACGGCTGCGACAAGAAGCGCTGGATCTTACGAGCACGGTTTACCAACTGCTTGTCGGCTTCCGACAGCTCGTCCATACCCAGGATCGCAATGATGTCCTTCAGTTCTTTGTAACGCTGCAGCACGTACTGAACGCCGCGAGCGGTGTCGTAGTGCTCCTGGCCGATCACGTTCGGGTCCAGCTGGCGCGAAGTCGAGTCGAGTGGATCGACCGCTGGGTAGATACCCAGGGAAGCGATGTCACGGGACAGAACGACGGTGGCGTCCAAGTGGGCGAAGGTGGTCGCAGGCGATGGGTCGGTCAAGTCATCCGCAGGTACGTATACCGCTTGGATCGAAGTGATCGAACCTTCCTTGGTCGAAGTGATACGTTCTTGCAGAACGCCCATCTCTTCAGCCAGGGTCGGCTGGTAACCTACTGCGGAAGGCATACGGCCCAGCAGTGCGGATACTTCAGTACCGGCCAGGGTGTAACGGTAGATGTTGTCGACGAACAGCAGAACGTCGTTACCTTCGTCACGGAACTTCTCGGCCATGGTCAGGCCAGTCAGTGCTACGCGCAGACGGTTTCCCGGCGGCTCGTTCATCTGACCGTAGACCAGTGCCACTTTGTCCAGAACGTTGGAGTCCTTCATCTCGTGGTAGAAGTCGTTACCCTCACGAGTACGCTCACCCACACCGGCGAACACGGAATAACCGCTGTGCTCGATGGCGATGTTACGGATCAGTTCCATCATGTTTACGGTCTTGCCTACACCGGCACCACCGAACAGACCGACTTTACCGCCCTTGGCGAACGGGCAAACCAGGTCGATAACCTTGATGCCGGTTTCCAGCAGGTCGTTGCCGCCAGCTTGTTCCGCGAACGAAGGTGCTGGACGGTGAATGCCCCAGCGCTCTTCGGTGTCGATCGGGCCAGCTTCGTCAATCGGGTTGCCCAGTACGTCCATGATCCGGCCCAGGGTCGCTTTACCGACCGGTACGGAGATGGCAGCGCCGGAGTCGATAACGTCCAGACCGCGCTTCAAGCCTTCGGTGGAACCCATCGCAATGGTACGAACTACGCCGTCGCCCAGCTGCTGCTGAACTTCCAGAGTAGTTTCCGCGCCTTGTACTTTCAGCGCGTTGTAGATGCTCGGTACGCTGTCGCGTGGAAATTCCACGTCGATAACGGCGCCGATGATTTGAACGATACGTCCGCTACTCATAGCTGGATCCTCTGAATATTTGAACCGTTAAACCGCGGCAGCGCCGCCGACGATTTCCGAGATCTCTTGGGTGATCGCAGCCTGACGCGCCTTGTTGTAGATCAGCTGCAAATCGCTGATCAGATCACCGGCGTTATCGGTAGCGTTTTTCATCGCGATCATCCGCGCCGCTTGTTCAGCTGCGTTGTTCTCGACCACCGCCTGGTACACCTGCGACTCCACGTAGCGCACCATCAAGCCGTCAAGCAGCTCTTTGGCGTCTGGTTCGTAGAGGTAGTCCCAGTGGTGCTTGAGTTCCTGATCCGGAGTCGCCACCAGTGGAATCAATTGCTCCACGGTTGGCTGCTGGGTCATGGTGTTGATGAATTTGTTGGATACCACGGAGAGGCGGTCAATCCGGCCTTCCAGGTACGCATCCAGCATCACCTTCACACTGCCGATCAAATCATTGATCGACGGCTCTTCACCCAGGTGGCTGATAGCTGCAACGACGTTACCGCCGAAGTTGCGGAAAAAGGCCGCCCCCTTGCTACCAACAACACACAGATCGATCTCGACGCCGTTTTCGCGGTTTACCGCCATGTCCTTGACCAGGGCCTTGAACAGGTTGGTATTCAAACCACCGCACAAACCACGGTCACTGCTCACTACCACATAACCCACACGCTTGACGGCGCGTTCGATCATGAAGGGGTGGCGGTATTCCGGGTTGGCGTTGGCCAGATGCCCAATTACCTGGCGGATACGCTCCGCATAAGGACGGCTAGCAGCCATGCGCATTTGTGCCTTGCGCATTTTGCTGACCGCCACTTTTTCCATGGCGCTGGTAATTTTTTGCGTGCTTTTGATGCTCGCAATCTTACTGCGAATCTCTTTTGCGCCTGCCATGTAACACCTATCAGGTTAGCAAGCGGGAGCCTTGCGGCTCCCGCTGCGGCTTACCAGGTTTGGGTGGCCTTGAACTTCTCGATACCGGCTTTCATGCCAGCGTCGATATCGTCATTGAAGTCACCCTTCACGTTGATCTTCGCCATCAATTCGGCGTGATCGCGGTTGAAGTAAGCAATCAGCGCTTGTTCAAAGCTGCCGACCTTGGCGATTTCAACGTCGGTCAGGAACCCACGCTCAGCGGCATACAGCGACAACGCCATGTCAGCGATCGACATTGGGGCGTATTGCTTCTGCTTCATCAGCTCGGTAACGCGCTGACCATGCTCAAGTTGCTTACGGGTCGCTTCGTCCAGGTCAGAAGCGAACTGGGCGAATGCCGCCAGTTCACGGTACTGAGCCAGAGCGGTACGGATACCACCGGAGAGCTTCTTGATGATCTTGGTCTGAGCGGCACCACCCACACGGGATACCGAAACACCGGCGTTCACTGCAGGGCGGATGCCCGAGTTGAACATGGCCGATTCCAGGAAGATCTGACCGTCGGTGATGGAAATCACGTTGGTCGGAACGAACGCGGAAACGTCGCCAGCCTGGGTTTCGATGATCGGCAGTGCGGTCAGGGAACCGGTTTTGCCGGTCACTGCGCCGTTGGTGAACTTCTCTACGTACTCTTCCGAAACGCGGGATGCACGCTCCAGCAGACGGGAGTGGAGATAGAACACGTCGCCTGGGTAGGCTTCACGGCCTGGTGGACGGCGCAGCAGCAGGGAAATCTGGCGGTAAGCCACTGCCTGCTTGGACAGATCGTCATAAACGATCAGCGCGTCTTCACCGCGGTCGCGGAAGAATTCACCCATGGTGCAACCGGAGTACGGTGCCAGGAATTGCAGCGCAGGAGATTCCGAAGCACTGGCAGCCACGATGATCGTGTTGGCCAGGGCGCCGTTTTCTTCCAGCTTGCGAACGACGTTGGCGATGGTCGATTGCTTCTGACCGATCGCTACGTAGACGCAGAAAATGCCGCTGTTCTTCTGGTTGATGATCGCGTCGATCGCCAGAGCGGTTTTACCGATCTGACGGTCACCGATGATCAGCTCACGCTGGCCACGGCCGACTGGGATCATGGCATCGACAGCCTTGTAGCCAGTCTGTACAGGCTGGTCTACCGACTTACGCCAGATCACGCCTGGAGCAACTTTCTCGACCGCGTCGGTCTCGGTGTTGCCCAGTGGACCTTTACCGTCAACAGGGTTACCCAGTGCGTCGACTACGCGACCCAGCAATTCCTTACCAACCGGAACCTCCAGGATGCGGCCAGTGCACTTGGCGCTCATGCCTTCAGCCAGACTGGTGTACGCGCCCAATACAACGGCACCTACGGAGTCTTGCTCCAGGTTGAGGGCCATACCGTAGACGCCGCCCGGAAACTCGATCATCTCGCCGTACATAACGTCGGCCAGACCGTGAATCCGCACGATGCCGTCAGATACGCTGACGACAGTGCCTTCGTTACGGGCTTGGGAGGTCACATCGAGCTTGTCGATGCGGCCCTTGATAATTTCACTTATTTCGGAAGGATTGAGTTGCTGCATTGCTCTGCTGCCCCTTCAAACTCAAGATTTCAATGCTTCGGCAAGATTCGCGAGTTTGCCGCGAATCGAGCCATCGATAACCAGGTCGCCGGCGCGAATGACAACACCCCCAATAAGGGATGGGTCTTCCGCAACTTGCAGGCGCACTTCCCGGTCGAGTCGTGCACTGAGAACCTTGGCGAGTTTGTCTTGCTGTTCTTGGTTCAATGCAAAAGCACTGGTCACTTCAACGTCTACCGATTTCTCTTGCTCGGCCTTGTACAGGTCGAACAGAGCGGCAATCTCCGGCAAAAGCAGGAGACGGTCGTTTTCGGCGATGACATTGATGAAGTTCTGCACTTTCACATCAAACTTGTCGCCGCACACTTCAATAAAAGTGGCGGCCTTGTCTGCGCTCGTCAGTCGCGGGGCCTTGAGCACGCGCTGCATGGTGCCGTCTTGCGACACTGCTGCAGCCAGGCCGAGCATGGCTGACCAAGAGGCCAGCTGCTGGTGGGCCTGGGCGTGCTCGAAGGCTGCCTTAGCGTAAGGTCGGGCCAACGTGGTCAATTCTGCCATGATCGCCCTCGCTTAAATTTCAGCAGCCAGTTTGTTAACCAGCTCCGCGTGCGCGTTTTGATCGATTGTGGCACCCAGGATCTTCTCAGCACCGCCGACGGCCAGAGCACCCAATTGGGCACGCAGCGCATCTTTGACACCGTTCAGTTCCTGCTCGATCTCGGCTTGAGCCTGAACCTTCACACGGTCAGCGTCGATACGGGCTTTTTCAACAGCCTCTTCAACAATCTGGTTACCGCGTTTCTTGGCTTGCTCAATGATTTCGGCTGCTTGAGCTTTCGCTTCGCGCAGTTGCTGACCCGCTTTATCTTGGGCCAGCTCCAGGTCGCGAGCTGCTCGTGCGGCAGCGTCCAGTCCATCCGCGATCTTCTTTTGACGTTCGTGCAAAGCCGCGATGACCGGAGGCCATACGAACTTCATGCAGAAAACGACAAAAATCAAGAACGCTAAGGACTGACCAATAATGGTTGCATTAATGTTCACGCCAATACCTCGCTCATTCGTTGCACAACACACCAATCACTCGAAAAACGAGTGATTAACCGGCGAGTTGACCAACGAAGGGGTTCGCGAAGGTGAAGAACAGAGCGATACCAACGCCGATCATGGTCACGGCGTCGAGCAGGCCGGCAACGATGAACATTTTAACTTGCAGCATTGGAACCATTTCTGGCTGACGCGCTGCGCCTTCCAGGAACTTGCCGCCCAGCAGGCCGAAACCAATGGCAGTACCCAGGGCGCCCAGGCCGATCAACAGTGCAACAGCGATAGCGGTTAGACCAACTACAGTTTCCATCTTTCCTCCCGACTTTTACGTCGTATGGTTTAGGTTTTTTAGATTTTAAAGCGGTAAAACAAATCGTTTCATAGCCCTGGTGGGCCACCTTCCCGTTTCACCAGGAAGGACATCAGGCTAGTCGAGACTGGCCTTAATGGTTCTCTTCGTGCGCCATCGACAGGTAGACGATGGTCAGCATCATGAAGATGAAGGCCTGCAGGGTGATGATCAGGATGTGGAACACAGCCCACGCCCACTGCAGAACAATGCCCAGGCCGCTAAGCCAGAGCAGGCCGCTGCCGAACATCACAGCGATCAGAATGAACACCAGCTCGCCGGCATACATGTTGCCGAACAGTCGCAGGGCCAGGGAGATCGGCTTGGCGATCAGGGTGACGAATTCCAGCAGGAAGTTCACCGGGATCAGCAGGGCTTGAACGAAGATGTTCTTGCTGCCGAACGGGTGCAGGGTCAGTTCGCCGATGAAGCCGCCGATGCCCTTGATCTTGATGCTGTAGAAAATGATCAACGCAAATACCGACAGGGCCATGCCCAGGGTAGCGTTCGGGTCAGTGGTCGATACGGCACGGAATGGAATGTGCGGGTCGCCGGAAATCGCCATGGCCAACTGAGGAATCCAATCAACCGGGATCAGGTCGACGGCGTTCATCAGGAACACCCAGACGAAGATGGTCAGTGCCAGCGGTGCAATCACCGGGCTACGGCCGTGGAAGCTGTCTTTCACGCTGCCATCGACGAATTCGACCAGTACTTCAACGAAGTTCTGCAAAGCACCTGGTTGACCGGAAGTCGCCTTCTTTGCCGCCATGCGGAAAATCAGGACGAAGATCAGACCCAAAGCGACCGACCAGCCCAGAGTATCCAGGTGGAAAGCCCAGAAGCCCATTTCTTTGGCTTCTGCTGCGGAGTGGGCAAAGCCCCAGCCGCCGTTGGGAAGCTGACCGAAGGTCAGGTTCTGCAAGTGGTGCTGGATATAGCCCGAAGCGGTTGTTTCTGCCATGGTTGCCTCAAACGCCCTAAGGTTTCGAAAGTCTTGTTTTCATCAGCAGGGGAGCGAACCAGCTGACCAGTTGGGTCAACACGAAGACGCCGAATACAGCCAGCGGCGCCAATGGCTTCACACCTGCAAAGGTCAGTGCAAACAGCACTGCCGTCAAAATCAGTTTCCCCGCCTCGCCGGCATAAAAAGACCGGACGATAGCCTGGGCTGCTCGGGCGCCGGAAAACCGAAAGGCCCTGTGAGCAAAATACATATTGGGCAGCAAGGCTATCAGGCCTCCGCAGAGTCCTGAATATCCGGCTACGACTCCATGCCAGTACCAAAGCGCCAATGCGGCGATCAGCAAAATGACAAATTGAGCCAATAAAACCGGAAAAACAGCCAAGCGATGGAAGGGCAACGTGTTTGGCGTGCGGGTTTCCATCACTCTTGCTCCTCAATAGTCGGCTGCCGGAAATCAATAACTTGGCATAATTTGTGCCGACAAAATGCGCGCAGAGTATAGGGGCGGTTCTGCCCCTATTCAACTGCCGGGTAGTGATTTCCGATCACGCGCTACATAAGCAAATGTTTCAGCGGATGTGGGCAAGGACGCCCTGAAGCTCATCAAGGGAGTTATATCCGATGACCAATTGCCCTTTGCCTTTCTTGCCGTGGCGAATTTGTACCGCAGAGCCCAGGCGTTCGGCCAGGCGCTGCTCGAGACGCGCGATATCCGGATCAGGTTTGGCCGTTTCGACCGGTGCAGGTTTGCCGCTGAGCCACTGGCGAACCAGGGCCTCGGTCTGACGAACGGTGAGCCCTCGTGCGACAACGTGTCGCGCCCCTTCAACCTGTTGATTTTCCGGCAAACCGAGCAAAGCACGGGCGTGGCCCATCTCGAGGTCGCCATGGGACAACATGGTCTTGATGACTTCCGGCAGCGCAATCAGGCGCAGCAAGTTGGACACGGTGACACGGGATTTACCCACGGCCTCGGCCACTTGTTGCTGGGTCAGCTGGAATTCCTGCTGCAAACGCTGCAAGGCGATCGCTTCCTCGATGGGATTGAGGTCTTCACGCTGGATATTCTCGATCAACGCCATGGCGATGGCGGTTTCATCCGGTACATCGCGCACCATCGCCGGGATGGTGTCCTTGCCCGCCTGCTGGCTGGCGCGCCAGCGGCGTTCACCGGCGATGATTTCAAAGCGGCCGCCGCCGATCGGGCGCACCACAATCGGCTGCATCACGCCCTGGGCCTTGATCGAATTGGCCAGTTCTTCCAGGGCCTGGGGGTCCATGTCCCGGCGTGGCTGGTATTTGCCGCGCTGGATCAGGTCCAGGGGCAGGTGCTGCAGCTCGCGTTCGTCAGCCTGCACCGCTTGTTCTTCAAGCGATGTGACGGTCGGACCACTCAGCAGTGCATCCAGTCCACGTCCGAGACCTCGTTTCTTGACGGCCATGGGGATTCCTTAAGTTGGCTGGGCTGCAGCGGTGCGTGAGTTGCGGCGTTGACGACGAACCATCTCGCCGGCCAATGCCAGGTAGGCAATGGCACCACGGGATGATTTGTCGTACGCCAGCGCGGGCATGCCGTAGCTTGGCGCTTCGGCCAGGCGGATGTTGCGTGGAATCACGGTGTCGTACAGCTGGTCGCCAAAGTGTTCCTTGAGCTGCGCCGACACATCGTTCATCAGGCTCAGGCGCGGGTCGAACATGGTCCGCAGCAGGCCTTCGATCTGCAGGTTCGGGTTGAGCAGCTCGGCGATACGCTTGATGTTATCCACAAGGTCGCTCAACCCTTCCAGCGCGTAGTACTCGCACTGCATGGGGATAATCACCCCATCGGCAGCCACCAATGCGTTAAGCGTCAGCATCGACAGCGACGGTGGGCAGTCGATCAAAATGTAGTCGTAGTTCTCGCGGATCGGTGCCAACGCGCTGCGCAGACGGCTTTCCTTCATCTGCATTTCCAGCAGCACCACTTCCGCCGCGGTCAAATCGCGGTTGGCCGGCAGCAGTTGATAACCGCCATGCTCGGAGTAGTGCATGGCCTGGGCCAGGTCGCACTCGCCAATCAGCAAGTCGTAGACCGAGTTTTCCAGGCCGTGTTTATCCACACCGCTACCCATGGTGGCGTTGCCCTGTGGATCGAGATCGATCAACAGCACCCGGCGCTTGGTGGCAACCAGGGATGCTGCGAGGTTGATGCAGGTGGTGGTTTTGCCCACGCCACCTTTCTGGTTCGCTATCGCGAATACCTTAGCCATTCTTGCTTGTGTTCCCAATCATGCCGTGCGGCGCAGTATCAGCAGATGGCGTTGGCCTTGGCAACCGGGTACGGCCAAGGCGTGTTCGCTATCGAGGTGGAAGTCTGCCGGCAATGCTAACAGCTCATCGCTTGGATGGACGCCCTTCATTGCCAGCCAGCGGGTGTCGCGGTCGCCCAGGTGACGAGTCCAGTTGCTGAAGTTCTCCATGCTGCTGAACGCCCGGGAAACAATTCCGTTGAAGGGCAACTCAGGCGTGAAGGCTTCGACGCGACTGTGGATAACGTGCAGGTTATCCAGCTTGAGTTCGAGTTTGACCTGGGTCAGGAAGCGGGTTTTCTTGCCGTTGCTGTCCAGGCAGGTCACTTGCGACTCAGGAAACAGGATAGCCAGCGGGATGCCAGGCATACCGCCACCACTGCCGACATCGAGCCAACGACCGTTTTCGATAAACGGCATCACGCTCAGACTGTCGAGCAAGTGACGGGAAACCATTTCGTCCGGATCACGCACGGCCGTCAGGTTGTAAGCCTTGTTCCATTTGATCAACAGGGCCAGGTAACCCAGCAGCAAATCGTGCTGGGCCTGGGTCAAGTCCACGCCCAATTGGCGCGCACCTGTGGATAACTCTTCGGCGTGTTGCGAGGTGACCAACGAACTCAAGCGCTTTGCTCCAACTGACGGCCCGCGCCGCGTTTTTTCAAATGAATCATCAACAGCGAAATGGCTGCCGGGGTGACGCCGGGGATACGTGAAGCCTGCCCGAGGGTCTCGGGGCGAGTTATCCCCAGTTTGCTTTGGATTTCTTTCGACAATCCGGAAATACCGGTGTAGTCGATATCCACAGGCAGCCTGGTGTCTTCGCTGGCGCGCAGACGAGCGATCTCGTCCTGCTGGCGGTCAATGTAACCGGCGTACTTGGTCTTGATTTCGACCTGCTCGGCAACCTGTGGATCATCGGCGCCGCCGCCGGTTACTTCGACCAGACCGGCGTAGTCGATTTCCGGACGGGACAGCAGGTTCAGCAGGTTGTATTCATGAGTCAGCGGCGTGCCGAATTTTTCCGCAATCGCGTCGCCCTGCTCGGTCCCGGGGCGAACCCAGGTACTTTTCAGGCGCTGCTCTTCAAGCTCGATGCTTTCGCGTTTTTTGCAGAAAGCCGCCCAGCGCGCATCGTCGACCAGGCCCAGTTCACGGCCTTTTTCGGTCAGGCGCAGGTCGGCGTTGTCTTCTCGCAGGATCAGGCGGTATTCCGCTCGGGAAGTGAACATCCGATACGGTTCCTGGGTTCCCAGGGTAATCAGGTCGTCGACCAACACGCCGATATACGCTTCATCGCGACGCGGGCACCAGCTGTCTTTGCCTTGTGCACGCAATGCGGCGTTGGTCCCGGCCAGCAAACCCTGGGCGCCGGCTTCTTCGTAGCCGGTGGTGCCGTTGATTTGCCCGGCGAAGAACAGGCCGCCGATAACCTTGGTTTCCAGGCTGTACTTCAAATCACGCGGGTCGAAGTAGTCGTATTCGATGGCGTAGCCCGGACGCACGATGTGTGCGTTTTCCATGCCGCGAATCGATTGCACGATCTGGATTTGCACATCGAACGGCAGGGAAGTGGAAATCCCGTTCGGGTACAGCTCGTGGGTAGTCAGGCCTTCGGGCTCGATGAAGACCTGGTGGCTTTCCTTGTCGGCAAAGCGGTGGATCTTGTCTTCGATCGACGGGCAGTAACGCGGGCCAATACCTTCGATCACTCCGGAGTACATCGGCGAACGGTCGAGGTTCGCGGCAATGATTTCGTGAGTGCGCGCATTGGTATGGGTAATCCAGCAGCTCACCTGTTTGGGGTGTTGCTCCTTGGAACCCATGAACGACATTACCGGAATCGGAGTATCGCCCGCTTGTTCGGTCATCACCGAGAAATCCACGGAACGCCCGTCGATACGCGGCGGGGTCCCGGTTTTCAGGCGACCGACGCGCAGCGGCAATTCGCGCAGGCGTTTTGCCAGGGCAATTGACGGCGGATCACCGGCGCGGCCACCCGAATAGTTCTGCATGCCGATGTGGATAAGTCCGCCGAGGAACGTACCGGTGGTCAACACCACGGATTCTGCGAAGAAACGCAGGCCCATTTGGGTGACAACACCGCGAACCACGCCCTGTTCGACAATCAAGTCATCGGCGGCTTGTTGAAATATCCACAGGTTGGGCTGGTTTTCCAGGGTTTCGCGGACCGCGGCTTTGTACAGGATGCGGTCTGCCTGGGCCCGAGTGGCACGCACGGCCGGGCCTTTGCGGCTGTTGAGCACGCGAAATTGAATACCACCCTTGTCGGTAGCCTCGGCCATCACGCCACCGAGGGCGTCGATTTCCTTGACCAGATGGCTTTTGCCGATCCCACCAATGGCGGGGTTGCAACTCATGGCGCCGAGGGTTTCCACGTTATGCGTCAGCAACAGGGTTTTTACGCCCATGCGTGCTGACGCCAGTGCTGCCTCGGTACCGGCATGACCGCCGCCGATGACGATCACTTCAAAACGGGAAGGGAAATCCACCACGCACCTCGTGCCTGCTTATGTAGGTAATCAGGAATTGTTTGTTGAAAGGGTTTTGGAGCTTTGGCGGCAAGTATAGGGACTTCGCCCTTCCTAAAGAACCCTTTGCACAAAATTTAACCAGCTGTGGATGAATCACAGACAATAGAAATTAAAAGAGAGAAATTTATTAAATCTTTGTTTTTATGTTTATTTCTACTGGGCACCGTTTCTGTGGATAGATCTCTACAGGCCTTTATTTTCAATGTGTACAGCGATTCAAAAGTCTGTGGTCATGTGCCAATGAGGCCCTTGGATAAGTGCTTTAAGCCTGTGGATTAAACAGGTGGTTATCCACAGAGGGGTTTTTACTCAGGTTTCGAGCCCTGTTATCAACTGGGCACAGGGGCGGTTATTCACAGGGCTTAATCCACAGAAATCCGTGCAATGGTGTGAGTTTCGCCCGCGGCGAAGCCCACCGAATCTTTCTATTCGGGGTGAGTACGTCAAAAAGAGATCTATTGTGAGAAAACAGCCAGGCAGTTAATAATAGCGATTATCATTAACCTGCCTTGTCATGCCCTATGTCCCCTTCTTCACACACGGCTGCGGTTCAGAACATCTACGAGCAGCACCATTCCTGGTTGCACGGGTGGCTCAAAGGTAAGTTGCATAACACCTGCGATGCAGCCGATGTGGCGCACGATACGTTCGTGCGCATTCTGGTTGGGCGGCATGCGGCGCAGATCATTGAACCGCGTGACTACCTGGCGACCATCGCCAGGGGCCTGGTGATTGATCGTTATCGCCGGCATGCCATCGAGCAGGCCTACAAGCAAACCTTGGCCGAACGGCCTGAATCCACGGCCATCAGTGAAGAAGACAAAGCCATCATCATCGAGACGCTGGTGGCTGTGGATAAAGCCCTGTCCGGACTCGGTGGGCGAACGCGACGGATCTTCCTGTTGTCGCAGATCGAGGGGCTGACTTATCAACAGATCGCCGATCAACTGCAGGTGTCGCTGACCACGGTGAAGAAGCACATGATCCGTGCATTGACTGAATGCTCGCTGATCATGGCCAGCCTGTAATGGCCGCCCCCGATCGCAAGACCTTCGAGGCCGCTGCTAACTGGTATGTACAGTTTCAATCCCAAACCCCTACGGCCGCTGAACGCCTTGCCTGGCAACAATGGCTCAACGGTGATCCGTCCCATCAGGCGGCGTGGAACCAGATGGAGCAATTGCAGCGCAGTCTCGGTGCCCTTCCCCAGGATTTCACCCGCCGGGCATTGTCGACCACGCAACAACGTCGTCAGGTATTGAAGTGGATGCTGGTAATGGGCGGTACCGGGTACCTGGGCTGGAATGTCCAGCAACACACCTCCCTGGGCAATGTCTGGGCCGACTACCGGACGTCCGTGGGTGAACGCCGGCGTATCGCGTTGGCTGACGGCACACGGATTGATCTGAATACCAGCACGACGATTGACGTGATCTTCGACGGGCGCCAACGTTTGATCCGGCTGCGTGAAGGTGAAGTACTTATCCACACCGGCAAGCTGGGCGGGCACACGCCCTTTTATGTCGAAACCCGCCAAGGCCGAGTCCAGGCATTGGGTACTCGGTTTACAGTGCGCCAGTTGCCAGATTCCACGCGTGTCGGTGTTCTGGAGGATCGCGTAAGTGTGGCCCCTGGTGATCGACCCAACCATGCGCGACTGCTCGGTGCCGGTGAAAGCGCTGACTTTGATCGTCAAAACGTAGGGCTTGGCCACACGTATAGCGGGTCCCAGGCTGCCTGGGTCGATGGCCAGCTGATCGTATTGGATGCTCGCCTCGGGGATGTGATCGAAGACCTTGCCCGCTACCGTCCCGGCGTCCTGAAATGCGACTTGGCTAGTGCACGCCTACGTGTTTCCGGGACTTTCCGCCTCGACTCCACCGATGCGGTACTGGCGAATCTGCAGGCAACCTTGCCCATTCAGGTGAAATACTTCACGCGCTATTGGGTTTCGGTGAAGCGAATCGCTTGATCGCAAAAAATATCCTCACAAGGGGTTATCTTTTTTTTACCTGGCACGGCCCTAAAGGTAATCACGACGCCACCTTCAGGGCTTACCCACCTATGCGCCTTCGCACCAAGCTCCGCCAGCGACTTTCCTACCACGGTATGACGTGCAGCCTGCTGCTCGGCATGGCAGCCACAGCCGGTGTTTTGCTATCCAGTGACGCCATGGCCGCCAGCGCGGTGCAGCATTACGCCATTGCGGCCGGTCCCCTGGACAATGCCTTGAGCCAATTTGCCGCCAGGGCGAATGTGATTCTGTCTTTCTCGCCCCAGCAAACCGTGCGCTTGAACACAACCGGGCTGGAAGGTGACTATTCGGTTGAGCAAGGCTTTGCGCTGTTGCTGCAGAACTCGGGGTTACAAGCGGTAGTCCAGGCGCCTGGCAGCTATGTCCTGCAGGCCATTCCTACAGGGCAACTCACGCTCGCGCCCACCACGGTCAGCACTTATCAACAGGCTGGGTTCAATCAAGAGATTGCCGGGGATGTGGGCTACAAAGCGCAAAACAGCCGTATCGGCACCAAGACCAGCACACCTCTGTCGGAAACACCGCGTTCGGTGTCGGTCGTCACCGGCCAGCGCATCAAGGACCAGAAGTCGCAGACCCTGACTGAAGTATTGGGCTACGTGCCAGGTATCTTCGCGCCCCCCTTTGCTGCTGGCGACGGTCTCGCGGGTGACTTGTTCTTCATCCGCGGTTTCAATGCCACGGATTACGGCTACGGCCTGCTGCGAGATGGCCTGCGCGTACAAGGCAATCGGTACGACACCACCAGTGAGCCCTATGGCCTGGAGCGGGTCGAAATTTTCCGTGGGCCCTCTTCCCTGCTGTACGGTGAAAACGCGCCTGGCGGCTTAGTGAACCTGGTGAGCAAACATCCGACTGCCACGCCGCAGGGTGAAGTGCAGCTCGGTTATGGCTCGAATAATCGGCGTCAGTTGGGTGTGGATATCTCTGGTCCACTCAACGACAACGGCAGCATCCTTGGCCGGGTGGTGATGCTCGGCCGCAAGTCCGATACGCAGACTGACCATGTTCCTGATGATCGCCTGTATATAGCGCCTTCACTGACCCTGAATTTCGACGACTTCAACACGCTCACTCTGTTGGCCAATTACCAAAAGGACCACACCAATCTCGAACTCGGCCTACCCGCCGCGGGGACCTTGCTTACAAATCCGAACGGAAAGCTGTCCAAGCACACCATGCTCGGCGACCCGGACTGGAATACGTTCGAACGTGAAGCCTGGAGCAGCGGCTACGAATTCAGCCACAGCTTCAATGATGAGTGGCAGTTCCGCCAGAACTCGCGGTACATGCAATCGCGCATCAACCGTCACGAAACCTGGCCGGGCACGTTGAACAATGGCGGTTTCGGCACCCAATTGAACATGACGGCCTACGACCGCTACAACAAGTCGATGGTCTACTCCCTGGATAACCAGTTGGAAGGCAAATTCCAGGTAGGGGACCTGGAAAATACGGTGCTGTTCGGCGCCAGTTATGACCGCACTTCGTTCAACCAGGATTGGGACGCAGGCTTCGCCGGCACCATCAATGTGTATAACCCCGTGTACCTGCGTGAGCCGCTTACCCCGGTGGCTGTGCAAAACACCTTGCTCGAGCAGCAGATGAAGGGTGTTTATGCACAAATCCAGAGCAAGTATGACCACTGGTTGTTCCTGCTGGGCGGCCGCCAGGACTGGGTCGACAGTGATTTCCGCGACAAGGTCAACAAGGCCAGCAACACCGGCTCCGAAGACCGCAAGTTTACCTACCAGGGCGGGGTGATGTACCAGTTCGACAACGGCCTGACACCGTACGTCAGCTACTCCACCGCATTTGTGCCTGTACAGCAGATCTCCAACGCCGGCTCACCGTTGAAGCCGATCACCAGCAGTCAGTACGAAGTGGGTGTGAAGTACGAACCGGTCGGCTGGGATACAGCGATGACCCTGTCGGTGTATGACTTGCGCAAGGAAGATGACACCTACCTCGACGCCACCACCAACAGCTACCGCCAGGTGGGCGAAAGCCGGGCCAAAGGGGCCGAGGTCGAGGTGAACAGCAACATTACGCCCAACCTGAATGTGACCGCAGCCTACACCTACACTGACGCGCGTATTACCAAGGACTCGGCTACCTCGCTGGTTGAGGGTCATCAGATGACGGGGGTTCCGCGTAACCAGGCCTCGGTGTGGGGCAAGTACCGCTTCCTCGATGGCCAACTCAAGGGCTTGTCCCTGGGCGGCGGTGTGCGCTATTTCGACAGTACGTTTTCTTACACCCAGCCAAGCCTGTACGGAAAGCTGGATGCTGGGAGCGTCACTCTGGTGGACGCAGCCGTCGGCTATCAGATCGACAAGCACTGGTCAGTGGACGTCAACGCCAAGAACCTATTCGACAAGGAGTATGTTTCCGGCTGCAACGACGCGGGCCGCTGCTACTGGGGTGACAGTCGTACACTGCTTGGGACTGTTTCGTACAACTGGTGATGGACGAAGGCCTGAAGAATCAAAAATATTCTTCAGGCCGCTATCGTTGGCAAGCCAACTCCTACTTGCCGATACAGAAGCTGGAGAAGATCCGTCCCAACAAATCATCGGAACTGAATGCGCCGGTGATTTCTCCCAACAGCTGCTGCGCCTGACGAAGATCCTCAGCCAGCAGCTCCCCCGCCCCCGCCAAGGTCAACTGCGCCCGGCCGTGCTCCAATGCCGCGCTTGCATGGCGCAGCGCCTCCAGGTGCCTGCGGCGCGCACTGAAGCTGCTTTCCGACGTCTGCTCGTAACCCATGCAGGCCTTGAGATGCTCGCGCAGCAATTCCAGGCCCTCACCCGCAGACTTGGCGCTCAGGCTGATAGTGACGTGGCCATCAGCGCTGGTTTCCATCGTAATGGCTTCACCCGTCAGGTCGGCTTTGTTACGAATCAAGGTGACTTTGGCCGGGTCCGGCCGTTGTTCGAGGAATTCCGGCCACAATGCAAAAGGATCCACAGCCTCCGGGGCGGTAGCGTCCACCACCAGCAGTACCCGGTCCGCTTCGCCGATGGCTTTGAGCGCGCGTTCCACGCCGATCTTTTCCACCTGGTCATCGGTATCGCGTAAACCGGCGGTGTCGACGACGTGCAACGGCATGCCATCGATGTGGATATGTTCGCGCAGGATATCCCGGGTGGTGCCGGCGATCTCGGTGACAATGGCTGCTTCACGCCCCGCCAGCGCATTGAGCAGGCTGGATTTGCCGGCATTGGGACGCCCGGCGATCACGACGGTCATGCCGTCTCGCAGCAACGCGCCCTGCCCGGCTTCCCGCAGGACTGTGGATAATTCATCACGGACCTTATCCAGCATCGCCAATACATGGCCATCGGCAAGGAAGTCGATTTCCTCTTCAGGAAAATCAATCGCCGCCTCGACGTAGATGCGCAGGCTGATCAACTGTTCGGTCAAGTTATGCACACGCAGGGAAAAAGCGCCCTGCAGAGAGCGCAGCGCATTGCGTGCAGCTTGTGCAGAACTGGCCTCGATCAAATCGGCAATCGCCTCGGCCTGTGCCAGGTCGAGCTTGTCGTTGAGGAATGCCCGCTCACTGAACTCACCCGGGCGAGCCAGGCGGCAACCCAACTGCAGGCAGCGTTGCAGCAACATATCCAGAACGATCGGGCCGCCGTGCCCCTGCAATTCCAGCACGTCTTCACCCGTGAAGGAGTTGGGTCCCGGGAAATACAGGGCCAAGCCTTCGTCCAGTACCTCCTCATCAGAGCCGAGGAAAGGGCCGTAATGGGCATAGCGCGGCTTCAACTCGCGCCCGCTGATGGCCTTCGCGGCAATGCCGGCGAGCGGTCCGGAAATACGAACGATACCGACACCGCCGCGACCCTGAGCGGTAGCGACAGCAGCGATGGTTTCACGAGGAGCGCTCATCAGCAGGTTCCAGAATAAAAGTGACGGAAAGCAAAACGCCCCACTAGGGGGCGTCTTGAGTGGTTATCCACAGAGTAAATTACGCCTCGGCTTTTTTGGTAGCCGCTTCGATTTTACGTGTGATGTACCACTGTTGAGAGATCGACAACACGTTGTTGACCACCCAGTACAGAACCAGGCCAGCCGGGAACCACAGGAAGAAGAAGGTGAAGATGATTGGCATCATTTTCATCACCTTGGCCTGCATCGGATCCGGCGGCGTCGGGTTCAGGCGCTGCTGGATAAACATGGTCGCGCCCATGATGATCGGCAGGATAAAGAACGGGTCTTTGATCGACAGGTCAGTTATCCACAGCATGAACGGTGCCTGCCGCATTTCCACGCTTTCCAGGAGTACCCAGTACAGCGACAGGAATACCGGCATCTGTACCAGAATCGGCAAGCATCCACCCAGCGGGTTGATCTTCTCTTTCTTGTACAGCTCCATCATGGCCTGCGACATTTTCTGCCGGTCATCACCATGTTGTTCTTTCAGCGCGGCCAGTTTAGGGGCCACGGCACGCATGCGCGCCATCGACTTGTAGCTGGCGGCCGACAGTGGGAAGAAGATCCCCTTGATCAGCATGGTCAGGAAGATGATCGACCAGCCCCAGTTACCGACGATGCTGTGGATATGTTGCAGCAGCCAGAAGATCGGCTGGGCAATGAACCACAGGATGCCGTAATCCACAGTCAGTTCCAGACCTGGGGATAACTCTTTCAGCACGGCCTGGCTTTTCGGGCCGGCGTACAGGGTAGCGCTGGTTTCAGCCTTGGCGCCTGGAGCAACGGTCATCGCCGGGCCGGTGTAGCCGATGATGTAGTTGCCTTTGCTGTCCTTGCGCGCCAGTACTGCATTATTCTGGCCGGGCTGAGGAATCCACGCGGTCACGAAGTAGTGTTGCAGCCAGGCTACCCAGCCACCGTTCACGTTATAGGTGATCGGCGCCTTGGTTTTGTCTTCGGCCACTTTATCCATGTCTTTCATGGATACTTTTTTGTACGGCTCCGAACTTGTCCACAGGGCGGCGCCCAGGTAAGTCGCGGTACCGGTCGCAGTGCTGGACGATGGATCGGAACTGGCATCACGCTTGAGCTGCGCAAACATTGCGCCGGTCCAAGGCTGGGCGCTCTGGTTGTCGATCAAATAGGTGACAACGATGTCGTACAGGCCACGCTTGAGTGTGAAGCGCTTGATGTAGTTGACGCCGTCCTTGCTGAACTTCAAGTCCACGACCAGTTGGTCTTGGCCATCTGCCAGTTGATAGCTCTTCTTCTCCGCAGAGAAAATCGGACGACCGGTTGCACTCGCATCAGGGCCGTTGGTGCCGATTAGGCCACTTTGTGCCTGGTAAACACGTTCACCACCGTTATCGAACAACTGGAATGGGATTTCCGGGTGATCCTGACGACGCGGATACAGCGGAAGTGTCAGCTTGGCAACATCGCCACCTTGCGGGTCGATAGCCAGGTCCAACACATCCGTCTTGATCTGGATGAGGTCGGTGCTTGCGGCAACTGCAACTTCGGCAGGTGCTTTTGTTTCGCCCGCTGCCCGTGGAATGTCATCACTGGCGGCAGTATTGGTGCCACTTACTGTATCGGGAAGCCCCGCTGGAACAGCATTGGCAGCAACATTCTGAGTCGGCAAGGCAGCCTGGCCATAGTCCTGGTTCCACTTAAGGACCATGACGTAGGACACGATTGCCAGGGCGACGATCAGGATCGTGCGTTTAATATCCATGATTACTCGGCCATCGAAGAAGAACGGGAGGTAGGGATAGGTGGAACCGGGTCATAACCACCGGGATTCCACGGATGACAGCGACCTAAACGACGAAAGGTCAGCCAGCCACCGCGCAGAAGACCATGATTTTCTATGGCCTCTAACGCGTAGCAGGAACAACTGGGGTAGAAACGACAGTGGCTGGCCATCAGAGGACTAATGGCATAGCGATAAAACTGGATCGGAACGAGTGCCAGTTTACGCATCGGTGCTGTCTACCCCTACAGTTTCGGTGCTGACTGCTGGTGCTGGTTTGTTGGTACGCGCCAGACGTTTCCAGAGCTTGCCGAAATGCTGAATCAATTCGGGGTTTTCTACATCCCCCAAGCCTTTGCGCGCGACGATAACAATATCCCAACCAACCAGGGTGTCCTGGTGGAGGCGAAACGATTCGCGCATCAGACGCTTGAGGCGATTGCGCTCAACGGAGAGCTTTACGCTCTTCTTGCCGATCACCAACCCGAGACGGGGGTGATCAAGATCGTTGTTACGCGCAAGGAGCAGGAGATTTTTCCCCGGAACCTTGCCGGTGGGGGAGTCAAAGACTGCC
This sequence comes from Pseudomonas sp. GW821-FHT09C10, assembly GCF_059418085.1. Taxonomy (NCBI): domain Bacteria; kingdom Pseudomonadati; phylum Pseudomonadota; class Gammaproteobacteria; order Pseudomonadales; family Pseudomonadaceae; genus Pseudomonas; species Pseudomonas sp. GW821-FHT09C10. Next base: position 344,666 of record NZ_JBWKPE010000004.1, read on the forward strand.
TTGAAGTGCCGGGGGGTTAGCAGACGCTTTTCCCGACTGAAGTCCTGACTCACCACCAGTACCGGATTATCAAACTGCCAGACGCGCACGACCTTTGGCGCGGCGACGCGACAGGACAGCACGGCCGTTCTTGGTAGCCATGCGAGCACGGAAGCCGTGGGTACGGGCGCGTTTGATGGTGCTTGGTTGGAAAGTACGTTTCATGGCGTTGTTACCTGGTTCGTCCACAACGGGCCGGAATGGCCCCCGTTTTAAGAGACCGGCGATTCTAGAGAAAGCAAGCCTCTAGGTCAATTTCCAACCAGCTTTTCCTTCAATTAGATCTTTACAGGCCTCCAGACCTTTTCTTTCCGTTCTGCTTCCATGAGCAATGCCATAGATATAAAAATAAAGAAGGAAGTTATTTAAAGCTTTTCTGTAAAGCTTATAAAAGCTATGCAGGCAATCCTCTGTGGATAACTGCCTTAAGGCCATATTCCACGTGCTGTACAGAGAATGACAACATGGGGGAGAAGCGGTGCTCTGCCTGTGCTGCGCTGTCGGATAAGCTGTGTGTGGAATGGCATGTTATCCACAGGCCAGTTACCCACAGACTTTCGACCCCACTTGTACAACGAGCTCAGGCGCGCTTATCCACAGTGCTTATGCACAGACCATCTGTCGCATTTTTTGCAGTTAAGGCATTGATTTTGGCTGGCCTGTGAGCAACCTACATGTGGATAAGTGGGCTGCTGGCCGCTACAATGGCGGCTGTTTTTGCCTCACCGGCTTTCAACTTAGGGGATATCCGTGTCAGTGGAACTTTGGCAGCAGTGCGTGGAGCTTTTGCGCGATGAGCTGCCTGCCCAGCAATTCAACACCTGGATCCGCCCGCTACAGGTCGAAGCCGAAGGCGACGAGTTGCGTGTCTATGCGCCCAATCGTTTTGTTCTCGACTGGGTCAACGAGAAGTACCTGAGCCGCGTTCTCGAATTGCTCGATGAACACGGCAATGGCCTTGCGCCCGTGCTCTCCTTATTAATAGGCAGCAAACGCAGCTCGGCACCTCGTGCTGCACCAAATGCTCCGCTCGCAGCGAGTGCCTCGCAGGCTCAAGCCCCTGTGACGCCTGTTAATAACTCGCCAGCGCCGGTTGCTCAGGCGCCTTCGAAATCCTCGTCGCAGAACAACGCGCCTATCAATGAAGAGCCGTCCCGCGACAGCTTCGATCCGATGGCGGGTGCCAGTTCCCAACAGGCTCCGGTCCGCGCCGAGCAGCGCACGGTGCAGGTCGAAGGTGCGCTCAAGCACACCAGCTACCTGAACCGCACGTTCACCTTCGAGAACTTCGTCGAAGGTAAATCCAACCAGCTGGCCCGCGCGGCCGCCTGGCAGGTCGCCGATAACCCCAAGCATGGTTACAACCCGCTCTTCCTGTATGGCGGCGTTGGCTTGGGTAAGACCCACTTGATGCACGCCGTGGGTAACCACCTATTAAAGAAGAACCCGAATGCCAAGGTTGTGTACCTGCACTCGGAGCGCTTCGTCGCTGACATGGTCAAGGCCCTGCAGCTCAATGCGATCAACGAGTTCAAGCGGTTCTACCGCTCCGTTGATGCATTGCTGATCGATGACATTCAATTCTTCGCGCGCAAGGAGCGTTCCCAGGAAGAGTTTTTCCACACCTTCAACGCCCTGCTCGAAGGCGGCCAACAGGTCATCCTGACCAGTGACCGTTACCCGAAGGAAATCGAAGGCCTGGAAGAACGCTTGAAGTCGCGCTTTGGTTGGGGCCTTACCGTTGCGGTAGAGCCGCCGGAGCTGGAAACCCGCGTTGCGATCCTGATGAAAAAGGCCGACCAGGCGAAAGTCGATCTGCCCCACGACGCCGCGTTTTTCATCGCCCAACGCATCCGTTCCAACGTGCGTGAGCTGGAAGGTGCGCTCAAGCGTGTCATCGCGCACTCTCACTTCATGGGCCGCGACATCACCATCGAGCTGATTCGCGAATCCCTGAAAGACTTGCTGGCATTGCAGGACAAACTGGTGAGTGTGGATAACATCCAGCGCACCGTGGCCGAGTACTACAAGATCAAGATTTCCGACCTGCTGTCCAAGCGCCGTTCGCGCTCGGTGGCGCGTCCGCGTCAGGTGGCCATGGCACTCTCCAAGGAGTTGACCAACCATAGCCTGCCGGAAATCGGGGATGTGTTTGGCGGCCGCGACCACACCACGGTCTTGCACGCATGCCGCAAGATCAACGAACTTAAGGAATCCGACGCGGATATTCGCGAGGACTACAAGAACCTGCTGCGTACACTGACTACGTGATGACACCAGCGCAGCTTATTAAGGCAAGGGACTAGACCATGCATTTCACCATTCAACGCGAAGCCCTGTTGAAACCCCTGCAACTGGTCGCAGGCGTCGTCGAGCGCCGACAGACCTTGCCGGTGCTCTCCAACGTATTGCTGGTGGTCGAAGGCCAGCAATTGTCCCTGACCGGTACCGACCTTGAAGTCGAGCTGGTCGGTCGCGTGCAACTGGAAGAACCCGCTGAACCTGGCGAGATCACAGTACCCGCGCGCAAGCTGATGGACATCTGCAAAAGCCTGCCGAACGACGCGCTGATCGACATCAAGGTTGATGAGCAGAAGTTGGTGGTCAAGGCGGGTCGCAGTCGTTTCACGCTGTCTACTTTGCCGGCCAATGATTTCCCGACTGTGGAAGAAGGCCCGGGCTCACTGACCTGCAGCCTGGAGCAAAGCAAACTGCGCCGTCTGATTGAGCGCACCAGCTTCGCCATGGCCCAGCAGGACGTACGTTACTACCTCAACGGCATGCTGCTGGAGGTGTCGGAAGGCATCATTCGCGCCGTGGCCACTGACGGTCACCGTCTGGCGATGTGCTCGATGCGCGCCGATATCGGTCAACCTGACCGTCACCAGGTGATCGTGCCGCGTAAGGGTATTCTCGAACTGGCGCGCCTGCTCACCGAGCCGGATGGCAATGTCAGCATCGTGCTGGGTCAGCACCATATCCGCGCGACCACCGGCGAGTTCACCTTCACCTCCAAGCTGGTCGACGGCAAGTTCCCGGATTACGAGCGCGTTCTGCCTAAAGGCGGCGACAAGCTGGTGATCGGTGATCGGCAGGCTCTGCGTGAAGCGTTCAGCCGTACTGCGATCCTGTCCAACGAGAAGTACCGCGGTATTCGTCTGCAGCTGGCCAACGGTCAGTTGAAAATCCAGGCCAATAACCCGGAGCAGGAAGAAGCGGAAGAGGAAGTGGGCGTCGACTACAACGGCGGTTCTTTGGAAATCGGCTTCAACGTGAGCTACTTGCTGGACGTGCTGGGTGTGATGACCACCGAACAGGTTCGCCTGATCCTGTCCGACTCCAACAGCAGCGCCCTGGTGCAGGAATCCGATAATGACGACTCGGCTTACGTTGTTATGCCGATGCGCCTGTAATCATGCCCAGCAGAAGCTAGATGTCCCTTAGTCGCGTCTCGGTCACCGCGGTGCGCAATCTGCACCCGGTGACCTTCTCCCCCTCCCCCCGCATCAATATCCTCCACGGCGCCAACGGCAGTGGCAAAACCAGCGTGCTGGAAGCCATCCACCTGCTCGGGCTTGCCCGTTCCTTTCGCAGTGCCCGCTTGTTGCCGGTAATTCAGTACGAACAACTGGCCTGCACGGTATTTGGCCAAGTCGAACTGGCAGAGGGTGGGCACAGCAGCCTGGGGATTTCTCGTGATCGCGGCGGTGAGTTCCAGATTCGCATCGACGGGCAAAATGCTCGCAGTGCCGCACAACTGGCAGAGATCCTGCCGTTGCAACTGATCAACCCTGACAGCTTCCGCTTGTTGGAAGGCGCGCCGAAGATCCGCAGGCAGTTCCTCGACTGGGGAGTGTTCCACGTGGAACCGCGATTCATGGCCACGTGGCAGCGCCTGCAGAAGGCCCTGCGGCAGCGGAACTCATGGCTGCGGCATGGTACACTTGACGCCGCTTCGCAAGCGGCCTGGGACCGGGAATTGTGCCTGGCCAGCGATGAAATAGATGAATACCGCCGCGCCTATATCAAAGCCTTGAAACCAGTCTTTGAGCAGACCTTGAGTGAGTTGTTGGATCTCGAGGGGCTGACGCTGAGTTACTACCGTGGCTGGGACAAAGACCGTGAGCTGAGTGCAGTGCTCGCGACGTCCCTGCAGCGGGATCAGCAAATTGGCCATACCCAGGCCGGACCCCAACGGGCTGATTTGCGTCTTAGATTAGGCGCACACAATGCTGCGGATATCTTGTCCCGCGGCCAGCAGAAGTTGGTGGTGTGTGCACTGCGGATCGCCCAGGGGCATCTGGTTAGTCAAGCCCGACGTGGTCAGTGTATTTATCTGGTGGATGACTTGCCGTCTGAACTCGACGAGCAACACCGCCGTGCGTTATGCCGCTTGTTGGAAGACTTACGCTGCCAGGTGTTTATCACCTGTGTAGACCACGAATTATTGAGGGAAGGCTGGCAGACGGAAACGCCAGTCGCTTTGTTCCACGTGGAACAAGGCCGTATCACCCAGACCCACGACCATCGGGAGTGAAGGCATGAGCGAAGAAAACACGTACGACTCGACCAGCATTAAAGTGCTGAAAGGTTTGGATGCCGTACGCAAACGTCCCGGTATGTACATTGGCGACACTGATGACGGTAGCGGTCTGCACCACATGGTGTTCGAGGTGGTCGACAACTCCATCGACGAAGCTTTGGCCGGTCACTGCGACGACATCAGCATCATCATCCATCCGGACGAATCCATTACCGTGCGCGACAACGGTCGTGGCATCCCGGTAGATGTGCACAAAGAAGAAGGTGTGTCGGCAGCAGAAGTCATCATGACCGTGCTCCACGCCGGCGGTAAGTTCGACGATAACTCCTATAAAGTCTCCGGTGGTTTGCACGGTGTGGGTGTGTCGGTGGTGAACGCTTTGTCCGAAGAGCTGATCCTGACGGTTCGCCGCAGTGGCAAGATCTGGGAGCAGACCTACGTCCACGGTGTACCGCAGGAACCGATGAAAATCGTTGGCGACAGCGAAACCACCGGTACCCAGATCCACTTCAAGCCCTCGGCTGAAACTTTCAAGAACATCCACTTCAGCTGGGACATTCTGGCCAAGCGGATTCGTGAATTGTCCTTCCTCAACTCCGGTGTCGGCATCGTCCTCAAGGATGAGCGCAGCGGCAAGGAAGAGCTGTTCAAATACGAAGGCGGCTTGCGTGCGTTCGTTGAATACCTGAACACCAACAAGACTGCGGTCAACCAGGTGTTCCACTTCAACATCCAGCGTGAAGACGGCATCGGCGTGGAAATCGCCCTGCAATGGAACGACAGCTTCAACGAGAACCTGTTGTGCTTCACCAACAACATTCCACAGCGTGACGGTGGCACTCACTTGGTGGGTTTCCGTTCGGCGCTGACGCGTAACCTGAACACCTACATCGAAGCCGAAGGCCTGGCGAAGAAGCATAAAGTCGCCACCACCGGTGACGATGCCCGTGAAGGCCTGACCGCAATCATTTCGGTGAAAGTGCCGGACCCTAAGTTCAGCTCCCAGACCAAAGACAAGCTGGTGTCTTCCGAAGTGAAAACTGCGGTTGAACAGGAGATGGGTAAGTACTTCTCCGACTTCCTGCTGGAAAACCCGAACGAAGCCAAGTTGGTTGTCGGCAAGATGATCGACGCCGCACGTGCCCGTGAAGCGGCGCGTAAAGCCCGTGAGATGACCCGCCGTAAAGGTGCGCTGGATATTGCCGGCTTGCCAGGCAAACTGGCTGACTGCCAGGAGAAGGACCCTGCCCTTTCCGAACTGTACCTGGTGGAAGGTGACTCTGCTGGCGGTTCCGCCAAGCAGGGTCGTAACCGTCGCACCCAGGCCATCCTGCCGTTGAAGGGTAAGATCCTCAACGTCGAGAAGGCTCGTTTCGACAAGATGATTTCCTCCCAGGAAGTCGGCACCTTGATCACGGCACTGGGCTGCGGTATTGGCCGAGACGAGTACAACATCGACAAGCTGCGCTATCACAACATCATCATCATGACCGATGCTGACGTCGACGGTTCGCACATCCGTACCCTGCTGCTGACCTTCTTCTTCCGTCAGTTGCCGGAGCTGATCGAGCGTGGCTACATCTACATCGCCCAGCCGCCGTTGTACAAAGTGAAGAAAGGCAAGCAAGAGCAATACATCAAAGACGACGACGCCATGGAAGAGTACATGACGCAGTCGGCCCTGGAAGATGCCAGCCTGCACTTGAACGACGAAGCCCCGGGGATCTCCGGCGAGGCGCTGGAGCGTCTGGTTAACGACTTCCGTATGGTGATGAAGACGCTCAAGCGCCTGTCGCGCCTGTACCCACAGGAACTGACCGAGCACTTCATCTACCTGCCGTCCGTAAGCCTGGAGCAGTTGGGCGACCACGCACACATGCAGGAATGGCTGGCCCAGTACGAAGTACGCCTGCGTACTGTCGAAAAATCGGGCCTGGTGTACAAGGCCAGCCTGCGTGAAGACCGTGAGCGCAACGTGTGGTTGCCGGAGGTCGAATTGATCTCCCACGGTCTGTCGAACTACGTCACCTTCAACCGCGACTTCTTCGGCAGCAATGACTACAAGACCGTTGTGACCCTCGGCGCGCAACTGAGCACCCTGCTGGACGATGGTGCTTATATTCAGCGTGGCGAGCGTAAGAAAGCGGTCAAGGAGTTCAAGGAAGCCCTGGACTGGTTGATGGCGGAAAGCACCAAGCGCCACACGATCCAGCGATACAAAGGTCTGGGCGAAATGAACCCGGATCAACTGTGGGAAACCACCATGGACCCAGCCCAGCGCCGTATGCTGCGCGTAACCATCGAGGACGCCATTGGCGCAGACCAGATCTTCAACACCCTGATGGGTGATGCGGTCGAACCTCGCCGTGACTTCATCGAGAGCAATGCCCTGGCAGTGTCTAACCTGGATTTCTGATCCAGGCACGACGCGCAAAATAAAAAGGCCAACGCATAGCGTTGGCCTTTTTTATTGCGTGGAAATTATCTTCTGCAAAATGCTCCACGTGGAACATCGTGTTTTTATCCATGAGAAGAAGCCGCCGCCACGCTCTCCAATCGATACCCATACCCATAGATCGTCAGCAATTGCCAGCCCCTGTCAGCGGTAAGCCCGAGCTTGTTGCGTAGCCGATAGATATGCGTATCCAGTGGCCGGGAGGACACCATTTCTTCATGGGTCCAGAACCGCTCATAAAGGTACTCGCGCGACAGCGGCCGAGCCAAGTTGGCGAACAAGCAGCTCGCCAGGCGGTATTCGCGCTCGGTAAGGTTGATCGGTTTGCCTGCGCGCGTAACGGTCAACTCTGCGTCGTCGAAGGTCAGGTCGTTGAAACTCTGCACTTCAGGGGTTGCCGATCTCTGCAGGCCATGCCGACGTAGAACGGCTGTCACTCGTGCCTTCAGTTCGTTAGGCCGAAAGGGTTTACTGACGTAATCGTCGGCGCCACTGTTCAATGCGCTGACGATATCGCTTTCGGCATCACGGCTGGTGAGCATGATGACTGCAGGTGGCGACTCCATGTGTTCACGGGTCCAGCGCAGTAAGGCAATACCGGTGATGTCGGGCAGTTGCCAGTCGAGTATCAGCAGGTCGAAGGTCTCCCGACGCAACTGGCGCAGCAGGTCTTCGCCGCGTTCGAAGCAATGCAGTGTCCAGGGTTGCTCGGCGATGCTGGGGATTTGTCGCAGTGTCTGTTCCACCCGTCGCAATTCAGCGGGTTCGTCATCCAGTATTGCGACACGCATGGGTGGGTCCTTTCTTCTTGAAGAGTACGGCAGTCGTATTGAGGGGCACGTACTGCGCAGATGCCGGTCAATGAATCTGAAGAATTGTGCTCAGGTTCGTCGACCCCTTGGATCTCTCGGTACGCTGGGATCAACAAGCGAATAAGCCATTGAAAGTCCTCCATACCGATGTGGGAAAGATACCGGCTCCAGGCGTTAAGGAAAAGGATCAGCCGACGCGTGCGCTGTCGTAAACTCCTGTGCCCCGATAGTGGATGCCCTTTGGAATCCCCGCCGTTATGAACATCCAGCAGGAAATTTTTTCCACTGCGTCGAAAATGAGCTTCACTGGGCTCAACGCGTCGTTCTATCACGTACGTGTGTCGGCTTACGCCGTGCAACGCCTGAGGAGGAATCGGGGGTCTATGTCATCTTCTATCGCACGCCAACAACTCAGGCGCGTTGATCCATGATGCTCTGGGGAAAGGCCGAAAAGCGCCAACCCACCCATGCTCAGCGCCTGTTCCACGGTCTGGTACGTGAGTGGTTATGGATCGGTTTGCTGCTGTTGCCAATCACTGCCTACCTCTCGATGAGTCCTGGCCTGGCCTTGAACAACCCGCTATACGACAGCCTTCGTCGTCTGGCACCGCTGCCGGTGGACCCGCGTATCCTGCTGGTAACAATCGATGACCCTAGCCTGAAGAAACTCGGCCAGTGGCCCTGGCCGCGCAGTGTGCACGCCGACCTGATCGATCGCCTGAGCGCGGCGCAACCGGCCGGTATCCTGTTTGATGTGGTCTTCAGCGAGCCCGGTAACCCGGTCAATGACAAGCGCCTGGCCGACGCGGTGTGCAACGCCGGCAACGTATTGTTGCCCTTGGCTCGTGACGATTCCGCCAGCTATAGCCAGCCTGGGGCACAAATGTTGTCACTGCTCAAATGTGCCAAGGGTGTCGGGCATATAAATGTGGAGGCGGATAGCGATGGCGTGGTCCGAAGGCTGTATATGCGCGAGGGACCAGCCGACGCCACGGCGCTTCAGTTAGCGTGGCTGGCTTTCGTGATGAGCGGGCAATCGGCCGAGATGCCCGGGGAACCTCTGCCATCGATCACCCAGGATTGGCACCGGGAGCATGCCGTCCGTATCCCGTTTATTGCTGCCGACACCCACTTCCCGAGCGTGTCTTATGCCAGCGTATTACACGGTGAGGTCCCTCCCGAGCGGTTACGGGGCCGTCTGATTCTGGTGGGGGCGACAGCGTCGGGCATGGGCGATCGCTTTGTCACCCCGCTCTCGCCTATGGCCGGTACGACTGCGGGTGTGGAGATCCAGGCCAATGTACTCAATGGCTTGCTGCAAGGTCGAAGTATCGTCGACATGCCCGGTTGGCTGGCCGCACTGATGGCAACGTCCCTGGTGGCGGTGCTGTTGGGCCTGCTGCTCTACCGCCCACGCTATGCGCTGTGGATGACCCTGGGGTGCATGTGCATGGCCTTGCTCGGTTCAGCGGCCTTGTTACGCCTGGGCTACTGGTGGTCGCCCGCGGCCTGTTGGATCGGTTTGCTGCTCAGCTACCTGATCTGGAACTGGCGGCGTCTCAGCGTGATCCTGGCCTACTTTGGCTGGGAATTGGCGCGCCTGGATAACGAACCCAAAGTCTTGCCCGAACGCCGTCGTGCACCCGCCAGCAAAGGTGATGTATTACAGGGCCGTATCTTTGCCTTGGAGCAAGCCGTCAGTCGTACGCGGGACACCCGACGGTTTATGGCCGATGGGTTGGAATGCCTGCCGGTGGCGACACTGATCACAGACACCCAGGGTAATGTCCTGTTGGCCAACCGCATCGCCCGGGAAGTGTTCGGCAATGACTTGATCAACCATAACCTTCTGGAGCAACTGGCCGACCTGGGTTATCCACCGCTGCACAATGGCGTACGCCCCACCCTCTCGACACTGGAACTCGTTGAGTTTCGTGATATCCATCAACGCAGCCTGCGCATGGAACTTGCCCCCTTGCTGCCGGCCGAAGGGGATGTCGCGCTGGGATGGCTGTTGAGCCTTACTGATCTGAGCAAGGAACGCGAGGCCCAGCAGCATCGGGAAACCATGCTGCGTTTCCTCTCCCACGACTTGCGCGCCCCCCACTCGGCGATCCTCGCCCTGTTGGATGTGCACGGCAGTGAGTCGCCGATATTCGCCCAGATAGAGCAACAAGTACGCCGCGCCTTGAGCCTGACCGAATCATTTGTGCAACTGGCGCGGGCTGAGGCCGATGGCTACCAGTTCGAGCCTACGCTGTTCGCCATGTTGGTAATGGATGCCTTTGATCAAGTGGCCGTGATCGCCCAGCTCAAGGGGATTCACCTGGTCCACGATCTGGACGAGGCCGACGAAGGGATGGTGTCAGCCGATCAATCGCTGCTCACCCGCGCATTGTTCAATGTGCTGGAGAACGCGATCAAATACTCCCCGTCCGGTACCACTGTCCGGCTGCGACACAGCAGCGCGCAAGGCTGGTTGGAATGCCGCATCAGCGACCAGGGCCCAGGGATAGCCGCCGAGGATTTGCCTGAACTGTTCAGCCAGTACAAGCGCTTTGACTCGGCCCAAGGCAGCGAAGGGCTGGGGTTGGGACTGAGCATGGTCAAGGCGGTGGTGGAGCGTCATGGGGGCCGTATCGAGTGTGAAAGCGCCGTGGGCAAAGGCACCACTTTCAGTCTGCAGCTGCCCTTGCTGGACGACGGCTAAAACGTACCTTTGCGCTGTGCATAAAAAACCGGTCTCAAGGACCGGTTTTTTAATGCGGGAAAAACTTATGCACGTTTTTTGCGATTTTATTGGATTTAGAAATATCTAAGTAAATCAACTTATTAGGATCAAAAAAAGCCAATTCGCCAACAAAGCGTACACAGGTTATCCACAGATGCTCATACCACCGGCGTCTCCACCACAATCGGCTCCGGCGGTAGGGAACCCATGGCCCGCTGCTGCGCTTCATTCCATGCCTGGGCACGGTCATTCAGCGCGGCAATGGCGCGTGGGCCTTCCCCTTCTGCGTACATTGGCTCGCCTATCACCACAGTGATGGTGCCTGCGCGTTTTGCCCAGCCCGCCTTCGGCCAGAACTTGCCGGCGTTATGCGCAATCGGCAGCACTGGCAGGTTGGCGTTGACTGCCAATGCGGTACCGCCGCGAGAGAACTTGCCGACTGTCCCAAAGGGTACCCGCGTACCTTCCGGGAAGATCAGCACCCACACGCCATCCTTGAGCAGTTCATCGCCCTTCTTGGCGACGTGCTTGAGCGCCGCCTTGGGGTTGTCACGGTCGATGGCGATCGGGCGCAACATGGCCATGGCCCAGCCGAAGAACGGCACGTACAGCAGCTCGCGCTTGAGCACCTGGCTCAACGGCGAGAAGTAAGCCGAGAGGAAGAAGGTCTCCCAGGTGCTCTGGTGGTTCGACAGAATCACGCACGGCTGGTCCGGTACGTTTTCAGCGCCCTGGATCTCGAAGCGAATGTTCAGGAACACCTTGGTCAGCCACAACGCGCAGCGGCACCAATAGACGTTGATAAAGCGATAGCGCGCCTTGAACGGCAGGAACGGCGCAATAAAAAAGCTCAGGGTGCACCAGAGAAACGAACTGGTGCCCAGCAGCAGGTAAAAGAAAAAGGTTCTGATGGCCTGCAAAATCGACATGGCGGCATTTACCGTTGCGGGACATGGCCCGCCTGTTAAAAGCGCACTCCCGAACAGTCCTTGGCCAGGAAGTCGAGGGCGGCTAGTTGTTGATAAGTTCTGCGGCAACCGCCGCCAGATCGTCAAAAATCAAGGTGCCTACCGGCAGGTTTTTCGCCTGGGTCTTTTCGCCTTTCCCGGTCTTTACCAAAACTGGCTGAGAGTCGACGGCTTTGGCCGCCTCCAGGTCACCGAGGCTGTCCCCGACGAACCATATCCCAGCCAAGGGCACCTTGTAATGTTCTGCAATGGTTTTCAACATGCCAGGCTTGGGTTTGCGGCAATCGCAGCCCTCATCCGGCCCGTGAGGGCAATACACCACCAGCCCCACCTCACCGCCCTGCTCCGCCACCAGCGTGCGCAAGCGCGCGTGCATGGCGTCCAGGGTGGCGATGTCATAATAGCCGCGGGCGATGCCGGACTGGTTGGTGGCGATGGCCACCGTCCAGCCGGCTTTGCTCAACTGCGCGATGGCCTCGATCGAACCGGGCAGTGGAATCCATTCCGCCACCGACTTGATGTAAGCGTCGGAGTCGTAATTGATCACCCCGTCCCGATCGAGAATCAGCAGTTTCAACATGGTCAGCTCAGCGTCGAAATGTCAGCGATGTTGACGAACAGGCCACGCAGGCGCGCCAGCATGGCGTAGCGGTTTTTCCGCACGCCGGCATCTTCGGCATTGATCATCACCGCTTCGAAGAACGCATCCACCGGCTCACGCAAGGTCGCCAGGCGTGCCAGGGCTTCGGCGTAATTGCGTTCGGCGATCAGCGGCTTCACCGCGTTCTCTGCCTTGGCAATGGCAGAATTCAGCGAGAACTCCTTGGCATCGGCAAACAAGCCTGGGTCGACATCGGCGTTGCCCAGGCCTTCGGCCTTGCTCAGCAGGTTCGACACACGCTTGTTCACAGCGGCCAGGGCGTCGGCTTCCGGCAGCTTACGGAACGCCTGTACGGCTTGTACGCGCTGATCGAAGTCCAGTGCCGAACCCGGTTGCAAGGCACGTACCGACAGGTAGACGGAAACGTCCACGCCTTCGTCTTCATAACGCGCACGCAGGCGGTCGAACACGAACTCCAGCACTTGCTCGGCCAGGCCGGCTTGCTTGACCTTGCCACCGAACTGGCCGACCGCAAACACCACGGCCTGGGTCAGGTCGAGGTCGAGCTTCTTGTCGATCAGGATACGCAGCACGCCCAGGGCCGCACGACGCAGGGCATACGGGTCTTTGCTACCGGTAGGCAGCATGCCGATACCGAAGATACCGACGAGGGTATCCAGCTTGTCGGCGATGGCCACGGCCGCACCGGTCAGGGTGGTCGGCAGCTCGGCGCCGGCGCCACGCGGCATGTACTGCTCGTTCAGCGCCAGCGCGACATCGTCCGCCTCGCCATCGTTGAGGGCGTAGTAGTAACCGGCAACGCCCTGCATCTCCGGGAACTCGCCGACCATCTCAGTGGCCAGGTCGCACTTGGACAGCAAGCCTGCGCGCGCAGCCCAGGCGGCATCACCGCCGATGCGTGGGGCAATGTAGGCCGCCAGCTTGGAAACGCGCACGGCCTTGTCGTAGACGCTGCCGAGTTTTTCCTGGAACACCACGTTCTGCAGGCGCAGGTTGAAGTCTTCGAGTTTCTGCTTCTTGTCTTGCTTGAAGAAGAACTCGGCGTCAGTCAGGCGCGGACGCACGACCTTCTCGTTACCGGCGATGATCTGCTGCGGGTCCTTGCTTTCGATGTTGGCCACGGTGATAAAGCGCGGCAGCAACTTGCCGTCCACGTCCAGCAGGCAGAAATACTTCTGGTTGTCCTGCATGGTGGTGATCAGCGCTTCCTGCGGCACATCGAGGAAACGTTCTTCGAACGAGCACACCAGCGGAACCGGCCATTCAACCAGCGCGGTCACTTCGTCGAGCAGGCTTGGCGGCACGATGGCGGTGCCTTCCTGCAGGCGGGCGAGTTCTTCGGTGCGCTTGCTGATCAGCTCGCGACGCTCGTTGGCATCGGCCAGCACGTAGGCAGCACGCAGATCGGCGGCATAGTTAGCCGGCGAAGTGATGCGCACCGCTTGTGGATGGTGGAAGCGATGGCCACGGGAATCACGGCCAGCTTTCTGGGCGAGGAGGGTGCAATCGATGACCTGGTCACCGAGCAGCATCACCAGCCACTGGGTCGGGCGCACGAACTCTTCCTTGCGCGCGCCCCAGCGCATGCGCTTGGGAATCGGCAGGTCGTTCAGGGAGTCTTCGACGATGGTCGGCAACAGGCTGGCGGTGGGCTTGCCTGTGATGACCTGGCTGAAACGCAGTTTCGGGCCGCTCTGGTCGATCTCGCTCAGCTCGACGCCACACTTCTTGGCGAAGCCCAGTGCGGCTTGGGTCGGGTTGCCTTCGGCGTCGAAAGCCGCCTGGCGTGGCGGGCCGTCGAGGTTGATGCTGCGGTCCGGCTGCTGGGTTTCCAGCGCGGTCAGCAACACGGCCAGGCGGCGCGGTGCGGCGTAGACTTTTTTCGCTTCAAATTTCAGGCCGGCGCTCTGCAGGCCTTTTTCGATACCGGCCAGGAACGCATCGGCCAGGGTATTGAGTGCCTTGGGTGGCAGCTCTTCGGTGCCCAGTTCAACCAGGAAATCTTGAGCACTCATTGTGCAGCCTCCAGCTTAGCCAACACTTCATCACGCAGGTCCGGGGTGGCCATCGGGAAGCCCAGCTTGGCGCGAGCCAGCAGGTAGGCTTGGGCGACGGAACGCGCCAGGGTGCGTACACGCAGGATGTATTGCTGGCGCGCGGTTACCGAGATGGCACGACGGGCGTCCAGCAGGTTGAAGGTATGGGATGCCTTCAACACCATTTCATAGCTCGGCAACGGCAGCGGCTGGTCGAGTTCGATCAGGCGCTTGGCTTCGCTTTCATAGAAGTCGAACAGTTCGAACAGCTTGTCGACATTGGCGTGTTCGAAGTTGTAGGTCGATTGCTCCACTTCGTTCTGGTGGAACACGTCGCCATAGGTCACTTTGCCGAACGGGCCGTCAGCCCACACCAGGTCGTAGACCGAATCCACGCCCTGCAGGTACATGGCCAGGCGCTCGAGGCCGTAGGTGATCTCGCCGGTCACCGGGTAGCACTCGATGCCACCGGCCTGCTGGAAGTAGGTGAACTGGGTGACTTCCATGCCATTGAGCCAGACTTCCCAGCCCAGGCCCCAGGCGCCGAGGGTGGGCGACTCCCAGTTGTCTTCGACGAAACGGATGTCGTGCACCAGCGGGTCGAGGCCCACGTGCTTGAGCGAGCCCAGGTACAGTTCCTGGAAGTTGTCCGGGTTCGGCTTCAGGACTACCTGGAACTGATAGTAGTGCTGCAGGCGGTTCGGGTTTTCGCCGTAGCGGCCGTCAGTCGGGCGACGACTGGGCTGCACATAAGCGGCGTTCCAGGTTTCCGGGCCGATGGCCCGCAGGAATGTAGCGGTGTGGAAAGTGCCGGCGCCTACTTCCATATCGTAGGGCTGAAGTACCACACAACCTTGCTCGGCCCAGTATTGCTGGAGGGCGAGGATCAAGTCTTGGAAGGTACGCACGGCTGGCGTAGGCTGGCTCACGAAATTCACCTGTTACTTGGGCTGCGATTTAAAGAGCGGGAGTATACCCGATTCGGCCGCGCCACCATCCCCTGGAGCCTTATGCCACGCTGCTTTTGGTGTTCTGAAGATCCGCTGTACATGGCTTATCACGATCAGGAGTGGGGAACGCCGCTGCGCGATGCGCAGGGTTTGTTCGAGTTGCTTTTGCTCGAAGGGTTCCAG
Source organism: Pseudomonas sp. GW821-FHT09C10 (assembly GCF_059418085.1). NCBI lineage: Bacteria > Pseudomonadati > Pseudomonadota > Gammaproteobacteria > Pseudomonadales > Pseudomonadaceae > Pseudomonas > Pseudomonas sp. GW821-FHT09C10. The sequence goes on from NZ_JBWKPE010000004.1 coordinate 360,005, forward strand.
GCGGGCCTGTCCTGGATCACCGTTTTACGCAAACGCGAGCATTATCGAAAGGTCTTGTTTGGTTTTGATGCCCGGCGTCTGGCACAGCTGACCGATGCCGAGATCGAAGCGCTGATGCTTGACCCAGGCATTGTGCGTAACCGCCTCAAGCTCAACGCCACCCGGCGCAACGCCGCAGCCTGGCTGGCGCTTGAAGATCCGGTGGGGTGGCTCTGGTCGTTTGTCGGCGGCGCGCCCAAGGTCAACCATTTCAAGGACCGCAGCGAAGTGCCGGCGATTACGCCGGAGGCTGAAGCCATGAGCAAAGCGCTCAAGAAAGCCGGCTTCACCTTTGTCGGCCCGACCATCTGTTACGCGTTCATGCAGGCCTCGGGCATGGTCATGGACCACACCCAGGACTGCGACCGTTACGCGGACTTGGCCAACGCCGGTTAGAATGGCGGCTTTGCGCACCACACACGATCAGGAGTGACCTGTGGAAAAGTTTAAAGGCGCCTTGCTGGTAGGCGCTCTTCGGTTGTTTGCCCTATTGCCCTGGCGCGCGGTTCAAGCGGTCGGCACGGCCATCGGCTGGATCATGTGGAAAACCCCCAACCGCTCCCGTGACACGGTGCGGATCAACCTCTCTAAATGCTTCCCGGACATGGACCCCGCCGCGCGCGAGCGCCTGGTTGGCCAGAGCCTGAAGGACATCGGCAAGTCCCTGACCGAAAGCGCCTGCGCCTGGATCTGGCCGGCCCAGCGCTCCATCGACCTGGTGCGTGAAGTCGAAGGCCTGGAAGTGCTGCACGACGCCCTGGCCTCGGGCAAAGGCGTGGTCGGTATCACCAGCCACCTGGGCAATTGGGAGGTGTTGAACCACTTCTATTGCAGCCAGTGCAAACCGATCATTTTTTACCGTCCGCCCAAGCTCAAGGCAGTGGACGAGTTGCTGCGCAAGCAGCGCGTACAACTGGGTAACCGCGTGGCGGCGTCCACCAAGGAAGGCATCCTCAGTGTGATCAAGGAAGTGCGCAAGGGCGGCCAGGTGGGTATTCCGGCCGACCCGGAGCCGGCCGAGTCCGCAGGGATCTTCGTGCCGTTCTTCGCCACCCAGGCGCTCACCAGCAAGTTCGTGCCGAACATGCTCGCCGGCCACAAGGCCGTGGGGGTGTTCCTGCATGCGCTGCGGCTGCCGGACGGTTCGGGCTACAAAGTGATCCTGGAAGCGGCGCCGGAAGACATGTACAGCACCGACACCGCCACGTCCTGCGCGGCGATGAGCAAAGTGGTGGAGCGCTATGTCGGCGCTTACCCGAGCCAGTACATGTGGAGCATGAAGCGCTTCAAGAAACGCCCGCCGGGTGAAGAACGGTGGTACTGACCCACTGCTGACCAAATGTGGGAGGGAGCTTGCCCCTCCCACATTTTTGATCTGCTCAGGCCTGGCGCTCGAGTTTCTTCAGGAACACCGTCATCTCTTTCTCGGCCTGCTTGTCGCCATGGGCCTGGGCCGCTTCGATGCCCTTCTCCCACGCCTGTCGCGCCGCGGCGTTATCACCCTGCCCCAGCTGCGCCTTGCCCAACAACTTCCACGCCGCCGAATACTTCGGATCGAACTCGACGCATTTGTGCAAATGCTCCGCCGCCTTGGCATTGTCCTTCAGGTCCAGATAACCCTTGCCCAGCCCAAAGCGCAGTAGGGAATTATCCACACCCTTGGCGAGCATTTTTTCCAGGGATTCGAGCATGTCGGTCACTCCGGTTGATCAGAAAAAGCTCAATCCCACGTGGAACAGCTTCTCCACATCGCGGATATGTTTTTTATCCACCAGGAACAGGATCACGTGGTCACCCGTGGCGATCACCGTGTCGTCGTGGGCGATGATCACTTCCTCATCACGAATGATTGCGCCAATGGTGGTGCCCGGCGGCAGGCCTATATCGCGGATGGCCTTGCCGATCACTTTGCTCGACTTCGAATCACCGTGGGCAATCGCTTCGATGGCCTCCGCCGCGCCCCGGCGCAGGGAGTGCACGCTGACGATATCGCCACGGCGCACGTGGGCAAGCAAGGTGCCGATGGTGGCCAACTGCGGGCTGATCGCGATGTCGATGTCGCCGCCTTGGATCAGGTCGACGTAGGCCGGGTTGTTGATGATGGTCATCACCTTCTTGGCCCCCAGCCGCTTGGCCAGCAAGGACGACATGATGTTGGCTTCGTCATCGTTGGTCAGGGCCAGGAAAATATCCGCGTCGGCGATGTTTTCTTCCATCAGCAGGTCGCGGTCCGAGGCACTGCCTTGCAGTACGACCGTGCTGTCCAAGGTGTCGGACAAATGCCGGCAGCGTGCCGGGCTCATCTCGATGATCTTCACCTGGTAGCGACTCTCGATCGCTTCGGCCAGGCGCTCGCCGATCTGCCCGCCGCCGGCGATGACGATGCGTTTGTAGCTCTCATCGAGCCGGCGCATCTCACTCATGACGGCACGAATATTCGCTTTGGCAGCAATGAAGAATACTTCGTCATCGGCCTCGATCACCGTATCGCCCTGGGGCAGGATCGGCCGGTCACGTCGGAAAATCGCGGCTACGCGGGTTTCCACATTCGGCATGTGTTCACGCAGTTGACGCAACTGCTGACCCACCAGCGGCCCACCGTAGTAGGCCTTCACCGCCACCAATTGCGCCTTGCCGCCGGCGAAGTCGATCACCTGCAAGGCGCCGGGGATTTCGATCAGGCGCTTGATGTAGTGGGTGACGACCTGTTCCGGGCTGATCAGCACGTCCACGGGGATAGCGTCGTTATCAAACAGACCGGCGCGGGTCAGATAGGCGGCTTCACGCACCCGGGCGATCTTGGTCGGGGTGTGGAACAGGGTGTGGGCGACCTGGCAGGCGACCATATTGGTCTCGTCGCTGTTGGTGACCGCGACCAGCATGTCGGCGTCGTCGGCACCCGCCTGACGCAGCACGGTGGGAAACGAAGCCCGGCCTTGTACGGTGCGGATATCCAGGCGGTCGCCCAGGTTGCGCAGGCGCTCGGCATCGGTGTCGACCACGGTGATGTCATTGGCTTCACTGGCCAAATGTTCGGCCAGTGTGCCGCCAACCTGCCCTGCTCCAAGGATGATGATTTTCATCCGGTCACTCCCTTAAACCCGTTCAGCCGCGCGCGGCGGCGATCTTGATCAGTTTGGCGTAGTAGAAACCATCATGCCCGCCTTCCTGCGCGAGTAACTGGCGGCCATGGGGCTGCTTGATACCGGCGGCCGTGGCGAGGTCCAGTTCCCGCGCGCCGCTGGTGCGGGCGAGAAAGGCTTCGATCACCTCGGTGTTTTCGGTGGGTAAGGTGGAGCAGGTCGCGTAGAGCAGGATGCCGCCGACTTCGAGGGTCGGCCACAGTGCGTCGAGCAGTTCGCCTTGCAGCACCGCCAGGGCGGCGATGTCGTCGGGTTGGCGGGTGAGCTTGATGTCCGGGTGACGGCGGATCACACCGGTGGCGGAACACGGCGCGTCGAGCAGGATGCGTTGGAACGGTTTGCCGTCCCACCAGGTGGCGGTGTCGCGGCCGTCGGCGGCGATCAGTTCGGCGCTGAGGCCCAGGCGCGCGAGGTTTTCCCGCACACGCACCAGGCGCTTGGCTTCCAGATCGACCGCCACTACACCGGCCAGGTCCTTTTCAACTTCGAGGATGTGACAGGTCTTACCGCCTGGAGCACAGCAGGCGTCCAGTACACGCTGACCGGGAGCCAGGTCGAGCAGGTCGGCGGCCAGTTGCGCGGCCTCGTCCTGCACACTGATCCAGCCTTCGGCGAAGCCCGGCAGGCTGCGCACGTCGGTGGCCGCTTCCAGCACGATGCCGTCGCTGCTGTACACGCATGGCGTGGCGTTGATCCCTGCGTTCGTCAGCAAGTGCAGGTACGCATCACGGCGGTGATGGCGGCGATTGACCCGCAGGATCATCGGCGGGTGCGCGTTGTTGGCCGCGCAAATGGCTTCCCATTGCTCGGGCCAGAAGGCCTTCAGGGATTTTTGCAGCCAGCGCGGGTGAGCGGTGCGCACCACCGGGTCATGTTCCAACTCGACCAGCAGCGCTTCGCTTTCGCGCTGGGCGCGGCGCAGTACCGCGTTGAGCAACGCCTTGGCCCAGGGCTTTTTCAGCTTGTCGGCGCAACCGACGGTTTCACCGATGGCGGCGTGGGCCGGCACGCGGGTGTAGAGCAACTGATAGAGACCGACCAGCAGCAGCGCCTCGACATCAGCATCGGCCGCCTTGAACGGTTTTTGCAGCAGCTTGGCTGCCAGCGCCGACAACCGTGGTTGCCAGCGGGCGGTGCCGAAGGCCAGGTCCTGGGTGAAACCGCGATCGCGGTCTTCAACCTTGTCCAACTGCGTGGGCAGTGAACTGTTCAGCGAAGCCTTGCCGTTGAGTACGGCGGCCAGGGCCTTGGCGGCGGCCAGACGCGGGTTCATTGGGCTGCCACCCCGAGGATCGTGCCCAGGGAAAATTTCTCACGGCGACTGTTGTACAAATCGCTGAAATTAAGCGCCTTGCCACCTGGCAATTGCAGACGGGTCAGGCACAGCGTCTGTTCGCCGCAAGCGACCAGCAGCCCCTCCTTACTGGCACCGATGATTTCACCGGGTGTGCCTTTGCCGTCGGCCAAGGTCGCGGCCAACACTTTCAAGGCTTCTCCATTGAGTGTGCTGTGGCAGATCGGCCACGGGTTGAAGGCACGCACCAGGCGTTCCAGCTCCACAGCCGGGCGGCTCCAGTCGATGCGGGCTTCGTCCTTGTTCAGCTTGTGGGCGTAGGTGGCCAGGCTGTCGTCCTGCACCTCACCTTGCAGGGTGCCAGCGGCGAGACCGGCAATGGCCTGGATCACGGCGGGCGGGCCCATCTCGGCGAGGCGGTCGTGCAGGCTGCCACCGGTGTCTTGGGCCGTGATCGGGGTAGTGACCTTGAGCAGCATCGGGCCGGTGTCCAAACCCGCCTCCATGCGCATCACGGTCACGCCGCTTTCGCTGTCGCCGGCCTCCACGGCACGTTGGATCGGCGCCGCACCGCGCCAGCGTGGCAGCAGTGAGGCGTGGCTGTTGATACAGCCCAGGCGTGGAATATCCAGCACGACCTGGGGCAGGATCAAACCGTAGGCCACCACCACCAGCAAGTCCGGTTGCAGCGCCGCCAGTTCAGCCTGGGCCTCGGCGTTGCGCAGGGTCGGCGGTTGCAGCACGGGGATGTTGTGCTCAAGCGCCAACTGCTTGACCGGGCTCGGCATCAGTTTTTGCCCGCGACCGGCCGGGCGATCCGGCTGGGTGTACACCGCGACGATGTCATAAGGGCTGGCAAGCAGGGCCTTGAGGTGTTCGGCGGCAAATTCAGGCGTGCCGGCAAAAACAATGCGCAATGGCTCGGTCATGGGAGGTCTCGGTTAAAAGCAGTCACAAAAGAAAAAGGCTTGCCGCAGCAAGCCTTTGGAAGGAGGGCATCAAGCTTGCTGGCGATGCTTTTTTTCCAGCTTCTTCTTGATCCGGTCGCGTTTGAGCGTGGACAGGTAATCGACAAACAGCTTGCCGTTGAGGTGGTCGCATTCGTGCTGGATGCACACGGCCAGCAGGCCTTCGGCAATCAGTTCGAACGGTTTGCCGTCGCGGTCGAGGGCCTTGATCTTCACGCGCAGCGGGCGCTCGACGTTCTCGTAGAACTCCGGTACCGAGAGGCAGCCTTCCTGGTATTCGCCCATCTCGTCGGTCAACGGTTCGAACTCGGGGTTGATGTACACCCGCGGTTCGCTGCGATCTTCCGACAAGTCCATGACCACGACACGCAGATGCACGTTGACCTGGGTGGCGGCGAGGCCGATACCAGGCGCTTCATACATTGTTTCAAACATGTCATCGACCAGCTGACGAACCTTGTCGTCCACTACGGCCACCGGCTTGGCGATTGTGCGCAGGCGCGAGTCGGGGAATTCGAGGATGTTCAAAATAGCCATAAGCGTAATTGCTGCACATGTGAGGTAAAGGCAAATCGGCGGTGGGAATGGACCCATACGGCCGGTGTGAAACGCCCGAAAGCCGCGAAGGCTGTGGCATTTCACGCGAACGCACATAATAAAGGAGATTCACCCCATGAGGAAATCGCTACTCGTCTTGCTGCTATGGGCCCCGTTCGCCATGGCCCTGCTTCCAGAGCCCGGCCCGCGGCTGGATCAAGCGACGCAACAGGCCATTCACTATTTCTTGTTACACAATCCCATTCTTAATACTACGACGTCCCAAGGGCTTTACCCCCCATTTCGAGACTGCCCCTCGACCGCAATAAATAGCCTGCTAAATAAGTTACCAACAGAGTTATCCACAGCTTGTTCCGGTCAAGGATGATCAGATGCTTTCGACAAACTGCAATGAAATTTCCCCTTCAGAACTGGAAGCCCGCCTACGCCTGCACAGGCTGCCGGAGGTAGGCCCGAAGCGTTTTCGGTTGTTGATCGAAGCGTTCGGCAGCGCTTCAAAGGCCATCGGTGCCCCGGCCAGCGCGTGGCGCTCCTTGGGGTTGTCACCCATCAGCGCCGATGCCCGCCGTAGCCATGAGATCCGCGACGGCGCCAGTGAGGCGTTGGCCTGGTTGGAGCGTCCAGCCCAGCATTTGCTGATGTGGGACCAACCTGAGTACCCGGCACTGCTCGCCCAGATAGATGATGCCCCGCCGCTTTTATTTGTCGCCGGCGACCCCGGGATCCTGGAAAAACCGCAACTGGCGATGGTCGGCAGCCGCCGTGCATCCCGCCCCGGCATGGACACGGCTGCCGCATTTTCCCGCAGCCTGGCGAGCGCAGGTTTTGTCATCACCAGTGGCCTTGCACTGGGTATCGACGGTGCGGCCCATCAAGCCGCTTTGGATGTGGGGGGTCATACAATCGGCGTACTCGGCACGGGCCTGGAAAATCTTTATCCACAGCGCCATCGACGGCTTGCGGCGGCGATGATTGCCCAAGGCAGCGCCGTGGTTTCCGAGTTTCCGCTGGACGCCGCCCCCCAGGCCGGTAACTTCCCCCGGCGCAACCGCATCATCAGTGGCCTGTCCTTGGGCGTGCTGGTGGTGGAGGCCAGCATGGCCAGCGGCTCGCTGATCACCGCCAAGCTCGCGGCCGAGCAAGGGCGCGAGGTGTATGCAATCCCGGGCTCCATCCATCATCCGGGGGCCAAGGGGTGTCACCAGTTGATCCGAGATGGTGCGATGCTGGTGGAAACCATTGAACACATCCTCGAAGGTTTGCGTGGCTGGCAGGCATTGTCGCGCCCGGCGCCGATGCCTGTGATGCATCCGTTGGTGGCGCTGTTGCACGCGGCGCCCCATACCAGCGAAGCCCTCGCGCTGGCCAGTGGGCGGCCGTTGGCCCAGGTGTTGGCGACCCTCACGGAGTTGGAGCTTGAAGGCCTGGTGATCTGCGAAAGCGGGCGCTGGCTTGCGCGTGGCCAGCTTTTGTAGCGGCCAGTTTTTTGGAACTAGGTTTTGTAAAGAAGATCGGTAAACTGCCCAGAGCTTTAGTCCGGAGAGTAAACAATGGTCAACAGGTGGCGTGTGCTGGAAGCCGCACGAGAAATTCGCGCAGGCGCGGTGATTGCCTATCCAACCGAAGCGGTCTGGGGCCTGGGTTGCGATCCCTGGAACGAAGAGGCGGTGGATCGGCTGCTGGCGATCAAGAACCGTTCGGTGGACAAGGGCCTGATCCTGGTGGCAGACAATATTCGCCAGTTCGACTTTCTGTTCGAAGACTTCCCGGATACCTGGATCGAACGTATGGCCAGCACCTGGCCCGGACCGAATACGTGGCTGGTGCCGCATCAGGATTTGTTACCGGAATGGGTCACCGGTGTCCACGACACGGTGGCGCTGCGAGTGAGCGATCATCCGCTGGTACGGGACTTGTGCGCGCTGGTGGGGCCGTTGATCTCCACCTCAGCCAACCCCCAGGGCCGCCCGGCAGCGCGCACGCGGATTCGTGTGGAGCAGTACTTTCGCGGGCAGGTAGATCTGGTTTTGGGTGGTGCCCTGGGTGGGCGCAAGAACCCGAGCCTGATTCGCGATTTGGCAACGGGTGAGGTGGTGCGGCCTTCCTGAGACCGCGTCCCACCCATCGCGGGCAAGCGCCCTCTCACATTTGAACCGTGTCCGTCATGACAACACGGTCAAATGTGGGAGGGGGCTTGCCCCCGAAGAGGCCCTCAAGGCAACAGAATGGTCGACCCAGTGGTACGCCGCCCCGACAACTCCGTCTGTGCCTTCGCCGCGTCCGCCAGCGAATACCGCTGGTTGATATCAATGCGCACCTTGCCGCTCTTGATCATCGAAAACAGATCATCCGCCATCACCTGCAAGTTCGCCGGATTGTTGGCGTAGGTCGCCAGGGTCGGCCGTGTCACGTACAGCGAGCCTTTGGCCGCGAGTATCCCCAGGTTCACCCCATCCACCGCGCCCGACGCATTGCCAAAGCTCACCACCAGGCCACGTGGCGCCACGCTGTCCAATGAGGTCAGCCAGGTGTCCTTGCCGACCCCGTCGTAGACCACGGGCACCTTTTTGCCGTCAGTCAACTCCAGCACGCGCTGTGCGACATTTTCCTTGCTGTAGTCGATGGTTTCCCACGCGCCGAGGGATTTGGCCAGGGCGGCTTTTTCTGGCGAGCTCACGGTACCGATCAGCTTCACGCCCAGTGCCTTGGCCCATTGGCAGGCCAGGGAGCCCACGCCACCGGCGGCGGCGTGGAACAGGATGGTCTCGCCACCTTTGAGCTCATAGGTCTGGCGCAGCAGGTATTGCACGGTCAGGCCCTTGAGCATGGCGCCGGCGGCTTGTTCGAAGCTGATGTCGTCCGGCAGGTGCACCAGGTTGGCGGCGGGCAGCACGTGCAATTCGCTGTAGGCCCCGAGTGGGCCACTGCCGTAGGCCACGCGGTCACCGACTTTAAATTGCGTGACTTCGCTGCCCACTGCATCAACCACACCGGCGCCTTCTGCGCCCAGCCCCGATGGCAGGGCCGGCGGCGCGTAAAGGCCACTGCGGAAATAGGTATCGATGAAATTCAGGCCAATCGCCTCGTTACGCACTCGAACCTGTTGCGGGCCGGGCTCTGCCGGTGTGTAGTCCACATATTCAAGTACGTCGGGGCCGCCATGGGCGCTGAACTGGATACGTTTGGCCATCTGCACTTCTCCTGAGGTCGAATTCGCGTAGCCCCCTATCGGACTCCTAAGCTTGATCTTCGTCAACTGCGGCGCTCCTAAGTGCAGTGCTGTCCAAGTGCAGTGGTATCCTGTGCGCCCATTTGCCGCCGACGCCCCACGGCTTCGCGTAGCTTTGCCCGATTCAAGGTGATGTCATGACTACTCGCACCGAGGCTGTCAAAGCCTACCTGCTCGACCTGCAAGACCGCATTTGCAGCGCCCTGGAAACCTTCGAGACGGACACTCGCTTTATCGAAGACGCCTGGACCCGGCCTGCCGGCGGCGGCGGCCGCACCCGTGTGATGGAGAACGGCTCGGTCATCGAAAAGGGCGGCGTTAACTTTTCCCACGTGTTCGGCAGCGGCCTCCCACCGTCAGCCAGTGCGCATCGCCCCGAGCTGGCCGGTCGCGGCTTTGAAGCCCTGGGCGTGTCGCTGGTGATTCATCCGCACAACCCACACGTGCCGACGTCCCACGCCAACGTGCGTTTTTTCATCGCCGAAAAAGAAGGCGAAGAGCCGGTGTGGTGGTTCGGTGGCGGCTTCGACCTCACGCCCTACTACGGCAACGAAGAAGACTGCATTCACTGGCACCGCGTGGCCGAGCAGGCCTGCGCGCCGTTTGGCCCGGACGTTTACTCGCGCTACAAGGCCTGGTGCGATACCTACTTCCACATCAAGCACCGCAACGAGCCCCGTGGTATCGGCGGCCTGTTTTTCGATGACTTGAACGAGTGGGACTTCGACACCTGCTTCGCGTTTATCCGCGCCATCGGCGATGCCTACATCGACGCCTACCTGCCAATCGTGCAGCGTCGCAAAGCCAGCGCTTATACCGAACAGCAACGCCAGTTCCAGGAATTCCGTCGCGGCCGTTACGTGGAATTCAACCTGGTCTATGACCGTGGCACTTTGTTCGGCCTGCAATCGGGCGGCCGTACCGAGTCGATCCTGATGTCGCTGCCGCCCCAAGTGCGCTGGAGCTACGACTGGAAAGCCGAGGCCGGCAGCGAAGAAGCACGCCTCACCGACTACTTCCTGCAAGACCGCGATTGGCTGGGCGTCGCGGCGCCTAAGGCGGCTGTCTGATGGATCGTTATGTGGTGTTCGGCAACCCCATCGGCCACAGCAAATCGCCGCTGATTCACCGTATGTTCGCCGAGCAGACCGGCGAACAACTGGACTACAGCACCTTGCTCGCGCCCCTGGAGGATTTCACCGGCTGTGCCCGTGAGTTTTTCCAACAGGGTCGAGGTGCCAACGTCACCGTGCCGTTCAAGGAAGACGCCTACCGCCTGGCCAACAGCCTCACCGAACGGGGCCAGCGCGCCGGGGCGGTGAACACCTTGAGCAAACTGGCTGACGGCACGTTGCTCGGCGACAACACCGACGGCGCCGGCCTTGTGCGTGACCTGACGGTAAACGCCGGCTTGAATCTGCAAGGCAAACGCATCCTGTTGCTGGGCGCGGGTGGCGCGGTAAGGGGCGCGTTGGAGCCGTTGCTGGCTGAACGGCCCGCTTCGTTGATCATCGCCAACCGCACTGTGGAAAAAGCCGAATTGCTCGCCGAGCTGTTCGACGACCTGGGCCCGGTGTCCGCCAGTGGATTCGACTGGCTGCGTGAGCCGGTGGACGTGATCATCAATGCCACGTCCGCCAGCCTGTCAGGCGATGTACCGCCGATTGCCGGCAGCCTGATCGAACCGGGCAAGACATTTTGCTACGACATGATGTACGCCAAGCAACCCACCGCGTTCTGCCGTTGGGCCAGTGAGCAAGGCGCAGCCGTGGCGATGGATGGCCTGGGCATGCTGGTGGAGCAGGCAGCCGAAGCGTTCTTCCTGTGGCGCGGTGTGCGCCCGGATTCGGCGCCGGTGTTGGCTGAACTGCGCCGGCAGTTGGCGCAGTAATCAATCTTCAAACTGGATGGGGCATTTATCGGCCCCCTCCAGTTTTTTCAACTCTTCCACCACCTGCGGCCTGGCACGGCGCAATGTCAGGCTACGGCCCAGCCCGCTTAAACGACGCGCCTCCTGGTGCAGCATCTCCACCCCGGAATAGTCGATAAAGTTGATCTGCTGCGCCTCGATCACCACCCGCTCACCCTGCAAGCTTTGCAGGCGCACTTGCAGGTAATGGCTGGCGCCAAAGAAGATCGACCCACCGACGCGCAGCACATCCTCTTCCTCATCACGCCATTGCTGTACCCGTGGCTGTGAGGTGCGCTTGAGGTAGAAAAACAACGACGCCAACACCCCCGCATAAATCGCCGTTTGCAACTCCAGCAACAAGGTGGCGACACAGGTCAGGCTCATCACTACGAACTCTGCGCGGCTCACGCGGAACAACGCACGAATACCCCGACGATCCACCAGGCCCCAGGAAATCAGCAAGATGCTGGCGGCCATGCTCGGGATCGGAATATGTGCGATCAATGCGGCGCCAAACAGCGCAAACAAGGCCACCCATACTGCGGAAAACACCCCGGCCAACGGCGAACAGGCACCTGCCTCATAGCTGAGGCCGGAGCGGGTGAACGACCCTGCCGACAGATACCCGGAGAAAAATCCGCCAACGATATTGGATAAACCCTGGGCGCGAACTTCCTGGTTGGCATCGAGCAATTGTTGCGAACGGGCCGACAGCGAACGGGCAATCGACAGGCTGGTCACCAGCCCCAGCATGCCCACCGCAACGGCGCTGGGCAGCAGGCGCAGGATCATGTCCGGATCCAGCGGCAACGGGCTGAACGGTGGCAGCTTGCCGATAAACGAACTGACCAGCGCCACATGCCCGAACATCGTCGGCCATAGCCACGTTGCCAGGCTACCCAGGGTCAGTGCGATCAGTAGCGTTGGCCAGCGAGGCACAAGGTATTTGAGCAATGCGCCCACCAGCAAAGTACCGAGCCCAAGGGCAAGGGAGGCGTGGTCCCACTCGCCGGCGTGGTCGATCAGCGCCAGCAGGCTATTGATCGCTGTGGCCTGGCTCGGTAAATCCAGGCCCAGCAGGTTGGGCAGCTGCCCAAGGGCAATCACCACGGCGGCACCGAGGGTAAAACCCAGCACCACCGAATGCGAGACGAAGTTCACCAGCGCGCCAAAGCGCAGCATGCCCAGCAGCCACTGGAATACCCCGGCGAGGAATGTCAGCAACAGGATCAGGGTGATGTAGTCCTGAGACCCCGGCACTGCCAACGGGCTGACGCTGGCGTACAGCACGATGGAAATCGCTGCCGTGGGGCCACAGATCAGGTGCCAGGATGAACCCCACAGGCAGGCGATCAGCACCGGGATGATGGCGGCATACAGACCGTACTCCGGTGGGAGACCGGCGATCAGCGCGTAGGCAATCGACTGGGGCAGCGCGAGCACGGCGCCGCTGAGGCCGACCAGCGCGTCCCGGCCCACAGTGGCTCGGGTTTGACGCGGGAGCCAGCTGAGGAAGGGGAAGAGTGTATGGCGGTTGGGCCGGGGCATTTATAACTCGGCTGAAAAGGTTTGACTCAGGGTATCAGTACACACTGGTCCTTGTGGGAGGGGGCTTGCTCCCGATATAGGTGGACCCGTCTAAATCTCTCTGACTGGCACTCCGCTAGCGGGAGCAAGCCCCCTCCCACATTGGAATAGCGCAAGGCCCTAGAGTTTGGCTTTTACTGCCGGCAACGCATCCTGGCCATCCACCGTTTTCACGCCGTCGAGCCATTTGTCCAATACAGCCGGGTTCGCCTTGATCCACGCCTTCGCCGCGTCGGCATTGCTGACCTTGTTGTTGGCCACCTCAGCCATGATGCTGTTCTCCATCTCCTGGGTGAAGCTCAGGTTGGTCAGCAGTTTGCCGACGTTAGGGCAGGCCTGCGCATACCCTTTGCGGGTCAAGGTATACACACTGCCGGTATCACCGAAGTATTTCTCGCCGCCTTTGAGATAGTGCATTTTCAATTGCACGTTCATTGGGTGTGGCGTCCAGCCGAGGAAGGTGACGAAACGCTGTTTTTTCACCGCCCGTGAGACTTCGGCGAGCATCGCCTGTTCGCTGGACTCGATCAGCTTCCACTGGCCAAGGTCGAAGTCATTCTTCTTGATGATCTCCTGCAGCGAGATATTCGCCGGCGCGCCCGAGCCGATGCCGTAGATCTTCTTGTCGAACTTGTCGGCGAATTTGTTCAAGTCGGCAAAGTCATGCACCCCGGCATCCCACACATAATCCGGCACGGCGAGGGTGAACTCGGTGCCGTCGAGGTTCTTCGCCAACTGCACCACATCGCCGTTGGCCACGAATTTGTCGTAGAAGCCCTGCTGCGCCGGCATCCAGTTGCCCAGGAATACATCCACCTGGCCGTCCTTGAGCCCGCCGAAGGTGATCGGCACCGCCAGGGTGTCGACCTTGGCCTTGTAGCCCATGCCGTTCAGCAGGAAACCGGTAATGGCGTTGGTCGCGGCAATGTCGCTCCAGCCTGGATCGGCCATCTTCACGGTCTCACAGCGGGTGTCCGCATACGCATTGGCGCTACTTAGCACCAACATGCCCACTACTGCAGTTAACTTTTGCATGGCCTTCCCTCTGTACTTATTGGTTTTGGCAGGGTTGTGGATAACGTGCCTTGCGCTCCAGGTCGTCGAGGTCGATATGGTTGCGCATGTATTGCTGACTGGCGTCCACCAGTGGCTGGTGATCCCAGCTCTTCAGCTTGCCCTGGGTCAGCGCCTCGAACACCAGGCGACGACGGCGTTGGCTGGCGAGTACCTGCTGGTGGATCGCCGGGATGTCCCATTTGGCCCGCGCTTCATTCAAAAACGCCTCGAACAGTGGCCGGTGTTCCGGTGACTGGCTGAGGTCTTCCCGCTCGTGCGGGTCGTTGTGCACATCGAACAGTAGACAAGGGTCGTCTTCGCTGTAGATGAATTTGCAGGCACCACGGCGAATCATCATCAATGGGCTGATGGTGCCTTCGGCCATGTATTCGCCAAAGACTTCGTCATGCCCGCCCTGCCCCTGCAAGTGCGGGACCAGCGAGCGACCGTCCAGTGGCAGGCGCGGGTCCAGCTCGCCGCCGGCCAGTTCCACCAGGGTGGGCAGCAGGTCGGCGGTGGACACGGCCTGGGTCACCCGGCCCGGCGCAAATTGCCCCGGCGCAGTGACCAGCAGCGGCACGCGGGCGGCCATTTCAAACCAGTGCATTTTGTACCAGAGGCCGCGCTCACCGAGCATGTCGCCGTGGTCGCCGGAGAAAACTATGATCGTGTCGTCGGCCAGGCCGGTGTCTTCCAGGGTCTGCAGCAGCTTGCCGACATTGCTGTCGATGTAACTGCACGCGCCGAAGTAGGCACGGCGAGCGTCGCGAATCTTATCCACAGGCAACGGTTTGTCCCACAGGTCATAGACCTTGAGCAGGCGCTGGGAATGCGGGTCGAGGTCTGCCTGGCTCGGCGTTGCGGGCAACGGGATGTCGTTGTCGTCGTACAGGTCCCAGAATGGCTTGGGAATGGTGTACGGGTCGTGGGGATGGGTCATCGACACGGTCAGGCAGAACGGCTGGTCGCCGTCTTCGCGGATGTGGTCGAACAGGTACTGCTGGGCCTTGAACACCACCTCTTCGTCGAAGTCCAGTTGGTTGGTGCGCACGCACGGGCCGGCTTGCAGCACCGAGAACATGTTGTGGTACCAGGTGGGGCGTACGTCCGGCTCATCCCAGTTCACCGCCCAGCCATAGTCGGCGGGGTAGATGTCGCTGGTCAGGCGTTCTTCATAACCGTGCAATTGGTCGGGGCCGCAGAAGTGCATCTTGCCCGACAGCGCGGTGCGATAACCGAGGCGCCGCAGGTAGTGGGCATAGGTCGGCACATCGGCGGGAAAATCCGCCGCGTTGTCGTAGGCGCCGATCTTGCTCGGCAATTGGCCGCTGACCAGGGTGAAGCGTGAGGGCGCGCACAGCGGGCTGTTGCAATAGGCCGCATCGAACACCACGCCCTGTGCGGCGAGGCGGCTCAAATTCGGCAACTTGATCGGAGAAGGTCCGTAGAACGGAAGCAGCGGCGCGGCCATTTGATCGGCCATGATGAAAAGAATGTTCTTGCGCTTCATGGGTCTTCGGCATTCCATAGGCAGTGTTTATGCGAATGAGCATGCAGCCCATGGAAAATGGGGTAAAGCCCATGAAAAGCAATGTCTAGGATAAGCACAGCTTATGTATGAAGCCCTTGGCGATGTCTCCCTCGATTTGCTGCGTGCGTTCGAAGCCGCAGCCCGTCACCGCAGCTTTACTGCCGCTGCGATGGAGCTGGGCACCACTCAGCCGGCGATCAGCCAGCAGATCAAGCGCCTTGAAGAACAACTGACGATCCGCCTGTTTGACCGCATCTATCGGGGCATCGAACTGACCGACGCCGGCGCCCTGCTGTTCGAGCATGTGCAAGGCGGTTTGCAGAGCATCAACCAGGGCCTCAGTGTGATTACCCAGCAGGACCAGCATGAAGTGCTGCAAGTAGCCACCGACTTCGCGTTCGCCGCCTACTGGCTGATGCCGCGCCTGCATCGCTTCCACGCCGCCAACCCCCAGGTGGACGTGAGCCTGGTAACCAGCGAGCGCAACCACGCGACACTGCGTAGCGACATCGACGTGGCGGTGCTGTTTGGCGATGGCCGTTTCAAGCAGGGCGACAGCCTGTGGCTGTTCAACGAGGAGGTATTCCCGGTGTGCAGCCCGCAGTGGCTCAAGGAGCAGGCCAGGCCTTTGACTGTGCACACCTTGCCCGACTACCCGTTGCTGCACCTGCGCCAGGAAAACAACAGCCAGTGGTTCGACTGGAGTGGCGTATTCCGCGAGCTGGGCATCACCGCCACGCCCACGCCCGGCCAGCTGCGATTCGACAACTACACCTTATTGATCCAGGCAGCGATTGCCGGCCAAGGGGTGGCGATCGGCTGGCGCCATTTGGTGGATAACTTGCTGGAACAGAACTGGTTGTGCCGACCGATCGGCAATACGGTGATTTCGCGCTTTGGCTATTACGTGGTGCAGCCCCAGCGCAAGCGGCGTGGGCAGTTGGTCGAACGTTTCGTCGACTGGTTGCAGGCAGAACAGGCCAGCAGCGCGCAGTCCCTGACCGGACTGGCCCTGCCGTCGATTGCGGTCTAGGATTTGCCGCACATTGGATCCGGAGTCCGTCATGCAACGTATCAAGGGCTACCATGCCCATATCTACTTTGACGCCAGCACCATCGACCAGGCGCGCACCCTATGTGAAGACGGCGCGAAATTGTTCCCGCTGCGCATGGGCCGTGTGCATGAACGGCCCGTAGGCCCGCACCCGGACTGGAGCTGCCAGCTGGCGTTCGATGCCGAATACATTGGCGTGGTGCTGCCGTGGCTGGCGCTGCATCGCAATGGGCTGGTGGTGTTTCTGCACCCTGAAACCGGCGATGAGCTGAAGGATCACACCGATCACGCGATCTGGATGGGTGCGATGCGCGAGCTGGATCTGTCGGTTTTTTAACCTCTCTTTATCAGATAAAACCCGCTTCTTCCCGCACTAAAAGGCGAGGAAGTTGTAGGATTTATCTTGTTTCGTCTCACTATATGGGACTGTTATTTATATATTGAGATATTGCCGGCCATAGGTTTATATTCGCCCATCTGCTTTTTTCAGCACCCACTCATTTCAGGTGAAGCGATGCAGGCGCAATTGATCGCGCTCGATTGGGGGACCAGCTCCCTTCGTGCTTATAAACTCGGGCCCGCAGGCGTCGTGCTGGAACAGCGCTCGCTGGCGTCGGGCATCATGCATTTGCCCAGTGAGCCCCGGGACATCGGCGGTGTTCACTGCAGCGATGGCTTCGAGTTGGCGTTCGATGCGGCATGCGGCGACTGGCTCGAGGCCCAACCCCATCTTCCAGTGATCGCCTGCGGCATGGTCGGCAGCGCCCAGGGCTGGAGCGAGGCGGCATATCGCAATACGCCGGTCGACGTCGCCAGCCTGGGCCAGGCGTTGCACACGGTGCGCAGCCTGCGCGGCGTCGATGTGCATATCGTGCCCGGCGTGATCGAGCAGGTCGGCTTGCCCAATGTGATGCGCGGTGAAGAAACCCAGGTGCTGGGTGTGCTGCAAAGCCTGCCGGCCAGTGGTGAATTGTTGATCGGCCTGCCCGGCAGCCATTCCAAATGGGTCGAGGTGGTGGAAGGTTGCATTACCCACTTCGATACCTTCATGACCGGTGAACTGTTCGCGGTGCTGAGTAAGCACAGCCTGCTCGGGCGTACGCAAAAGGTATCCGCGCAGTTCCAGGCCGAGGCTTTTGATCGCGGCGTTCAAGTGGCGCTGTCGAAAGAGGGTCAGCGCGGCGTGCTGTCGACCCTGTTCAGTGCGCGCACCCTTGGGCTGACTGCCGAACTTACCCCTGAGCAGCAGCCCGATTACCTGTCCGGCCTGCTGATCGGCCATGAACTGGCCGGTTTGCCAGCCAGTGCACGGCTCGTCCCCATCATCCTGGTGGGCGCCGGCCCGCTTTGCGTGCGCTACCAACGCGCCCTCGCCCTCTGCGGTTTCGCCCACGTCAGCCTGGCGCAGGAAGCGACCGAGCGCGGCCTGTGGCAATTGGCAGTGGCCGCCGGGCTCACTCAACCTGCAACGGAGGCCTGACATGCTCAAGCAAGCACTGGCACAAAACGGTTTGATCGCAATCCTGCGCGGTGTGCGCCCGGACGAAGCCCAGGCGGTCGGCCAGGTGCTCTACGACGCCGGTTTTCGCGTGATCGAAGTCCCGCTCAACTCGCCGGACCCTTACACCAGCATCCGCATCCTGCGCGACAGCCTGCCCGCCGATTGCCTGATCGGCGCCGGTACGGTGTTGACGCCTGCGCAGGTCGAGCAGGTGAAAGCTGCCGGTGGCCAAGTGATCGTCATGCCCCACAGCGATGCCAAGGTCCTGCGCGCCGCCAAGGCCGCTGGCCTGTACCTGTCGCCGGGTGTGGCCACGCCCACCGAAGCGTTCGCCGCGCTGGACGAAGGCGCCGACGTGTTGAAGCTGTTTCCGGCCGAGCAAATGGGCCCTTCTGTGATCAAGGCGTGGCTGGCGGTATTGCCGGCAGGCACGTTGCTGCTGCCGGTGGGCGGCATTACCCCGGACAACATGCAGGTGTTTATCGACGCCGGCGCCAAGGGGTTCGGGCTGGGTTCCGGGTTGTTCAAACCGGGTATGACAGTGGATCAGGTAGCGAGCCGCGCCCAGGCTTATGTCGCCGCCTGGAAAGCCCTGAGCTGAGATCAAGTTCCGCGCCCCTGGCGCTGCATCTATAAGAGAGATAACAGATGAAAATCACCAAACTGACGACCTTTATCGTCCCGCCGCGCTGGTGCTTCCTCAAGGTCGAGACCGACCAGGGCGTGACCGGCTGGGGTGAGCCCGTGGTCGAAGGCCGCGCTCACACCGTGGCTGCGGCGGTCGAGGAACTGTCCGATTACCTGATCGGCAAGGACCCACGCAATATCGAAGATATCTGGACCGTGCTCTACCGCGGCGGCTTCTACCGTGGCGGCGCCGTGCACATGAGCGCCCTCGCCGGTATCGACCAGGCGCTCTGGGACATCAAGGGCAAGGCCCTGGGCGTATCGGTCAGCGACCTGTTGGGTGGCCAGGTACGCGACAAGATCCGCGTGTACTCCTGGATCGGTGGCGACCGTCCGGCCGACACCGCCCGCGCCGCCAAAGAGGCCGTAGCCCGTGGCTTTACTGCGGTGAAAATGAACGGCACCGAAGAGTTGCAGTTCGTCGACAGCTTCGAAAAAGTCGACCTGGCCCTGGCCAACGTCGCGGCCGTGCGCGATGCGGTCGGCCCTAACGTCGGCATCGGCGTCGACTTCCATGGCCGTGTGCACAAGCCCATGGCCAAGGTGCTGATGAAAGAACTCGACCCGTACAAACTGATGTTTATCGAAGAGCCGGTGCTCAGCGAAAACTACGAAGCCCTCAAGGAACTGGCGCCCCTGACCAGCACCCCGATTGCCCTGGGCGAGCGCCTGTTCTCGCGCTGGGACTTCAAGCGCGTGCTCAGCGAAGGCTACGTCGACATCATCCAGCCGGATGCTTCCCACGCGGGCGGTATCACCGAAACCCGCAAGATCGCCAACATGGCCGAAGCCTACGACGTGGCCCTGGCCTTGCACTGCCCGTTGGGCCCGATTGCCTTGGCGGCGTGCCTGCAACTGGATGCGGTTTGCTACAACGCGTTTATCCAGGAGCAAAGCCTGGGCATTCACTACAACGAGAGCAACGACCTGCTCGACTACGTGCGCGACCCGGGCGTGTTCGACTATGACCAGGGCTTTGTGAAGATCCCCAACGGGCCGGGCCTGGGTATCGAGATCAACGAGGAATACGTGATCGAACGCGCAGCCATCGGCCACCGCTGGCGCAACCCGATCTGGCGCCACGCCGACGGCAGCTTTGCCGAGTGGTGATGTCTGCCTGAAAGAACACGGTCAAACATGTGGGAGAGGGCTTGCCCCCTCCCACATGTTGATCCGGTTTCTGCAAAAGTCCCTTCCTCAACAAATATAAGAAGAGGCACCTACCATGCAACCTGAATCCTTGAGCGGGCAGGCTTCTTTAGTCACGCCTACCCGAAAGCGCTACTTCATCATGGTGCTGCTGTTTATCACCGTGGTGATCAACTATCTCGACCGCAGCAACCTGTCGATTGCCGCTCCGGCGCTGACCAGTGAGCTGGGCATCGACCCGGTACATGTCGGGCTGATTTTCTCCGCGTTCGGCTGGACGTACGCCGCCATGCAGATCCCCGGCGGCTGGCTGGTGGACCGGGTGCCGCCGCGTATCCTCTACACCGCCGCCCTGTTGCTGTGGTCCATCGCCACCGTGATGCTCGGTTTTGCCGCCAGCTTCATTGCGCTGTTTGTGCTGCGCATGGCGGTGGGTGCCCTGGAAGCACCGGCTTACCCCATCAACAGTCGCGTGGTCACCAGCTGGTTCCCCGAGCGTGAGCGCGCCACGGCCATTGGCTTCTACACCTCCGGGCAGTTTGTCGGGCTGGCGTTCCTGACGCCGGTCCTGGCCTGGTTGCAGCACCATTACGGCTGGCACATGGTGTTTGTCGTGACCGGCGGCGTGGGCATTCTGTGGGCGGCGATCTGGTATGCCCTGTATCGCGAGCCTCGGGACTTCAAAGGCGTCAACGCCGCTGAAATCGAGTTGATCCGCGAAGGCGGCGGGCTGGTGGACTTGAGCGCACAAGCGAGCAAGAGCAAGGCGCCCTTCAGTTGGGTCGACCTGGGCATTGTCCTGAGCAAGCGCAAGTTGTGGGGTATCTACCTGGGGCAGTTCTGCCTGAACTCCACGTTGTGGTTCTTCCTGACCTGGTTCCCGACCTACCTGGTGAAATACCGCGGCATGGATTTCATCAAGTCCGGCATGCTCGCGTCGCTGCCCTTCCTCGCGGCTTTCGTCGGCGTGCTGTGTTCGGGGTTGTTTTCCGACTGGCTGATCCGCCGTGGCGCCTCGGTGGGGTTTGCCCGCAAGTTGCCGATCATCAGCGGCCTGTTGATCTCGACGGCGATCATTGGCGCCAACTTCGTCGAATCGACACCGTTGGTCATCGCTTTCCTGGCCCTGGCGTTCTTCGGTAATGGCCTGGCCTCGATCACCTGGTCGCTGGTCTCGACCCTTGCCCCGGCACGTCTGCTGGGACTGACCGGCGGGGTGTTCAACTTCATCGGCAACCTGGCGGCGATTGCCACGCCGATCGTCATCGGTTTCCTGGCCAGCGGCGATTCGTTTGCCCCGGCGATCACTTACATCGCCGTGCTGGCGCTGTTGGGCGCACTCTCCTATGTGCTGCTGGTGGGCAAGGTCGAGCGGATCGAGCTGTAAACAGTGGGCGGCCTGCGGGCCGCCCGTTGGCCGGGCTCAGGGCACCGACATTTCGTTACGGAACACATTCGACGGATCCCAGCGTTGCTTGGTTCGGCGCAGACGGTTCTCGATGATCGTGTTGGGGAAGAAAATTCCATACCACAGGGGGTTCTTGGCGTTCGCGGGATTGCCACCGAGGTGGGTCATGTCCAGGTCGGGGTAGTTGATGTAGCAGCCCTCGAACTCCGGGTCATTGGGAACACCGTTGGTGAAGGCAGCGTAATAGAGGCCGCGGATCCAGTCGGCATGGGCGCGGTCGATGGCGTCATCGTCGGCGTGCCAGTAACACTGCGGTTGCCATTTGAGGTACGAGGAGCGTTGCGCGGCTGACGTCTGCGCCAGGATCGGGCCGTCCATCTGGTTGATGCGCCCGCCAAATGACTGGATCTGGATCAGGCTCTGGGTCAGGTATTGCTGATCGTCCGGCAAGTTCAGCGTCGTCCAGATCGCATCCAGCACGCGCTGTGTAAATCCGCCTTTCTGATACGCCGATTTATACCGGCCGCGCTGATTGTCGCCGGAGCCGTTGAGTGATTGGGTGGCGTACAACCAGTCCAGACGCCTGGCGCTTTTGTGGGCGCTCCGCAGTGAATCGATCCGGCGACCCTTTTGCCGACCACGTGGCTGATGCACGACGTGGAACGGCAGGAGCGACTCTGTCGCACTGACGCCCACCGCGGCCTGCATGCTGCTGACAAAGTCGTTGAAAGGCGCCAGGTCATCGAGCTTCCCGTCCTTGTCGACGTAGTGAATGCCGAGGGTCACGTTGCCAGTATTGAGGTGGCGCATCTCCAGTTTGGTGGCCAGGCCCCAGGTTTTCGGGTCGGCCTGATGATCCACGAACCAGTTTTGATAGGCGTGCAGCAAACGTTCGAGGGCGGCGCGTGTGAGGTTTGACCAGTCCCATTCCAATGGCAGCCAGAGCACTTCCTCCGGGGCTTGCGGCAGCGTCTTGAAATAGTAACTGGTGATGATGCCGAACTGCCCGCCACCGGCGCCGCAACAGGCGGCGAACAGGTCCAGCTCATCGGTGTCGAGGCTGTTACGGGACACATGGACAGGTTCAAGACCCGAGCCGGAGGCGTTGGCGACCAGCAGGTCGACGCCGTCCAGCCAGTCGCAGACCAGCCCGTATTTACGCGACAGCAACCCATAGCCGCCGCCGCAGATATGCCCGCCCAGTCCCACCGAATAGCAGGATCCACTGGGCAGCGCCTTGCCTGCCAATTTGTACAGCGCGACGCTGGTATCCCAGTTCTGGCAGCCGGGCTCCAGGCGGAATGCATAGCGATGGGGTGACGCGGGTACCAGCACGGAGCCGATTTGCCCGTTGGGGTCGTAGGCCAATTGGTTCATCTGGCCGATGTCCAGGATCGACAACACCTCGCCCGGCGCATCCGGCATCTTGTTAGAGACGAATCCTTCATAGCAATGCCCGCCGCTGCGCACCGTGATGCGGCCGTTGGGCACAGCCAGGGCCTGGGCGGCTGCGTCGAGGATGTCTTGTGGGTTGCGGCAGAGGTAGATGAGGTTGGCGCCGTTGGCCGAAGACTCGCCCTGGACGTTACCCAATGGCCAGCGCAGGTTGAAACCCTTTTGCAACGTGGAATGACGACGGTCCGAGGGGGTGATGAGATCAAATGCCATGATGGACTCCTGGGAGACGATAATGACTTCTGATGCAGCTAACTTAACGACCGGCAACGCAAGAAGGCGTGACTTGCAGAGGTGGTTAGACGGCAATAGGCACGAAGTGTGTTGAGGGGGGGTTCCCCCTCAAGCCTAGCCTATATGGAAAAAGCCCGGATCAGTTCAGCACGCCGTCCAGAATTTCATAGACGATACCGGTACCCACCGCGATCAACACCACATCCGGCCCCGAACGGCGCCACTCATAACCCGGGTACACCGGCAGGCGCGCCAGCGCACGGTTGTCCAGGCGCTCGCCGTAGTAGCCGCGCGGCAGGGGTTGGCCGCGCACCAGGCGCACATTCGGCGGCGGCGGTGCGCCACGGGAGAACTGGCCGTGGTTGTCGTGAATGATCTGGCGTACCGGGCCGAAGTCCTGGGGCGGGCCTCCGCGACGGTTGTCCTGCGGGCCGCGATGGTCGTCGCCACGTTGCTCGTGCTGGCCTTGTGGGCCGCCACGGTCGTCACCCCGCTGGTCAGGCGGCGCGGCTTGCACCAGGGCGCTGGCGCCAAGCACCAGCACACCAAGACCTGCAATCACGGATTTGGGCATTTTCATCGGGTATTCCTCAGGGCACACATACAAAAAAGGGATCTCGAACGCGGTTCGAAATCCCTTGGTCTTGCTGTTTAGGCCGTGATTGCGCGCGTTGATTCCTCTGTATCAGGAACTTTACCTCTCGCTACATGGCGCTTACTTACGGGCGTTGCGCACACCTTCCGACAGTGCCGCGCACAGGCTCAATACGCCATCGATTGCTTGTTGATCGTTACTGGCATTGGCGATGTGATCGATCAGGGCCGAGCCCACCACCACACCATCAGCCAGGCGCGCGATGGCGGCCGCCTGTTCCGGTGTGCGTATACCAAAACCGATGCTGATCGGCAGGTCGGTATGCCGACGCAGGCGGGTCACGGCTTCCTCGACGTGTTCCAGGGTCGCGGCGCCAGCGCCGGTCACACCGGCCACGGATACGTAGTACACGAATCCGGAACTGCCGTTGAGCACGGTCGGCAGGCGCACGTCATCGGTGGTCGGCGTGGTCAGGCGGATAAAGTCGATACCTGCGGCCTGGGCCGGGTCGCACAGCTCGCCGTTATGTTCTGGCGGCATGTCGACCACGATCAGGCCGTCGACGCCGGCCTCTTTGGCGTCAGCGATGAACTTAGGCACACCGTATTTGTGGATCGGGTTGAAGTAGCCCATCAACACCAGCGGGGTATCGTTGTTGTCCTTGCGGAACTCACGCACCATCTGCAGGGTTTTCAGCAGGTTCTGTTTGGCTTCCAGCGCGCGGATGTTGGCCAGTTGGATGGCCGGGCCGTCGGCCATCGGGTCGGTGAAGGGCATGCCCAACTCGATCACATCGGCGCCCGCAGCGGGCAAGCCCTTGAGGATCGCCAGCGAGGTGTCATAACCCGGGTCGCCGGCCGTGACGAAGGTCACCAGGGCGGCGCGGTTTTGTTCCTTGAGTTGCGCAAAGCGGGTTTGCAGGCGGCTCATTTAGTGTTTCTCCTGCTGAGACTGTTCCATGTGGTGCATCACGGTCTGCATGTCTTTGTCGCCACGGCCGGACAGGTTGACCACCATCAGGTGATCCTTCGGCAGGGTCGGTGCGCGCTTGAACACTTCGGCCAGGGCGTGGGCGCTTTCCAGGGCAGGAATGATCCCTTCCAGGCGGCAGCATTTGTGGAACGCGTCCAAGGCTTCATCGTCGGTCACCGAGGTGTACTGGACACGGCCGATATCGTGCAACCAGGCGTGTTCCGGGCCGATGCCTGGGTAGTCGAGGCCGGCGGAAATCGAGTGGGCGTCGATGATCTGGCCGTCGTCATCCTGCAGCAGGAAGGTACGGTTGCCGTGCAGCACGCCCGGTACGCCGCCGTTGAGGCTGGCGGCGTGCTTGCCGGTTTCGATGCCGTGGCCGGCCGCTTCAACGCCGATGATCTCGACGCTGGTGTCGTCCAGGAACGGGTGGAACAGGCCCATGGCGTTGGAGCCACCGCCGATGCATGCCACCAGGCTGTCCGGCAGGCGGCCTTCCTGGGCTTGCAGTTGGGTGCGGGTTTCCTTGCCGATCACGGCCTGGAAGTCGCGCACCATCGCCGGGTACGGGTGCGGGCCGGCCACGGTGCCGATCAGGTAGAAGGTGTCGTCGACGTTGGTCACCCAGTCGCGCAGGGCTTCGTTCATGGCGTCCTTGAGGGTGCCGGTACCGGCGACCACGGGGATCACTTCAGCGCCCAAAAGCTTCATGCGGAACACGTTGGCCTGTTGGCGCTCGATGTCGGTGGTGCCCATGTAGATCACGCACTGCAGGCCGAAACGCGCGGCCACGGTGGCCGTGGCTACGCCGTGCATACCGGCGCCGGTCTCGGCGATGATGCGTTTCTTGCCCATGCGCCGCGCCAGCAGGATCTGGCCGATGCAGTTGTTGATCTTGTGCGCGCCGGTGTGGTTCAGCTCTTCGCGCTTGAGGTAGATCTTGGCGCCGCCGCAGAACTCGGTCAGGCGCTCGGCGAAATACAGCGGGCTGGGGCGGCCGACGTAGTCGCGCTGGAAGTAGGCCAATTCTTCGTTGAACGCCGGATCGATCTTGGCCGCTTCGTATTCGCGGGCCAGGTCGAGGATCAACGGCATCAGGGTTTCGGCGACGTAGCGGCCGCCAAACGCGCCAAACAGGCCGTTGGCGTCAGGGCCGTTGCGCAGATCGGTCTGGGACTGAGTCATGGGACGCTCCAGGTAGGAATTCTGTATGGGAAGCAATGACGGCCACTCTACCCCTCACATCCGGCGCTGAAAACCGATAAGATCGCTGCAACCTGTCAGGAAAACTCACAGATGAGCCGCGACCTCCCGCCCCTCAATGCCCTGCGCGCATTTGAAGCCACTGCCCGCCTCAACAGCGTCAGCCAGGCTGCCGAGCAATTGCACGTGACCCACGGTGCGGTCAGCCGCCAGTTGAAAGTGCTGGAGGAGCATTTGGGTGTCAGCCTGTTCATCAAGGACGGGCGCGGCCTTAAACTCACAGATGCGGGTGTGCGGTTGCGAGATGCCAGCGCCGAGGCGTTCGAGCGCCTGCGGGACGTGTGCGCCGAACTCACCCAGGCCAGCGCCGACGCACCTTTCGTGCTCGGCTGTTCAGGCAGTCTGCTGGCGCGTTGGTTGATCCCGCGCCTGGGACGCTTGAATGCCGACCTGCCGGACCTGCGCCTGCACCTGTCGGCGGGCGACGGCGACCTCGATCCCCGCCGCCCCGGCCTCGACGCCCTGCTGGTCTTCGCCGAACCGCCGTGGCCGGCGGATATGCAGGTGTATGAGCTGGCGAGCGAGCGTATCGGCCCGGTGATGAGCCCGCGTTTTGCCGGTTACGAGCGCCTGCGCCAGGCGCCGCCGCACGCCTTGTGTGGCGAAGCTTTATTGCACACCACGTCCCGTCCGCAAGCCTGGCCCAGTTGGGCGCAACAGCACGGCATCGAGCCCGGCGCGCTGAAACACGGCCAGGGTTTTGAGCATTTGTATTATTTGCTGGAGGCGGCGGTTGCGGGGTTGGGCGTGGCGATTGCGCCAGAACCGCTGGTAGCAGAGGACCTGCGCGCGGGTCGCCTGGTGGCGCCGTGGGGTTTCAGTGAAACCCCGGCGCACCTGGCGTTGTGGCTACCCAAGCGCGCCGCAGACGGGCGCGCGGGTCAGTTGGCGCACTGGTTCAAGGCTGAGCTGGCGCGCCAGCCGGTGTAGCCTGTCAATCAGTCACCGCGTTTGCACAGCAGGTAAGCCGCCAGCAGGCCCAGTGCGCCAACGGCGACGCCGGCGGTGGTCCATGGGTGCTCTTGTGCGTAGTCCCGGGTGGCAACACCGGTTTCGCGGATTTTGACTTTGCTTTCTTCGTAGGCATCGCTGATCAGGTGACGGGAATGCTTGAGGGCATTCTCGGCATTGCTTTTCAGGGCCTTCAGGGTTTTGCGCGACTCATCCGACGCATCGTCCTTGAGGCTCTCAAGGGACTTGAGCAGGCTCGAAATCTCGGCTTCCATGCTTTCCAGCGACGCTTTGCGTAAAGAAGTGTTGGCCATGTGAATTCTCCTGAAGTGATTGAGTGGCGTGTGTAGATACCGACTCCAGCGTTTTCAGAAAGTGCAGTAAATCTGAACTTTCGGGTAGGAACGGTCGCCAGAAGCAGTATGAACAATGACTGCTAGGCTTTATTGACGACCCTCAGGAGAAACACCATGTCTGATCATCACACCTACAAGAAAGTCGAATTGGTAGGTTCGTCCACCACCAGCATCGAAGACGCAATCAACAATGCCCTGGCCGAAGCCAATAAGAGCATCAAGCACTTGGAGTGGTTTGAGGTGACGGAGACCCGTGGTCATATCAAGGACGGTAAGGTCGCCCACTATCAGGTCACGCTCAAGGTGGGGTTTCGAATTGCCAGTAGTTGATCGCGTCGGTTGAACTTGCCGGCTGGCCGATTGCCATAACCTGCGCTACAAACAATGGGTGCCGATGCCTGCAGCGTCGGCACGCTCGTTTCAATCAGCGCAAGGAAAGTGACGGATGAAGAAGTTCCTGTTAGCGGTAGGTTTGTTGAGCATTGCGGGCACAGCCCTGGCGGCGGGCAAGCCTTGTGAAGAGCTGAAAAGTGAAATTGCAGCGAAAATCGACGCCAAGGGCGCTTCGGGTTATTCCCTGGAAGTCGTGGATAAAGGCGCCTCGACCGACGCTAAAGTGGTTGGCACCTGTGAAGGTGGTACCAAGGAAATCGTCTACAAGCGCGGTTAATTCCGTGTGGCAGGCTTGAAGCCGACGCACCTGTGGCTAGGGAGCAAGCTCCCTAGCCACAGGTGCGTCGGTTTTTTTTCGCCTGGGGGTTTAGCCCTTCATCAACTGCGCCAGCAGCTCGTAGGAATGAATCCGATCGGCGTGCTCGTACAGGTCGCAGGTGAAGATCAATTCGTCGGCGCCGGTCTGTTCGATCAGCACTTCCAGCTTGGCGCGGATCTTCGCCGGGCTGCCCACCATTGCCAGTCCGAGGAAGCTGCCGACGGCGTCTTTTTCATGGGGCAGCCACAGGCCGTCCATGGTTTTCACGGGTGGGCGCTGCACCAGGCTTTGCCCGCGCATCAAGGCAAGGATGCGCTGGTACACCGAGGTGGCCAGGTAGTCGGCCTGTTCATCGGTGTCGGCGGCAACCAACGGAATGCCGAGCATCACGTAAGGCTTGTCCAGCACGGCCGAGGGCTTGAAGTGGTTGCGGTACACGCGAATCGCCTCGTGCATCAAACGCGGTGCGAAATGGGAGGCGAAGGCGTAGGGCAAACCGCGTTCGCCCGCCAGTTGCGCGCTGAACAGGCTGGAACCCAGCAGCCACACCGGTACGTTGGTGCCGGTGCCGGGCACCGCAATCACCCGTTGGTCCGGCGTGCGTGGGCCGAGATAGGCCATCAGCTCGGCCACGTCTTCCGGGAAGTCATCCGCACTGCCGGAGCGTTCACGGCGCAGGGCGCGGGCGGTCATCTGGTCGGAGCCGGGCGCGCGGCCCAGGCCCAGGTCGATACGCCCTGGGTAGAGGCTTTCCAGGGTGCCGAACTGCTCGGCGATCACCAGCGGTGCATGGTTGGGCAGCATCACGCCGCCGGAGCCGACGCGAATCGTCGAGGTACCGCCGGCCAGGTAGCCCAACAATACCGAGGTGGCCGAGCTGGCGATGCCATCCATATTGTGGTGTTCCGCCACCCAGAAACGGTTGTAGCCGAACTTTTCCACATGCTGGGCCAAATCCAGGGAATTGCGCAGCGACTGCGCCGGGCTGCCGTTGGCACGCACCGGCACCAGGTCGAGGGTCGAAAACTTTACGTCGGACAGCGAATTCATAAGCCTGCTTCTCCAATGGGGGCGCAGGCTTCTTAGACGAACCAAAACCTGCCGCTTCATGTGCATGCTCTATGCAATGAGGGCATATACCCGAGATTCAATAGCGGCAATGAAATTTCCTACTTAATCGCTAGGTTTCTCTTACAACTGAACTTTGCCGGCGCGTCTATCCTCAGAACCTTACCGACGCAAAACCACCGTTCGAGGAGAAAGCTATGAGTATCGTTAAAAAGGCATCCGCGCATTGGGAAGGTGATCTGAAGACTGGCCTGGGCTCCATTTCCACCGAAACCGGCGTGCTGCGCGAAGCGCCCTACGGCTTCAAGGCCCGTTTCGAAGGCGGCAAGGGTACCAATCCTGAAGAACTGATTGGCGCGGCCCACGCCGGCTGTTTCTCCATGGCTTTTTCCATGATTCTCGGCGATGCCGGGCTCAAGGCTGACAGCATCGACACCCAGGCCGAAGTGACCCTGGACCAGGTCGAAGGTGGCTTCGCGATCACCGCCGTGCACTTGGTGCTCAAGGCCAAGATCCCGGGCGCCAGCCAGGCGCAGTTCGATGAATTGAGCAAGAAGGCCAAGGAAGGGTGCCCGGTGTCCAAGGTGCTGAATGCGAAGATCAGCCTGGATGCGACGCTGGTCAGCTGACATTGCAGGTCCACTGTGGGAGGGGGCCAGCCCCTCCCACATTTTGTTCTGCGTTAAATCAGAACTCGTGTTTCCCGAATGTGGTCCTATAGCCTATGCAGCCTTAGGCGCACACCCGTGCGCATGCATTCAGGGAGCTTCACACATGAAACGTTTTGCTTTGGCGATCATTTGCGGTGTGTTGGCCACATCGGCTGTGGCCGCACCAAAAGACTGCGAAGAGCTCAGGAAAGAGATTGAGGTCAAGATCCAGGCGAACGCGGTTCCGTCCTACACCTTGGAAATTGTCAGCAAGGAAGAGGCTGACAAGCACGACGTCGCCATGGTCGTCGGCAGCTGTGAGAACGGTACCAAAGCCATCATCTATCAGAAGAACAACGACTGATCAGAGACAGTTGACGCTGCGTTCTTCCGCCAGCAATTGGCGAGCGGCGTTATACAGCCTGATATTCGGCGTGAAGGCCAATGAGCGCCCTTCCAGGCGATAGCGTTGGCCAGCCTCGAAATGGTCGTACTGCAGCGTGATGAAACAGGTGCGGTCGGCCGTTTGCCCAAAGCCATTGAGGCTGCCGCCGGTCGGCACCTCGAAATCAAAGCGCACCATCAACTCGTGACTGCCCGGTGGCACCTGGAAGTAGCGTCCGTCCGGCAGGTTCTTACCATCCAGGCGCTGCGCCATCACCAGCTTGGCTCCCGGCGTCGGCGTAGCGAAATCGACCCAGGCCTGATGCGGGTCGACCGGCGGCAGGGGGGTCGAAGCGCAGGCGCTGAGCAACAGGGCGACGATGGGAAGCAGGAGCTGGCGCATGGCAGGTACTCAACGCAAGGAGAGGTTTGAGTATAAACACGCCACGCCATGGAAAAATCCCCTTCAGGCGCGATAGTCTGGCGAACACATCACCCAGGAGCGGTCGGGGCATGGTCAGGCGTTTTCTTCCAGGGTTGATAGTCGTGCTGCTCAGTGGCTGTTCCAGCGTCAGTTACTACAGCCAATTGGCAGGTGGTCAGTGGCAGCTGTTGCGAGCCCGGGAACCGGTTGCCGAGGTCATCGCCGATCCGTCGCGGCCACAGGGGCTGCGTGATCATCTGGCTCAAGCACAGAAAGCCCGAACCTTCGCCAGCGAACACCTGCATTTGCCGGACAACCAAAGTTACCGGTTGTATGCGGATATTGGTCGACCCTATGTGGTCTGGAATGTCTTCGCCACGCCGGAATTTTCCCTGGCGCCTCAAACCCATTGCTTCCCCATTGCCGGTTGCGTGGCCTATCGCGGCTATTACCGCCAGGGCGCGGCACGGGGTGAGGCGGCGTTGTTGCGCCAGCAAGGCATGGACGTATCGATAGGTGGCGTCGAAGCCTATTCCACCCTGGGTTGGTTCAACGACCCGATCATGAATTCGATGATGAACTGGGGCGACGAACGCCTGGCCACGCTGATTTTCCATGAGCTGGCGCACCAGCGGTTCTACGTGAAGGATGACACCGAATTCAACGAGTCGTTTGCCAGCTTCGTCGAGCAGGAAGGCACCCGCCAGTGGCGCGCGGCCCAGGGCCTGGCGCCGCTTGGCAGCTCGACGCGGCAGCAGCGGGACCAATTTACCCAGCTGATCCTCGATACACGTAAGCGCCTGGAAAAACTCTATGCGCAACCGCTGTCCGTCGAGGCGATGCGCCAGGCCAAGGCCGCCGAATTCGAGGCGTTGCGCCGTGAGTACCGGCAGATGCGCGATAGCCAATGGGGTGGGGACAAGCGTTATGACGCCTGGATGAACCTGCCGATGAACAATGCGCGGTTGTTGCCGTTCGGGCTGTATGACCGGTGGGTGCCGGCGTTTGCGGCGTTGTTCAGGCAGGAAGGCGGCGATTGGCTGAAGTTTTACGCCGCAGTGGAGAAGATGGGCGAGTTGCCGGTGGGGCAGCGCAAGGCTGCGTTGAGGCGGTTGGAAGGTCCTGATCTGTAGAGCCTCATCGGGGCAAGCCGCTCCCAATGTGGGAGGAGGCTTTCCCCCGTGGCGGCCTCAGGGCCGTTGCAAAAACGCCTGATGCATCTGCGCCAACGTCTCGAAATGCCAGGTCGGCGCTTCGGCGTTCAACTCTTCGAAACTACCAAACCCGTAACCGACGGCCGCCGAATCCACGCCATTGCTGCGCGCCCCGATCAGGTCGTGCTTACGATCACCGATCATCAAGGTGGTCGCCGGGTCCAGGCCTTCTTCGCTGATCAGATGCGCAATCAACTCGACCTTGTTGGTGCGTGTCCCGTCCAGTTCGCTGCCGTAGATCACCTTGAAGTGCCTGGCAAAATCGAAATGCCGCGCGATCTCGCGGGCAAACACCCAGGGCTTGGACGTGGCGACGTACAACTGGCGGCCCTGCTTGCCCAGGTCTTCGAGCAGCGGCATCACGCCGTCGAATACGCGGTTTTCATACAGCCCGGTGACCTTGAAGCGCTCGCGGTAGAAATTCACCGCCTCCCAGGCCTTGGCCTCATCGAAGTCGTAGAACTGCATGAAGGCTTGCAGCAACGGCGGGCCGATGAAGTGTTCGAGCTGGGTCAGGTCGGGTTCGTCGATGCCCAGTTTGCCAAGGGCGTACTGGATCGAGCGGGTGATGCCCTCCCGTGGGTCGGTGAGGGTGCCATCCAGGTCGAACAGGACGGTTTGGTAAGGGAGGGTCATTGGTCGAATCCTTCAGCCAGGTGCAGGTCTTTGAGCTTCACGTAGTTGGCGGCGCTGTAGGTGAAAAAGGCGCGTTCCTTGTCAGTCAGCGGGCGGATTTGTTTAACCGGGCTGCCCACATACAAAAAACCACTGTCGAGTTTCTTGCCCGGTGGCACCAGGCTGCCGGCGCCGATGATGACGTCGTCTTCCACCACGGCGCCGTCCATCACGATGCTGCCCATGCCGATCAAAATCCGGTTGCCCACCGTGCAGCCATGCAGCATGACCTTGTGGGCGATGGTCACGTCATCGCCGATCAGCAGCGGGAAACCGTCAGGATTGAACGGTCCGGCATGGGTAATGTGCAGCACGCAGCCGTCCTGCACGCTGGTGCGCGCGCCGATACGGATGCGGTGCATGTCGCCGCGAATCACGGTCAGCGGCCAGACCGAGCTGTCGGTGCCGATTTCGACATCGCCGATCACCACCGCCGAAATATCGACAAAAGCCCCGGTGCCCAGGGTTGGCGTGTGGTTCTGATAGGTGCGAAGGGTCACGATAGCCTCTCTCTTATGTGCTGATAGCTGCGGTGGACGTTGATTGTAATTAAGATGGCCCCATCTTTGTTCTTACATGTTTCTTCAGCCAAGGTGCCAACCGTGAGCGCGAACAACCCTCTTCTGCAGTCCTACGACCTGCCGCCGTTCTCGGCGATCCGTGCCGAGCACGTGCAACCGGCCATCGAACAGATCCTCGCCGACAACCGTGTTGCCATCGAAGGCATCCTGCAAAGCCAGGGTAAAAATCCGACATGGGCCGGCCTCGTGCTGGCTATGGACGAATTGAATGATCGCCTGGGCGCCGCCTGGAGCCCGGTCAGCCACCTCAACGCCGTGTGCAACAGCGCCGAGCTGCGCGAAGCCTACGAGGCGTGCCTGCCGGCATTGAGTGCCTACTCCACCGAGATGGGCCAGAACCGCGCGCTGTTCCAAGCCTTCGAAGCCCTGGCCAACAGCCCGGAAGCCGCCGGTTTCGACGTGGCGCAAAAAACTATTCTTGAACACTCCCTGCGCGACTTCCGCCTCTCGGGTATCGACTTGCCGCCTGAGCAGCAAAAACGTTACGCCGAAGTGCAGAGCAAGCTTTCCGAGCTGGGCAGCAAATTCTCCAACCAACTGCTGGACGCCACCCAGGCGTGGACCAAGCACGTCACCGAGGAAGCCACCCTCGCCGGCCTGACCGATTCGGCCAAGGCGCAGATGGCCGCTGCCGCGCAGGCCAAAGGCCTCGACGGTTGGCTGATCACCCTGGAGTTTCCAAGCTACTACGCGGTCATGACCTACGCCCAGGACCGCGCCCTGCGTGAAGAAATCTACGCGGCCTACTGCACCCGTGCGTCAGACCAAGGGCCGAATGCCGGTCAGAACGATAACGGCCCGGTGATGGAGCAGATCCTCGACCTGCGTCAGGAACTGGCCAAGCTTTTGGGTTACGCCTCGTTCTCCGAGCTGAGCCTGGCCACCAAGATGGCCGAGTCCAGCGACCAGGTGTTGAGCTTCCTGCGTGACCTGGCCAAGCGCAGCAAGCCGTTCGCTGCCCAGGACCTGCAACAGCTCAAGGCCTACGCCGCCGAACAAGGCTGCGCTGACTTGCAAAGCTGGGACAGCGGTTTCTACGGCGAAAAGCTGCGTGAGCAACGCTACAGCGTGTCCCAGGAAGCCCTGCGCGCCTACTTCCCGATCGACAAGGTGCTGGGCGGCCTGTTCGCCATTGTGCAGCGTTTGTACGGCATCGAGATTGCCGAGCAAAAAGGCTTCGACACCTGGCACCCGGATGTTCGCCTGTTTGAAATCAAGGAAAACGGCCAGCACGTCGGGCGCTTCTTCTTCGACCTGTACGCCCGCGCCAACAAGCGTGGCGGTGCCTGGATGGACGGCGCGCGCGACCGTCGTCGCACCATCGACGGTGTGCTGCAAAGCCCGGTGGCGAACCTGGTGTGCAACTTCACCCCGGCCGACAGCGGTAAGCCTGCCCTGTTGACCCACGATGAAGTGACCACCCTGTTCCACGAATTCGGCCATGGCCTGCATCACCTGCTGACCCGCGTCGAGCATGCCGGCGTGTCCGGTATCAATGGCGTGGCATGGGATGCGGTGGAGTTGCCGAGCCAGTTCATGGAGAACTGGTGCTGGGAGCCGGAAGGCCTGGCGCTGATCTCCGGCCACTATGAAAGCGGCGAGCCACTGCCCCAGGACCTGCTGGAAAAAATGCTCGCGGCGAAGAACTTCCAGTCCGGCCTGATGATGGTGCGCCAGTTGGAGTTCTCGCTGTTCGACTTCGAGTTGCATGCCACCCATGGCGATGGCCGCAGCGTGGCGCAGGTGCTTGAAGGTGTGCGCGATGAGGTGTCGGTGATGCGTCCTCCGGCCTACAACCGTTTCCCCAACAGCTTTGCGCACATCTTCGCCGGCGGTTATGCCGCGGGCTACTACAGCTACAAATGGGCCGAAGTGCTGTCGGCGGACGCCTTCTCCAAATTCGAAGAAGACGGCGTGCTCAATGCCGAGACCGGCCGTGCCTTCCGCGAGGCGATCCTGGCGCGCGGCGGTTCCCAGGCGCCGATGGTGCTGTTCGTCGACTTCCGCGGACGTGCCCCGTCGATTGACGCACTCTTGCGCCACAGCGGCCTGAGTGAGGACGCAGCAGCATGAGTGAAGGGCCTGTGATTACCAAAAAGCAATTTATCGCCGGGGCGGTCTGCCCGGCGTGCAGCGAGCCGGACAAGTTGAAGATGTGGACCGAGGACAGCGTGCCGCATCGCGAGTGCGTGGCCTGCGGGTATACCGATACGCTGAATGATCAAGGCCTGTCGGTGCCCAAGGAACTGGGCACGCGGGTCAATACATCGGCGTTGAAAGCGCCGGACCCGAAGGTGCAGGCGGTGCAGTTCTTCCCTAACCCGAAGCTGACGAAAGACTGATTCGTCTACCCCCTGGGAGTGCGTCTCAGGGGGTGACCAGCAGTGCGGTTTTTTCCTCGGCGGGCTCGTGATCCTTGTTCGCCGGGTTCAGCCAGCTGTTCATTGAGCACAACGCAAAGGCGCTGGTGCTGCAATCGCCATTCGCCAAGGCTGTGCGCAACTTGTCGATATCGGCCCTCATCATGTAGCGAACGCCGTCCTTGAAGCCGTTACTGGTGCCGAAACCGCCCAAGGTCATCTCGTTCAACGCATCCTCCTTGCTCCATCCCTGGATCACCACGCGATACATCGCCGCCATCAGGCCGGTGCGGTCAGAGCCGTGCTTGCAATGCATCAGCACCGGGCCGTCAGCTTCCGCTTCCTTGATCGCCCTGAGTGCCGCCAGCACGTCAGAGTCATCCACATGGTTGGTGCGATAACTCAACTGAACCTGACGGATGCTTGGCGCCTTCAGCCAGTTGCTATCGGACTCGGGCAGGAAGTTGATCACGGTGCCGATCTTGAGCTGTTCCAGCAACGGCGCTGCATTGCTATCCGGCAATGCGCTGCGATAGAGCGTGGGCGTCATTTGATGCAGGTTGTAGCGGTCGCCCACTGGCTGGGCCCATTCTGGAGAACGCAGGGACGTAGTGTCATCGGCCCGCGCAAAAGCTGTGGTGAACAGTGCCATGAGCGCCAGGCCCAGGGCCGGCAACCAATGATGCTTGTACATGGGCGACGTCACCCTATAGGGAGTGGTTGATGGCGCCCAGAGTCGGTCACGGCGGGTCAAGGAGGTGTGAGGTGTGCGTCAAAGAATCGTGAATCCTCAATCTTTAGTCGCTGAAGCGATTCTCTCGATGCTTAGGCTGCTATCATTTGTAACTATTGTTTGCGCGCTGCGCTCTATCTCCCTGGATCACCTGGATCCAGTTCGCCGCCCGACAACGCCAAGCCACTCCCTAGAAGCGGCTGATAACCCCGTGACCACATGATGAGGTGCCACCATGTCTGATCAAGATCAAGACAACCCCCGGCGTGACTTTCTACGCAAATCCTTGACCTTGATCCCGGTGGTCACGGTTGCCAGCACCGGCCTTGGCGGTTCGATGCTGATGGCGACGCCTGCGCCGGTCGAGGCTGCGCCAGCCAAGCCTGCGGCCAGCGAAAAAGCCTACGAGCCAAGCTATTTCACTGCCGAGGAATGGGCGTTTATCAACGCTGCCGTCGAGCGTCTGATCCCGGCCGATGCCCAAGGCCCCGGCGCCCTGGAAGCTGGCGCGCCGGAGTACATCGACCGGCAGATGAACACGCCTTACGCCAGCGGTGCGCTGTGGTTCATGCAAGGCCCGTTTAATGCCGATGCGCCGCCGGAGATGGGCTGGCAGAGCAAATTGGTGCCCAAGGATATCTATCGCCTGGGTATTGCCGCGACGGATGCCTGGTCGAAGGCGTTCAACGGCAAAGTTTTTGCTGCGCAAGACAGCGCTACCCGAGACGATATGTTGCGACGCCTGGAGGCGGGCGGCAGTGAGGTCACGGCACATTTTGACGCGGTGCCGCCGAAGATGTTCTTCAATCTGTTGCTGCAAAACACCAAGGAAGGCTTCTTCTGCGACCCGATCCATGGTGGCAACAAAGGCATGGTCGGCTGGACCATGATTGGTTTCCCCGGCGCCCGCGCCGATTTCATGGACTGGGTGGAACGCAACGAGCAGTACCCCTTCCCGGCAGTATCCATCCGCGGCGAGAGGGCATAAACGTGGCGACCATCATGAAGAAAGTGGATGCGGTGATTGTCGGCTTTGGCTGGACCGGCGCGATCATGGCCAAGGAGCTGACGGAAGCCGGACTGAACGTGCTGGCGCTGGAGCGCGGCCCGATGCAGGACACTTACCCGGACGGCAACTATCCCCAGGTCATCGACGAACTGACCTACAGCGTGCGTAAAAAACTCTTCCAGGACATCTCCAAGGAGACGGTGACGATTCGCCATAGCGTGAATGACGTTGCCTTGCCTAACCGTCAGCTCGGCGCGTTTTTGCCGGGTAACGGCGTGGGCGGTGCGGGCTTGCACTGGTCGGGCGTGCATTTCCGTGTCGATCCGATTGAACTGCGCATGCGCAGCCATTACGAAGAGCGCTACGGCAAGCATTTCATTCCCAAGGACATGACCATCCAGGACTTCGGCGTGAGCTACGAAGAGCTGGAGCCGTTTTTCGACTATGCGGAAAAAGTCTTCGGCACCTCAGGCCAGGCCTGGACCGTGAAAGGCCAGGTGGTGGGCGAAGGGCGTGGCGGCAACCCCTATGCGCCGGACCGTTCCAACCCGTTTCCGTTGGAAGCGCAAAAGAACACAGTCTCCGCACAGCTGTTTCAGAAAGCCGCCGCCAGCGTCGGGTACAAGCCCTACAACCTGCCGTCAGCCAATACCTCGGGGCCTTACACCAACCCCTACGGCGCGCAGATGGGCCCGTGCAACTTCTGCGGTTTTTGCAGCGGCTACGTGTGCTACATGTACTCCAAGGCCTCGCCGAACGTGAATATCCTGCCGGCGCTGCGCCAGGTGCCGAATTTCGAGCTGCGGCCCAACTCCCACGTGCTCAAGGTCAATCTGGACAGCACCAAGAGCAAGGCCACCGGCGTGACCTACATCGACGCCCAGGGCCGAGAGTGCGAACAACCGGCAGACCTGGTGATCCTCGGCGCGTTCCAGTTCCACAACGTGCGGTTGATGCTGCTGTCGGGCATCGGCAAGCCTTACGACCCGATGACCAATGAGGGTGTGGTGGGCAGGAACTTTGCTTACCAGAACATGGCCACCATCAAGGCGTTCTTCGACAAGGACACCCATACCAACAACTTTATCGGTGCCGGCGGCAATGGCGTAGCCATCGATGACTTCAACGCCGACAACTTCGATCACGGGCCCCATGGCTTTGTGGGCGGTTCGCCGATGTGGGTCAACCAGGCCGGCAGCCGGCCGATTGCCGGTACGTCCAATCCGCCCGGCACGCCGGCCTGGGGCAGTGCCTGGAAGCGCGCCACCGCCGATTACTACACCCACCAGGTGTCGATGGATGCACACGGTGCCCATCAATCCTACCGGGGTAACTACCTGGATCTGGACCCTGTCTACCGCGATGCCTACGGCCTGCCGTTGCTGCGCATGACGTTCAACTGGCAGGAAAACGACATCAAGATGAACCGCTTCATGGTCGAGAAAATGGGCAAGGTCGCCGAAGCGATGAACCCCAAGGCGATAGCCGTACTGGGCAAAAAAGTCGGTGAGCACTTCAACACCGCGTCCTACCAGACCACCCACCTCAACGGTGGCGCGATCATGGGGACCGACCCGAAGACCAGTGCGCTGAACCGCTACTTGCAGTGCTGGGATGTGCACAACGTGTTTGTCCCCGGCGCATCCGCTTTCCCACAGGGCTTGGGCTACAACCCTACCGGCCTGGTGGCGGCATTGACCTACTGGTCGGCCCGGGCGATCCGCGAGCAGTACCTGAAAAACCCCGGCCCGCTGGTTCAGGCATAAGGAGCGATGACCATGAAAGCATTTGTTATCGCGACGTTTGCCCTGCTCAGCAGCTGCTCGATCAGTGCCGCCGAAACCGACCTGATCAAGCAGGGCGAATACCTGGCCCGCGCCGGCGACTGCGTGGCCTGCCACACCGCCAAGGGCGGCAAACCGTTCGCTGGTGGCCTGCCGATGGAAACCCCCATCGGTGTGATCTATTCCACCAACATCACCCCGGACAAGACCGGCCTGGGCGACTACAGCTTCGAGGACTTCGACAAGGCCGTGCGTCACGGTGTCGCCAAGAGTGGTAGTACGCTTTACCCGGCGATGCCCTACCCGTCCTATGCGCGTGTCAGCGAAAGCGATATGCAGGCGTTGTATGCGTACTTCATGAAGGGCGTGGAACCGGTCGCCCAGGAGAACAAGGACAGTGACATTCCGTGGCCGTTGAGCATGCGTTGGCCGCTGGCGGCGTGGCGCTGGATGTTTGCCCCTGAGGTGGTGGATAAGCCTGTCATGGCCGACGCAGACCCGGTGATCAGCCGCGGCGCTTATCTGGTGGAAGGCCTTGGCCACTGTGGCGCGTGCCATACACCACGCGCCCTGACCATGCAGGAAAAAGCCCTGAGCGCGACTGACGGCAAGGCCTTCCTGTCCGGCAGCGCGCCACTGGAAGGCTGGATCGCCAAGAGCCTGCGCGGTGACCATAAGGACGGCCTCGGCAGTTGGAGCGAGGCGCAGCTGGTGCAATTCCTCAAGACCGGTCGCAGTGATCGCAGTGCGGTGTTTGGCGGTATGAGCGACGTGGTCGTGCATAGCATGCAGTACATGTCCCAGGACGACCTGACCGCTATCGCCCGTTACCTCAAGAGCCTGCCGGCGGTGGACCCGCAGGACCAGCCGCACCAGTATGACAAGCAGGTGGCCGAGGCGCTGTGGAAGGGCGATGACAGCAAGCCCGGTGCCTCGGTGTATATCGACAACTGCGCGGCCTGCCACCGTACCGATGGCCATGGTTACACACGGGTGTTCCCGGCGTTGGCGGGCAACCCGGTGGTGCGGACGGCGGACGCCACGTCGTTGATCAACATCGTGTTGAACGGCGGCACGTTGCCGGCCACTCACACGGCACCGTCGACCTTTACCATGCCGGCGTTCGCCTGGCGCCTCTCGGACCAGGAAGTGGCGGATGTGGTCAGCTTCATCCGTGGCAGTTGGGGTAATCAGGGGGCCGCGGTGAAAGCCAGTGACGTGGCCGACCTGCGCAAGAACGACATGCGCACCACCTCGGGCGATGACCTGGGGCAGGTCACCCAAAAGCACTGACCGCCAGACGGCACTGGTCAGGAACCTCGCGCCTCTATACTGTATATAAAAACAGTATCGAGGCGCTTTCATGTCTACTCCGCTGCCGCCCCGTGGTCGGGGCACGGCCACCAACCTGCACAACCGCTTTGCGCCCACCGCCAGCGTGGCCGAGGACGACGGCTGGTACCAGGAAGTGCCGCCGACCCAAGGCACCGAAGTGCGCATCGAAACGGCCAAGACCATCATCACCCGCAACAACTCGCCTGACCTGCCGTTCGACCGCTCCATCAATCCTTACCGTGGCTGCGAACATGGCTGCATTTACTGCTATGCGCGGCCCAGCCACGCCTATTGGGACATGTCGCCGGGGCTGGATTTCGAAACCAGGCTGATCGCCAAGAGCAATGCGGCCGACGTGCTGGAACAGCAGCTGTCGAAGCCGGGCTATGTGTGTGCGCCGATCAACCTAGGTTCCAACACCGACCCGTACCAGCCTATCGAGCGTGAGTACAGGATCACCCGGCAAACCCTCGAAGTGCTGCTGCGCTATCGGCACCCGGTCACCATCATCACCAAGGGCTCGTTGATCCTGCGCGACCT
Organism: Pseudomonas sp. GW821-FHT09C10; assembly: GCF_059418085.1. Lineage (NCBI taxonomy): Bacteria > Pseudomonadati > Pseudomonadota > Gammaproteobacteria > Pseudomonadales > Pseudomonadaceae > Pseudomonas > Pseudomonas sp. GW821-FHT09C10. Next base: position 400,416 of record NZ_JBWKPE010000004.1, read on the forward strand.
GGACCTGCTGGCGGAGCTGGCCAGGCAACGCCTTGTGGCGGTGATGATCAGCCTCACCAGCCTGGATGATGAGCTCAAGCGCATCCTGGAGCCGCGCACCGCCGCGCCCAAGGCACGGTTGCGGGCCATACGGGTGATGCGCGAGGCGGGCATCCCGGTGGGCGTGCTGTGCTCGCCGATGATCCCGATGATCAACGACAGCGAGTTGGAAAGCCTGCTCACCGAAGCCCATGCCGCCGGTGCGCAGAGTGCGGCGTACATGATGTTGCGCCTGCCGCTGGAGGTGGCGCCGCTGTTCGAGGAGTGGCTGGCGGTGCATTACCCGCAGCGTGCGGCCCATGTGATGAGCCTGGTGCGCCAGGTGCGCGGTGGTGAGGTCTACGACAGCCGGTTCGGTGTCCGCATGCGGGGCGAGGGGCCGTTTGCCGACCTGCTGGCCCAGCGCTTCAGCAAGGCGATCAAGCGCCTGGGGCTCGATCGCAGAGAAGGCTTCAATCTGGATTGCACGGCGTTCTGTCCTCCGGGCAGACAGATGGCATTGTTGTAGACTGATGAGGCGGAATGCACCTTCCTTGTAGGAATAGTCGCGTTTTGACATCACTGAAACCCGCGATCTAGAGCGGTTCATTCAGTTTGAGTTAAGTTTCGGTGGTTACCTTGTTCAGCGAGTGACTGATGAGTCGGCAGCCTGGTTTGTGGCTTTTACAACTATTTCACTGGCCTGGCGTCGAACTGACCTGAAAACTCCCCTGCATTAATCAAGAGGATGAATCATGAGTGACAAGGATAAACAGCCGTTGGCTGCGTCGGCTTCAGCCCCTCAGGTGGCAGAGTCTGCCGATGCAGCGCTAAAACATATCGTTGACGGCTTTTTGCATTTCCATCACGACGTCTTCCCTCAGCAGGAAGAACTCTTCAAGAAACTCGCCACGGCCCAGAGCCCACGGGCGATGTTCATTACCTGCGCCGACTCGCGCATCGTGCCTGAGCTGATTACCCAAAGCTCTCCCGGCGACCTGTTCGTGACCCGCAACGTCGGTAACGTCGTGCCGCCTTATGGGCAGATGAACGGCGGTGTCTCCACTGCCATCGAGTACGCGGTACTGGCCCTGGGCGTGCAGCACATCATCGTGTGCGGGCACTCCGATTGTGGCGCCATGCGGGCGGTCCTCAACCCCGCCAGCCTGGAGAAGATGCCAACGGTAAGGGCCTGGCTGCGGCACGCCGAAGTCGCCAGGTCCATGGTCGAGGACAATTGCGACTGTGCCAACGAAGGCGAGAGCATGAAAGTGCTCACCGAAGAAAACGTCATCGCCCAACTGCAGCATTTGCGTACCCATCCTTCGGTGGCGTCGCGCATGGCCAACGGTCAGCTGTTTATTCACGGCTGGATCTACAACATCGAGACCAGTGAAATTCGAGCCTACGATGCTGATCAGTCGGCATTCCGACCGTTGAGCGGCGAAGGGCCGATTCCTTCCGCGACGCCTAAAGCGCGCTTCTAAACACTTCCCTGCCGGGTAAAGCGGTGGCTGCCATGGATGCAGCCAGGCTTTGCCGCGCCCGGCGAATACCTCGGGAGAGCCATCATGCGTGCTGCTCAATTGAAAGCTGTATTGCCACGGGAGCTGCTCGCCTCCGTGGTTGTGTTTCTGGTCGCCCTGCCCCTGTGCATGGGGATCGCCATCGCGTCCGGCATGCCGCCGGCCAAGGGCCTGATCACCGGGATTATCGGTGGCCTGGTGGTGGGCTGGTTGGCGGGCTCGCCGCTGCAGGTCAGCGGCCCGGCAGCGGGTCTGGCGGTCTTGGTGTTCGAGCTGGTGCGCCAGCACGGGATGCTGATGCTCGGGCCGATCCTGCTGCTGGCCGGCTTCCTGCAACTGGTGGCCGGGCGCCTGCGCCTGGGTTGCTGGTTCCGCGTCACGGCGCCGGCGGTGGTGTACGGGATGCTGGCGGGGATCGGCGTATTGATTGTGCTATCGCAGATCCATGTGATGCTCGACGGTGCGCCCAAGCCCTCAGGGCTGGATAACCTGGCGGGCTTCCCCGCCGCGCTGGTGGAGGCGATTCCAACCTTGGGCGGTGGCCTGGGTTGGCAGGCCGGCTTGCTCGGTTTGTCGACGATGCTGGTGATGTACCTGTGGGATAAATTCCGCCCGCAAACCCTGCGTTTCGTGCCGGGAGCCCTGTTAGGCGTGGGCCTGGCAACGGTGGCCAGCCTGGTGCTGGCGTTGCAGGTCAAGCGTGTGGAAGTCCCGGAGAACCTCGCCGACGCCATCGATTGGCTGCGTCCCAGCGACCTGTTGAACCTGGCTGACCCTCAGTTGTTGATCGCTGCGTTTGCGGTGGCGTTTATCGCCAGTGCCGAAACCCTGCTCTCTGCGGCAGCGGTCGACCGCATGCACAGCGGCCAGCGTTCCGATTTCGATAAGGAATTGTCCGCCCAGGGTGTGGGCAACATGCTGTGCGGCCTGGTCGGTGCCCTGCCGATGACCGGTGTGATCGTGCGCAGCTCCGCCAACGTGCAGGCCGGTGCCACCACGCGGTTGTCAGCGATGTTCCATGGCGTATGGCTGTTGGGGTTCGTACTGTTGCTGTCGAGCGTGCTGCAAAGCATTCCTGTGGCAAGCCTGGCGGGTGTGTTGGTGTACACCGGGATCAAGCTGGTGGACATCAAGGCCTTCAAGGCCCTCGGTCGTTATGGGCGCATGCCGATGTTTACCTACGCGGCCACGGCGTTGGCGATCATTTTCACCGACCTGCTGACCGGTGTGCTGGTGGGCTTCGGGCTCACACTGGTCAAGCTGGCGCTCAAGGCCTCACGCCTGAAAGTCAGTCTGATCGACCTGCCCCCGGAGGGGGAAATGGAGCTGCGTTTGACCGGTGCGGCGACTTTCCTGAAAGTGCCGGCGTTGACCCAGGTGCTGGCGACGGTTCCTCCGGGCACGACTGTGCACGTACCGCTGAGTAACCTGAGTTATATCGACCATTCCTGCCTGGAGTTGCTGGAGGAATGGGGTCGGGCGAATGCGGCCAAGGGTTCGAGGCTGGTGATCGAGGCGCGTGGGTTGAAGCGCAGGCTCGAAGGCCGGGTCAGGACGACGACAGGGATAGGCTCGGCGCCCTCAGTCGGCTGACGGAACCGGAGCAACATGTGGGAGGGGGCAAGTCCCCTCCCACATTCGTTCTGTGTCGAATTCAGGATTTAAGCCGGCTGGTCCAACGCCAACTCAACCCCCAGCTGGCGGGACAGGCACGGCCAGCGCTTCCACGCGGCTTCCGTTGCCGGGCTTTTCAGCTGTTCGCGATATGCTTCGACAGATTCCAGTGCAAAGCTGTCTTCGTTGAGCATTTCATCCACCGCATGATGAACGGCTTCATCCAGCTGGTTGGCGAATGCTTCGCCGATCAACTGATGGGCAATCACGTTGGCCACGGTGGTATCTGCCGGAATCAGTGGCTGGCCAAAGTGTTTGATGTACAAATCGTTGACCTCTTCCACCAGGCGATGGGCCAGGTAAGCCTCGTCCAGCAGACCGTCGAGCCCTTCATGGCCGGCCAGGATGGCGGGGGGCTGCAGGAAGAAATGCTCGGCGATTTTCAGCACTGGCTTGATCTGGCTTTCGATGCCGGCCTCGCGGGCCACGTCGTTGGCGGCGTCCAGCAGGTCTGGTACCAGATCGATGTAGGCCGTGACGAAGCGGGTCATGACAATGTTGCGATCACCATCAGCCAGGGAAATGGCCGAATGCAGGTGCGGCAATTGCTCTTCCAGCTGCTTGGCCAACTGGCCAGTGCTGGATTCGTGTTGATGGGCACGGGAAATCTGCTCGCGCAATGCGGCGGTGTTCATGAAGGCTCCAGTGAAGCAGGTGTAGGAATAGGGACAGCATAAGGTAGCTCGTTTATACGAGCGCCTAAGACGCATTTGTCATAATTATTTCATGGTTATGCACAGGCGTTATATCGAATTGCCATCGTTGGTCGGATAAACGATTCCGCACCCGGTTTTATTAGGCCTGGCCACTCATTTTTGCTCATTTGCCCCTACACATTGCGGGGTTGCAGAGCGTGTCTATACTCGGGTTTGTACGCGATTAGCTGATGACGCCAGACTGCATAAGCAGGTAAGGCTAAGCGGTTGTAAGCAGTATGGAAGCCGCTCCCTTCGACGCAGGTGCAAACCGGCGGGATAACAAGAACGATAAGGGGAACCCGCAATGACGCGACATCCACATGTTTGGATGGGCCTCCTGTTGTGGTCGGTATTCGGCCAGGCGCACGCCGCCTGGACAACGAATATGGCGCCAGGGGCAACTGAAGTCAGTCACGCTGTGTTCGACCTGCACATGACCATTTTCTGGATCTGTGTAGTGATCGGCATTGTCGTTTTTGGCGCGATGTTCTGGTCGATGATCCTTCATCGCCGCTCTACGGGCCAGGTCGCGGCCAAATTCCACGAAAGCACCACCGTGGAAATCCTCTGGACCGTGGTGCCCTTGCTGATCCTGGTCGCGATGGCCATTCCGGCGACCAAGACCTTGATCAATATCTACGACAGTACCGAGTCGGATATCGATATCCAGGTCACCGGCTATCAGTGGAAGTGGCATTACAAATACCTGGGCCAGGACGTGGAGTTCTTCAGCAACCTGGCCACGCCCGCCGAGCAGATCCGTAACCAGGCCACCAAGGGCGAACATTACCTGCTGGAAGTCGACCAGCCGCTGGTGCTGCCGGTGGGCGCCAAGGTGCGCTTCCTGGTGACCGCCGCCGACGTGATCCACTCCTGGTGGGTGCCGGCCTTTGCGGTCAAGCGTGACGCCATCCCGGGGTTCGTCAACGAGGCCTGGACCCGCGTCGAGAAGCCTGGCATCTACCGTGGCCAATGCGCCGAACTGTGTGGCAAGGACCACGGTTTCATGCCCATCGTGGTGGAGGTCAAGTCCAAGGCCGACTACGACACCTGGCTCGGCGAACGCAAGGCAGAGGCCGCCAAGCTCAAGGAGCTGACCTCCAAGGAGTGGACGCTGGAAGAGCTGGTGGCCCGCGGCGACAAGGTCTACCACACCACCTGCGTGGCCTGTCACCAGGCCGAGGGCCAGGGCCTGCCACCGATGTTCCCGGCCCTCAAGGGTTCGAAAATCGCCACCGGGCCCAAGGAAGGTCACCTGAGCCTCGTCTACCACGGCAAGCCCGGTACGGCGATGGCCGCATTCGGCAAGCAGCTCTCGGAAGTGGATATCGCCGCCGTGGTGACCTACGAGCGCAACGCCTGGGGTAATAACAAAGGCGACATGGTCACGCCTAAAGACGTGCTGGCCATCAAGCAGGCGGAAAGCAAATGACTTCATTCATTGCGTATACCCCGAACCGCCCCGCCCACTCGCTTGCAGGAGAACGGCCATGAGCGCTGTGATCGATGACCATGGCCACGCCGGTGACCATGCCCACGGCCCCGCCAAAGGCTTGATGCGCTGGGTGCTGACCACCAACCACAAGGACATCGGCACGATGTACCTATGGTTCGCGTTCACCATGTTCCTGCTCGGCGGCTCGTTCGCCATGGTGATCCGTGCCGAGCTGTTCCAGCCTGGCCTGCAGATCGTCGAGCCGGCGTTTTTCAACCAGATGACCACCATGCACGGCCTGATCATGGTGTTCGGTGCGGTAATGCCGGCGTTTGTCGGCCTGGCCAACTGGATGATTCCGCTGATGATCGGCGCGCCGGACATGGCCTTGCCGCGCATGAACAACTTCAGCTTCTGGCTGCTGCCGGCGGCGTTCCTGCTGCTGGTCTCGACCCTGTTCACGCCCGGTGGCGGGCCGAATTTCGGCTGGACGTTCTACGCCCCGCTCTCCACCACCTACGCGCCGGAAAGCGTGACGTTCTTCATCTTCGCCATCCACTTGATGGGCATCAGCTCGATCATGGGCGCGATCAACGTGGTCGCCACCATCCTCAACCTGCGTGCGCCCGGCATGACCTTGATGAAAATGCCGCTGTTCGTCTGGACCTGGCTGATCACCGCCTTCCTGCTGATCGCGGTGATGCCGGTGCTGGCCGGCTGCGTGACCATGATGCTGATGGACATCCACTTCGGCACCAGCTTCTTCAGTGCGGCCGGTGGCGGTGATCCGGTGCTGTTCCAGCATGTGTTCTGGTTCTTCGGCCACCCCGAGGTGTACATCATGATCCTGCCGGCGTTTGGCGCCGTCAGTTCGATTATCCCGACCTTCTCGCGCAAGCCATTGTTCGGCTACACGTCGATGGTCTACGCCACGGCGAGCATCGCGTTCCTCTCGTTTATCGTGTGGGCGCACCATATGTTCGTGGTGGGCATTCCATTGGTCGGCGAGTTGTTCTTCATGTACGCCACGTTGCTGATTGCGGTGCCCACCGGTGTGAAGGTGTTCAACTGGGTCAGCACCATGTGGCAAGGCTCGCTGACCTTCGAGACGCCGATGCTGTTTGCCGTAGCGTTCGTGATCCTGTTCACCATCGGCGGTTTCTCCGGATTGATGCTGGCGATTGCCCCGGCGGACTTCCAGTACCACGACACCTACTTTGTGGTGGCGCACTTCCATTACGTACTGGTGCCTGGAGCGATCTTCGGCATCTTCGCCTCGGCCTACTACTGGCTGCCGAAATGGACCGGCCACATGTACGACGAAACCCTGGGCAAGCTGCATTTCTGGTTGTCTTTCGTGGGCATGAACATGGCCTTCTTCCCGATGCACTTCGTGGGACTGGCCGGCATGCCGCGTCGGGTGCCGGACTACAACCTGCAGTTCGCCGACTTCAATATGGTCTCGTCGATTGGCGCGTTCATGTTTGGCGCCACGCAGATCTTCTTCCTGTTTATCGTGATCAAGTGCATCCGTGGCGGCCCGCCCGCGCCGGCCAAGCCGTGGGATGGCGCCGAAGGCCTGGAGTGGAGCGTGCCCTCGCCCGCGCCGTACCACACCTTCACCACGCCACCGGAGGTCAAATGAACAGGGTGAGCGGAGGTGGTCATGGCTGACTCCGTGCCCCTCAAGCGCCTGGTTACCCGCCTGCTGATCCTGGTGCTAGCGATGTTCGCCTTCGGCTTTGCCCTGGTGCCGATCTACGACGTGATGTGCAAGGCATTCGGCATCAACGGCAAGACGGCCGGGCAGTACGAAGGCGAGCAGGTCGTCGACCTCACGCGCCAGGTACGGGTGCAGTTCCTGTCCACCAATGCCATCGACATGGTCTGGGAGTTTCATTCCAAGGCTGATGAGGTGGTGGTCAACCCCGGTGCCGTCACCGAGATGCTGTTTGTGGCCTACAACCCCACTGACAAGCCGATGACCGCCCAGGCGGTGCCGAGCATTTCCCCTGCCGAAGCGGCGATGTATTTCCACAAGACCGAATGCTTTTGCTTCACCCAGCAAGTGCTGCAGCCAGGCCAGCGCATCGAGATGCCGGTGCGTTTTATTGTCGACCGTGACATGCCCAAGGATGTGAAGCATTTGACCCTGGCGTACACGCTGTTTGATATCACTGCGCGCCAACCGCCCGTGGCTGTCCGTACCGGCGGCTAGCTACTGTTTGCCCGCTCAATCAGGAGAGCGAATACATGTCGACTCATGATACGTACTACGTACCAGCTCAAAGCAAATGGCCGATAATTGCCACGATTGGCATGCTGGTCACCGTGTATGGCCTGGCCGTGTGGTTCAACGACCTGAAGGCGGCACGCCCGGAATCCCACGGGCCGTGGATCTTTTTCGTCGGAGGGCTGTTGCTGGCCTACATGCTGTTTGGCTGGTTCGGAGCGGTGATCAAGGAAAGCCGCGCCGGTTTGTACAGCGCCCAGATGGACCGCTCGTTTCGCTGGGGCATGACCTGGTTCATTTTTTCCGAGGTGATGTTCTTTATCGCGTTCTTCGGTGCGCTGTTCTACGTGCGCCACTTGTCCGGTCCCGCATTGGCCGGCGAAGGCCCCAAAGGCATTGCGCACATGCTGTGGCCGAACTTCGAGTTTGCCTGGCCGTTGCTCAACAACCCGGACCCGAAGCTCTATCCCGCGCCGGAGGGCACCATCAGCCCGTGGGGCTTGCCGTTGGTCAACACCATCCTGCTGGTGAGTTCCAGCGTGACCATCACCATTGCCCACCACGCCTTGCGCAAGGGGCATCGCGGCGCGCTGAAGATCTGGCTGGCGATCACCGTCTTGCTGGGCCTGGCATTCCTCGGGTTCCAGGCCGAGGAATACATCCATGCCTATAAAGAACTGGGCCTGACCTTGGGTTCGGGGGTATACGGCGCGACGTTCTTTATGCTCACGGGTTTTCACGGTGCTCACGTGACCATCGGCACCATTATTTTGTTTGTGATGCTGATGCGCATCCTGCGCGGGCATTTCAATGCCGAGCATCAGTTCGGTTTCGAGGCGGCCAGTTGGTATTGGCACTTCGTGGATGTGGTTTGGATCGGGCTGTTTTTCTTCGTCTATGTGCTGTGAGGCGACTTACCAGGGCGCATGAGATACCAGCTGGCCGCTGAAAAATCCCCAGGCGATCAACGCCACGGTGATCACGGCCAGTACCACACGCACGGTCAAGGCCGTGACGAGGCGGTGGGAGTTGCCCTCGTCCTTGACCAGGAAGAACAGGCCACTGAACAGGCTCACGACGGTCGCGATCAGCATCAGGGCAATGGCTGCTTTGAGCATGGTCTGGTTCCTGGCGTTGGTGGGCATCAAGGGGATGGGCGGGCAATGAAAACAAGTATAGCCAGCGCCATGAAACGCTTTCGTCCAGGTATCGCACCAACCGTGGTGGTGATGATTCTGCTGCCTTTGATGGTGGGCTTGGGCGTCTGGCAGCTGTCGCGCGGCCATGAGAAACAGTTGCTGGTGGACAGCTATGCCGAACGCCGCGCCGCTGAGCCGATCAGCAGTGTGCAACTCGGGGATATGGCGGACCCGGCCTTCCGCCGCGTGCATCTGCGCGGCCAGTTCGATGCCGAGCACAGCGTATTGCTGGATAACCGCATGCGTGACGGCAAGGCGGGTGTCGAGCTGCTGCAACCCTTTCATGACCAGGCCAGCGGCCTGTGGTTATTGCTCAATCGGGGCTGGTTGCCGTGGCCGGATCGGCGCACCCCGCCCGTCTTCACTACTCCGGCTCAGCCTTTGAATCTCGACGCCTGGGTGTATGTCGCGCCCGGCGAAACCTTCCAGCTGCATGCGGACCCTGCCACTGCCCAATGGCCGCGCCTGTTGACCGCGCTGCACCCCGCCGCGTTGTGGGCTGAGCTGGGCCGCAACGGTTTTGCCTATGAGCTGCGCGCTGAAGCCGGCCCCGGCACGTACGAAACCACCTGGCCCATCGTTGCGATGGGTCCGGAAAAACACCTGGCCTACGCGGTGCAGTGGTTCGCCATGTCCCTGGCGCTACTGGCTCTTTACCTCTACCTCGGATGGCACACCACAAAGGAGAAGCCCCATGGGAACGGCCACGAATCCACTCAACATGTCTGAGGTGCCTGATCGGCGCAAAGGACGCTGGCAGCTGATGCTGATCCTGCTGATGGTGATCGGTCCGATGGTGCTGGCCACCTTCATGTACAAACTGCAGTTCTGGGTGCCGGACAGTCGCAGCTACCACGGAGAAATGATCGGTAACGGTCAGACCCGCGCCGATATTGGCGTGCAGGCCGATGAGCAGCGCTGGCAGTTGCTGGTCACCGCGCCTGGCGCCTGCGCCGCCGATTGCCGGCAACTGGTGTACCTCGCGCGTCAGTTGCAGATCGGCCTGGGGCGCGACGCTTCACGCGCCAGCCATGCCTTGGCCAGTGCGCAACCGGTCGCTGCCGACTATGACACCAAGCTCAAGGCCGAATACCCGCAATTGCAGCGCTACTCGCTGGATCTCTCGACCTTCACCAAAAACGCCGCCGCGCCGGGCGCTGCGCAACTATGGATCGTCGACCCCCACGGCAACCTGGTGCTGCGCTACGACGCCAAGGTCAAGGGCAAGGACTTGCTCAATGACCTGCGCCACCTGTTGAAACTGTCGAACATCGGATAAGGGCATCGTCATGGCCAAACCTGGATTTCGCCTCGCGTTATTTGCCACTCTGCTGGCGCTGATCGTCGTGCTGCTTGGCGCCTACACCCGCCTGACCCACGCCGGCCTCGGTTGCCCGGACTGGCCGGGCTGCTACGGGTTTATCAGCGTGCCGCAAAGCGAGGCCCAGCTGGCCCATGCCGAATTGCATTTTCCCGATACGCCGGTGGAGGCTGACAAGGGCTGGGCGGAGATGACCCATCGCTACTTCGCCGGCACCCTGGGCCTGTTGATTGTGCTGTTGGCGGCGCGTTCGTGGAGCCATCGGCGTGATCCGGGCCAGCCAGTGAAACTGCCGTTGTTTCTGTTGATGGTGGTGTTCGCCCAGGCCGCGTTTGGCATGTGGACGGTGACCTTGAAGCTGTGGCCCCAGGTGGTGACGGGGCATTTGTTGGGCGGTTTTGCGACCTTGAGCCTGCTGTTTCTGCTGACCCTGCGCTTGTCTGGGGTGTTGCCCGCGTTGATCGTACCCAGGCGCCTGCAATATTGGGCCACGGCCGGCCTGGTGCTGGTGATCGGTCAGATCGCCTTGGGCGGCTGGGTCAGTTCCAACTACGCGGCAGTGGCCTGTATCGATTTGCCCACCTGCCACGGCCAGTGGTGGCCTGCGGCGGACTTCGCCAACGGCTTTCACCTGACCCAGCACATCGGCCCCAATTACCTTGGCGGCCAACTCGACAGCGACGCGCGCACCGCTATCCACCTGACCCACCGCATCGGTGCGGTGCTGGTCACCCTGGTGCTTGCGGGGCTGGCCTGGCAGCTGCGTGCGGTGGGTATGACGCGGCTCGCGGGCCTGCTGTTGATTGCCCTGGCGGTACAAATCAGCCTGGGCCTGAGCAACGTGTATTTCCACCTGCCACTGCCGGTTGCGGTCGGCCATAACGCCGGCGGTGCGGCGCTGTTATTGACCCTGGTGCTGGTCAATTACCACGCCCGCACCAGTCTGGTCCGGGTGCGTCACCAGTTGCCGTTCGGCTGGCGCTTCAGCCCGCGCAAACACGTATCGGGCCTCATCACCCTTAAAGGAGAGATGCCATGGCGACCTTGATCGGCGCGCGCCACAGCCAGGCGATCTGGCGCGATTACCTGGAGCTGACCAAGCCGAAAGTGGTGGTGCTGATGCTCATCACCTCCCTGGTCGGCATGTTCCTCGCGACCCGCGCCGGTGTGCCGTGGGCGGTACTGATTTTCGGCAACCTGGGAATAGCCCTGTGTGCCGGTGGTGCGGCGGCGGTGAACCATGTGGTGGACCGACGGATTGATGCAGTGATGGCTCGCACCCATAAGCGGCCGTTGGCGGAGGGGCGTGTGTCGCCGGTGGCGGCGCTGGCCTTTGCTTTGTTTCTAGCCGTTGCAGGATTGGCCTTGTTGCTGGCGTTTACCAACCCTCTGGCGGCATGGCTGACGCTGGCTTCGCTGCTCGGTTACGCGGTGGTCTACACCGGTTTTCTCAAGCGGGCGACGCCACAAAATATTGTTATCGGAGGCCTGGCCGGTGCCGCGCCACCGCTGTTGGGTTGGGTCGCCGTTACCGGCCATGTCAGCGCCGAGCCCTTGTTGCTGGTGCTGATCATCTTCGCCTGGACGCCGCCGCACTTCTGGGCCCTGGCCATTCACCGCAAGGAGGAATACGCCAAGGCCGATATCCCGATGCTGCCTGTCACTCACGGCGAGCACTACACCAAGGTGCATATCCTGCTCTATACCTTTGCCCTGTTGGCGGTGAGCCTGATGCCCTATGTGATCCACATGAGCGGCCCGCTCTACCTGGCCTGTGCGCTGGTTTTGGGCGGACGCTTTCTGCAATGGGCCTGGGTGCTGTACCGTGGCGCTCAGCCGCACGCGGCGATCAACACCTTCAAGTACTCTATCTGGTACCTGTTCCTGCTGTTTATCGCCCTGCTCGTAGACCACTACTTACTGTTGAACCTATGACTCGAACTCAAAAAACCGTCTTTATCCTGGTGGCCATCGTCGCGTTGATCATGGGCCTGACCGTTAACAAAGTGCTCTCGGGCAAGGGCCAGGGCGACCCTACGGCATTGATTGATGCCGGTATCATCCTGCTGCCGCAAAGCCGCCAGCTGCCGCCGGTGAGCATGACCAACCAGGAAGGCCAGCCGGTGCTGGTTAACGAGTTGAAAGGCAAGTGGAGCCTGCTGTTCTTCGGCTACACCTTCTGCCCCGACATCTGCCCGACCACCCTCGCCCAACTGCGCCAGATCAAGAGCGAGCTGCCTAAGGAGGCTGTGGACAAGTTGCAGGTGATCCTGGTCAGCGTCGACCCGAACCGCGACACCCCGACCCAGCTCAAGCAGTACCTGGGCTACTTCGACCCGCAATTCCAAGGCCTCACCGGTGCGAACGTGGAGGATGTGCAGAAGGTCTCGAATGCCGTGAGCATCCCGTTCATCCCGGCAGACACCAGCAAGCCCAACTACACCGTCGACCACAGCGGCAACCTCGCGCTGATCGGTCCGGATGGTACCCAGCGCGGCTTTATTCGTTCGCCGTTGAACAACCAGAAGCTGGTAGCGCAACTGCCGGGGCTGTTGCAGCGCAAGTAACAGGCAATGCACAACACATGTGGGAGGGGGCTTGCCCCGATGGCGGCAGATCAGTCAGCTCATGCAGCGACTGATACTCCGCAATCGGGGGCAAGCCCCCTCCCACATTTTTTGATCTCCAGCGTGTTGGAGACCGAGTCGGATCAGAACGCCGGCAGGATCGCGCCTTTGTACTTCTCTTGGATGAATTGCTTCACCTCAGGGGTGTGCAGGGCTGCAATCAGCTTTTTCATCGCGTCCGAATCCTGGTTGTCTTCGCGGCTCACGAGGATGTTCACGTAAGGCGAGTCATTGCCTTCGATCACCAGGGCGTCCTTGGACGGGTCCAGCTTGGCTTCCAGCGCATAGTTGGTGTTGATCAGCGCCAGGTCGACCTGGGTCAGCACGCGCGGCAGGGTGGCGGCTTCCAGTTCGCGGAATTTCAGGTTTTTCGGGTTTGCGGTGATGTCCTTGATGGTCGACAGGATGTTGGTCGAGTCCTTCAATTTGATCAAACCGGCTTTGGCCAGCAGCAACAGCGCGCGGCCACCGTTGGTGGCGTCGTTCGGGATCACCACGTTGGCGCCGTCAGGCAGGTCTTCCAGTTTTTTGTACTTGCTGGAGTAAGCGCCCAGGGGCTCCAGGTGCACAGCGCCGACGCTCACCAGGTGAGTGCCCTTGGCCTTGTTGAACTCATCCAGGTATGGCTGGTGCTGGAAGAAGTTCGCGTCCAGGCGCTTTTCCGCTACCTGGACGTTGGGCTGTACGTAATCGGTGAAGACTTTGACTTGCAGGTCCACGCCTTCTTTAGCGAGGGCAGGCTTCACGAATTCCAGGATTTCCGCGTGGGGCACCGGCGAGGCTGCGACTTTCAGGGTGTCGGCGGCGTGGGCGGAAAACGCGGCAACGGCGGCGAAAGCAACCAGTAGTTTTTTCATCCAACAAGCTCCTTGTTCGGGCATGTGCCGGCTTTTGACCGGCAATGGCCGTTATTTTCGAGAAAAGTGCACCACCAGCTTGTCGCCGACGGTTTGCAGAATTTGCACCAGGATCAACAGCATTACCACGGTGACCACCATCACGTCGGTCTGGAAGCGCTGGTAACCGAAACGGATCGCCAGGTCACCCAGGCCGCCGGCACCGACGACACCGGCCATGGCCGTGTAGGACACCAGGGTAATCGCCGTCACCGTTATCGCCGCGAAGATGCCGGGGCGTGCCTCGGGCAGCAGCGCGTTGATGATGATCTGGCGGGTGCTGGCGCCCATGGACTGGGTGGCCTCGATGATGCCGCGGTCCACTTCACGCAAGGCGGTTTCCACCAGGCGCGCGAAGAATGGCGTGGCACCCACCACCAGCGGCGGGATCGCGCCCGCTACGCCCAGGGAGGTACCGGTGATCAGCACAGTGAACGGGATCATCACGATCAGCAGGATGATGAACGGCAGCGAGCGCAGGATGTTCACGATCAGCGACAGCAGTGCGTACAGGCCTTTTTGCTCGAACAGCTGGCGTGGGCTGGTCAGGAACAACAGCACGCCCAAAGGCAGGCCCAATACCACGGTGAAGAACAGCGAACCGAACAGCATGATCATGGTGTCGCCGGTGGCGAGCCAGATTTCGGACCAGTCGATATTGGCGAAGAAACTCAAGAAAACGTCCATCAGCGCAGCACCTCCATGTGGACGTCTGCGGCGGTAAAGCGGGCAAAGGCCGCTTCCATGTCACCGCCGGTGACCGCAAGGGTCAGTTGCCCGTAGGGGATGTCTTTGATGCGGTCGATGCGGCCGGCGAGGATGCTGTAGTCCACCCCAGTTTCGCGGGCGACGGTGCCCAGCAGTGGCGCGTAGGTCGCTTCACCCTGGAACGTAAGCCGTACGATGCGACCCGGTACATGGGCGAAGTCATCGCGCTGCTCGCCTTCATCGACCTGCTCGGCTTCCTGCACGAAGCGCTTGGTGGTCGGGTGCTTGGGGTGCAGGAACACGTCGGCCACCGAGCCTTGCTCGACGATCACGCCGGCGTCCATCACGGCGACTTGGTCGCATACGCGGCGGATCACATCCATTTCATGGGTGATCAGCACGATGGTCAGTTTCAACTCGCGATTGATCTCGGCCAGCAGTTGCAGGACCGAGGCGGTGGTTTGCGGGTCGAGGGCGCTGGTGGCCTCGTCGCACAGCAGGATTTTCGGCTTGGTCGCCAGGGCGCGAGCAATGCCGACGCGCTGCTTCTGGCCACCGGACAACTGCGCCGGGTACTTCCTGGCGTGGTCCGACAGGCCGACGCGGGCGAGTAGCTCGGCGACGCGTTGGTCGATGTCCTTGCGCGACAATTCGCCGGCCAGGGTCAGTGGCAGGGCCACGTTGTCGGCAACGGTCTTGGACGCCAGCAGGTTGAAATGCTGGAAGATCATCCCGACCTGCTGGCGGAAACGGCGCAGGCCGTTGGCGTCCAGGGCGGTGACTTCTTCGCCGTCCACCGTGATCTGGCCGCCGCTGGGCTCTTCCAGGCGGTTGATCAGGCGCAGCAGCGTGCTTTTACCTGCACCCGAGTGGCCGATCAGGCCAAACACCTGGCCGTTTTCGACGCGCAGGCTGGTGGGGTACAGCGCGGGAATATCCTTACCGGCGACGCGGTAGGTTTTATGGACGTTTTGAAACTCGATCACGTAGCGAACCTTGTGGGGCGCATTGAAAAGGGATCAGCGGTTAGCCGGGCGCGCATTTTAGCCTGTCCGTATAGCGTTTCTTAGCATTTATTTCGCATTCAACCAGTGATTTGGCAATAACGCGATCAAAGGTCACAAAAAAGGAACGGTGCAAAACCGTGTCAGTCACTACTTAAGCAACTCGATTTCCCAGGTGCCGTGCCTGGGGTTTTGCTCAAACGAGCCGGGGACCGCTCTGGCCACTTTGAATAAGGAGTTTTGACTGATGAGTACCAAGAAGCCAGCCACCCCGTCGAAGAGTGAGCTCGCGGGCACCAATACCCTGGACCGTGGCAACACCAACGCCAAGCTGCAGGCCCTGGAGGAATTCCGTTCCGATGCGACCGGCCAGGCCCTGCGTACCAACCAAGGCGTGAAGATTTCCGACAACCAGAACACCTTGAAAGTCGGCGCCCGCGGCCCCTCGCTGCTGGAAGACTTCATCATGCGTGAAAAAATCACGCACTTTGACCATGAGCGTATCCCCGAGCGCATCGTGCATGCCCGGGGCACAGGCGCCCATGGCTATTTCCAGACCTATGAAAACCATTCCGCGCTGAGCAAGGCGGGTTTCCTGCGTAACCCCGAGCATAAAACCCCGGTGTTCGTGCGTTTCTCCACCGTGCAGGGCCCGCGTGGCTCGGGCGATACGGTGCGTGACGTGCGCGGTTTCGCGGTGAAGTTCTTCACCGACGAGGGCAACTTCGACCTGGTCGGCAACAACATGCCGGTGTTTTTCATTCAGGATGCGATCAAGTTTCCCGACTTCGTGCATGCGGTAAAGCCTGAGCCGCACAACGAAATTCCTACCGGCGGCTCGGCTCACGATACGTTCTGGGATTTTGTTTCGTTGCAGCCGGAGTCGGCGCACATGGTGATCTGGGCGATGTCTGACCGCGCCATTCCAAAAAGCCTGCGTGCCATGCAGGGGTTTGGCATTCACACCTTCCGCTTGATCAATACCGAAGGTAAGTCCAGCTTTGTGAAGTTCCACTGGCACCCGAAGGTCGGCACCTGCTCCCTGGTGTGGGACGAAGCGCAAAAGCTTGCCGGTAAAGATACCGATTACCACCGTCGTGACCTGTGGGAGGCGATTGAAAGCGGCGACTACCCTGAGTGGGAGTTGGGTGTGCAGATCGTTGCGGAAGAAGACGAGCATAAGTTCGACTTTGACCTGCTCGATCCGACCAAGATCATCCCCGAGGAACTGGTGCCGATCACACCGCTGGGCAAGATGGTGCTGAACCGCAACCCGGATAACTTCTTTGCCGAAGTCGAGCAGGTCGCGTTTTGCCCGGGTCATATCGTGCCGGGCATTGATTTCACCAACGACCCTTTGCTGCAAGGCCGTCTGTTTTCCTACACGGATACACAGATCAGCCGTCTCGGTGGTCCGAACTTTCATGAGCTGCCGATCAACCGACCTGTGGTGCCTTTCCACAACGGTCAGCGTGATGCCCAGCACCGCACCGTGATCGACAAGGGCCGTGCCGCGTACGAGCCGAATTCGATTGATGGCGGTTGGCCGAAAGAAACCCCACCGGCTGCCCAGGACGGGGGGTTTGAGACCTATTACGAGCGCGTCGACGCCAATAAGGTGCGTGAGCGCAGTGAGTCGTTTGGCGACCACTTCTCGCAAGCCGCGCTGTTTTTCCACAGCATGAGCCACCACGAGAAAGAGCACATCATCGCGGCCTACAGCTTCGAGTTGGGCAAGGTGGAGCGCGAGTTTATCCGCGCGCGGCAGGTCAACGAGATTCTGGCCAATATCGATCTGGAGCTGGCCAAGCGTGTCGCGCAGAACCTTGGTTTGCCTGCGCCGACGAAAGGCACGGTGCCGCCGCGTAAGACGTCGCTGAAAGAGTCGCCGGCGTTGAGCCAGGTGAACCTGCTATCGGGTGATATCAAAACGCGCAAAGTCGCGATTCTGGCGGCTAACGGTGTGGACGGCGCGGCGATCGATGCGCTGAAAAAAGCCCTGGAGGCAGAAGGTGCCCATGCGAAGTTGCTGGGGCCGACCTCGGCGCCGGTGAAGACGGCAGATGGCAAGAGCCTGCCGGTGGATGCGTCGATGGAAGGCATGCCGTCGATTGCGTTTGATGCGGTGTTTATCCCTGGCGGGAAAGAGTCGGTGAAAGCACTGAGCGGCGATGGTGTGGCGTTGCATTACGTTCTGGAGGCCTACAAACACCTGAAGGCGATTGCAGTTGCCAGTGACGTGAAGCCACTGCTGGATCTGCTGAAGCTAGAGGCGGATGCGGGGTTGATCGTTGGCTCGGATGCGAAAGCTTTCAAGGCGTTTTTTGCCGCGATTGCACAGCATCGGGTTTGGGATCGTGAGCCGAAGGCTAAGGCGATTCCGGCCTGATTTTTTGGTTGTTTGTTAGATTGCCATCGGGGGGCAAGCCCCCGATGCTTTATTCCGCCTTGCGCGGAGTCAGCACAACCTGCGCCGGAATATGTTTCAGAATCTGCCGGTGGATCTTCAGGCCATACCCCGAATCAATACGCTTCACCCGTTTGGTCAGCAATGTGGCCAGCCACGGGTAATCCTGGGTGCGCGGCGCCTGGATCGTCACATCGCACTGGTAATTCACCACGTCGGTGGCAATCGCATCCAGTTGATGGCGCAGCGCTTCAATATCAGTAAGGTTCAGCGCCACGGTGGTGCTTGGCGCGGCCGGGTCGATGACTTTGGCAGCGGGCTTGGCTTCGGCGGCCTTGAGGGCCTCTTCGGCTTTATCCAGCTCGACTTTACGGGCATGGGTGATGGCGCTGTTGACGCCACCGGTCAGCGCCGGTGCCTTGGGCATCAGCGCGCGGGCACGGCTCAGGGCGGTGGCGGCGGCGTTTACGTCGCCTTTTTGCAGCACGATCTGGCTGCGCTGCAAGTAAGCCTCGGCCAATTGACGTTGGTAGGGTTCCAGCGTCGGGTCATTGGGCGACTGGGCCTGCAGCGAGGCCAGTTGGTCTTCGGCGGTGGCCAGCTCACTGCTGGCCAGGTTTTGCTCCAGCTGCGCGATGGCCGCAGCACGCGGATCCGGGGCCTCTGGGGCGGCGGGCGGTGTGCTTTGACAGGCGCCCAGCAGCAGGGAAAACGCGGCAAGGAGCAGATAACGGGAGGTGAACAGCTTCATTCCTGCGACTCTCTATTTGCGCAAAAAGCGAGCAAGTCTACACCCCTCGACGGGGCAGGACAAAACTCAGCAGAAACAGGGCGGCCGCCGTGACTACGATCGACGGTCCGGCCGGCGTGTCCTTGAACCATGACAACGCCAGGCCCCCGCACACTGCCAGCATCCCCAACAGGCTGGCACCGATTGCCATCTGCTCCGGCGAGCGGGCGTGGCGCTGGGCGGCGGCGGCGGGAATGATCAACAGCGATGTGATCAACAATACGCCGACAATCTTCATCGCGACAGCGATCACCACGGCAATCAGCAGCATCAGGGCCATGCGCAACGCGGATACGGGCAAGCCCTCGACCCTGGCCAGTTCTTCATGCACCGTGATGGCCAGCAGTGGGCGCCACAGGGCGACCAACAGCACCAATACTGCGGCGCTGCCGCCGAGAATCCAGGCAAGATCGGTGGGGCTGATCGCCAGCAGGTCGCCGAACAGATAGGCCATCAGGTCGATGCGCACTTCATGCATAAAGCTCAGCACCACCAGGCCCAGGGACAGCGTGCTCGGCGCCAGGATGCCCAGCAGGGTGTCCGAGGCCAGTGGCTGGCGCTGTTGCAGGGTCACCAGCAGTACCGCCAGCAGCAGGCAGCCCACGGTCACGGCGATGGTCGGGCTCACATCCAGCAGGAAGCCCATGGCCACGCCCAGCAGCGCGGCGTGGGACAAGGTGTCGCCAAAGTACGCCATGCGCCGCCAGACCACGAACGAGCCCAGTGGGCCCGCCACCAGCGCCAGAGCCAAGCCTGCCAGCAGGGCGTAAAGCAGAAAATCAGCCATGCTTGCAGCTATCTCCATGAACGTGGGTGTGGGGTGTCGCGGGATCGTCAACGACAGCGCCATGCAGGTCATGGGCGTGATCGTGATGGTGGTGATAGATCGCCAGGCTCTGGGCATTCTTGCCGAACAGTTCGACGAACGCCGGGTCGCTGCTGACTTGCTCCGGGTGGCCGGAGCAGCACACGTGGCGGTTGAGGCATACCACCTGGTCGGTGGTGCTCATCACCAGGTGCAAGTCATGGGAGACCATCAGCACGCCGCAGCCATGACGGTCGCGCAGGCGGGTAATCAGGCTGTACAGCTCGGCCTGGCCGGCGACGTCGACGCCCTGCACGGGTTCATCCAGCACCAGCAACTCGGGCTCGCGCAACAGGGCACGGGCCAGCAGCACGCGCTGCATTTCGCCGCCGGAGATGCTTTGCACCGGGCTGTCGATGACCTGCTCGGCGCCGACTTCCTTCAGGGCCGCCTGCGCGCGGGCGCGGTCCACACCGGGCACCAGGCGCAAAAACCGCAGTACAGACAAGGGCAAGGTCGAATCAACGTGCAGCTTTTGCGGCATGTAGCCCACGCGCAGCCTGGGCTTGCGCCACACGCTGCCGGTGTCGGGCTTGAGCAGGCCGAGTACGGCGCGCACCAGGGTGGTCTTGCCGGCGCCATTGGGGCCGATCAGGGTGACGATCTGCCCCGGCTCAACACTCAACGCGATGTTATCCAGCACGTTTTGCCCGGCAAACGTGACGCCGACCTGCTCCAGGCGAATTAACGCATTGCTCATCAAGCCCCCTGGCAGCCCGAGCACAGGCCGACCACTTCGACCGTCTGCCCTTCGACCCGGAAGCCTACGTCGGCGGAGCTCTTGATGATGGCGTCGCTGATGCTCTTTTGTTCAAGCTCGATGGCGGCGTGGCACTCGCGGCAGATCAGGAACTGGCCCTGATGCGCGTGTTCCGGGTGGTTGCAGCCGACAAAGGCGTTGAGCGAGGCAATGCGGTGCACCAGGCCGTTTTCCAGCAGGAAATCCAGCGCACGGTACACGGTCGGCGGCGCGGCCCGGCGGCCGTCCTGCTCGCTGAGCACGCCCAGGATGTCGTAGGCACCCAGGGGCTTGTGGCTCTGCCAGACGAGTTCCAGCACCCGGCGACGCAGGGCGGTCAGGCGCAAGCCTTTCTGAGCGCACAGGGTGTCGGCCTCCGACAGCGCGGTATGCACGCAGTGAGAGTGGTCGTGTGGACGGCTGGCAAGCGGTGTTTTAGGCATGAGCGGCGACAGATATTTGATAGAGACGTTATTATGTTACCCGTTCCTACGTCATTGAGTGGTCATCGTGTCCCGACTTTTTCCCGTTTTTGTCGTATTTGTCACCAGTTTGTTCCTCGCTGGGGCCGCTCAGGCCGAGGTCAAGGTGCTCACGAGCATCAAGCCATTGCAGTTGATTGCCGCTGCCGTGCAGGACGGTGTGGCGGTTCCGGAGGTGTTGCTGCCGCCGGGTGCATCGCCCCATAACTTTGCCTTGCGCCCATCCGACGTACGGCGTGTGCAGTCGGTCGATCTGCTGTATTGGATCGGGCCGGACATGGAGGGCTTCCTGCCTCGCGTGCTCAAGGGGCGTACCGCGCCGACCGTAGCGGTTCAAGACCTGCCGGGGATGAAACTGCGTCGTTTCGCCGAAGATAGCCATTCCCACGCCGACGATGCCGACGAACATGACCATGATCACCGCCCGGGTAGCCTGGATGCGCACCTGTGGCTGTCCACGGTGAACGCTCGGGTGATCGCAGCGCGTATGGCCGCTGACCTCAGTGCAGCCGACCCCGTGAACGCCGCGCGTTATCAGAGTAATGCCAAGGCTTTCGACGAGCGCCTTGATGCACTGGATGCGCGCCTGAAAAAACGCCTGGCGAGCATCGGTGACAAACCTTACTTCGTGTTCCACGAAGCCTTTGATTACTTTGAAGACGCCTACGGGCTCAAGCACACTGGCGTGTTCAGCGTTGCTGCCGAAGTGCAGCCTGGCGCCCAGCATGTGGCGGCGATGCGTACGCGTTTGCAGGAAGTGGGCAAGACCTGTGTGTTCAGTGAGCCGCCGTTGCGTCCACGTCTGGCTGAAACCCTGGTGGCAGGTTTGCCGGTGAAGCTGGCGGAATTGGATGCGCTGGGCGGCTACACCCCCGCCACGGCCCAGGGTTATGAGCAGGTGCT
Organism: Pseudomonas sp. GW821-FHT09C10; assembly: GCF_059418085.1. Taxonomy (NCBI): domain Bacteria; kingdom Pseudomonadati; phylum Pseudomonadota; class Gammaproteobacteria; order Pseudomonadales; family Pseudomonadaceae; genus Pseudomonas; species Pseudomonas sp. GW821-FHT09C10. Next base: position 421,941 of record NZ_JBWKPE010000004.1, read on the forward strand.
GGAGAAATTGGGGAACGACTTGGCAGGGTGCCTGGAGTCGTTATAAGCCCCCTCCCACATTTTGACCGGGTTGGTCCTTAGAGCGCGAACGGCAGGTGAACGCTGACCTGCTGACGCTGCGTCAACCGATGCTCGAACTCGGCGGGATCGTGGATCAACACATCCTGCCCAGCAAACGACTCAGCGGCGATCAAGCGTGATAGCCAGAACCGCACGCACGCCACCCGCAACATGGTTGGCCATAGCTCGGCCTCCTTGGCCGTGAACGGCCGCAGGCCGGCGTAGGCACCCAGCAGCGCTCGGGCGCGCGGGCCATCAATCACGCCATCGGCGTGTGAACACCAGTCATTCAGGGCGATCGCCACGTCGTACAGCATCGGGCCCGAGCAGGCATTGTAGAAGTCGATCAGACCCGTCAGGTGCGTGCCCTCGAACATCGCGTTGTCACGGAACAGGTCGGCGTGCACGTTGGCGCGTGGCAGGGCGAGGATCTCGGCCTTATGGGCCTCGATTTCAGTCAATGCTGCTTGCAGCAGGCTTTGCTGCGCATCGTCCAGGTGCGAAATCAGCTGCGCACCTTCGCTGAGCATCCAGTCCAGACCGCGATCGGTCTTGCGCTCCAGTACCTTCTCGCCTTGTGTCGCCAAGTGCAGATGGCCGAGCAGGTCGCCGACCTGGGCGCAATGCTGTGGGTTGGCGTCCTTGATGTGTTTGCCGGCCAGGCGTGGTTGCAGCAGGGCTGGTTTGCCTTTCAGTTCGCGCAATGCAACGCCATCGGTGGTGCGCAGGGCGTAGGGCACCGGCAGGTCGGCGTCGTGGAGCACGTCGAGCAGTTCGATGAAGAACGGCATTTCCTGCACGGGGCCGCGCTCAACCAGGGTTAGGACGTACTCGCCCTGTTCCAGGCTGATAAAGAAATTGGTGTTTTCGCTACCAGCGGCAATCCCCTGGAAGTCAAGCAGGCGGCCGAGCCCGTAGGGGGCGAGAAAAGTTTCCAGCTCGGGCCGAGCCAGGGGGGTGAACACAGACATGGTTAAAACTGCCAGTACGGGCGCCGCAGTGGGCGGCGCCAATTGAAGTTAAGAAATCATTTCCATTCGAAGATCTTCCATGACGGGATCAGCATATCCGGCTGGTCAGAGCGGATGAAGTTCGCGTCGGTTCCATCCGCGCGTACCAGGAAATACGGAGGCGCGCCTTTTACGGTCACCTTGATTGCATACAGGAAACCGTTCTGACGGTACTCCTGGATGGTCCGGTCGCCTTCCGTACGAATGGTCACTTCCGGATCACCCGAAGGCGCGCCGTCTGCCGCCATGGCAGCCATCGGAGCGAGTGCAATCAGGCCGGTCAACAGCAGGCGATTGAATGTACGCATGATAACCTTGTCCCTTTGTTTTCATTGGTCCGGCTATTCTAGCGCCTGACCCGCCGAAAAGGTTGATCCTGCTCATGAGCCAAGCCCCCCTCGTCCTGGTGGACGGTTCGTCTTACCTGTACCGCGCGTTCCACGCGCTGCCACCGCTGACCACCTCCAAAGGCCTGCCGACCGGTGCGGTCAAGGGCGTGTTGAACATGCTCAAAAGCCTGCGCAAGCAGTACCCGGACAGCCCGTTCGCGGTAGTGTTCGACGCCAAGGGTGGGACGTTTCGCGATGACATGTACGCCGAATACAAGGCCAACCGCCCAAGCATGCCCGATGACATGCGCGTGCAAATCGAGCCCCTGCACCAGAGCGTGATCGCCCTGGGCTTCCCTTTGCTGTGCGTCGAAGGCGTCGAGGCCGATGACGTGATCGGCACCCTGGCCCGCAGCAGTGCCGCCGCTGACCGTCCGGTGGTGATCTCCACCGGCGATAAGGACATGGCGCAGTTGGTCGACGGGCACATTACCCTGGTCAACACCATGACCGGTAGCTCGATGGACATCGAGGGCGTAAAGGAGAAATTTGGCGTCGCTCCGGAGCAGATCATCGACTATCTGGCGTTGATGGGCGATTCGTCCGACAACATCCCGGGCGTTCCGGGCATTGGTCCGAAGACCGCTTCCGGCTTGCTGGTGGGGGTGAACGGCGGCCTCAAAGAACTTTATGAGCAGTTGGACATTGTGCCGAGCCTGCCGATCCGGGGTGCCAAGACGCTGCCGGCGAAGCTGGAAGAGCATAAGGAGATGGCATTTCTCTCCTATCAGTTGGCGACGATCAAGATCGATGTGCCGCTGGACGTGGGTCTGGACGATTTGCACCTGATTGAGCCGGATCGCGAAAAGTTGCTGGAGCTTTACACCCTGCTGGAGTTCAAGAGCTGGTTCGATGAGATTCAGCGCGATGCCAAGCGAGTGGAGCTCAAGGCCGCGCCTGTTGCCGAGGACATTGTTGAGGCCGCGCCTGCGGCACCCGTAGAAACGACCTACACCACGATCCTCGACCAAGCCACATTCGATGCCTGGCTGAAGAAGCTCAACGGCGCGACGTTGTTCGCTTTCGACACCGAAACCACCGGGATCGACGCTCAACAGGCGCAACTGGTGGGGGTTTCCTTCTCCGTGCAGCCCCATGAAGCCGCCTACATCCCGCTGACCCATTCCTATATCGGTGCGCCGCAGCAGCTGGATCGCGACACCGTGCTGCTGGCCTTGAAGCCATTATTGGAAGACCCGAGCAAGCTCAAGGTCGGCCAGCACGCCAAGTTCGATATGAATATCCTGGCCAACTGTGCCATCGGCGGTGACCCGGCGAATGGCATCAGCGTGCGCGGTATCGCGTTCGACACCATGCTTGAATCCTACGTGTTGAATTCCACTGCGACCCGCCATGACATGGACAGCCTGGCCAAGAAGTACCTGGACTACGACACCGTCAGTTTCCAGGACATCGCCGGCAAAGGCGCCAAGCAGCTGACCTTCGACCAGATCCCGCTCGAACAGGCTGGCCCTTATGCCGCCGAGGATGCCGACGTGACGCTGCGCCTGCATCAGGCACTGTACGCACAGCTCACCGCAATACCGAGCCTGGCAAGTGTGCTGACGGACATCGAAATCCCCCTGGTACCGGTGCTGGCGCGTATCGAACGCCAGGGCGCCCTGGTGGATGCGCAGCTGCTCGGTGTCCAGAGCATCGAGCTGGGCAACAAGATGGTTGAACTGGAGCGCCAGGCGTTCGAGATCGCCGGCGAAGAGTTCAACCTGGGTTCGCCCAAGCAACTCGGCGCGATTCTCTACGAGAAACTCGGCCTGCCGGTGCTGAAAAAGACGGGCAAGGGCCAGGCATCCACGGCAGAGGAAGTGCTGGCCAAGCTGGCCGAAGATGACTATCCGCTGCCCAAGGTACTGATGCAGTACCGCAGCATGAGCAAGCTGAAAAGCACTTACACCGACCGCTTGCCGGAGCAGATCAACCCGCGGACCGGGCGTGTTCACACCTCTTACCATCAGGCGGTGGCGGCGACCGGGCGGCTGTCTTCCAGCGACCCGAACCTGCAGAACATCCCGGTGCGCACCGCCGAAGGGCGACGCATCCGCCAGGCATTTGTCGCGCCCAAGGGCTACAAACTGCTGGCGGCGGACTATTCGCAGATCGAGCTGCGGATCATGGCGCACCTGTCCAAGGACGAGGGGCTGATGAATGCGTTCCGTAACGACCTGGACGTGCATACCGCCACGGCGGCCGAGGTGTTCAAGGTTGAATTGGCTGAGGTCACCTCCAATCAGCGTCGCAGTGCCAAGGCGATCAACTTTGGCCTGATCTACGGCATGGGGGCACAGAAGCTCGGCAAGGACATCGGTGTCGATACCAAGACTGCAAAGGCTTACATTGATGTGTACTTCGCCCACTACCCGGGGGTTCGCGAGTACATGGAGCGCACCCGCGCCCAGGCTGCCGATCAAGGCTACGTGGAAACCTTCTTAGGACGTCGGCTGTATTTGCCGGATATCAACTCCAACAAGCCTCAGGAGCGCGCGGCTGCAGAACGCACGGCGATCAACGCGCCGATGCAGGGCACGGCGGCGGATATCATCAAGAAAGCCATGGTGCTGGTGGATAACTGGCTGACCGCGTCGGGCCTGGATGCCAAGGTTATCCTGCAGGTACACGATGAATTGGTGCTGGAGGTGCGTGAGGATCTGGTGGCAGAGGTCAGCGAGAAGATTCGCGAGCACATGAGCGCGGCCGCGCAGTTGGATGTGCCGTTGGTGGTGGACGTTGGCGTAGGCGACAACTGGGACGAAGCGCACTGATTTGGCGGCGGCGCCACCACCGAGGGTGGTGGCGCAGTGCTTTAGATCGGAAATCCGCTTCAGTTATTTCCAATAGTTTTTTGAACCTGCCGGAACTTAACCTGTGAACTGCTACTCAGAGTTACTGAATGGGTGGTGAAGCCCTTCAATGCTCCTATGTTGTGTTAAGTGTTGGCAGATATCCGGACCCCGCCCTAGCGGTCCGGTACTTGAACCCCGAACTTCCCCTCCCCATACGAAGTCCGGGGTTTTTTTTGCCCGCAGAAAAGTTACTCCGCGAGTTCCGCGCCTTTGTCAGCCAACTCCATCCAGCCGGCCAGCACGGTATAGGCATCTTCCAGGCCCATGCGCTTGGGGGCCGAGAACAGCTGGATGGTGATTGTGTCACCCCAACCCTTGCGGATTTCGGACTGCACTTTAAGCAGGGTGTTCTTGGCGGCGCCGTAGGTGAGCTTGTCGGCCTTGGTCAGCAGGATATGCATCGGCATGCCGCTGGCAACCGCCCAATCCAGCATCAGCAGGTCGAAGTCGGTCATTGGATGACGGATGTCCATCATCAGGATCAACCCCTTCAAACTCTCGCGGCCACCCAGGTAAGCCTCCAGGTGACGCTGCCAGTGCAGCTTCAGCGGGATAGGTACTTTTGCATAACCGTAGCCCGGCAGGTCGACCAGACGCCGATCATCGTCTAGCTTGAAGAAGTTGAGTAACTGCGTGCGGCCCGGGGTTTTCGAGGTGCGCGCGAGGCTGGCGTGGGTCAGGGTGTTCAGTGCGCTGGATTTACCGGCGTTGGAGCGACCGGCAAAGGCGACTTCAAAGCCTTCGTCATCGGGGCATTGGTCAACTTTGGCGGCGCTGAGCATGAAGGTGGACTGTTGGCACAGGCCGAGGATGGGGTTCTTGAGTTGCATGAGATTTCCGATGTGGGCGGTGCCGAAAAAGGGTGCGGCAAGCGGTGTCGTTTCCGTTTCAGTAGCGCCAGTATATAATGCCGCAGATTTTGTGTGTGCTTTGTCCCAGCGAAGGATGAAGTTCACGGGAGCGATAGACCTTTATTGCGCATTAGAACGCAAAACGCTCTCAAACCCTGAAAAGGTCGATGTATGACCCGATGGTTGCTCGCTTTCGGTGCCCTGGTTCCGCTGTATGGCGCTCAGGCTACACAGGATCCGGAAGCGGTGTACAACCGAGTTTGCGTGGCTTGCCATGCCGGCCAACTGCCGAACGCCCCGAAACGGGGTGACCAGGCAGCCTGGGCGCCAAGACTGGCGCAGGGCATGGACACGCTGGTGCAACACGTGACCCAGGGTTTCAAGGCAATGCCGCCGCGTGGTTTGTGCATGGACTGCAGTACCGAGGATTACCAGGCCATCATTGAGTTGATGGTGAGTAAACCCGGTAGATAACTCTTAAACCCTTAGCCGTAGTTGGATTAGCTGATGAACAAACTGATCGTGAGTCTGCTGTTGACCTTGGGCATCACCGGTGTTGCCTTCGCCGCAGAGGGCCCCTTTAAAGGTGATGCCACTGCCGGTCAAGCGAAAGCCGCCGTATGTGGTGCCTGCCATGGGCCGGATGGTAACAGCCCGGCACCGAACTTCCCCAAATTGGCCGGCCAGGGTGAGCGTTACCTGACCAAGCAGATGCACGACATCAAGGATGGCAAGCGCACGGTCCTGGAAATGACCGGCCTGCTGACCAACCTCAGTGATCAGGACCTGGCAGACCTCGCGGCTTATTTTGCCAGCCAGAAAGGCAGTGTGGGAGCTGCTGATCCGAAACTGGTTGCTCGTGGCGAAAAATTGTTCCGCGGCGGAGACCTGGATAAAGGCCTGCCTGCCTGCACCGGTTGCCACTCGCCCAATGGCGCGGGCATAGCCGCCGCCGGCTTCCCGCACCTGAGCGGCCAGCACGCTACCTACATTGCCAAGCAGCTGACCGATTTCCGTAAGGAAGAGGCCGGGCGAGCCAATGATGGCGACGCGGCAATCATGCGCACCATCGCCCGCAAGCTGAGTGACGAGGACATCGCCGCCGTCTCCAGCTACATCCAGGGCCTGCACTAAGTGCCCCGGCAACGTTAACGCTCGATTAATCCATCGATGCAAGCATAAAAAGGGTGGCTTAGGCCGCCCTTTTTTGTGGCCGCTGCCGTTACACTAACGAACTCATGCCCGCGTAGACCTGTCACAACAAAGGTCGCGTGAGGCGACTTTATTTGTCCAGGAGTAAAGCATGCGTAATCTGATCCTCAGCGCCGCTCTCGTCACTGCCAGCCTCTTCGGCATGACCGCGCAAGCTGCCGATGTGCCGCTTGAAGCCGGTAAAACCTACGTTGAATTGGCCAACCCAGTGCCCGTTTCGGTGCCGGGCAAGATCGAAGTGGTGGAGCTGTTCTGGTACGGCTGCCCGCATTGCTACGCTTTTGAGCCGGTCATCAACCCTTGGGTCGAGAAGCTGCCCAAGGACGTGAACTTCAAGCGCATCCCCGCCATGTTCGGCGGCCCATGGGATGCCCACGGCCAACTGTTCCTGACCCTGGAAGCCATGGGGGTGGAGCACAAGGTCCACAACGCGGTATTCGACGCCATCCAGAAACAAGGCAAGCGCCTGACCAAACCGGACGAAATGGCTGACTTCATTGCCACCCAAGGCGTCGACAAGGACAAGTTCCTGGCCACCTTCAACTCCTTCGCCATCCAGGGCCAGATCAAGCAGGCCAAGGAACTGGCGCAGAAGTACGGCGTGCAAGGCGTACCGACCATGATTGTCAACGGCAAGTACCGTTTCGACCTGGGCACCACCGGTGGTCCTGAAGCGACCCTCAACGTTGCCGACCAGTTGATCGCCAAAGAACGCGCAGCCAAGTAAGGGGCTCCTCATGCGCCGCTGGGGTACTGAACGTGTGGTTGGCCTGCGTGAACCGCAGGTCAACGAACATCACCTGGAGTCCACAGGTTTGCCGGCAGACAACCGCCTGCGCCTGCTCAGCTTCAATATCCAGGTGGGCAACAGCACCGAGAAGTACCGGCACTACCTCACCCGTGGCTGGCAGCATTTGCTGCCCCACAACGGCCGGGCCGGTAACCTGCAGAAGATCGGCGACCTGTTGAATGATTTCGACCTGGTCGCCCTGCAGGAAGCCGACGGCGGCAGCATGCGCTCCGGCTATATCAATCAGGTCGAACATCTGGCGCACCTCGGGGCCTTCCCCTACTGGTACCAGCAGCTCAATCGCAACCTCGGGCGCCTGGCGCAGCACAGTAATGGTGTGCTCAGCCGTTTGAAGCCCACCTCCATCGAAGATCACCCATTGCCGGGCCCCAAGGGGCGCGGGGCGATTCTCGTGCGTTTTGGTGAAGGGCCTGAGGCCTTGGTGGTGGTGATGATGCACCTGGCGCTCGGGGGGCGTACGCGTAACCTGCAGTTGGCCTACGTGCGCGACCTGATCGGCAACTACAAGCATCAGGTGTTGATGGGTGACATGAACACCCATGCGAACGACCTCCTGCTGAATTCCCCGTTGCGTGACCTCGGGCTACTGGCGCCGCAAGTCGAAGCCACGTTCCCCAGCTGGCGCCCGCAACGCTGTCTTGACCATATCCTGCTCAGCCCGAGCCTCACACTCGAGAGTGTGCAGGTGCTGGCGCAGCCCATCTCCGATCACCTGCCAGTCGCGGTAGAGATTCGTCTGCCGGGTTCGCTCACGGCTGATGCATTGCCCGCGTTGAGCCCCGGCCCTCGCGGACCCCTTGCATGAGCGACGACGCCCAGCGCTGGAAAGAGAAATACCTGTTAAGCATCGAGCAACAAGAAAAGCTCGAGCGCCGTTGGGCTGCTCGCCTCGACCTGCTGCGTCGTGGGCTGGTGCGCAGCACACTGGCGGCGGAAGGCACCGACCGCGCAGTTGACCAATGCATGAAGGAAATGCGCGACGTCGTGCGTACCGACGACATGGATGCCGCCCTCGCCGCTTTGCTGCCGCGCCTGGAGAAGGCGGTACTGGATTCGGAGCAGCGCCGCGAAACCCGGATCGAGCAGATGAGCACTGCACTGACCTCCCTGGTCACGCAGTTGCAAAAGCTGCCGCTGCCCCGTGAGGTCGCCCGTCCACTGAAAACCTTTGCCAAGCAGTTGGACGGCCGCGTCAGCCAGGCGCGCGAGATTCCCTTGCTGCTCAGCGAGTTGAGCAGCCTGCAAGGGCAGGTGCTGGATAACCTGGAGCCGGACGGTGAAACCGTGCGTCCCGGGCCGGGCCTGTTGCAACGCCTGTTTGGGGCCAAGGACGCTTCGAGCGAGGCGCCGGCCAGCGAGCCCATCCCCAGTCCGCCGCCGGCCCCTGTTGCCCCCAAGCTTGCCGCCGAGCCCCAGGAGCCCGAACAGTCCGACGAGTTGACGCAAGCGTTGCGGGCCTTTGCGCCGCAGCCTCAGGCGCCTCAGTCGCCGCTTGCCGCGCAGCCCGAAGCCGCAGCGCCCGCCAAGGCTGCCGATGTCGCCAGTGAAAAGTTTGTGTACGAGGCGCCTGCCCAAAGGGCGGCAGTAGCTGCGCCTGTCGACGTATCTCCAGCACCTGTCGAGCCCGGGGAGCCTGAGCCGCAGTTGCAAGAGCCCGCCACCGAAAGCGCGCTCGCCGCCTTTATCGAAACGCCGCAGGTTGCCGTCGAGGCGCCGCAGGAGACGGTGATCGGCAGCCTCTCGTTCCCTCCGGTTCTTGACGTCGAAGAACCGGACCCCGATGAACTTCAATCGGATGGCCTCTACTCCCTGCCGGATTCACCGGAGCCATCGTACAGCTCCGTGGCCAAGCACATCGAAGACACCCTGATCGGCCTGCTGGAGGAACTGGCCCTGCCTGAGCGCCATCGGCCCCAGGCCGAAGCCATGCGTGAGCGCTTGGCCCACGGCTTGAATTGGTACGAATTGCTGCCGATCCTCGATGACCTGGCGGTGCTGATGCTGGCGATCACCGACAGCGGCCAGCACGAGTTTGAGGCTTACCTCAAACAGCTCAACGAACGCCTTGAAGCCTTCCAGGGCCATCTGCAGGTGGCCAGCGACGGCCATGCCGACAGCCGCTCCGCGGCCAGGGAGTTGGACACGCAGATTCGCGAACAGGTCGACGGCCTGCAAAGCAGTGTCCAGGAAGCCGCGGACCTGGACAGCCTCAAGCAGGTGCTCGAAAGCCATCTGGAGGGTTTGCTCGGGACCATGGACGAGCACCAGCAACAACGTGACCAGCGCGAACAGGAAGTGGCGGCGCGCCTGAAAGGCCTGGCCGAGCGGGTCGCCAATATGGAGCAGGAAGCCCAAGGCTACCGCGAGCACCTGGAGGTGCAGCGCCAGAAGGCCCTGATCGATCCGCTCACCGGTTTGCCTAACCGTGCGGCCTGGAGCGAGCGGCTGGACCATGAGGTCAATGCCTGGCACCAGCGTGGCAATAGCCTGTCGCTGGCGATGTTGGACCTGGATCACTTCAAGCGCATCAACGATGGCTACGGCCATCTGGCGGGTGACAAGGTGCTGAAAATCATCGCCAACGTCCTGCGCAAGCGCCTGCGCCCCAATGACTTTATCGCGCGTTTTGGCGGTGAGGAGTTTGTGTTGCTGATGCCTGACTCGTCCCTCTCGGACGCCCTGGCAGTGGGTGAAGTATTACGTGCTGCGATTGCGGCCTGCCCGTTCCACTTCAAGGGCGAGCCGGTGACGATTACCGTGTCCATGGGCGTGGCGCAACTGCAGCCGGGTGAGCGCAGTGAGCTGGCGCTCAAGCGAGCCGACGAGGCGTTGTATCGGGCCAAGGCGGCTGGGCGTAATCAGGTGCAGGCCGCGTAAAAGGCGTTCCATCGTGTAATTTGACCGCTGGTCACAAACGGTACGTTACACTGTTGCATTATCGTCTTCAGCGTACTGTCTTCCGCCATGAAATCCTTGTACTTCGCCTGTGTATTTCTTCTGCTCGCCGGCTGCGCCAGTGGTCCGCGCCTGGACACCCGCCACCCTTCGGCGAACCACGACAATCGCGTGCAGTTCGTGGTCGTGCACTACACCTCCACCAACCTTGAGCGTTCCCTCGCCCTGCTGACCCACGGCCAGGTCAGCGCTCACTACCTGATCGGTGACGACGCCGGCGCCACCATCTACAAGCTGGTGGATGAGAGCCAACGTGCCTGGCATGCGGGAGAAAGCGAGTGGATGGGGCGTACCTGGCTCAATTCCAGCTCCATCGGCATCGAGATCGTAAACCCGGGCTATAAGGACACCCCCACAGGCCGCTTGTGGTACCCCTACTCCGAGGCCCAGGTGAAATCGCTGGTGGTGCTGCTCAAGGACATCAGCAAGCGCAATGGCATCGACCCCAGGAACATCATCGGCCATAGCGATATCGCGCCGCTGCGCAAGCTCGACCCGGGGCCGCTGTTCCCCTGGAAGCGCCTGGCCGATGAAGGCCTGAGTGTGTGGCCGGATGCCCAGGCCGTCGCCCGTTTCCAGGTGCAGTACGCCGCTGAATTGCCGAGCATCACCTGGTTCCAGGAAGAATTGGCGCTCTTCGGTTACCCGACACCCCAGACGGGTGAGTTGGATGTCGCCACGCGCCATGTGATCGCGGCGTTCCAGATGCGCTTCCGGCCATCCCGGTTCGATGGCGTGCCGGATGCCGAAAGTGCTGCCATCCTGCGTGCCCTGAACCGGCGCTAGCTGGCGCCTACAAGGGCAGCGCCATATAGAACTGGGTGCCCTGCCCCGGCCGCGAATACACCCCCATACGGCCGCCGTGCAATTGCACGATCTCCTTGCACAGCGCCAGCCCCAGGCCGGCGCCGCCCTTCTTGCGCCCAACCTGGACAAAGGGTTCGAAGATGCGCCCTTGCTGGCCATAAGCGATACCTTCGCCGTTGTCTTCGACGCTGATAATCACCCGTTCGCCATGACGTCGGGCCTGCAGGCGAATCTGCCCGCCGTCGGCGGTATGACGCAGGGCATTGCCCAGCAGGTTGTCGAGTACCCGTTCCAATTGCGCCTGGTCGGCATACAGCCGTGGCAGGTCGGATTGCACTTCTACCAGCAGTTCGATGTGTTGCGCATTGGCGGGCTCCACAAAGCGCGCGCGGGCGTGTTCGAGCAGATCGGTCACGTCGCAGGGGCCCAAGGTGAGTTTCTGCAGGCCGTTCTGGTAGCGCGAGAAATTGAGCAGGTCGTTGATCAACTGCATCAGGCGCTGCATTTCTTCATTGACCGTATCCAGCAGGTCCGCTTCACGGGAGTCCGGCGGGAACTTCGCGCGTTCACGGAACAGGCCGAACGCCATGTGCATGCCGGTCACCGGCGTGCGCAGTTCATGGGAGGCGCGCAAGACGAATTCGCTGCGCACTCGCTCGAAGGCGCGCTGTTCGGTGACGTCGTGCAGCACCATCACCGCCCCAAGGATATGTCCCTGGGTATGGCTGACAGGGGTGAGGCTGTAGGTCAGCAGGCGCAGTTCGCCCTCGACTTCGACTTCCAGGTCCTCCGGCGCGCGCTCCAGGGTGCCGCCGCGCAACACCAGTTGCAGTTGTTCATCCAGCTCCGGGCGCACCAGGGCTTCGCCAAGGCCTTGGCCGAGGCGTTCCTCGTCCCAGCCCAATTGGCGTTGTGCAACCGGATTGAGATGCTCCAGGCGGCCTTGGCGGTCAATCATCAGCAGGCCGTCGTCGATGCTGTCGAGCACGGCTTGCAGGCGCTGCTGGCCGGCCAGCAACTCGTCAACGTTAGTCGCCTGATGCTGGCGCACCGCCTCGGCCATAAGGCCGAAGCGACGCGTCAACAGGTTCATTTCCGCTGCCGAAGAGAGCGGCAGCGTCACTTCAAAATCGCCCTGGCCGATCTTGTCCGCTGCTTTTGCCAGCGCTTCGATCGGGCCGCCAAATCGCCGGGCGATGCCATGGGCCGTGACAAATCCGATGATCAGCACGGCAAGGCCCACCAACCCCAGCAAACCGGCGATCAGCAAGGCGCGTGCGCGGGATTTATGTTCGCTGGTGCTGATGTTTTCCAAGGCCTGCTTATGTTCGGCAATCAGCCCGTTACGCAGCACATTGAAGGTTTCGGTGAGTTTTTCCTTGCTGCCCGGTGGTGGCGACGCCTGCTGGGATTGCTCGAAGGCGTCCAGCAGGTCCTGGTATTGGGCCCGCGCCTGGCTGAAGCCGTGGCTATGGCCGTCACGTTGCTCATGGGCGATGCCTTGGTCCAGCAGGTCGAAGTAATGCTGCTTTGAGCTTTGCAATGCCTGCGGATCGGGGCGATGTTCCAGCATCATGATCAGCTGGTCGCCCAGGCTTTGGCGCAGCTTGAGTCCCAGGTCCAGCGTGACGAAGTTGCTGCGAATCAGGGACTCCTGGGTCTTGGCCATTTGCATGACGCTGACCAGACCCAGGATCAGACCCAGCAAGGCGACGGTGATCAGCGCTGAGATACTCAGGAACAACCGAGTGCGCAGTTTCATCGCTAGCTTCATAGGGTGCAGCTCACAGGTTGTACTGTTTGCGTTTGCGGTACAGGGTCGACGCGTCGATGCCGAGGGTGCGGGCGGCCTGGTCCAGGGTATCGCTGGTGGCCAGTACGGCGCCGATATGGGCTTTCTCCAGCTCGTCCAGGCTCAGCGCCGCGCCAATTCGTGGGGCGTTATTGGTCGGTTGCTCGGCCATGCCGAGGTGGATGATTTCGACCTTTTCCTGTGGGCAGATGATGCTGGCGCGTTCCACCACGTTGCGCAGTTCGCGGATATTGCCTGGCCAGCGATAGTTGAGCAGCGCTTCGCGCGCCTGATCACTGAAGCCTCGCGCCGGGCGGGCGTATTCCTTGACGAAGCGCGCCAGGAAACGGTCTGCCAGGGTGAGGATGTCTTCACTGCGCTCGCGCAGCGGTGGCAGGTGCAAGGTGATGACGTTGAGGCGATACAGCAAGTCTTCACGGAAGCGGCCGTCGCGCACCATGTCTTCCAAGTTCAGGTTGGTGGCGGCCAGGATGCGCACATCGGCGCGACGGGTGACCGGGTCGCCCACGCGCTCATACTCTTTGTCCTGGATAAATCGCAGCAACTTGGGTTGCAGAGTGAGGGGAAAGTCGCCGATCTCGTCGAGAAACAGCGTACCGCCGTCCGCCTGGTTAACTCGGCCCAGCGTACTCTCACTGGCACCGGTAAAGGCGCCACGGCTATGGCCGAACAGCTCGCTTTCCATCAGTTCTGCCGTCAGGGACGGACAGTTGATGGTCACGCAGGATTTCTTCGCGCGCTTGCTCCAGCCGTGAATGGCCCGGGCCAGTTCGCCTTTACCCGTGCCGGACTCGCCGAGGATCAGGATGTTGGCATCGGTGCCCGCCACCTGGCGTGCGGTTTCAAGCACAACCATCATTGACGGGCTGTGGGAGTCGAGGCCGTCTTTCTGCTGGCGTACCGCGCCTTCCAATACTTCCAGGCGCGCGGAGAGTTGGCGTACTTCCAGCTGTTTGGCGGTGGCCAGGCGAAGTTGGTCGGGGCTGCAAGGCTTGACCAGGTAGTCGGCGGCACCGGCCTGGATCGCGTCCACGGCGGTATCCACGGCGGAATGGGCGGTCACGATCACCACACGCATCCATGGCGCCTGGATACGCATCTGGGCCAATACCACCAGGCCATCGTCTTCACCCAGGCGCAGGTCCAGGAAGCACAGGTCGAACACCTGGCGTTGCATCAGGGCATCGGCCTGGGCGGCGCTGTTGGCGGTGGCGACGGTGTAGCCTTCATCTTCCAGGCAATAACGGAAGGTGCGGAGGATCGCGGACTCGTCATCCACTAAAAGAATGCGGCCTTGAAGTTCCTTGGCTGATTCCATCTGTCCCGCGCTCCTTAACTATATAAATGATGGTGTTTAGTCCCGGAATAATCGGGCAAGTTGCATGGTTTATTCTGATCGATAAAAGGCGATGTCGTGCAGATATCTGCGCGGCTTCCTACGAAGTCCCGCCTGACAGCGTTTTCATGCTGTCTGCCCCTTCGGCACCACCCTCTTTGCTTTCTATCCCTTCATCCGACCACTGACCATCGTGCATTTCGCACGGCGTAGTAGAGGGCATCGTGCAGGATGCTGGGCGAATGACCTAATGCATATATTTAAGTTGTTGATTTTATTGATGTTTATTTTATAAAAAAGCTGGCATGCGCTCTGCAATAGCTATCCCAACGAATAATCAGAATGTGGGAGAAATGCAGCATGACTCGCCAAAGCCTCAGCCAACTGCGTGTATCGCCACTGCGCTTGCAACAAGGGCTGTTTGCCAGCCTGGCCCTGATGGTCACGCTGATTGCAGGCCAGCAGTTGCAGCAATGGCAGCAGAGTCAGCAGCAAGCCCCATCGTTCGACCGTCCGGTTACGACCCAGACCCATTTCAGTTCCATTGGCACCCGTAGCGCCGATGTAACCGCCCCGCAATTGCGTGTGGCCGACCAGGATTCCACCCTGGGCGAGCTGCCGACTCAAGAGCGTTGGGTGTTTTAAGCAAGAACGTCGGTCGCTTGATGTCGAGCGCCCGTCCGGCACTACCGCTGTTACCTCTTAAAAGAAGCGTAAGGAGAATCACCATGTTGAGTTGGGCAATCACATTTCTGATCATCGCCATTGTGGCTGCAGTCTTGGGCTTCGGTGGTATCGCGGGCACCGCCACGGGTATCGCCAAGATTCTCTTTGTCGTCTTCCTGGTGATGTTCATTGCTTCGTTCTTCTTTGGTCGTCGCGGCCGAGGCTGAATATGACCACTTTGTCCCTCAAAGCCATTGCTGCCGCCCTGCTCTTGGGCGGCAGCGGTTTGGCGATGGCCGCCAATGACGGCCAATCCCGAGCCAACGAATTGCTCAGTGCGGACCCGCAATACCGCGAGACCTGGCAAGGCGTGGTAAAGAAAGAAGAGCGCCTGCCGGAATGGGTGATGAACCTGTCGGGCACGGCCGAGCAAATGAATGCCGTGGAAGAAGATGGCGACAAGTACTTGGTGGGGCCGCTCTGCGAGACTGCGGATACATGCCTCCAAAAGCGCCTGATCGTCGCCTTCAGCCTCGACAAGGAAGATGCCTACGCCATGTTGGTGGAAGTCCCGGCCGGTTTGCCGGCGGACAAGTCCCCGACGCGGCACGCCGATTATCGGTTTATCGGTAAGCCGGACGAAGGCATGCAAAAGCTGCTCATGGAGCAGCTGAAGAAAGATCCGAATTGGTACTAGGTTGCGTCTGACGCGTCTGTCGTCTGCGCAATCAGCGTCCATGGAAAGAAGCCCCGCGCTTCTTTCTGTCTGCATTGCCCGCCAAGGGTGATGCATGACCAGGGGGCCGGGTTGCTCTGATCAATCGGGATCGGCGTGACCTACGGGCACAGGGAGTGCCTGCGCAAGGGCCGGGTCAGGCGAAAAGCTGCGACGCAGGTTCACAAGCCCACGGCTTGCTGAACTTGCGGCGGGCTTATGACTCTTATTCCCGCTTCATATGCCGCCCATAGCCGCAAATCCTGATTTTGCTTTCGACCAACCATTTCTGGGTGTGTCGGGGCGACCATCTATCGAGAAAGTTTTGCCCGCGCCATAGGACGTTTCCGACGCTCGACGGCAGAGTTCTCGGGCATTTCTGCCAACCTCTCCAAGACGACCAGAATCTCTGCGCGAGCCTGAATTGGCCGGTTCACGGCATATTCACCGGACAAAATGTCACATTTGAACTGACCGTTCGGACAGTTATTATGAAAAAAAGCCATGCCGATTCGGTATGGGGTAGGCGTTTACGGCATTAGACGTCGTCCCCTTGCATGGGAATAGTTGCGCCTTTTTTCGCCTGCCAGTAAGCCATTTCGGCCATGCTGCGGTGACCTTCCATGGAGGCAGATGCACACACTTTTTCGCTTTCGAGCGTTGCAGCTGGCGCATTTGCCTTAAGTTCACTTGAAGTAAGGGTAATGACATGAAGAAGGCAAAGCTAAGCCTCGCCTGGCAGATCCTCATCGGTTTGGTGCTAGGGATTGCAATCGGCGCAGTGCTCAACCATTTCAGTGCTGAAAAGGCCTGGTGGATCAGCAATGTGTTGCAGCCAGCGGGCGATATCTTTATCCGCCTGATCAAGATGATCGTGATCCCGATTGTGATTTCCTCGTTGATCGTCGGCATTGCCGGTGTCGGTGACGCGAAAAAACTCGGGCGCATCGGCGTCAAAACCATCCTTTACTTCGAAGTGGTCACCACCATCGCCATCGTGGTCGGCCTGCTGCTGGCCAACCTGTTCCACCCCGGTGCAGGCATCGACATGAGTACCCTGGGTACCGTCGATATTTCCAAGTACCAGGCGACCGCCGCCGAGGTGCAGCATGAGCATGCGTTCATCCAGACCATCCTCAACCTGATCCCGTCTAACATCTTCGCCGCGGTGGCCCGTGGCGAGATGCTGCCGATCATCTTCTTCTCCGTGCTGTTCGGCCTGGGCCTGTCGAGCCTCAAGCCTGATTTGCGCGAGCCGCTGGTGACCATGTTCCAGGGCGTGTCCGAGAGCATGTTCAAAGTCACCCACATGATCATGAAATACGCCCCCATCGGCGTATTCGCACTGATCGCGGTGACCGTGGCGAACTTCGGCTTCGCTTCGTTGCTGCCATTGGCCAAGCTGGTGATCCTGGTTTACGTCGCCATCCTGTTCTTCGCCTTTGCAGTGCTGGGCCTGATCGCTCGCCTGTTCGGCTTCTCGATCCTCAAGCTGATCCGCATCTTCAAGGACGAGTTGGTGCTGGCCTACTCCACCGCCAGTTCCGAAACCGTGCTGCCGCGCGTGATCGAGAAGATGGAAGCCTACGGCGCGCCGAAGGCCATCTGCAGCTTCGTGGTACCGACCGGCTACTCGTTCAATCTCGACGGTTCGACCCTGTACCAGAGCATCGCGGCGATCTTTATCGCCCAGTTGTATGGCATCGACTTGTCGATCGGCCAGCAACTGATGCTGGTATTGACCCTGATGGTCACCTCCAAAGGCATCGCGGGTGTACCGGGCGTATCCTTCGTGGTGCTGCTGGCCACCCTGGGGAGCGTGGGCATCCCATTGGAAGGCCTGGCGTTCATCGCCGGTGTCGACCGCATCATGGATATGGCCCGCACCGCCCTGAATGTGATCGGCAACGCCCTGGCCGTGCTGGTCATCTCCCGTTGGGAAGGCATGTACGACGACGCCAAGGGCGAGCGCTACTGGAACTCCCTGCCGCACTGGCGCACCAAGGAAGCGCTGCCGGCCGGCGAGATCACTCGCGGCTGATCGTACGATTGCGCTGACACAAGCCTCGGATCATTCCGGGGTTTGTCGTTTCTGCCAGCCCCGCTATCATTCGCCCCATCTTTCGGGGGATTCAACTGATGCTCAATGGCCTGTGGCTTGGCTTCTTTGTCGTGGCAATGGTGTCAGCACTGGCGCAATGGCTGGTGGGCGGTAACGCCGGGATTTTCGCGGCGATGGTCGAAAGCATTTTCGCCATGGCCAAATTGTCGGTGGAAGTGATGGTGCTGTTGTTCGGCACCCTGACGTTATGGCTGGGCTTCCTGCGGATCGCCGAAAAAGCCGGGATTGTCGAATGGCTGGCCAAGGCCCTGGGCCCGCTGTTCCTGCGCCTGATGCCGGAAGTGCCGGCCGGTCACCCGGCCATTGGCCTGATCACCCTCAACTTTGCCGCCAACGGCTTGGGCCTGGATAACGCAGCGACACCTATCGGCCTGAAGGCCATGAAGGCGCTGCAAGAGCTCAATCCCATCCCTAACACGGCGACTAACGCGCAGATCCTGTTCCTGGTGCTCAATGCATCCTCCCTGACCCTGTTGCCGGTGACGATCTTCATGTATCGCGCCCAGCAAGGTGCGCCCGATCCGACCCTGGTATTCCTGCCGATCCTGCTGGCCACCAGCGCATCCACATTGGTGGGCCTGCTGTCGGTGGCGGTGATGCAGCGCCTGCGGCTGTGGGACCCGGTGGTGCTGGCCTACCTGGTTCCAGGCGCATTGGTACTGGGTGGGTTCATGGCCCTGCTGGCGACCCTCTCGGCCACCGCATTGGCCGGGTTGTCGTCAATCCTCGGCAACCTCACGTTGTTCGGCCTGATCATGCTGTTCCTGCTGATCGGCGCACTGCGCAAGGTGAAGGTCTACGAAGCATTTGTCGAAGGCGCCAAGGAAGGTTTCGACGTTGCCAAGAACCTGCTGCCGTACCTGGTGGCGATGCTCTGTGCGGTGGGCGTGTTGCGTGCCTCCGGCGCGCTGGACCTGGGCCTCGAAGGCATTCGCCATGTGGTGGCCTGGACGGGCATGGACACGCGTTTTGTCGACGCCTTGCCGACCGCAATGGTCAAGCCCTTCTCCGGCAGCGCGGCCCGGGCGATGTTGATCGAGACCATGCAGACCCAGGGCGTGGACAGCTTCCCGGCGTTGGTGGCGGCGACGATTCAGGGCAGTACGGAAACCACCTTTTATGTGTTGGCGGTGTACTTCGGTTCGGTGGGCATCCAGCGGGCGCGGCATGCCGTAGGGTGCGCGTTGCTGGCTGAGTTTGCCGGTGTAGTGGCGGCGATTGCGGTGTGCTACTGGTTCTTTGGCTGAGGCTTAAATAGCTATCGGGAGCAAGCCCCCTCCCATATTCTGAATGTGTTCACAGATCCACATGTGGGAGGGGGCCCCCGATGAGGCCCTCAGCGTTTCCCCGCACCATTGCCCTGCTGAACAACCCACTCCACCACCTGCCTGTTCAACTGATCCCCGGCCTGACCAAAAGCAGCCACCACCGCCGGCACTTTGGTGTCAGTCACCGCCTGCTGCACTTCAAACCGCCGGCTGGCAATAATCCGCTGATCACTCCCACGCACCAGGCGTGCGTCGAGGCGGATCACCACCGCCACCGCACTGCCCCGGTACTCGCTCTGAAACGCCTGCAACTGCCCGCCCAACTCATAGTCGGCCTGCAGGTTGGTGTCGTCGGTGCTCAACAGCGTCACGCGCCCATCGCGCTGGAACCCGTCCATCAGGCGATTGCGCAGCAGCACCGGCGCCGGATCGCTCCAGCGTGAGTTCGCATAGCTGCTGATCAAATCGCCATTGGGCACCACGGCGATGCGTGGGCTGTCGAGGAACTCACTGGTCTGTGGCTTGGCCAGGCGCAGCGACCAATTGACTGGCGCGCCCTGGGTCGTGTCCTGGGCCGCAGGCAGTCGGTAGACGTCCGATGGATCCGCCTTGGGCAGGATCGAACACGCGCTGATCAGCGCCAAGGCCACAGGGACGATCATTTGGTAAGCACGCTTCATGGCGTGAACTCCTTGTTCTTGTCGCTGCCCAGCAGGTAGCCGCTGGGGTTGGCTTCCAGGCGGCGAGAGATGGCGCGCAGTGAACCGAGGGTTTCGCGCAGTTCGCGCACGGCCGGCGCCAGTTCGTTGAGGCCCTGCATGCCGCTGTTCACCGAGTCCTTGTTGTTGGTCAGCAAGGTATTGATGGTGGCGGTGCTTTGTTCAAGGGATTTCATCGCCTGTTCGGCGCTGCCGAAGACCTGCTTGCCTTGATCACTGAGCAGGCCATTGGCGTTGCGCATCAGCGCCGTGGTCTGCTCCAGGGCGGCTCCGGCCTGTTTGCTTACCTGCATCAATTGCTGCATCACCACCTTGATATCCCCACGCTGGTCGGCAATCGCGCCGGTGGTTTGTTCCAGATGGTCCAGGGTGTTGCTGAGGCGCTCGACATTCTGCGCGGAGAACATGTCGTTGGCGTTGTGCAGCAGCAGGTTGATGCTGGTCATCAGGTCGTTGCTGTTATTGAGCAATCGCGCGATCGGCGATGGCGAGGCGATGATCTCCGGCAGGTTGCCGTCCTTGCCCTTGAGCTCCGGGCTTTGCGGCGTGCCGCCGCTGAGTTGGATGATCGAGGTGCCGGTGATGCCGGTCAGCGCGAGTTTGGCCTGGGTGTCTTCCTTGATCGGCGTCTGGCCGGCCAGGCGAATGCGCGCGAGTACGCGGCGCGGATCCTTGGGATCCAGGCGCAGGCTGATGACATCGCCCACCTTGATCCCGCTGTATTGCACCGAGCTGCCCTGGGACAGGCCGCTGACCGCTTCGTTGAAGATCACTTCGTAATCCTGGAAGGCGCTGTCGACGCTGGATTTGGCCAGCCACAGGCCAAACAGCATCGCGCCGACCACCACGATCACGCTGAACAGACCGATCATCACATGATGGGCTCGGGTTTCCATGTCATACCTCGTTGAGCGGTTGAGCAGCATCCAATGCCGCGCGGCCTCGGGGGCCGTGGAAATATTCGTGAATCCAGGCGTCGTCCGTTTCCGAGACGATATCGATGGCATCGGCCACCAGCACCTTCTTCTGCGCCAGCACCGCCACACGGTCGGTGATGGTGTAGAGCGTGTCCAGGTCATGGGTGACCAGGAACACGCTCAGGCCCAGCGCATCACGCAGGGTCAGGATCAGTTGGTCGAATTGCGCCGCACCAATCGGGTCGAGGCCGGCGGTGGGTTCGTCGAGGAACAGGATGTCCGGGTCCAGCGCCAGGGCGCGTGCCAGGGCCGCGCGCTTGATCATGCCGCCGGACAGCGAGGCCGGGTATTTGTCGGCCGCCGACAGCGGCAGTCCGGCCAAGGCCAGCTTGACCGCCGCCAAGTGCTCGGCATCACGGCGGCTGAGCCCGGCATGTTCGATCAACGGCAGCGCGACGTTCTCGGTCACCGTCAGTGAGGAAAACAGCGCGCCCTTCTGGAACAGTACGCCAAAGCGCCGTTCCACCAGCGAGCGTTCATGTTCCGGCAGGCTCGGCAGGTTCTTACCGAACACCCGCACTTCGCCTTCACTGGGCCGGCGCAGGCCGACGATGCTGCGCAGCAGCACCGACTTGCCGCTGCCGGAGCCGCCGACCACCGCAAGGATTTCGCCCTTGTACAGATCCAGGTTGAGATGCTCGTGCACGCGCTGGCTGCCAAAGCGATTGCACAGGCCACGCACTTCAATCACCGCCTCGGTGGGCGCACGGTGCAGACGACTCACCAGCCCATCTCCATGAAGAACAACGCGGCCACCGCATCCAGCACGATCACCACAAAGATCGATTGCACCACGCTGGAGGTGGTGTGGGCGCCGACCGATTCGGCGCTGCCGCTGACCTTGAAGCCTTCCAGGCAGCCGATGGCGGCGATCAGGAAGGCGAAGAACGGGGCTTTTACCATGCCCACCAGGAAGTGCTGCACGCCAATGTCCGATTGCAGCAGCGAGAGGAACATCGCCGGCGAGATGTCCAGGGCCACGGCGCAGACCACGCCGCCGCCGACGATCCCCGCCAGCATCGCCATGAACGTCAGCATCGGCAGTGCCACCAGCAACGCCAGCACGCGCGGCAATACCAGCAACTCCATCGGGTCCAGGCCCAGGGTGCGGATGGCGTCGATTTCTTCATTGGCCTTCATCGAGCCGATTTGCGCGGTAAAGGCGCTGGCGGTGCGACCGGCAATCAGGATGGCGGTGAGCAATACGCCGAATTCCCGTAGGAAAGAGAACGCCACCAGGTCCACGGTAAAGATCGTTGCGCCAAAGCTCTTGAGCACTGTAGCGCCGAGGAACGCCACCACGGCACCGACCAGAAAGGTCAGCAACGCGACGATGGGCGCGGCGTCGAGGCCGACCTGCTCAAGATGGGCGACCATCGGCGTCAGGCGCCAACGCTTGGGCCGGAAAATGCCCCGGGCGAAGGTTTCGAGGATCAGGCCGATAAAGCCCAGCAGTTGCTTGCTGTCTTGCCAGACCTTGTCCACGGCCGCGCCGATACGCGCCAGCACCTGAATGCCAGTGGCTTCTTCCGGCGCTTTGTCCGGCACGCAAAAATCGTTGAGGGAGCGGTAGACGGTCTTGAGCAGCGCGCGGTCGGCGGCGGACAGGCTGCAGTCGGTCTGCTCGGCGGTTTGCTCGATCCGGGCAGGTCCCAGCAGCTCCACCAGCAACGAGGCGCCGGCGGTATCCAGGGCGCCGAGGCCATTGAGATCGATGCGCGCGCCGGCGTCGTATTGGCCGTCGAGCTTGTCCGACAGCTTCTTCAGGTTTGCGTAGTGGGCAAGCGTCCAGTCCCCGGTAATCCGCAGTAACGGGGGAGCGGTGGACGTATCGAGGTGGGCTGCGCCGGCCGTGGTGCTACTGGTCATAAGCTCCGAGCTTGTTTGCTATCCACAATTCCTACGTAATAGCACGATCCTGCCTACTTTGGGTTGTCCGTTTGTGCTGCGTCAGTCACTTTGAAGCGCAGCACACCGATGACCTGCCCGTCTTCGGTCAGCACCCTCACCTGCCAGCGGCCGACCGCATCGGGCGGGAAGTTCTGCTTGTGGGTCCAGGCGCGATAGCCTTCCTTGCGCCCGCCGTGGATATCCAACGCGATGCGGTCCACCTCTTTGCCGTTGAGTTTCCACACGTGGTAGATCCGCTCATCCAGGCCGCGCGGCGCGTTGATTGCGGTGTAGGCATAGAGCCCGCCGCTGCGCAGTTGGGCGGCGCTGACTTCCTTGAGGTCGTCACCCGGCGTGCGGTCTTGCAGTTGGGTGCTGATCGCCACTTCGGTCATCCACAAGGTGGCCGGCGGTACCCAACTGCGCAGGAACCAGCCCGCGCAACCAATGGCGGCCGTTACCCCCAGCAGCATCGCCCAGCCCTTGAGGCTGCGCAGCGGCAGGCTTACCGCCAGGCTTGGAATCGACAAGGCCATGGCGACGCCGAGGGCAAGCTTGTAACTTTCGGCGGTGGTCAGGTGCAGGATGATCGGCAGCGCAGTGAGCAGCGCGGCGAACAGGGTCAGGGTGTGCAACGCGAGGAACAACGAACGCTTGGGCGCCAGCCATTTGTAGTACAGCGGGTCGACGATCGACACCAGCGCGGCCGCGCCGAGCAGGCCGGTAAACACTGATTGGCCGCTGTTCCACGCAGTGGTGACGAAAAAGAACGGCAGCACGAAGAACAGACTTTCCTGGTGGATCATCTGGGTCGCGTAGCGCAGCAGGGGTTCGGGTATTTCGCGCTTGAAGACTTTGGTGAACAGCTGGGTAAAGCTGTTTTCCAGCATCAGCCACAGCCAGCTCACCAGCATGATCACCGCGATCCAACTGGCCATGCCCTGCTGGCGATCTACCAGGATGAAGCTGCATACACCCGAGATAAAACCGCCGAGTGCAATCACCCCTGGGTAGCGCTTCATCAGTTCGAGGATGCGGGTGATTAAGCGGGTCAGGTTTTGCATTCGGCGGTTCGCAGTCTTTGTAGGAAAAAATCCCAGACAGAATAACGTCTTAGGCCAGGGTTCGGTGCCTCATTACGCGATCCGTTTGCGATAACGGCGCAGGCCGATCAACGCAATGGCGATCAGCCCGAGGACGCCGGCGCCGATCCAGTTGAGCATGTCGTAGCTCAGCAGTGGTTTCTCGATGCGCCAGTAACCCGGTTGCTTGAGCAACTCGCGCATGGCCTGGCTGGTCTGCTCCAGGCTCACGGCCTTGATGCGTTTGACCGGATCGCTGAAGTGGCCGTTGTCATAATCGCCCGAGGCGCTCCAGTAATAGTCGGCCAGCGCGCTATTGCCCTGCACGGCCCAGGCCTGGCGGGCGATGGCGGCCTGTTTGAGGCGCGCGAATACCGTTGGGTCAAGGCCGTCCTTGAGCAGTTGCGCCTTGAGGTCCTGCAGCACCCGCTCGGCTTCGGGGAGGTTGTCCCGCTCGAGGTCGGCATTCAGGCTGAGGAAGCCAACGCCGCCCAGCACCTCGCGCTCGCTCCAGGGGCCGTAGGACAACCCATGCTTGAGGCGCAGTTGGCGGTACAGCGCCCAGTCCAGGTAATCCTTGAGCAGGTCGTAGGTTTCATCGTGCTGGTCGTCCAGCACCGGCTCGGGGAACAGCCAGTGCAGTTTGGCACTGTCGCCCACCCAGCCGTGGATCAGGTCGCGGTGGCTGGCGGCGGCGTGCTGGATCTGCGGCAGCGCCGGGTGCTCGCTGGGTTCGATCGGGTCGAGTTGGCCGTAGGTGCGCTCCAGATAGGCCGGCAGCAGTTTGTCGAGGTCGCCGACGATGATCAGGGTCATGTTGTTGGGGGCGTACCAATTTTTGCGCAGCGTCTCCAGTTGGTCGCGGGTCAGGTGATCGACCTCGGCGCGCTCGGCGCATTTGAGCCCCAGCTCGATGGCCAGTTGATTGCTGGCGGTGTGGCCCAGGTCCTGGCGGTCGAGCAGGCGTTGCAGGTGGGAGTAATGACCGCCGTCTTCGCGCTCGACTACCTGTTTGGCCGCGTTGATATTGGCGTCGGTCAGCTGGGTGCGGGTGATGATCGCCAGCAGCAGGTCGAGCACCTTGCGCTGGTTTTGCGCGGGTGCCTCGATCACAAAGGTTGTATCGGCGTTGCTGGTGTAGGCGTTCCACTCGCCACCCAGGGCTTGCATGCGGTCTTCCAACTCGCCTTCGCCGCCGCCGTCGATACCGCTGAACAGCAAGTGTTCGAGCAGGTGCGGCAGTTCCTTGTCTTCGCAACCGAAGTCGTCCAGGCCGACGCCGACCACCAGGCGAATCGCCACATGGCCGCGCTCGGTGCCCGGTTTAAGCAGCAATTGCAGGCCGTTGGGCAAGGTGTAGCCCTCAACCTGCAAGCGGTCAAAGGCAAAGACGTGGGCAGAACCCATGAGCAGGCAAGCGAACAACAGGCGACGCATAACAAGCTTCCTGGCGAGTGAGGTCAGCTTTAACTGACTTCACGGGCCATCGTACGTTCAGGGCGAATGTGTGATGTCGGCAATATCTTCGGCGGAGAGTGCGCCGGTGTCGGACGTTTCCAAGACTACATAAGCACTGCTGCAAAACAACGAGTTCAAGCGTTTCATGTCGGCAATCAGCTCCAGGTGCAGGGAACTGGTCTCCAGGCTCTGCACGATCTTGCGTTGCAGGCGGCTGACGTGGGCGTGGGCCAGGCGGCGTTCCTGGGCGCGGAAGCGGCGCTTTTCGCGCAGCAGTTGGCGGGCGCTTTCCGGGTCGGCACTGAGGAACACCGACAAGCCCAGGCGCAGGTTGGCGATCAATTGGCTGTGCAGGCCGGTGAGTTCTTCCAGGCCCACTTCGGAAAACTGGCGGCGTTGGGAGGTTTTCTGCTGCTGGACTTTGCGCAGCATGCGTTCGATCAGGTCGCCGGCCAGTTTCAGGTTGATCGACAGCTCGATGATTTCGGCCCAGCGCCGACTGTCTTGCTCGCTGAGGTCTTCGCGGGGCATTTGCGCCAGGTAGAGTTTGATTGCGCTGTAGAGTGCCTCGACATCGTCGCTGAGGCTGCGTATTTCCTGGGTAATGGCTGTCTGTTTGCCGCGCAGCACTTCCTGCATGGCGGTGAGCATGTTGTCGATCAGATCACCCAGGCGCAGGGTTTCGCGCGCGGCGTTGGCCAGGGCCAGGCTCGGTGTGGTCAGGGCCGTGGGGTCCAGGTGGCGCGGTTGGGCCTTGCCGTTGACCTCGTCCCGCTCCGGCAGTAACCAGGCGCACAGCTTGGCCATTGGGCCGATGGTGGGCAGCAGGATCAGGCAGCGGCTGACGTTGTAGAGCAGGTGGAAGGTGATGACCATGCCTTGGGCGCTGTAGTCCAGCCCGTCCATCCACAGCACCAACGGGTCGAGGACCGGAATAATCAGCAGCAGGCCGATCAGTTTGTAC
The DNA here is from genome assembly GCF_059418085.1 of Pseudomonas sp. GW821-FHT09C10. Lineage (NCBI taxonomy): Bacteria > Pseudomonadati > Pseudomonadota > Gammaproteobacteria > Pseudomonadales > Pseudomonadaceae > Pseudomonas > Pseudomonas sp. GW821-FHT09C10. The sequence goes on from NZ_JBWKPE010000004.1 coordinate 447,904, forward strand.
AGCAGGCTGCCCAAGGCGACCTGGCGACCGGCGGCGTTCTGCATGCTGGTGCTGAGAAAGGCCAGCACGCCGCTGCCGATGTTGGCGCCGATCACCAGACCGATGGCCACGTGCAAGCCGATCACCCCGGCGCCGGCCAGGGTGGCGGTCAGCAGGACAGCGGCGAGGCTGGAGTAGGAAATCATCGCGAACAGGGCGCCGACCAGGGCATCGAGCAAAATATCGCCGGTCAGCGAGGCGAACAGCACTTTCACGCCCTGGGCGTGGGTAATCGGCCCAGCGGCTTCGACGATTAACTGCAGCGCGAGGATGATCAGCCCGAGGCCGATCCCGACCCGGCCCAACTGCCCGGCCCGCGTTTGTTTGCGTGACAGGAAAAAAATCACCCCGAGAAAGATCAACAGCGGCGACAGCCAGGACAGGTCGAAGGTCAGCACCCGCGCCATCAGCGCGGTACCGACGTCGGCGCCGAGCATGGTCGCCAGGGCGGGCACCAGCCCCATCAGGCCCTGGCCGACAAAGGAGGTCACCAGCATTGCCGTGGCGTTGCTGCTCTGCACCATGGCAGTCACCAGGATGCCGGCGACAAATGCCAGCCAGCGCTTGGACATGTTCTGCCCGATGACTTGACGCAGGTTGGAACCGTAGACCCGCAGGATGCCGGTACGGACGATGTGCGTGCCCCAGATAAGCAGGGTCACGGCGGAAAGCAGATTGAGCAAGGTCAGCATGCTCGGCCCCCCGTGTGGGTGCGCTCCAAGAGGAGCGAAGGAAAGTTGCCGCGTGCCGTTCTACGTCTTGTAGTTAAGCTGTAGTTGGCGAATGGGCTCGGCGCCAGCATCGCATAGCTAAAGTGGGGATTGAAACAAAACTGTCATGAAATCAGCTTTTTATGCATGAAAAAAAGGGGCTTATAAAAGCCCCTTTTTTGTCTGGCTCGGGTTTATTGACCCGGAATGTCCTTGCGCAGTTTCACAGGGTCCTGCTGTTTCTTCTTTTTCGCGATGGCGGTGCGCATCTTGATGTTCACCGCTTCCACCGCCAGCGAGAACGCCATGGCGAAGTAGACGTAGCCTTTTGGCACGTGCACGTCGAAGGATTCGGCGATCAGCACGGTACCCACCACCAGCAGGAACGACAGCGCCAGCATCTTCAGCGACGGGTGCTTGTCGATGAAGTCGCTGATGGTGCCGGCGGCGAGCATCATCACCAATACGGCAACAATGATCGCGGCAACCATGACCGGCACATGGGAGACCATGCCCACGGCGGTGATCACCGAGTCCAGGGAGAACACGATGTCGATGATCGCGATCTGGATGATGGTGTAGATGAACTTGCCACCGGCGCCCTTGGGTTCGTCGTGGGTTTCGTCTTCACCTTCCAGGGCGTGGTACATCTCCTGGGAGCTTTTCCACAGCAGGAACAGGCCACCGAAGAACAGGATCAGGTCGCGGCCGGAAATGCCTTGGCCGAAGACCACGAACAGATCGTCGGTCAGGCGCATGACCCAGGTGATCGACAGCAGCAGCAGGATTCGCGTGACCATGGCCAATGCCAGGCCGAAGATCCGGGTGCGTGCCTGCATATGCTTGGGCATGCGGCTGACCAGGATCGAAATCATGATGATGTTATCGATGCCCAGGACGATCTCGAGGGCCGTCAGGGTGAAGAAGGCAATCCAGATTTCCGGATTGGTCAGCCATTCCATGTGTATTCCTTTGAGCAAATGTTAAACCGCGCAAGCTGCAGCGCCGCGCGGTGAGTGAGTCGGTACGATTATAGAGTGCTGAACAGCGGAAAAATCCCCATCAGCAATGCGGCGAACATTATGCACAGGCATACCAGTACTGCCCACTTCAGGGTAAAGCGCTGGTGATCGCCAAATTCGATACCGGCCAGGGCCACCAACAGGTAGGTCGACGGTACCAGCGGGCTGAGCAAGTGCACGGGCTGGCCAACGATCGAGGCGCGGGCCATTTCCACTGCGGTGATGCCGTAGTGGCTGGCGGCTTCGGCGAGTACTGGCAGTACGCCGTAGTAGAACGCATCGTTGGACATGAAGAAGGTGAACGGCATGCTCACCAGTGCGGTGATCACCGCCAGGTAAGGGCCCATGGCTTCCGGAATGACGGCCAGCAGGCTCTTGGACATGGCATCGACCATGCCGGTGCCCGACAGGATGCCGGTGAAGATCCCTGCGGCGAAGATCAACCCTACCACCGCCAATACGCTGCCGGCGTGGGCGGCGACGCGGTCTTTCTGCTGTTGCAGGCACGGGTAGTTGACGATCATCGCGATACTGAATGCCACCATGAACAGCACCGGCAGCGGCAACAGGCCGGCGATCAGGGTGCACATCAGGGCCAGGGTCAGGGCACCGTTGAACCAGATCAGCTTCGGACGGCGGGCGTCCGGGTATTGCGACACGCTGATCTCGCTGTGGTCGATCTCGTCGCCTTGTAGGTGCAGTTCACCCAGGCGCGCCCGTTCGCGCTTGCCGTACATGTAGGCAATCACCAGGATCGCCACCACACCGGCGGCCATCGCCGGGATCATCGGGACGAAAATATCCGAGGGGTCCACGTGCAGCGCACTGGCGGCGCGGGCGGTCGGGCCGCCCCAAGGGGTCATGTTCATCACGCCACCGGCGAGGATGATCAGGCCGGCCATGATCCGCGGGCTCATGCCGATGCGCTGGTACAGCGGCAGCATGGCGGCCACGCAGATCATGTAAGTGGTGGCGCCGTCACCGTCGAGGGACACCACCAGGGCCAGCACCGCGGTGCCGACCGACACCTTCAGCGGGTCGCCCTTGACCATCTTGAGGATCTTGCGCACGGCCGGGTCGAACAGGCCGGAGTCGATCATCAGGGCAAAATAGAGGATGGCGAACATCAGCATCACGCCGGTGGGCGCGAGCTTGGTGATGCCTTCGAGCATCATCGGGCCGATCTTCGGTGCGAAACCGCCGAACAGCGCGAACAGGATAGGCACGATGATCAGGGCGATCAGCGCGGACAGGCGCTTGGTCATGATCAGGAACATGAACGTGATGACCATGGCAAAGCCAAGGAAAGTCAGCATAGGAATACTCCAGGCGTAGCGCGGCTAGGGAATGGCAAACCGGGGTGGGGTCAGCGCAGAACGAAGGGCACGAGGCGTACGGGTGGAGTTGGGGCGAACAGGCGGGTACGGACGGACATCGGGGATCACCATTGTTGTTGTGTACAGCCGGTCTGTTGCCGGCAGTTGGGGGCGATCCTAGACGCGTTAGCTTTCAGCCAGCTTTCGTTGGTAAAACAGTTGGTGGTGGGAAGATGTACGGTCTTCAGGTGTACACAATTCAAATGTGGGAGGGGACTTGCTCCCACATTGGAATGTGTTTATTCCGTGTACTTCAGGGCAGCTCGAGGCCGCCCGCTGCTTTGTGCAGTTTGCGCAGGTGTTCACCCACCTGCTTGAGGTTGGCTTCACATGCGGCAATTTCGGCCGCGCGGGACGGCTCCAGCAGCGCCCTCACCTCTTTATCCAGCTCGCCGGTGAGCGATTGCAGCTGCTTCTGGCGCTCAGCGCTTTCCGATTCCAGGCGCTTGGCTTCCGATGGTTGCGGCAGGCCATAGCCACCGCTGCCCAGCAGTTCTGCGGGACGGCTGAGGAAGCCGCTGTTGGCGAGGATCTGCTGCAGCGTGGCGTTGGCTTTCTCCATGCCGCCGTTTTTCAGCTCGCGTGCACCGAGGTAGCGTTGCTTGACTTCGTCCTGGGCCAGCATCAGCTGTTTGCGAAAGCTCGCCTGTTCCAGCAGCAGCAGTGCGGCGCTGGTGCGCAGGTCGGCCTGGTCAAACCACTGGCGGCGCTCTTCGGCGCTGAGGGACAGCCAGTCTTCAACCTGGGTCTGTTTGATCGGCAGGTGTTTGCGCAGCACGTCGAACATGGCCTGGTAGCGTTCGCGGAAGGAGTCGAAGTGATACCCCAGGCGCATGGCCTCGCGTTTGTCGTTGAGTACGCTGGTATCCGCCAGGCCGCGGGCTTGCAGCACTTCCAGCAGGCCATTCGGTGTGATGTTGTCCAGGCCGGTCAGCTGCGGGTTGGCGCTGCCGCTGCGCAGCAGTTTCAGGCTTTCGACCGCGCAGTTGTTGGACAGGAAGTAATAGTTGCCGTCATAGCTCCAATGCATTTCAGCGGCGTGCTCGACGGTGTCGTTGATCTCCTGGCGCGACAGTTTCAGCGGCACGGACGCCAGGCCGCGCAGTTCGGTCTTGGTGTATTCGTCAATCACCTGGGCCAGCGGCAGCACGAACAGCCGTGACGGGTACTTGCCCACCAGGCCGTCCCAGCTGGACAGCTGTACATCGCCGACGAAGGCGCGGTAGGACAGCACCAGGTGCTGGTCCAGGTCGAGCCGGCAGTCCGGCCCACGGGGGCGGCCCGGCGCGCAGATCACCAGGCGCAACATACTGTGGCCCCAGCGGCTGACCAGGTTCTGGTTGGCTTCGGCCAGCAGGTAGTCGATTTCGTAGACCCGCTCCGGGTCGACGTGGCCCAGGGGGGTCTTGGCGAAATCGTTGCCGGCGTTGAGGAACGCGTAGGTCTTGGCGCAGGTGTCTTGTTCCGGTGGGGCCCAGCCGAAGTGTTCCTTGTAATAGCGGAACAGCGCGGGGCGCCGGCAGGCATAGCTTGGGTCGAGGAGGAAGTACTCCATATTGACCGCTACGAATTCCAGCGGGCTGGTGGTTTCGTAGATATCCGGGCTGCGCGCGACCTGACGGTTGTGTTGTTCGCGCTCACCGCGACGGCCGACATATTGCGGCCAGCCCGCCAGGTCCAGCAGGCGCGGGTCATCGCTGAGGGTGAAGCGCCGGTCATTCTGGCCACGACATTGGTCGGGCAGGCCGATCAGGCCGGTGATGTTGTTCTGGCGGCTGCAACGCTGGATCAGCGCGCGTTCGTCCTTGGGCCACAGGCGCGCACGGTCATAGATGTGGGTCAGTTCATGCAGCACGGTCGCGAGCATTTCCCGGCGCACGGTGCCGTGGGGGCGATTGGTTTTCTGTGTGGCGGCGCTGCCGTCGGTCAGACTGTCGAGCAGGTTGCGGTTGAGGTCCAGCTCGGACACCAACGAAGCCTGGCCATAGGCATTTTCGGGCATCTTGTCGGTCCAGCCGACATCAATGCGCCGGTCCAACTGCTCGACGAAGCGCGGTGGCAGCGAACGCATCGCCTCATCGAGCAATGCCTGGCTGGCCTGCTGTTCGGCCGGGCTCAAGCCATCTGTCTTGAGCCGCAGTTGCAGGCTGGCCTGGGCTGCACTGGCACACAGCAGCACAGTCCCGGCCAGGAGCCAGGCGACAAGGCGCCTCACAGAGCGAGAATGGCTTCGGCGAGGGTCTGGTCACTGGCATCGCGCGCTTCCGGCAGGCGGGTGCGCAGGGTGTCGAAGGCGGCTTCCAACTGCGCGCCGCGGATCTCGCCGTTGGTGGCGACGAAACTGGCCGCGTCATCGTGGGCTTCGCGCACGACTTTGGAGTCGCGGATGGAGGTGGTGGTGTCCGAAGTGAAATCAATGGTGCGGCCAGAGGCGCGAACAATGATGTTACTGGTGGCCACCAGGGTATGTGCCTGGGCAACGTCGGCCAACAACAGCAGGCCAAGGGTGGCGGCGATCAGCGGGCTACGCATGGAATGACTCCGAAATACAAAGATGATTATTGGACGAGAATTGCCTGCGCCAGTTCAAGGTCGCTGGCGTTAAGTTTTGGTTGGGTACGGCGCAGGTAATCCAGCGCGGATTCCAGCCGTGCGCCCCGCCATTGGCCGTCAGTGGCGATAAACGCAGCGGCATCATCCTGGGCCGCCACGACTACTTTCCGGTCGAAAGGCGCGGAGGTCACCTTGCTGGTGGCGTACGCACTCGCGACGGTACCTTGGATGGTCAGGTCGAAGGCCGAAGCCAATGGCGACCAGTTGGCACACAAACACACAGGGACTATTAGCAGGCGGTATGAAAAAGCCATGGGACTCGACAACTGAAAACGAGCGCCAAGGCTAGCGTAATGCCCGGACGAGAGCCAGTGCGGCGGCATCGGGGAGCGACGGGCGCTCCCTTTGGGTCAACTCACTCAAATAGCCAGGATGGCTTGGGCCAGCTGTGCGTCAGTCGCGGTGTTCAGTTGCGGCGCTTGTTGGCGGATCTGGGCCAGGGCGCTTTCCAGCTTCACACCACGAATGGCGCCTTCGCTTGCGACGAAGCTGGCTGCGTCGTCACGGGCGGCGCGCACGACCTTGTTATCCCGCAGTGACGAAGTGGCATCTGAGGTGGCGTCGGAAGTAGCCTTCAGTGCGCCGACGATGGAGTCAGTGGTCACGATGAAGCTGGATGCGCTGGCGTTGGTGGCCAGGGCCAGCAGGGCAGCAGCACTCAGCAGGCGAATACGGGACATGGGGTGACTCCTGTAGGTGAACGAATAAGGTGGCGCAGGGCGGCCATTGGGAATCAGACGCCTGTCCTAAACGGTTCGCCACGTTGTGCATGGATATTAAGCCGCTGTTTATCCGTTCGGAAAGCTTCTTGACTGCCTAGTCTCGCCAGAACGGCTTGGACAACTCGGCCATTCGGTCTCCCGGGCTGATGCCGACATCGGAGAGTTCTCGAAGATCGAGCTGCGCCAGTTGGCGGCGTTCGTAGGCGTGGCGGAGCCATTTGGCCAGCGTGGAAGCTGTCCTGTGTAACAGCCGTTTATAGAGAGAGGGTTGGGTGTCCATGGTGAGCGCCTTTCGTGAGGTCCTGGAACACCATGGTGGGCGAGTGGCTCTGACCGTTACAGATACACCGATGTTTAATTGTACTGCTTAACTGTTATATTTTTTAAACTGTACTGGTTCGGATAAAGGGTTTCTGTTTGGACGGAAAGAAGGCTCTCCCGGAAAACAACAAAGCCCGCCTCCGGTCTCCCGGGGCGGGCTTTGTTTTGACAAATCAGTGCTGGCAGTGGACCCGGTAGGTCAGGGCCAGCGGGCGTCAATTAACGCCAGAACGGCTTGCTCAGCTCTTCATAGCGTTGAGCTTCGCTGATACCGGCATCAGCCAGCAGACGCGAATCCAGACGAGCCAGTTGATGGCGGCTGGAGATGCGGCGCTGCCACAACATCAGGTTGGCGAGAACGCGCAAAGGCAGGGAAGCCTGGGTGTTTACAGCTTTTTCTTCGAAGAACAGTTCGGAACTGAGTGTACGTTCCATGATGACATCCTTCCGCTTGTGGCGGGATTAGGTAGTGGTTTAACTGATGCCAATGATCCTCTTCCGGCGCAAGACTCTCTAGATACAGTTCACCTGTATTGTGAGGGGCCAGTTAACTGTTTATAGGTGCTGTACTGTACGGAAATGGGGCAACTGTACCTGTCTGCACTGAAATAGTGCGAAATAAGTATTTTGTGACGTGAGTGTGGGAATTTTCGGTAGGAAATGACCGGTACAGCAGTACAGTTTTTTCAAGAAGTGAGGAGTGTGGCATCGAGCTGACGAAACTGTGTTTGCGTCAGCTCGAATCTGTATCAATCAGGCCTTGAGCATATGCCCGGTTTCTTCCAGGTTAATGTGCCAACTCAGTGCTTCGCGCAGGATGTGTGGGGTGTGTCCGCCGATGGCGCAGGCCGAGTTGAAGTAACTGTTCAGCGCATCGCGGTATGCCGGATGCACACAGTTGTCGATGATCACCCGGGCCCGCTCCCGCGGCGCCAGGCCCCGCAGGTCGGCGAGGCCGACTTCGGTGACCAGGATGTCGACGTCGTGTTCGGTGTGGTCCACATGGCTGACCATCGGCACCACGCTGGAAATCGCGCCGCCCTTGGCAATCGACTTGGTGACGAAGATCGCCAGATGCGCGTTGCGCGCGAAGTCGCCGGAACCGCCGATGCCGTTCATCATCCGCGTGCCGCAGATGTGGGTGGAGTTGACGTTGCCGTAGATGTCGAACTCCAGCGCCGTGTTGATGCCGATAATGCCCAGGCGCCGCACTACTTCAGGGTGATTGGAAATTTCCTGCGGGCGCAGCACCAGCTTGTCTTTGTAGTGCTCCAGGTTGCCGAACACGTCGGCATTGCGCCGCTCCGACAGGGTGATCGAGCTGCCCGAGGCAAAGCTCAGTTTGCCGGCGTCGATCAGGTCGAACGTCGAGTCCTGCAACACTTCCGAATACATGGTCAGGTCTTCGAACGGCGAATCGATCAGGCCGCACATCACTGCGTTGGCAATATTGCCGATCCCGGCCTGCAGCGGGCCAAGCTTGTTGGTCATGCGCCCGGCGTCCACTTCCTGCTTGAGGAAGTTGATCAGGTGGTTGGCGATGCCCTGGGTATCGCTGTCGGGTGGTGTCACGGTGGAGGCTGAGTCGGCCTGATTGGTGATCACGATGGCGACGATCTTCTCCGGCGGGATCGGGATCGCGGTGCTGCCGATGCGGTCGTCGACCTTTACCAGGGGGATCGGCGTACGGGTTGGCCGGTAGGTCGGAATATAGATGTCGTGCAGCCCTTCCAGATTCGGGTTGTGTGCCAGGTTGATCTCGACGATCACTTGCTTGGCGAAAATCGCGAAGCTGGCGGAGTTACCCACAGACGTGGTGGGCACGATATGGCCTTGTTCGGTGATCGCAACGGCCTCGATGACGGCTATGTCCGGCAGCTTGAGCTGGTTGTTGCGCAGTTGCTCGACTGTTTCCGACAGGTGCTGATCGATAAACATCACCTCGCCGGCGTTGATCGCCTTGCGCAACGTGCTATCGACCTGGAACGGCATGCGTCGGGACAGCACGCCGGCTTCGGTCAACTGCTTGTCCAGGTCGTTACCCAGGCTGGCGCCGGTCATCAGGGTGATTTTCAGCGGGGACGTCTTGGCGCGTTCGGCCAGGGCGTGGGGGACGGCCTTGGCTTCACCGGCACGGGTGAAGCCGCTCATGCCGACGGTCATGCCGTCCTCGATCAGTGCGGCGGCGTCTGCCGCGCTCATGACCTTGTTCAACAACGAAGGCAAGCGGATACGATCACGGTACATGAATTGTTATCTCAGGCTACGGAAGCAAGGTGGGCAGTGTAGTGATTTCAAAAAGTTTCGGCCCGCTACCATGGTCGAATGCGGGGCAGCGATTTAGAGCCTTTGGTCGGGTTTCATAGGGTAATAAAAAACCCCAGCCTACTGGAGGCCAGGGTTTCGGGTATTGCTCTGGCGCAGTGTTACTCGACGGCCTTGACCATGTCTTCGATGACCTTCTTGGCATCACCAAAGACCATCATGGTCTTGTCCAGGTAGAACAGTTCGTTATCCAGCCCGGCGTAACCACTGGCCATCGAGCGCTTGTTGACGATGATGGTCTTGGCCTTGAACGCTTCCAGGATCGGCATGCCGGCAATCGGCGAGTTGGGGTCGTTCTTGGCGGCCGGGTTGACCACGTCGTTCGCGCCCAGCACCAGCACCACGTCAGCCTGGCCGAATTCGGAGTTGATATCCTCCATCTCGAACACCTGGTCGTAAGGCACTTCCGCCTCGGCCAGCAGGACGTTCATATGCCCAGGCATACGGCCGGCCACCGGGTGGATCGCGTATTTCACGGTCACGCCACGGTGGGTCAGTTTCTCGGTCAGTTCCTTCAGGGCATGCTGTGCCCGTGCCACTGCCAGGCCATAGCCTGGAACGATGATCACGGTGTCGGCGTTGGTCAGCAGGAAGGTGGCGTCGTCGGCCGAACCGGACTTCACCGGGCGTGCTTCTTTAGAACCCGCTGCAGCGCCGGCATCCGGCGCATTGCCGAAACCGCCGAGCAGTACATTAAAGAAGGAGCGGTTCATCGCCTTGCACATGATGTACGACAGGATCGCACCGCTTGAACCCACCAGCGAACCGGCAATGATCAGCATCGAGTTGTTCAACGAGAAGCCGATGCCCGCCGCTGCCCAGCCGGAGTAGCTGTTGAGCATCGACACAACAACCGGCATATCGGCGCCGCCAATCGGGATGATGATCAGCACGCCGAGCACGAACGCCAATGCCAGCATCAGCGCAAAGGCGGTGAGGTTGCCGGTGAACATGAACGCCAGGCCCAGGCCCAGGGTTGCGAGGCCGAGTACCAGGTTGATCTTGTGCTGGCCGCCAAACTGTACCGGTGCGCCTTGGAACAGGCGGAACTTGTACTTGCCCGAGAGCTTGCCGAACGCGATCACCGAACCGGAGAAGGTAATTGCGCCGATGGCCGCGCCGAGGAACAGCTCCAGGCGGTTGCCCGCCGGGATCGCATCGCCCAGGTGTTTGACGATGCCCAGGGACTGTGGCTCGACCACGGCGGCAATCGCGATAAACACCGCGGCCAGGCCGATCATGCTGTGCATGAAGGCGACCAGTTCGGGCATCTTGGTCATTTCTACGCGCTTTGCCATGATCGAGCCGGCGGTGCCGCCGACCAGCAGGCCGACGATCACGTAGCCGATACCGGCGGTGGCCAGCTCAGCGCCGAGCTTATAGATGAGGCCCACGGTCGTGAGTACCGCCAGCGCCATGCCGAGCATGCCGAACAGGTTGCCGCGTCGTGACGTAGTGGGATGCGACAGGCCTTTGAGGGCCTGGATAAAGCAGATCGACGCGATCAGGTACAGCGTCGTCACCAGATTCATGCTCATTACTTCGGCGCCTCTTCTTTTACTTTCGGGGCTTTCTTCTTGAACATCTCCAGCATCCTGCGAGTTACCAGGAAACCGCCGAACACGTTCACGGCTGCGAGGGCCACAGCCAGGGTGCCCATGGTCTTGCCCAGTGGCGTAACGGTCAGCGCTGCCGCGAGCATGGCGCCGACAATCACAATCGCTGAAATGGCGTTGGTCACTGCCATCAACGGTGTGTGCAGTGCGGGCGTTACGTTCCAGACCACGTGGTAACCGACATAAATCGCCAGCACAAAGATGATCAGGTTGTAGATACCGGGGGAGATAAGCTCTTCCATCGTCTGAATCCCTGCTTAGGCGTTTTTGCGGATGACTTGGCCGTCGCGGCACATGAGGCACGCGGCGACGATGTCGTCTTCGAGGTTGAGTTCAAACTGCCCTTCCTTGTTGAAGACCAGCTTCAGGAAGTCCAGCAGGTTGCGCGCATACAAGGCCGATGCATCGGCGGCGACGGCGCCGGCGAGGTTGGTCGGGCCGCAGATGATCACGCCGTTCTCCACCACCACCTGGTCGGCGACGGTCAGCGGGCAGTTGCCACCCTGGGCGGCGGCGAGGTCGATGACCACCGAGCCGGGCTTCATCTGCGCGACGGTGTCGGCGCTGAGCAGGGTCGGTGCCTTGCGGCCGGGGATCAGGGCGGTGGTGATGACAATGTCGGCCTGCTTGGCGCGTTCGTGCACCGCCAGGGCCTGGCGCTGCATCCAGCTGGTCGGCATTGGGCGCGCATAACCGCCGACGCCGACGGCGCATTCACTTTCTTCATCTGTCTCGTAGGGCACGTCGACGAACTTGGCGCCGAGCGACTCGATCTGCTCTTTTACCGCAGGGCGCACGTCGGATGCTTCGATCACCGCGCCCAGGCGTTTCGCCGTGGCGATGGCTTGAAGGCCTGCAACACCGGCGCCGAGGATCAGCACGCGCGCGGCTTTGACCGTACCGGCGGCGGTCATCAGCATCGGCATGAAGCGCGGGTAATGATGGGCGGCGAGCAACACGGCTTTATAACCGGCGATGTTGGCCTGGGAAGACAGCACGTCGAGGCTCTGGGCCCGCGAGGTACGTGGCGCAGCTTCCAGCGCAAAGGCAGTGATGCCCTGTTCGGCCAGCTTGGCAATGGTTTCGTTGCTGAACGGATTGAGCATGCCCACCAACACAGTGCCGCTTTTGATCAGCGCCAGTTCGCTGTCGCTGGGGGCGACCACCTTGAGAATCAGCTCGGCGCCAAACGCATCGCCGGCACTGCCAATGGTCGCGCCTGCCGCTTCATAGGCACTGTCGACGATGCTGGCGTTGAGGCCTGCATCGCTTTGAACAGTGACCTTATGGCCCTGGCCGATCAGCTTCTTGATGGTTTCCGGGGTGGCAGCCACCCGCGTTTCACCGGTCTGGGTTTCGAGAGGAACACCAATGTGCACGTCAAATCTCCTGCATGATCTTTTTGCTTTTGATCTTTTTGTAAAAAGGCCAGTGCACCGCGAGTGGCGCAGCTGGGGCGGCCGATCAGCACGATCCCGCTGAAATGAGAGCGGGGCGCGGCATTTTGCAGGCGAACTTTACGGCCTTCAAGGGATTATGACGGGTGACGAAAAATTAACTACAAGTCACCCTGTGACTGATTGTCGCAATGGTCTGAAATAACCTCTTTAAATACAGGTGTTTAAAGGGCTTCAGCTGGTTCGTGTGTTTTTTTCCATCGTTGATGTGAATAGTCGGGCATTGGCTGATAGGAGTCGCTACAAGCCACGAAAACCATGGCTTTAAGCCTTGTTTCAGGCTCACAGGTACAGTCTGCTTAAATGCGACATATACGTATATCTGTAGGCTTGAGATTTAGTTGACTACAAAGTCAGCATGTGAGGCTTGTCCTTTAAATGCTGGGGCTGTAGCGCTGCGATTGGTCTATCAACCAGTCTCTGAACGCGTGCAGTGAAGCGGATTCGACTTTTCTGTCAGGAATCATCAGGTAATAAGCCTTCGAACTGGTCAGTGCCTGCGGGCTTGCGATCACCAGTCGCTGCTCGTCCAGTTCTCGCTGGATAAGGAATGGCGGGATCAGTGCAATACCCATGTCATGCATGGCGGCTTGAGACAACATCGAGAATAGCTCGTAACGTGGGCCTGTCATGTCGCGGGGCACGTTCAGTTGCTGGGCGTTGAACCATTGGCGCCAGGCGTAGGGGCGGGTGGTCTGCTGCAGCAATGGCAGTTCTGCAATCTCCTGGGGGGTGAATCGCTCAAGTTCGCCCAATAGTCGCGGGCTGCACACGGGGACAGGATTTTCTCCCATTAGCCTGTGGGATTCGGTGCCGGACCAATCTGCGTCGCCGAAGTAAATTGCTGCGTCGAATTCCGTATCCGCAAATAGAAAAGGACGCGTGCGGTTAGTCAGGTTTACCGTCACCTCCGGATGCTCTCGTTGAAAGTCCTTGAGGCGAGGGATCAACCATTGCGTACCAAAAGTGGGTACCACGGCCAGTTCAATGGTGTTTGCGCCTTGCTGCCCCATGACGGACAGGGTATCGCGCTCCACAGCGTCCAGCTGGGTGGCCACGCGACGGCTGTATGAAAGTCCCGCCTCCGTCAGCTTTACCCCGCGCCGTGAGCGCCGAAACAGCTCGACACTTAAAAACTCCTCCAGGCTGGCGATCTGTCGGCAAATGGCGCCTTGGGTGATGGAAAGCTCATGCGCCGCCTTGGTAAAGCTCTCGTGGCGGGCTGCCGCTTCAAAACTGACAAGGGCGGTGGTGCTGGGAATTTTCCTGCGCATATACCTTGTCCTCACATAAAAAGTGCAACTGCGCCGCTTATAGGCGTTACGAAGTGAGAAATTATCACAAGCCTATGCAAAAACCTCGTTTGCTCTCCCTGCCTGCCCGGCCTAGGCTCCATGCACGACTTCTGATTTTCTTTGCGAGGACTCATTCATGGCTGGCAAGGCAAGCTTCAACTGGATCGATCCACTGCTGCTGGATCAACAGCTCACCGAAGAGGAGCGCATGGTGCGCGACAGTGCTGAGCAATTCGCCCAGGACAAGCTGGCGCCGCGTGTGCTCGAAGCTTTTCGCCATGAAAAGACCGATCCGGCGATTTTCCGTGAAATGGGTGAGACCGGTTTGCTGGGGGCGATGATTCCTGAGCAGTACGGGGGCAGTGGTTTGAACTACGTCAGCTACGGCCTGATTGCGCGTGAGGTTGAGCGCGTCGACTCCGGTTATCGCTCGATGATGAGTGTGCAGTCGTCACTGGTGATGGTGCCTATCAATGAGTTCGGCACCGAAGCGCAAAAGCAGAAGTACTTGCCGAAATTGGCCTCGGGCGAATGGATTGGCTGCTTTGGTTTGACCGAGCCTGATCACGGTTCCGATCCCGGCGCGATGGTTACTCGTGCACGCAAAGTGGATGGCGGCTACAGCCTGAGCGGCGCAAAAATGTGGATCACCAATAGCCCGATTGCGGACGTGTTTGTGGTGTGGGCCAAGGACGATGCTGGGGATATTCGTGGGTTTGTCCTGGAGAAAGGCTGGAAGGGCCTGAGTGCGCCGGCGATTCACGGCAAGGTCGGCCTGCGCGCCTCCATCACCGGTGAGATCGTGATGGATAACGTGTTTGTGCCGGAAGAGAACATTTTCCCGGATGTGCGCGGCTTGAAGGGTCCCTTCACCTGCCTGAACTCGGCGCGTTATGGCATCTCCTGGGGGGCTTTGGGGGCTGCGGAGTTTTGCTGGCACACCGCTCGCCAGTACACCCTGGATCGTCAGCAGTTCGGCCGGCCATTGGCGGCAACTCAATTGATCCAGAAGAAGTTGGCCGATATGCAGACCGAAATCACCCTGGCGCTGCAAGGCTGCCTGCGCCTGGGGCGTATGAAGGAAGAGGGAACGGCTGCGGTTGAAATCACATCGATCATGAAGCGCAACTCATGCGGCAAGTCCTTGGACATCGCACGTATGGCGCGGGACATGTTGGGGGGCAACGGCATCTCCGATGAGTTCGGGGTGGCGCGTCATCTGGTGAATCTTGAGGTGGTTAACACCTATGAGGGTACCCATGACGTGCACGCCCTGATTCTGGGACGCGCGCAAACCGGTCTTCAGGCGTTCTATTAATAGGGGGACGGCATGGGCGCGCTTTCGCATCTGCGGGTATTGGATTTATCGCGAGTGTTGGCAGGCCCTTGGTCCGGGCAGATCCTTGCGGATCTTGGGGCTGAGGTGATCAAGGTCGAGCGACCTGGTAGCGGTGACGATACGCGTGCTTGGGGGCCGCCCTTCCTTAAGGACGTGGATGGCGAGAATACGAGTGAAGCGGCGTACTACTTGTCGGCTAATCGCAACAAAGAGTCGGTGACTATCGATTTTACGCGGCCGGAGGGTCAGCAACTGGTGAGAGATCTGGCGGCCAAGTCCGACATCTTGATCGAAAACTTCAAGGTGGGTGGACTGGCGGCGTATGGGTTGGACTACGAGTCGCTCAAGAAGGTGAATCCGGAGTTGATCTACTGCTCGATTACTGGCTTCGGGCAGACGGGGCCATATGCCGCTCGCGCGGGGTATGACTTCATGATCCAGGGGTTGGGTGGGCTGATGAGTCTTACCGGCCGGCCGGAAGGTGATGAGGGGGCCGGGCCGGTGAAGGTGGGGGTGGCGTTGACTGACATTCTCACTGGGCTCTACTCGACGGTGGCGATCCTGGCTGCGCTGGCGCATCGGGATCATGACGGTGGTGGGCAGCATATCGATATGGCGTTGCTTGATGTGCAGGTGGCCTGCCTGGCTAACCAGGCGATGAACTACCTGGCCACGGGAGCGGCGCCAAAACGACTGGGTAATGCTCATCCGAATATCGTGCCTTATCAGGATTTCCCTACGGCGGATGGCGATTTCATATTGACCGTGGGTAATGACGGGCAATTTCGCAAGTTCGCCGAAGTGGCTGGGCAGCCGCAGTGGGCGGATGACCCACGGTTCTCTACTAATAAGGTGCGGGTAGCCAACCGCGCTGAGCTGATTCCATTGATTCGCCAGGTTACGGTCTTCAAGACGACGACTGAGTGGGTGTCACAACTGGAGCGGGTTGGTGTGCCTTGCGGGCCGATCAATGACCTGGCCCAGGTGTTTGCAGATCCTCAGGTGAAGGCACGAGGGTTGGCGATACAGCTGCCACATGCGTTGTCAGGGGTGGTGCCGCTGGTGGCCAGTCCGATTCGGTTATCCAAGACGCCTGTGGAATACCGTACTGCGCCTCCTCTATTGGGGCAGCATACGGCCAAGGTGCTGCAGGATGTGTTGGGGTTGGGCTCGGCGAATGTGAAGGCTTTAAAAGAAGCGGGAGTTATCTAGGAGCGATCTTCTATATAGAGGGCTTTTTTGGTGGTTTTTTAATCAGTTTCGGTAGATTGATAGGAAAACCAAATTAAGTGTTGACGGCAGATTCTGGACGTCTATAATTCGCCCCACTTCCGGCGCAGTCGAAACGTAAAACTCCTTGGTAAACAACGAGTTATGCAGAATAAGGCAGCGGATTGCTTCAGTTCATCGAAGCCCAGAAGGAGTTGATAGAGTCGTGTTGTTTGGCACTATTAACGATTCGATCTTCTCGGTCGAAAGCGCAGAAAAAGAGGTGTTGACAGCAGCGTGTAACGCTGTAGAATTCGCCTCCCGCTGACGAGAGATCGAAAGCGCAAGTGGTTGAAGTTGTTGAAGAAATCTTCGAAAGCTTCTGAAAATAATCACTTGACAGCAAATGAGGCTGCTGTAGAATGCGCGCCTCGGTTGAGACGAAAGATCTTAACCAATCGCTCTTTAACAACTGAATCAAGCAATTCGTGTGGGTGCTTGTGGAGTCAGACTGATAGTCAACAAGATTATCAGCATCACAAGTTACTCCGCGAGAAATCAAAGATGTAACCAACGATTGCTGAGCCAAGTTTAGGGTTTCTTAAAAACCCAAAGATGTTTGAACTGAAGAGTTTGATCATGGC